>NZ_CALUWS010000005.1 GCF_944324525.1 uncultured Desulfovibrio sp.
GGAAGGGGAACCCCTCCGCCGGCGCTGGCGGGGTTCCCCTTCCCCCCAAGCCCCCCATCCCTTCCCCAGCGCGCTTTTACCGGGGGAAGGGGCAGGGCCACGAGGCGACCCCGCTTCCAAGGCAAGCGGACAGTGTGCGAGCGATACGTCTTATATATTGAGATTATTTGTAAAATTAGAGCGTTTTGGCTTTGGAAAAGGTAAAACGCGAGGCGGCAGCACAGCGCCGCCCGGCCAAAACCAAACGGAAAACGTTCAAGAGGACTGCCGCATGCCCGCCGCGCGCCGCCTGCCATTGGGTTCCCGCCTGCCGCGTCGCCTGCTCCGTTTGGGGGCATGGCTCGGTTTGCCGCTGTGTGTCCTGCTGCTCCTCTACGCCTTGCTGGGGCTGTTGCCGCCGCCCCCGCTGCTGGACGGGGTGCCCTTCGCCCGGCTGGTGACGGATGCGGACGGCGGCATCCTCCGCATGGGCCTGGCCAAGGATCAGACCTACCGTCTGCGGGTCAGGCTGGACGACATCGCCCCGGAGGCCGTGCAGGCGCTCATCCGCTACGAGGACAGGCATTTCTGGGCGCATCCCGGCGTCAATGTCCCCTCCCTGCTGCGGGCGGCCTGGGGCACCTATCTGGGTGGGGAGCGCCGCAGGGGCGGCTCCACCATCACCATGCAGGTGGCCCGTCTGCGGCTGGGCCTGACGACCTCGGACATCGGCGGCAAGCTGCGCCAGATCTGGACGGCCCTGCTGCTGGAGCGGCACTACAGCAAGCAGGAGATCCTTGAGGCGTATTTCAATCTTGCGCCCTATGGCGGCAATATCGAGGGGATAGAGGCCGCCGCGCGCATCTATTTCGACAAGCCGGCCAGCCGGCTGACGGTCATGGAAAGCCACGCGCTGGCCGTCATCCCGCAGAATCCCGTGCAGCGCCACCCCCTGCGCGGGAAGGACTTTGCCGCGGCGCGCGCCCGGCTGGAGCGTCTGCTGACGGAAGATGCGGACGGCGGCCCGCGAGAGGGACCGTTGCCGCCGCTGCGGGTGCGATCCCCTGCGCGACTGCCCTTCCTTGCCCCGCATGTCTGCGCGGAACTGCTGGCCGACAGCGATGCGCCCGCGCCGCGGGGCGTCATGGCCACCGGCATCGAGCCGGACCTCCAGCGCCTGCTGGAGGAGCGTCTGTCCGGCCTGACGGCCAGAGGGCGCGCCTACGGCATCCGCAATGCGGCGGCCATGCTCGTACGCACGTCGGACATGCGGGTCTGCGCGCTGGCGGGATCGGCGGGCTTCCATGACGCGGCCATCGACGGACAGGTGGACGGCAGTCGCGCCCGCCGCTCGCCCGGTTCCACCCTCAAGCCCTTCATCTATGCGCTGGCCCTGGAGCAGGGGCTCATCCATCCCATGACCTTGCTCATCGACAGCCCGCGTTCCTTCGGCGGCTACGATCCCGAGAATTTCGACCGGGGCTTCCGGGGGCCTCTTCCGGCCCATGCGGCCCTCAAGGCCAGCCGCAACCTGCCGGCCATCATCCTGGCGGAGCAGCTTGCCGAGCCCGGTCTCTACGGTTTCCTGAAAAAGGCGGGCGTCCAGCTGCCCCGGCCGCCGGAGCACTACGGCCTTGCGCTGGTGCTGGGCGGGGCGGAAGTCTCCATGCGCGAGCTGGCGGCCCTTTACGCCATGCTGGCCAATCAGGGCCTTTGGCAGCCGGTGCGCCTGCGCCGCGACCTGCCCGCCGCCGCGCCCGTCCGCCTGCTGTCGCCGGAGAGCGCCTATGTGACGTTGCGCATGCTGGAACGGGAGGACGCCGTGCTGCGGACGCCGGACGGGCCGGTGCCCCTGCGCTGCAAGACCGGCACTTCCAACGGCTTCCGGGACGCCTGGACGGCGGGCGTGGTGGGGGGCTACGTCCTTGTGGTGTGGGTGGGCAATTTCGACAACCGGCCCAATCCGTATCTTATCGGGGGAGAGGTGGCCCTGCCCTTGTTCGCGGAGGTGGCGCGCGGGCTGGCGGCGTTGCGTCCCCTGCATGACGTGACGGCGGAGCGGCGCGCCGGGCTCAATGTGGTGGAACTGCCCGTCTGCGCCGCCACCGGCGATGTGGACACATCCCGCTGCGCGGAGACGGAAGAGACGCTCTTCATCCCCGGCGTGTCCCCGGTGCGGGACAGCGGCATCCTGCGGCCGCTGCTCATCGACAAGGCCACGGGCCTGCGGGCCTGCGAGCCGCGCGAAGGGGAGACCGAGCTGCGTTACTGGGAATTCTGGCCCTCGGACGTGCGCAAGGTCTTTGCTCAGGCCGGGATACACAAGCCTTTGCCGCCGGACTGGCTGCCGCAGTGCCGCCCGGCAACGGAGGAGCGAACCGCGCCGCCCCCCGGGACGCCGCCACGCATCCTCCTGCCCAAGAAGGGCGTGACCTATTACCGGACGCTCTCCGGGACGTCGCGCAGCATCCCCCTCGTGGCGGCGGCGGAGCCCGACGTGCGGCGCATCCACTGGTTCGCCGGGCCTGTCTATCTGGGCAGCGCGGCCCCGGGAGAGCCTTTCCTCTGGGAGCCGGACAGCGCGGGCCGGCGGGAGATCCTTGCCGTGGACGATCAGGGCCGCAGCGCACGGCAGCTCTGCCGCATCGAGCTGGCGCCGTAAGGTCTGTCGCCATGCTCAATGGGGTAGGGAGCAGGGAGACGAGGAAGCATCCCACGAAAAAAGGGGGACCGTCCGGCAAAAGGGTTCCCCTTGCTCGCAAGACATGACGTTTCCTACCGACGGCGGCATCAGTCCTGACGTTTCTTCTGCCAGCTCTTTTCCGTCCCGGCGCGCAGGCGGGCGATGTTCTCCCGATGTTTCCAGACCACGATGGCCCAGATGCAGAGGCTCAGCGGGAGCCACGTCCACTGCCCGCAGAAGAGCAGCCCCAGCACGAGCGCGCTGACCAGCGTCAGCGAGCCCAGCGACACGAAGCCGCTGCGCCAGATGACCAGCACGCAGAGCAGGCAGGCCCCGAACAGGGGCCAGAAGGCCAGCGGCAGGAAGATGCCGATGCTCGTGGCCACGGCCTTGCCGCCGCGAAAGTGCATGAAGCAGGAAAAGACGTGCCCCAGCACGGCGGCCAGCGCCACGAGGCTCACCCAGAACGGGGAAAGCCCCCAGTGCAGGGCCAGCCAGACGGGCAGGGCCCCCTTGCCCAGATCGCAGGCCAGGGTGAGCACTCCCCAGCCGAAGCCGCAGAGGCGGGCCACATTGGTGGCCCCGGTATTGCCGCTGCCGCCCCGTCGGGGATCGATCCCGCAAAAGACGCGGGCGATGACCAGTCCCCACGGGACGGAGCCGGCCACATAGGCCAGCGCGAGACAAAAGATTTCCGTCATGAAGGCATCTCCTCGTAAGGCGCGGGCCGGCAGTCGGCCGTGCGCGCCTCCAGTAACATGATCTCATTGTACAGGGGATTGACCCGCCCGATGCGCACTTCCACCGCCGTACCCGGGCAGGCGCGTTCGTCGAACTGACGGCGCTTGCCCCGCAGGAAGATGCCCTGATCCGGCAGGCTGACATTGCCGAAGACGTCGTTTTCCTCGGTGATGATGCCGGGCCACCAGACCTTGTCGCCCTGCTGGCGGAAGAAGAGCAGTTTCCAGTAGCGGGGCCGGAAGCGCTGTATCTGCCCGGCAGCCTCCAGGGCCGCGTTGAGGCTGACCAGCAGCTCCGTCAGCGCGCCGGCCTCCCAGCGCGGGACCCCGCGCTGCAGGAAATGGGCGATCTGCGCCTCGTTCACGAGGTCGGGATAGCGCCGCAGGGGCGAGGTGACGGGCGCGTAGCGCGGCAGGCCGAGGGCCGCGTGCGGACGGGCCTGCACTTCCAGGCTGGACGGGGCCAGCGCGCGCATGATGCGGGTCATGTCCTCCGGGCGCGTCCAGACGCCGGCGTATTCGCGCGGCAGGGCCACGTCCTGCGTGCGGTGCAGCAGGGGCAGGCTCCGGGCGGCGGCCCAGTCGGCCACGGCGGCGGAGGCAAGGATCATCATTTCCGCCACGGCGGACTGGCTGTCCGGGCAGTTCTCGCCCGGCTCCAGATGCACGACGGTCTGCGCGCCTTCGCCCTCAAGCCGGATGACCGGCTCCGGGCGATCCATGACCACGGCCCCGCCCCGGATGCGGGCCGCCTGCCGGGCGCGCTCGAAGGCGTGCGCCCGTTCGAGGGCCTCGGCGAAGGGGGCGGCCGGATTGTCCGGCAGGGGCGCGCCCGTCCGCCGGGCGTCCAGCACGGCCTGCGTGTCCCGGTAGGTGAGGTTGGCCGCCAGCTTCACGCGGGCCATGAAGACCTCGCAGGGCGCGGCAACGCCTTCCGCATCCACGGCCACCCGGACGCAGAAGGCCGGGCGATCCTCGCCCGCCCGCAGGGAGAAGACGTCCGTCCCCAGCGTTTCGGGCAGCATGTGGCAGTCGCCTTCCGGCAGATAGATGCTGGTGCCGCGCCGCAGCACGGCCTTGTCCAGCGGGGAGCCGAAGGGCCAGCACAGCGCCGGGCAGGCCAGGGCCAGCGTCAGCAGGAAACCGCCGTCCGGCCTGTCCTCCAGGAAAAAGGCGTCGTCCACGTCGCGGGTACTGGCGCTGTCGATGCTGATGAAGGGGAGATCGCAGCGCTCCAGCGGCATTTCACGGCTCTGCGCCGCGCAGTCCTCCACCTCGTCCGTCCAGTGCGTCCACCACTGATCCCCGGGCTCGTAACCGGCGCGGTCGAACCAGAAATTGTAATGCGGCGGCACTTCGCCCCAGGCCATGAGCAGCTGCACCGGCAGATGGGGCACGTCGGGCAGGCCCTTGCTCAGCATGCGCCAGAGCGTATCGTGTTCCTGATTGTCCGGATTGGCCATGCAGTCGAACAGCAGCTTGCGCAGCCGCTGGGCCACCTCCGGCGCGGGCCATTCCGGCGAGCCGCCGTGCCCGTCGGCATCCGGGGCCGGGGGGAGCGTACGCTTCCTGCAGGCCACGTCCCAGAGCAGGCGGAAAAAGGTCGCGCCGCCCACGGTGAGGGCCTCGCGCTCTTCGCGCTCCTGCTGCTCGTGCAGCCGCCGCTCCACGGTCTCGGCATCGAAGATCTGGAAGACGGGCGGCTGGAAGCGGAAATGGCTCTTGCAGGCCAGCAGGGCCCGTCCGTGGGCTGCGATGCTGTCCACGTCGGGGTCGCTGCCGGAGAGTTCCGCGAACCACTGGGCAGGGGCTTCGGCCAGCTCGCCCTGGGCCATCTCCCAGAGCTCGGCCACCGGGACGGCGGCGGCCAGCGCCTCGCGGCGTTTGCGCACATCGTCCAGCAGGCGGACGGCTTCTTCCCGGCCGGGCAGGGGGCCCGGCAGCTGCGGCCCGGACCACGGCAGCAGGCGCGACGTCCCCAGCCGCGTTTCCCGGCGGTTGGGCAGGAGAAGGCGGACCTTCCCCCCGCCTTCTTCAATGACAAGGGCCAGATGGACGGCGTTGCCCTCCAGAAATTCCACAATGCAGCCCGTACCGGGATACTGCACACATGACGACATACGACCTCCCCTCGCTCCGCGCGCTCGCAGCGCGGCACATTTTTTCCGTCAATCCAACTGCTCATAATCGGGCATTTTTGCCAATCTGGCAAGTCCCGCGGGCGGCGAGGGGGTGGCGGACGGCTTTACGCCATGAAAGGAAGCGGCTATGGTGAATCCCTTATTATCTCAGCCGCCCCGACGGGGGCAGAGGAAGGCCATGAGCATCATTTACCAGACCAGCGGCAATCGCCCGCTTCCGTTGCAGGATGTGGAGCAACCCCAGCTTTACCGGGAGCTTTTCCCCTATACGAGCATTTGCCGTACCGCCTTTGACGACGTGCTGCTTGCGCCGCGACCGGCCGAGCAGATGCGTATCACCGATACGACCTTTCGCGACGGCCAGCAGGCCCGCCCGCCGTATACGGTCAAGCAGGTGGCCAAGATGTTCGACTTTCTGCACCGCCTCGGCGGCAAGAGCGGACTCATCACGGCCTCGGAGTTCTTTCTTTACTCGGCCAAGGACCGCAAGTGCATCGACGTCTGCCGGGCGCGCGGCTACCGCTTCCCGCGGGTGACGGCCTGGATCCGGGCCAACAAGGAAGACCTCAAGCTGGCCCGCGACATGGAATTCGACGAGACCGGCATGCTGACCAGCGTGTCGGACT
Source organism: uncultured Desulfovibrio sp. (assembly GCF_944324525.1). GTDB lineage: Bacteria > Desulfobacterota > Desulfovibrionia > Desulfovibrionales > Desulfovibrionaceae > Desulfovibrio. Next base: position 6,170 of record NZ_CALUWS010000005.1, read on the forward strand.
ACCACATCTTCCTGAAGCTCGGCAAGACCCGGCAGCAGGCGCTGGACATGTATGTGGGGCTCGCCGAACAGGCGCTGGAGTGGGGCATCATCCCGCGCTGCCATTTCGAGGACGTGACCCGCGCCGACATCTATGGTTTCTGTCTGCCCCTGGCCCAGCGCCTCATGGAGCTTTCGCATCAGAGCGGGATGCCGGTGAAGATCCGCCTTTGCGACACCATGGGCTACGGCGTGCCCTATCCCGGGGCCGGACTGCCGCGCTCGGTGCAGCGCATCGTGCGCGCCTTCACCGATGAGGCGGGCGTGCCGGGGCAGTGGCTGGAATGGCACGGGCACAACGACTTCCACAAGGTGCTCGTCAACGGCGTGACGGCCTGGCTCTACGGTTGCGGCGCGGTCAACAGCACGCTCTTCGGCTTCGGGGAGCGCACGGGCAATACGCCGCTGGAAGCTCTGCTGGTGGAATACATCTCCCTCACCGGAGACGATGCCGCCGCCGACACCACCATCCTCGCCGAGGTGGCCGAGTTCTTCGAGAAGGAGCTCAACTACCGCATCCCCTACAACTATCCCTTCGTGGGGCGCGACTTCAACGCCACCAGCGCGGGCGTGCATGCCGACGGTCTGGCCAAGAACGAAGAGATCTACAACATCTTCGACACCACGCGCCTGCTGGGCCGGCCCGTGCCCATCATCATCACCGACAAGACCGGACGCGCGGGCGTGGCCTACTGGCTCAACGTCAATCTGCGCCTGCCCCCGGAAAAGCAGGTCTCCAAGAAGCACCCCGCCGTGGGCCGCATCTACGACGCCATCGTGGCCCTCTACGAGAACGGCCGTACCACCAACATGTCCCACGACGAGATGGAAGCCCTCGCCCAGAAGTTCATGCCCGAGCTCTTCGTGACCGAATTCGACCACATGAAGCAGCTGGCGGGCGAGCTGGCGGCCCATCTCATCATCCGGCTTTCGCGGCAGCAGGAGCTTCAGGACTTCGGCCAGCACGCCTGCGCCCGTCTGGATGCCTTCACGCGGGAATTCCCCTTCATCCAGTATCTCTATCTGACGGATACCGAGGGCAAGCTCAAGTGCTCCACCATCACCGACCCGGCTTACAAGGAGCGTTACGAGGCCCTGCCCATCGGTTATGATTTCTCGCAGCGCGAATGGTTCAAGATGCCCATGCAGACCGGCGACCTGCACATCATGGACGTGTACCAGTCCCAGTTTACGGGGAAGCTGGTCATCACCGTGTCCTGCGCCGTCACCAATGAGAGGGACGACATCGTGGGCGTGCTCGGCGCGGACATCCAGCTCGAGCAGCTCCTGCAGCGGGCCCAGGCCCTCAAGCAGGAAGTGCGCTCCGAAGACGAGGAATAAGCCCGCCGGGCCAACGATCGAGAACATGTGGAGAACGACGATATGAAAAAGACGGTTTACTGGATAGAAGGCGACGGCATCGGCAAGGAGATCTGGCAGGCGGCCCGGCCCGTCATCGACGCGGCGCTGGCCCGCGAATCCGACGATCGCATCGACTGGGTGGAACTGCTGGCCGGGGAAAAGGCCGAGGCCGAAACGGGCAGCCCCCTGCCCGAAGCCACGCTGGAGACCCTGCGCGGGGCGAGTGTGGCCATCAAGGGGCCGCTGGGCACGCCCGTGGGCACGGGCCGCCGCAGCCTCAACGTCACCCTGCGGCAGACGCTGGATCTCTATGCCTGCATCCGGCCCATCCGCCACTTCACCGGGCTGGAGACGCCGGTCAAGCATCCTGAAAAGGTCAATATGACCATTTTCCGGGAAAATACGGAAGACGTGTACGCCGGTATCGAATACGCCGCCGAGACCCCGGAAGCGAAGAAGCTCATCGCCTTCCTGCGCGAGGAGTTCGGCGTGGGCAAGATCCGCGAGGACGCCGCGGTGGGCATCAAGCCCATGAGCGCTTTCGGTTCGGAGCGCCTCGTGCGGCGCGCCCTGCGCTATGCGCTGGATACCGGTCAGCCCTCCCTGACGCTGGTGCACAAGGGAAATATCATGAAGTTCACCGAAGGCGGCTTCCGTCAGTGGGGCTATGACGTGGCGGCGCGCGAATTCGGCGCGCAGACCTGCACGGAGAAGGAAGCCGTGCCCGGCCGGCTGGTGGTCAAAGACCGCATCGCCGACGCCATGTTCCAGGAGGCGATCCTCCATCCCGAACAGTATCACGTCATCGCCACGCCCAACCTCAACGGGGACTATCTCTCCGACGCGCTGGCCGCGCAGGTGGGCGGGCTGGGCCTTGCGCCGGGCGTGAACATGTCCGATTCCCTGGCCTTCTTCGAGGCCACGCACGGCACCGCGCCCACCATCGCCGGGCAGGACAAGGCCAATCCCGGCAGCGTCATCCTCTGTGGGGCGCTCATGCTGGAACACATGGGCTATGCGGCGGCGGCGGAGCGCATCCGTTCGGCCATGAGCAAGGCCATTGCCGGACGCGCCGTCACCGTGGATCTTGCCGATCAGGTCAGCGGCTCCCGCGTGGTGGGCTGCCGCGAGTTCGGGGAGATCATCGGCGCGGCGCTGTAGAATAATATAAGCCTGCGGGCGGGGCTTTCTTGTCTGCCGTTCCGGCTGCCAGAACGAGTCCGTCCGGCGGGAGCAATGTAATGCCGGGGGATGACCAGCTTGGGGCATCTCCCGGCATTAGAGCATGTTCCGTTACGCCCTTCGGTTCGCGGAAAAAACGCGGTTTTTCCGCTCACTTTGGGCCGGGCGGCGCTGTGCTGCCGCCTCGCGTTTCACCCTTTTCAAAGGTGAAACGCTCTAACCCGCCGCCAGCCGGGCAATATGGACTTTTGCCGCTGTTCGGGATATAAAAAAAGACTTTGCGACATCGGGTATTCTCCCTGTCATGTCTTTAACCTCCAGCGAGTTCGATGACCATGCCCAAGCAGGAATTTATCCGTAACTTCTGCATCATTGCCCATATCGACCACGGCAAATCCACCCTTGCCGACCGTATCCTTGAGCTGACCAAGGTGGTCAGTCAGCGGGAGGCGCGCCAGCAGTATCTGGACAAGATGGATCTGGAACGAGAGCGCGGCATCACCATCAAGGCGCAGACCGTACGCATCCCCTATGTGGCGGCGGACGGGCAGGAGTACGAGCTCAACCTCATCGATACCCCCGGCCATGTGGACTTCAACTACGAGGTCTCCCGCTCGCTGGCCGCCTGCGAGGGCGCGCTGCTGGTGGTGGACGCCACCCAGGGCGTGGAGGCGCAGACTCTGGCCAACGTCTATCTGGCGCTGGACCATGACCACGAGATCGTGCCGGTGCTCAACAAGATCGACCTGCCCAGCGCGGAGGTGGACCGGGTCAAGGCCGAGATCGAGGAAGCCATCGGGCTGGACTGCTCCGAGGCCCTGCCCGTCTCCGCCAAGACCGGCATGGGCGTGCCGGACGTGCTGGAGGCCATCGTGCACCGCCTGCCCGCGCCGCAGGGCAGGGAGGACGGGCCGCTCAAGGCGCTGATCTTCGACTCGTGGTACGACAGCTATCAGGGCGTGGTGGTGCTCTTCCGCATCGTGGACGGTACGGTGAAGCTGGGCGACCGCATCCGCCTCATGAGCACGGGCAAGGAATACGACGTGCTGCGGCTGGGCGTTTTCCAGCCGGAGTCCACCGACGTGCCGGAGCTGCACGCCGGGGAGGTGGGCTTCCTCTGCGGTTCCATCAAGGAGCTGGGGGACGCGCGCGTGGGCGACACCATCACCCTGGCCGCCAATCCGGCGGACGAACCCGTGCCGGGCTTCAAGGAAGTGAAGCCTATGGTCTTCTGCGGGCTGTATCCCTCTGATTCCGACGATTACGAAGGCCTCAAGGCCGCGCTGGAGAAGCTGCAGCTCAACGACGCGGCTTTCAGCTTCGAGCCGGAGACCTCGCAGGCGCTGGGCTTCGGCTTCCGCTGCGGCTTCCTCGGCCTGCTGCACATGGAGATCATCCAGGAACGGCTGGAACGCGAGTTCGAGGTGGATCTCATCGCCACCGCGCCCTCGGTCATCTACAAGGTGGAGACCAACGACGGCAAGACGCTGGAGATCGACAACCCCAGCCATCTGCCCGATCCCACCAAGATACGCACCCTCTACGAGCCGTATGTGAACATGGACATCCATGTGCCCAACGAATATGTGGGCAATGTCATGAAGCTCTGCGAGGAAAAGCGCGGTACGCAGAAGAACCTGCACTATCTGGCCGCCAACCGCGTGGTGGTGACCTACGAACTGCCCTTTGCGGAGATCGTCTACGACTTCTTCGACCGGCTCAAGTCCGCCACGCGCGGCTACGCCAGCATGGATTATCAGCCCATCGACTACCGGGCTTCCGACCTCGTCAAGCTGGACATCATGCTCAACGGCGAACCGGTGGACGCGCTGGCCGTCATCGTGCACCGGGACCGCGCCTATCCCTACGGGCGGGCGCTGGCCCTCAAGCTCAAGCGCACCATCCCGCGCCAGCTCTTCCAGGTGGCCATCCAGGCGGCCATCGGCCAGAAGATCATCGCCCGCGAGACGGTCTCCGCCTTCCGCAAGGACGTGACCGCCAAGTGTTACGGCGGCGACATCACTCGTAAGCGCAAGCTGCTGGAGAAGCAGAAGGAAGGCAAGAAGCGCATGAAGCGCATGGGCAATGTGGAGCTGCCGCAGGAGGCCTTCCTTGCCGCGCTCAAGGTGGGGGACGAATAAGCTCCCTGTTTTTTCCTTGCCCCTCACGGGGCATTTTTTTATCCGCCGCCGGACGTCCTTTGTTTCGAGCGGGGAGAGGCGGCGTCAGCGATTGTGACCAGCCGTGCGGCGGATGCGCTGGGTGTGAATGTGGTTGGCAAGTCCTTCCGCGCTGCGGGATGGGCCGGCGTGAAAGACTCGACATGACAGGAGGAATCTATGGGCGTCTATTACCTGATCGTCAATGTGGACAAGAAGGAGCTGCTTTCGCCGCATGACTTCGACTCCGGCGCGAAAATGGCGGAATGGTGCTATCAGGGGCAATCCGTGGTGCTGGCCCTGAAAAACCTGCTGGAAGGCCGCTGGAAGGGCGACCGGGTCTATGCCGTCTCGGACTATGCGCTGGCAAGTTATGACTCCCGCTACAGGGCGGCGTTGTCCGAAGCCCTGCGGGGGACAGGCGCCAAGAGCCTGTATGCCTACGCGAGCCAGCACTACACGGCCCTGGGGCCGAAGGATACGGACACGGAGGATCACAACATCCGCTATATCTATAATCATGCGCTCAAGGTGTTCATCGATCTGGAACACTGCCCGCGATATACGGACTGGATCGCGCCGCTGCCCCTGCTCATCGCCATAGGACATGACGCCCCGGCCGGCGGCAACTTTGACTTCCTGCCGGAAGAGTGCAGCGATTATGTGGGGACGTGGTGCGATACCGTCCGTTCCATCGAGGTGAGCAGAACGCCGCTCAAGAACGTCGATTACGCGGAATTCCGTCCCGGCTTCACGGAGGTCCCGCCCGGACGCCATTACTATGTCGTCAATGTGGACAAGCGCATGCTGTTCGGGGCCTATGATCTCCAGCTGCTGGACTGGGCCTGCTGCCGGTGCGAAATGGTGCACATCCTGCATAACCTCCTGGCCGGAGACTGGAAGGGCGACCGCGTGTACGTCGTCGCCAACGACGCGCTGAAAGGCTGGGAATTCCCCGGAAACGACGAACTTTGCGCCGAACTGGCCAAAAGCGAGGAAAAGGGGCTCTTTCTCTACGCCGAAAAACATTTCAAACGAGTCAGCGCGTCAGTGGATATGCAGGATCACGGCATACGCTACCTCTATAACCATGCCCTCAAGGAGTATGTCGATCTGAAGCATTGCCCCGTGCCGCAGGAGGACGAGACCTGCATCGCCCCGCTGCCGCTTTTGCTGACCATCGGCAATGTGGGAGATGCCGCGCTGGACCTCGCGCCCGAGGATGACGGCTTCGAGCACATGGGGAAGTGGTGCGCCAGCGTCCGCTCCATCGAGGTGAGGACGGATCCTTTGTCGGGTGTCGACTATACGGAATTCCGGCCGAACTTTCTGGAACGGAAGGAGCGTCCGTGGTCCGGCCCCATCATCGTAACGGAGTGAAGGCCGACCGGTATTCCGGAGACCACAAGCACATATGACAGGAGGAACACATGGGAAGCTATAACATGATCGTCAATCTGGACAAGAAGGAGTCGCTCTCTCCCCACGACTTCGGCAGTGGCGCGAAAATGGCGGAATGGAGCTACCATCAAACTCCGCTGGTGCGGGCCCTGCATAATCTGCTGGCCGGGCCCTGGAAGGGGGACAGGGTCTATGTCGTCGCGAGTCATCTGCCCAAGGATGACGGCAGCTACAGCGGCGAACTGGCCGCGGCCCGGAAGGAGTTGGGCATCAAGAGCCTGTACAGGTTTGCCTGCGACGAGTGCAGGAACCTGCAACCGGATGAAGTGGATACCGAGGATCACGGCCTGCGCTATATCTACAACCATGAGCTGGAGGTCTTCCTTGATCTGGCGCATTGCCCCGTCAATCTGGACGACATTGCGCCCCTGCCGCTGCTGATCGCTCCGGGCGGCAGCGACTTTGATTTTGATGTGGCTGATGAGGACGCCGCAGAGAAGATGGAGGAGGCCGAAGCATGGTGGATCGATAGCGTGCGTTCCATCGAGATCCGCAAGGAGCCGCTGGAAGACGTGGATTACGAGGAGTTCCGGCCGAACTTCACGGAAATGGGGCTTGGGCGCTATTATATGCTGGTCAACGTGGATAAGCGCGAATGCTTCGGCTACTACACGCTCAGCATGCGCGAGCTGGCCGTCCCCGAGGCGGGGGGCTGCGAGATCTTTTGGGATCTGCAAAATCTGCTTGCCGGGGACTGGAAGGGCGACCGGGTCTACGCCGTCGCGACGGATGCCCGGTCGGGCTGGGAACTGCCGGGCAATGAGGATCTCTGTGCCGACATGGCGCAAAGCGAACTCAACAATCTGTACGGCTTCGCAACGCAAAATTACGCCTGGCTCGATGTGGAGAAACGCGATTCTTCCGATCAGGGCCTGCGCTATATCTACAATCATGCGCTCAAGGTCTTCATCGACCTGGAACACTGCCCGCACGACGGCGGCAAGGCCGCCATGCCGCTGCCGCTTCTGCTGGCCATCGGCAACCGCGGCGATGTGGAAGGGGACTATCCGTCCAGGGGCGAAGGCTTTGAACATGTGGGCGCCTGGTGCGCTACCGCCCGTTCCATCGAACTGAGCAAGGAGCCTTTGCCCGGCGTCGATTACGCAGAATTCCGGCCGGAATTCCTCCCGCCGGACAGCTGGGATGATGCGATAGACTATGACGGCGATGATGAAGATGATGAGGATGATGACGACTAGGGTCTGTTGATGTAAATTTGTTAATCATTTCAATATATACGGAAAATTAACAGTGCATGCTCCACCTGCCCCGAGGGGCGGTGCGCACCGCTCCCCTGCTTTTCCCCTGATAAAAGCGCGCAGGTGGAGGGGGGCTCCCCCCAAAGCAGTAGGCATTTTCACAATAAAACAGGGCCGGAAGATCGCTCTTCCGGCCCTGTATGCGTTTCTTGCCGCCGAAGGTTAGCGGCGAGCCAGTTGCAGACGGGTCACGGCACGTTGCAGGGCGGCTTCCGCCCGCTTGACGTCCAGATCCTCAGCGCGCTGGCTCAGGCGTTCCTCGGCGCGTCGTTTGGCGGCTTCGGCGCGCGCCACGTCAATGTCCTCGGCACGTTCCGCCGATTCGGCCAGCACGGTCAGCACGTTCTCGTTCACGTCGGCAAAGCCGCCGGAAATGAAGATGTACTGATCCTTGCCGTTGTCGCTGTAGCGAAGAAGGCCGATTTTCAGGGCCGAAAGCAGAGAGACGTGATGCGGCAGCACGCCGAATTCACCCATGACGCCGGGGCAGACGACCATATCCGTCTCCGTGCTGACCACGGTCTTGTCCGGGGTGACGATCTCCAGTTGCAGCGTGCTCATGCGTATCCTCCGCTATGCCTTACTTTTCCTGGCTGATGCGGGCTTCGTACTTGGCGACGGCCTGGTCGATGCCGCCCAGCATGTAGAAGTCGCTTTCGGCCAGATGGTCGTACTTGCCTTCCAGGATGCCCTTGAAGCCCTTGATGGTGTCTTCAAGTTTCACATACTGGCCGGGCGTGCCGGTGAAGGTTTCGGCCACATGGAAGGGCTGGGAGAGGAAACGCTGGATGCGGCGGGCGCGCGCCACGGTGAGCTTGTCCTCATCCGAGAGTTCGTCCATGCCGAGGATGGCGATGATGTCCTGCAGTTCCTTGTACTTCTGCAGCACCATCTGCACCTGCCGGGCCACCTGATAGTGTTCCTCGCCCACCACGTTGGGGTCAAGGATGCGCGAGGTGGAGTCCAGCGGGTCCACGGCGGGGTAGATGCCCAGTTCCGCGATCTGGCGGGACAGCACGAGCGTTCCGTCCAGATGCGAGAAGGTCGTGGCCGGGGCGGGGTCGGTCAGGTCGTCGGCAGGTACGTAAACGGCCTGCACGGACGTGATGGAACCCTTGTTGGTGGAGGTGATGCGTTCCTGCAGAGCGCCCAGGTCCGTACCGAGGGTGGGCTGATAGCCCACGGCGGACGGCATGCGGCCCAGCAGGGCGGACACTTCCGAACCGGCCTGCGTGAAGCGGAAGATGTTGTCGATGAAGAGGAGCACGTCCTGATTCTCTTCATCGCGGAAGTACTCGGCGCAGGCAAGCGCGGTAAGGGCCACGCGCGCACGGGCTCCCGGCGGCTCGTTCATCTGGCCGTAGACAAGCGTGGCGCGTTCCAGCACGCCTGCGTCCTTCAGTTCGTGGTAAAGGTCGTTCCCTTCACGGGTACGCTCGCCGACACCGGCGAAGACGGAGGAACCGCCGTGCTGCTTGGCGATGTTGTTGATCATCTCCATCAGGATAACGGTCTTGCCCACGCCTGCGCCGCCGAAGAGGCCCATCTTGCCGCCCTTGGGGAAGGGCACGAGCAGGTCCACCACCTTGATGCCGGTCTCCAGCAGTTCCACCTTGGTGTTCTGTTCGGTGAAGCTGGGAGCGGGACGGTGGATGGGGTAGTATTTTTCCGCGTTGACCGGGCCCATTTCGTCCACCGGGCGACCGATGACGTTGAGGATGCGGCCCACGGAAGCCTTGCCCACCGGGACCATGATGGGCTTGCCGGTATCCACCACCTCCATGCCGCGCACGAGACCTTCCGTGGCGTCCATGGCGATGGTGCGCACGACGCCGTCCCCAAGGTGCTGCGCCACTTCACAGATCAGGTCAGGGGCGTCGCTGTTGTTGGGGTTTTTGATCTCAAGCGCGGTGAGGATGTCCGGCAGGTGTCCGCCGCTGAACTCCACGTCCACGACGGCACCGATAACCTGGACAATTTTACCGATGTTTTTCTTCATGTGCTTGCTCCTGTTACCCGTTGAGCGCCTCGGCGCCGCCGACAATGTCAATGAGTTCGCTGGTGATGGAGGCCTGCCGCGTCTTGTTGTACAGCAGGGTCAGCGTATTGATCATTTCATTGCAGTTACGGGTGGCATTGTCCATGGCGGCCATACGGGCCGCATGTTCGCTGGCTGCCGTATCCAGCATGCCGCGATAGACCTGCACCTTGACGTAGCTGGGCAGAAGTTCCGCGAGCAGCTGTTCCTCGTTGGGCTCGTACAGGTATTCGCAATGCGCGCCCTGTGCCGCGTCTTCGTCCTGCCCGGCTTCCGGCGCGCTCAGCGGCAGAAGGCGCAGGCTGCGCGGGGGCTGATGCCCCATGGAGACGAATTCTCCATAGACCATCCAGACCTCGTCCAGCGCCAGCGTCTCGTAGCCGTGGATCATCTCCAGCGCCACGGAGCTGGCGAGGGCGAAGTCCACGCTGCCCATACGGTCGCCGTAGGACAGGGTGATCTCCTGCCCGGCGCTGCGGATGGCGTCGCGTCCCTTGCGGCCCACGCAGGCGAACTGCACGTCCATGCCCTCAGACCGTTTTTCGGCGGCCAGCTTGAGAGCGGCATTGACGATATTGGCGTTGAAGCCGCCGCACAGGCCGCGGTCCGAGGTCACCAGGACGATGGCGCAACGCTTCTTTTCCTGATGCTCCGCCAACAGCGGATGCGCGCCGTCTTCCACCTTGCGCGCCAGTTCCGCCAGCACCTGACGGTACTTGCCCGCGTAGGGACGGAAGCGCTCGATGCGGGCCTGCGCGCCGCGCAGCTTCGCCGAGGCCACCATGTTCATGGCCTTGGTGATCTGCTTGGTCTTGCCGACCCCCACGATCTTCATTTTGACGTCTTTGAGTGAAGGCATGGTTTCCTCCCGGCGTTACGCCTGCCACGTCTTCTTGAACGCGGCAATGGCCTCGGTCAGGCTCTTTTCCACGGCTTCGTCAATGACCTTCTTTTCCTTGATGGCTTCCAGAGCGTCCTTCTTGGAGTCGCGCATGAAGGCCAGCATCTTGCTTTCGAATTCCCGGATGCGCTCCACGGGCACGTCGTCCATGTGGCCGCGCGTGGCGGCGTAGATGGAGGCTACCTGCTCATGGGCGGGCATGGGCTGATACTGGGGCTGCTTGAGCAGTTCCACCAGCCGCGCGCCACGGTCCAGCTTGGCCTTGGTCGCCTTGTCCAGATCGGAACCGAACTGGGCGAAGGCCGCCAGTTCGCGGTACTGGGCAAGGTCGAGGCGCATGGTCCCGGCAACCTGTTTCATGGCCTTGATCTGGGCAGCGCCGCCCACGCGGGACACGGAAAGGCCCACGTTGATGGCCGGGCGCACGCCGGCGTTGAACAGGTTGGGCTCCAGATACACCTGGCCGTCCGTGATGGAGATCACGTTGGTCGGGATGTAGGCCGACACGTCGCCCGCCTGGGTCTCGATGATGGGCAGGGCGGTCAGCGAGCCCGCGCCCAGATCGTCGTTGACCTTGGCCGCACGTTCCAGCAGACGGGAGTGCAGGTAGAAGACGTCGCCGGGGAAGGCTTCACGTCCCGGAGGACGACGGAGCAGCAGGGACATCTGGCGATAGGCCACGGCCTGCTTGGAAAGGTCGTCGTAGATGATGAGCGCGTGCTTGCCGTTGTCGCGGTAGTGCTCGGCCATGGTGCAGCCGGTGTAGGCGGCGATGTACTGCAGCGGCGCGGGGTCGGAAGCCGTGGCGGAGATGATGGTGGTGTATTCCATGGCGCCATGACGGCGCAGGGTGTCGGCCACCAGGGCCACGGAGGACTTTTTCTGACCGATGGCCACATAGAAGCAGTGGATGTCCGTATCCTTCTGGGCGAGGATGGCATCGATGCACACGGCGGTCTTGCCGGTCTGACGGTCGCCGATGATCAGCTCGCGCTGACCGCGGCCGATGGGCGTCATGGCGTCGATGGCCTTCAGGCCGGTGGGCATGGGCTCATGCACGCTCTTGCGGGCGATGATGCCGGGGGCCTTGATTTCCACGGGGCGAACTTCCGTGGCCTCGATCGGGCCCAGGCCGTCCAGCGGCTGACCCAGCGGGTCGAGCACGCGGCCCATGACCTTGTCCCCCACGGGCACGGAGAAGATCTTGCCGGTGCGCTTGACCGGGTCGCCTTCCTTGATGCCCACGTCCGAGCCGAGAAGAGCCACACCCACGTTGTCCTCTTCCAGGTTGAGCACCATCCCCATGACGCCGCCGGGGAATTCCAGCAGTTCCATGGACATGGCGTTCTGCACGCCATAGACACGGGCGATGCCGTCACCGACGTAGAGCACGGTGCCGGTCTCGCTCATTTCTACGCGCTGCTCGTAGTTTTTGATCTGACTTTCGATGATCTTGCTGATTTCTTCGGCTTTGATCTGCATCTGCTATTCACCCCTCTTGAATGTCTCCCGAAGGATTGCCAGTTGAGCGCGCAGACTGGCGTCCAGCACCTTGTCGCCCACCTTGAGGACGATGCCGCCGAGAATGTCGGGATCCACGTCAAAGCCCAGTTCGATGGATGTCCCGGCCTTCTGTTCCAGCTCGGCCTTGAGAGCGACCTGCTTTTCTTCGGTAAGTTCCACGGCGGTGGTGAGCCTGCCGCGGAGAATTCCCCTCGCCTCGTCCAGCAGCGTGCCGTAGCAGCGCACAATATCGCCCAGGCAGGCCAGGCGTTCCTTGTCGGCCAGCAACAGACAGAAGTTGCGGACCGTCTGGTCGATCTTCATTTTTTTCAGCACGGCGGAAAGGACGGCCTTCTTTTCGGCCGTGGCGATGATCGGGCTTTTCAGCACCGCCGCCAGGGCCGGGACCGCCTGCGTCTGCTCGCGCAGGGCCTGCAGGTCGGCATTGTAGCGGCCAAGCGCCTCTTCCCCCTGCTCACGGCCGAGGGCAAAGAGCGCGGCCGCGTACCGGCGTGCGATCATGGATTCTGTCATTGCAGCACCACCTTGTTGAGCGATTTGGCAATGAGCGCTTCATGTCCCTGGGCATCCAGCTTTTCCACAAGGGCCTTCTGGGCGGCGTCCACGATCTCGTCGGCCACGGCGGCGCGCACTTCCGCAAGGATGGTGCGGCCTTCGTTCTCCGCCGTGCGGCGGGCCTGCTCGAGGATCTGGTCGGCCTGACGCCGGGCCTCGTCCAGGATGCCCGCCTTCAGGCGTTCGGCCTGGGCGGCGCTTTCCTCGAGGATGGCCTTGCGTTCGGCTTCCAGATGAGCGATGCGCTGTTCCACTTCAGCCAGACGCTTTTTGGCGTCGCTGCGGCGCTGCTCCAGATCGTCGAGCCCTTCCTGGATCTGCCGGCGGCGTCCGCTGAAGTATTTGCGGGCCAGACCGCCCACGAAATACCAGAGGATGCCCGCAAACAGGACGAAGTTGAGGACACGCCAGCCGAAATCTCCCCAGCGGGGCGCGGCATGTTCTTCCGCCGCCAGAGCCGCGGCGGTCATGAGCAGGGTGAGCGCCGTGACGAGCACCGTCTGCCGCGCGACCCTGCGGCCTGCATGTTTCCACATTTTCAAGGTGATTACCCCCTTGCCGTTGCCGGTTGCGTATCCTAAAGCATCTTCAGTTTGCAACGCTTTGCGTTTCAAACCATACGGCCTGTGGTTTCGCGGAAAGAACGCGGTCTTGCCGCTCACTTTCGGCCGGGCGGACTGTGCAGCCGCCTTGCATCTTCAGTTTGCAACGTTTGGCGTTCCAAACCATGCGGCCTGTCGTTTCGCGGCGAAAACGCGGTTTTTCCGCTCACGCCTGGCCGGGCGGCGTTGTGCCGCCGCCTCGCGTCGTGCCTGCAAAAAAGACAAAACGCTCTAGCCCCGCAGCACCTTTTCCGCCGTCAGGGCGGAGAGGGTGGCCACCTGACCGCGCAGGGCGGCAAGGGTCTGCTGGGCTTCGGCTTCCAGTTCCCGACGGGTCTGGGCCAGGATCTCCTGGGCCTTCTTCTGGGCATCGCCCACAATGACCTGCTGTTCCGCCGCACCCGCGCTGCGGCCTTCGTCACAGAGGCGGGCGGCATCACGCCGCGCCTGCACGAGGGCCGCCTCGTAGTTGTCCAGCCGTTTGGCGGCTTCGCCCTCGAAGGATTCGGCTTCGCCGCGCATGCCGTCCATGACGTCCTTGCGCTGACGGATGATGCGCCGTATGGGGCGGATGAGCAGGATATTCAGGACGAAGAGGGCGATCAGAAAGTTCGCCAACTGGAAGAGCAGAGTGATATTGAGATCCAGCATATGGCTTCTCCTCGTGGATGATTGCCGGGGAATGCCCCTGAAGGCAGGAAATATCGGCTCGACTACAATACGGCATGGCGGGGCTTCTGTCAAAGCCTTTGCGGCCCGCCGACAGGTCGGCCGGGCCGGAATGCCGCCTTTTCGCGCCGTTGCATGCAAAAAAGCGTCTGTTCAGACCAGCAGCCAGTCTTCCCGGGCATAGCCCGCGTCCGCAAGCCAGGCGGCGGCCTCTTCGGCCGCGCCGTGGGCCGTCAGGGCATTGAGCAGCAGGCCCGTGCCCGGCGGCGGCAGCGCCTGACGGGAAAGGACGGGTACCCGACGGGGGTCGCCCGGCGACAGGGGTACCCGCTGGCCGATCTTGTGCGGATCGATGTCGATGAAGGCAGCGGGCTCGATGCCTTCGGCCCAGAGCGGCGCAAGACGGCGGCGCGCCACCCGGCCCGCGCCCAGCACCCATACCCGCTCCCGGCCAGTACGGTGCAGGTGACGGGCCAGCCAGCGGGCGCGCAAGGCATCGTTGGCGGCATCGGCATAGCGGGCGTCGGTGCGGGTCAGCCTGCCGGGCGGGTCGTTCCAGACGAGCAGTTCCTCCGGCAGTTTCTCCATGCGGGCCCCGGCATGGAACCAGCGCAGCCACAGCTCCCAGTCCTCGGCAAAGTCGCCGTCGGCATAGCCGCCGAAGCGTTGGACGGCGGTGCGGCGGAACATGGCGGAAGGATGGCAGACCGGCGTGTCCCGGAAGCGGTCGCGGGCCATCTCTTCATGGCTGCACAAGCTGTTCTGCCAGGCCACATAGCAGGCGAAGCCGTACGCCGTGCGCGGATCGCCGCCAAAGCGCACGCGGCTTGCGCTGACGTCCAGCTCCGGCTGTCGCCGAAGATGGGCCGCCTGCCGGGCAAGACGCTGCGGATGGGCCACATCATCGGCGTCCATACGGGCGATGAGCTCGCCCCGCGCCGCGTCCAGCCCGGCATTGAGCGCCCGGGCTATGCCGCCGTGCGGGATGCGGACGATGCGCAGGCGTTCGTCTTCACGGGCCAGCTCGCGCAGGATGGTGGGCGTGGCGTCGTCGGAGCCGTCATCCACGGCAAGGATCTCCAGCGTGGGCAGGGGGGCCTGCGGCGTGCCGCTCTGGGCAAAAAGGCTGGCAAAGGCCGTCCGCAGGCGGTCACCGCCATCGGCAGCCGCGTTCCAGACCGGGACGATGACCGAAATGGACGGAGCGTCCCTCATGCGCCGGCATTCCCGGAAAGCAGAGCCAGGGCCTGCGCGCGGACGTCCCGAAGCGGGCGGGCGGCATCGAGGCGGTGGTGGGCCTCTTCATACAAGGGGAGCCGCTGCGCCAGCACGTCGGCCACTTCCTCGGTCAGGCTCTTCCCCGTCAGCGAGGGGCGTTGCGCCTCCAGCGGGTTGCGGCTCAGACGTCGGACCAGTTCCGCCACCGGCACGTCCAGAAAGAAGACGCGGCCCGTCTCGCGCATGAAGCGGCGGTTCTCTTCGGCCAGCACCATGCCGCCGCCCGTGGCCACCACGCCGCGCCAGGCTGACGGAGCATCCTGAGCGGCCGTCTCCGCCGTTGCGGGGCCGTTTTCCAGCTCGGCGGCCACTTCGCGCAGGATGGCGCTTTCCCGGCGGCGGAAGCCTTCCCAGCCTTCACGGGCCACGATGGCGGCAACCTCTTCGCCGCTGCGCTCCCGCAAGTAGTGATCCGTATCCACGAAGGGCAGGCCGAGGGCCGCGGCCAGCGACCGGCCAAGACTCGTCTTGCCGCAGGCTCGCGGCCCGGTCAGATAGATAAGCATAAACGCCTCCTGAACGCCGGGAAATGGGGCGCTCGGCTGTCCATTTTCTGGGGGGAAGGGGAACCCCTCCCGCTCTGCTGTCGATGCCTGTAAGGCTCCTGCGTCGCCTAACAGGCACGGCCCTGCGGGCCGCCTTTCAGTCGCGCTCTGCTGTCGATGCCTGTAAGGCTCCTGCGTCGCCTAACAGGCACGGCCCTGCGGGCCGCCTTTCGGTCGCGCTCTGCTGTCGATGCCCGTAAGATTTTCTTGTCCAGGACCTGTCAACGTACGCTTCATACTGAACGCCCCGTATTCTTTCAGGTAAAAGCGCGCTGGGGAAGGGATGGGGGGCTTGGGGGGAAGGGGAACCCCTCCCGCGCCGGCGGAGGGGTTCCCCTTCCCCCCAAAAAACATGTGCAGAACAACTCCAGCAAGTCTAAACGATATACTGCCGGGGGTTCACTTCACCCATGAGGCAAAGGAGCTCATAGGGCAGCACGTCGGCCAGCCGGGCCAGTTCGCAGACGGTGACGGGGCGTTCGCCCGGGGCGGCCTCGCCGCCCATGAGCCAGGCGGTATCTCCCCGGCTGACGTCGGGCAGGTGGCTCACGTCGGCCATCATCATGCTCATGCAGACGCGGCCCACCACGGGCGCGCGGCGGCCGTGCAGGAGGACGGCGGCCTTGTTGGACAGGGCGCGCGGGTAGGCCGTGGCGTAGCCGCAGGCGATGACGGCGATGGTCATGTCATGGGGGGCGGTGAAGGTGCGCCCGTAGGAAAGGCTTTGTCCGGCCCGCAGTTGACGTACCTGCATGACCGGGGCGCTGAGGCTCATGACCCATTCGAGGCCCGCGCCGCGCTCTTCCCAGGGGCCGCCCGCAAAGGGATTGCCGCCGTAGAGGGCCAGTCCGGGGCGGCAAAGCTCGAAACGGGCCTGCGGCAGGCCGAGCGTACCCGCCGTATTGGCCAGCGAGCGCGCCAGAGCGGGCCAGCGCTGCCGCAGGGGCTCGCACAGCGTGCGGAATCGCTCTATCTGCTCCAGCGAAAAGGTTTCGTCTTCGGGCATGTCCGCGCTGGGCATGTGCGAAAGGGCCATGACCGGTGTTACCTGCGGCATGCGGTCAAGGGCGTTGAGCAGGGCGGGGATGTCCGCAGCGTCGAAGCCCAGCCGCCCCATGCCGGTGTCCAGCTTGAGGGCGATGTCCAGGGTGTCGCCGCGTCCGTTCAGGCCTTCGGCCGCGTTCTGCAGGTCCTCGAAACAGGCCACCACCGGCGTAAGGTGCGCATCGGCGGCCTGCGTCCACTCGTTGGGGCAGAGCGCGCCCATGAGCGTCACCACGCGCTGGCGATAGCCTTCGTCTCGCAGGGAGATGCCCTCGCTGACGGTGCCGACGGCGAACTGGCGCGCACCGGCGCGGTCCAGCGCCCGTGCCACCGGCAGCAGGCCGTGTCCGTAGGCGTCGGACTTGATGACCGGCAGGATGGTCTCCGGCGCGCCGAGGCGGGCAAAGTTGCGCTGCAGGGCGGGCAGGTCGATATGACAGGCGGACGGGGTAAAGATGCAGGTCATGCGCGTGGCTCCAGCCGGAACGGGAAAAGGCCCGCCGTGATGCGGCAAGGCGAGTCCCTGTCATAGCAACATGCGGCCGGATAGACAAGAAAAAGTCTAGACATGCCGTGCGGCGTCCCCGGGGGCGGCGAGGGAGGACGGCGGAGGAGCCGTGCGCGGCTCCCCCGGGCGTCCGAGGCTACATCCCCGCGGCCTGGGCGGCCTCTTCGGGATAGATGGCGGCCACGCCGGCCAGGAAGTCCGCGTAGCGGTTTTCCAGGATGGCCTGCCGGGCATTGCGTACGAGGTCGAGGAAGTACGTCAGGTTGTGCAGGGAGTTGAGACGGAAGGAGAGCAGCTCCTTGCTGACGTAGAGATGGCGCAGATAGGCCCGCGAGAAGGTGCGGCAGGTGTAGCAGCCGCATTGCGGGTCCAGGGGGCCGTCGTCCTCGGCGTATTCCTTGCGCTTGATGTTGATCTTGCCCTGCGAGGTGTACAACGTGCCGTTACGGGCGTTGCGGGTGGGCAGCACGCAGTCGAACATGTCGATGCCGGCCGCTATGCCGTTGGCGATGTCCAGCGGGGTGCCCACGCCCATGAGATAACGGGGCTTGTCGGCGGGCAGCTGCGGCGCGATGTCGTACATGAAATCGTACATGACGGGCTTGGGCTCGCCCACGGAGAGGCCGCCGACGGCAAAACCATCAAAGTCGTGGGCGCAGAGCTCCTCGATGGAACGGCGGCGCAGGTCCTTGAAGAAACCGCCCTGCGTGATGGCGAAGAGCAGATTGTGCGCCGTGCCCGCCGGATAGTGTTGCCGGGCGCGCAGGGCCCAGCGGGTGGTGAGGGCCGTGGATTTGTCGGTATAGGCGTAATCCGCGCCGTGGGGGACGCATTCGTCCAGCACCATCATGATGTCCGAGTTGAGGCTGCGTTGGATGTCCACCACGTTTTCCGGCGTGAACAGATGCCTGGAGCCGTCCAGATGGGAGCGGAACTCCGCGCCTTCTTCCCGCAGCTTGCGCAGGGAGTTCAGGCTGAAGATCTGGAAGCCGCCGCTGTCGGTGAGGATGGCGCCGGGCCAGGAGGCGAAACCGTGCAGGCCGCCGTGGCGTTCCACCAGCTTGTGGCCGGGGCGCAGATAGAGGTGATAGGTATTGCCCAGGATGATGGGCGCGTTCATGGCGGCCAGATCGTCGGGGGCCACGGCCTTCACCGAGCCGACGGTGCCCACGGGCATGAAGATGGGCGTGGGGATGTCCCCGTGCGCGGTGTGGACGATGCCCGCCCGGGCCGCGCCGTCGGTATGCAGCAGGGTATAGGTGGATGTCTTCATGGCGGCAGGGTAGCCGCAGGCGGGCCGGGACGCAAGGGGGGCGGCGGACGGCGGGCGCGAAGGGCCTTTCTCAGGCAAGCAGTTCGCGGCCCGGCGCAAGGTGGGCCAGCCGTTCCCGCACCACGGCCTCGGATTGATTGGCGTAGCAGTAGAGGCAGCCGTGCAGGCAGGTGGAATACGCCCCGATGTCCCGGCTGGGCAGGCAGCGGCAGGCCGTGCGCTGGGAGCCGTCGCGCGGCGGAGCGGCGTCTTGTCTGGCGCTCGCGTCCGCCAGGGGCAGGAGCGAGCCTTGTACCGGCGCGGGAGGCGGCCCGCACAGGCGCTGTATCTCTGTATCCCGGGGGCAAAGCCGCCGGACGAGTTCACCGTCCACGCAGGCATTGTGCGCGATGCCCAGAGCGCGCAGGTCGATGGTCTCGGCGCAGCTTGCCAGTTGCGGACGTCGCGGCCAGCCGTCCGCCAGCCGGCGGAGGCCCGCGGCCAGTTCCCGCTGTTCGTCGGGAGTGGGGGCACGCAACGAGGGATCATGCCGCCGCAGGGCATTTGCCGTCTTGCGGTACATGTCCAGGAAACTGAAGACCAGTTTCTCGGTGTACGGGGCAAGCCTGCGGCCCAGCGCGTCGATGCGGTCCAGCAGGCGCGGCACGCTGAGGCCGCCGCCCAGGATGAGGGGATCGAAACGCCAGACGACGCGCTCCGGCCCGATGCTGTCCGCCAGACGGCAAAAGGTGTCAAGCCGCTGGGCCAGCGGCGGCACATGCGGTTCCAGTCCTTCGGCGGCGTAGTCGTTGAGGGTGAACTGGAAGTAGAAGGCATGGCCGCGCCCGGCGATCTCCGGCAGATGCGGCAGGAAGGGCCGGGGATTTTTGCTCCAGAAAACGAAGACGCGCGCTGAATCCAGGGCGATGGCGCTGACTTGCCGGCTGTTGCAGGGATTGCGCCGCAAACAGTGGCCCGCCCGCAGCCGCTCCATGAACCACGCGCCGTGAAAGGCGGGGATGTCCGTGGCCCGGCTGGCGGAAACGATGAGCGGGCTGACGGCCGGGACGTCCCCTTCGGCGGTGGAGAGGCGGCGTGCGGCGGGGGCGGCGTTCATTCCAGATAGATCATGCGGCGGGTCATGCCGCCGTCCACCACGAGGTTGATGCCGTTGACGAAATCATTGTCCGGGGCGGCAAGGAAGAGGGCGGCGCGCAGGATGTCGTCCGGCCGCCCCACACGCCCGGAGGGGTGTTGGGCATGGTCTTCCGGGCGCAGGGCGGCGTAATCGCCGGTCTCGATCCAGCCGGGGCTGATGGCGTTGACCGTGATCCCGCTGCCGCGCAGGGAGACGCAGAGCGAGACCGTGAGCGCCGTGATGCCGCCCTTGGACGCGCCGTAGGCGTCCCAGTGGGCCTCGTTCTGCGGGCCGCGCGTGGAGGCGATATTGATGATGCGGCCATAGCCCGCGCCCGCATTGGCCGTCTGGAAGGCCCGGCAGCAAAGGAACGCGCCGCGCAGGTTGGTATCCAGCACGTTGTCCCATTCCTCGGCGGCAAGGTCCGGCAGCGGCTTGCAGAAATGGCTGACCGCGCCGTTGTTGATGAGCAGGTGCAGCGGGCCGAAGCGTTGCCGGGCCAGGGCAAAGGCCGCCTGTATGGATGCCTCCTCCCGCAGATCCATGCGTACGGGCAGGATGCGGGGATGGGAAAAGCGGGCGTCGTCCATGTCGCAGGCCAGCACGTCGTAGCCCTGCGCGGCAAAGCCTTCGCAGAGACAGCGGCCGATGCCGCGTGCGCCGCCGGTGATGATGGCTGTGGGCATGGGATATCTCCCGGATATGATGATGTTGACAGGCCTCACGGGCCGCCTCGGGCAAAGGGCCTTGCATCGCCCCCTGCCTTCTGCCACAAGACGGAAAATACGTCGTGCCGGCCCGCCCCGCAAGGAAAGGCAAGGAGGAAACTGCCGTGCTCTGGGAGAATCTGCTGCTCTATGTGCCCATGTCCGCCCTCATGGTCATCATGCCGGGACCGGACTTCGCGCTGGTGACGCGCGTGTCGCTTTCCCAGGGGCGGGTGGCGGGCACGCTGGCCGCCTGCGGCGTGGCCCTGGGCATCGGTCTGCACACGGCGCTGGCCATGCTCGGCATATCCGCGGCCATCGCCCATTCCCGCCTGCTGTTCAGCCTGTTGGAATACGGCGGCGGGGCGTTCCTCTGCTGGATGGGCTTCCAGTCGTTGCGCGGCGCCTCCACGGCGGCGCAGGCGGTCTTGCGCTGCGGGGAGGGGACCCTGGCCGCAACGTCCGGCATGTCCCTGCGTCGGAGTTTCCTGCAGGGATTTTTGACCAATGTGCTCAACCCCAAGGCCATCGTCTACTTTTTGACTTTCCTGCCGCAGTTCATGCAGCCGGATGCGCCGCTGGCCCCGCAATTCCTGGTGCTGGGCGGCATCCTCGGCCTGCTCGTCCTGCTCTGGTTCGTCACGCTGGCCAACTTGCTGCAGACGGTGCGCGCGCTTTTCCTGCGTCCGCGCGTACAGCTCTGGCTCTACCGCTGTACCGGCGTCTTCTTCCTTTGTTTCGGCCTGCGGCTGGCGCTGTCCGCCCTGTAGCGGCAAATAAGCCGTACACGGCTCCGCTTACTCTAGTCCCCGGCCCCGAAGGTCAGCCGGGCGATGAGACCGCCGCCGGGGCGCTCCAGCAGGTGCAGATCGGCATTGTTCTGCCGCGCCATACTGCGCGCGATGGACAGGCCGAGCCCGCTGCCGCCCTCATGCCGGCCACGGGCCGGGTCCAGCCGGAAAAAGGGTTCGAAGACCTGTTCGCGCTTTTCGGGCGGGATGCCGGGGCCGTCGTCCTCCACATCCACGATCCAGGCGCCGCTTGCGGGGCAGCGGTGCAGGCGCACCACGATATGAACGGCATAGCGCAGGGCATTGTCCACAAGATTGTCCAGACAGCGGCGCAGGGCATGGCCGCGGATGGGCAGGATGCAGCTTTTGCCGTCCGTTTCGGCCAGGAAGCGCAGGCGTTCTTCCGCAGCGGCGCTTGCCGGAGCCGTGGCGTGTTCCTCGCCGGAGAGGAGAGAGGCCAGACGGTCGGTGACCAGGCTGTCCAGAAAGGCCGAGAGATCCGTCCGGTGCAGGTTTTCCCGCGGCATCTGGGCGTGTCCCAGTTCTTCGCTGCTGCGCATGATGGCCGAAAGGGTGTTGACGTCGGCCTCCAGCTTGCGGCGCAGGAGATCGTCGGGAACCTGTTCCACCCGCAGGCGCAGCCGGGTCAGCGGCGTGCGCAGATCGTGGGCCACGGCGGCCAGCATGCGCTGATGCTGTTCCAGCGCGGCCTTGATGCGGCGGCTCATGCGGTTGAAGGCGCGGGCCGCTTCGGCCACCTCCGGCGGGCCGCTTTCCGGCAGGGGGGGCGTATGGCGGTCCTGCCCCAGCGTGTCGCTGGCCTGCATGAGCTGGCGCAGGGGCGCGATGAGCCGGTGCACCACGAAAACGGTCAGGATCAGCATGCCCAGCGCCTCCAGCCCCAGCAGCGCCAGCATGAGGGGCCACGACGGCGCGAGACGGCTGATGCGGTGGATATCCAGCCAGGTGTCGTTGTCCAGCCGGACAAAGAGGCGGCTGATGTAGACGTCCGCCTGATTGGTGCCGGGCAGCATGAGCAGGCGCGCCAGGCCTGTGGGGCCTTGCCGGGTGACGCGGGTCACGAAGACCCACGGCGGCACGGCGGTATAGGGCGCCACTTCCTTCAGGTCCGTGAGCTGGGAGCCTTCGTCCGCCCAGAAGGATTCGCTGGGCGGGAAGTGCGGCGGCGCGGCGCTGTCCGGGCGGGAGGGCTGGCTCTCGCCTGGATGTCGGGAGACCATGTCCTTGCTCCACGGCAGCAGTTCGGTCGCGCTCGGTTCCGGCGAGAGATCGTCCGTGGAATCCTCGGGCGGAAGGGGAGAGACGAAGCCTTTGAGGCTGTTGCTGATGCGTTGCCGCAGGAAGAGGGAGGCCGCGTCGCGATACTGGACGGGCTGCGAGGAAGGCCGCAGGATGCGGGCATTGACGGCATCCAGACGGCGCAGGCGGAGGATGAGCTCCGGCAGGGGCGCGCCGCCCTCATGCAGGGGGTCGAGCATGAGCAGGCAGAGGGTGAGGCTGGAGGCATGGTCGGCCAGCACCATGCGCGCGGCCTGCTCGTCGTCCAGGCGGTGGGCCAGCAGGGCCGTCAGGCTGTGCAGCAGCAGGAAGGTCAGCCCCAGCAGGAACCAGAGCCGGGTCTGCAGGCCGATGCGGGCAAAGAAGGCGCGCAGCGGCGCGCGGCCTTTCGCAGCGGCGGGCGGCGTATTCATGCCCGGTCCTGCGGGCCGGCCTCTTCGCGGGTGACGTCCGTGGCCAGCACGTAGCCTTCGCCGCGCACGGTCTTGATGAGCGTGCCGTAACGGCCGTCGTCCTGCAGGCGGTTGCGCAGGCGGCTGATAAGCACGTCGATGCTGCGGTCATAGGGTTGGGCGTTGCGGCCCTGCGTCTGTTCCAGCAGGGTGTCCCGACTGAGCACCTGCCGGGGATGCTGGAGGAAGATGGTCAGCAGCCGGTACTCCGCGCCGCTCAACGGCATGATGACGTCATCGGCCGTCAGCAGGTGACGGGCGGTGGTGTCCAGCCGCCAGGAGGCAAAGCGCAGGATGCCGCCCTGCGGGGCGGGAGGCTCGCTTTCGCCGCTGCGGCGCAGCACCGTGCGGATGCGGGCCAGCAGCTCGCGCGGCTCGAAGGGTTTGCCGAGGTAATCGTCCGCTCCCAGCTCCAGCCCGACGATGCGGTCCGTGCTTCCGTCCAGCGCGGAGAGGAAGATGGTCGGCACGCGGGAAAGCTCCCGCAGGCGGCGCAGGACGGCGAAACCGTCATCGCCCGGAAGCATGATGTCCAGCACCACGAGGTCCGCCGGGCCGTCATTCCAGAGCGTGAAGAAGCCCGCCGCATTATGAGCCGTGCGTACCTGGAAGCCGTTATCGGAAAGATACTCCTGCAACAGTTCGCAGATTTCCACGTCATCGTCGAGAAGATAGATGCGTTTTGCCGTTTCCATGCGTGGCTCCAGGTGGCTTGCGGGGTGCGGTACGGTACGCCCGTCGCCTCATGCGGCCCGCATGCGGGATCATGCGGCGCTTGCCGGCAGACCGCATCCCGAGAGAGATGTGGCGGGGCACAGGGCTGTTCCTTTTGTCACATGATAGCTCAAGACAGGGCTGGCGGCAAGCGGGCCCGCGTCCTGAGGACCGTCAGACGAGGCGCGCCTGCTCCGGCGCGGCGGCAGCCGCAAAGAGCCGGTCCGCCAGCTTGCGGTGAGCGGCGGGCATGGCCAGGGTCTGCAGTTCCTGCGGGCTTGCCCAACGGTAGGCGCTGGCGGCGGTCAGCACGGGCGGGACGGGCAGTCCCTCGGCATC
This sequence comes from uncultured Desulfovibrio sp., assembly GCF_944324525.1. GTDB lineage: Bacteria > Desulfobacterota > Desulfovibrionia > Desulfovibrionales > Desulfovibrionaceae > Desulfovibrio. Next base: position 29,987 of record NZ_CALUWS010000005.1, read on the forward strand.
CGTTGCCCACGCGCCCGCCGTCAGTGCGACGCTGAAGCAGTGCAGGGTCACGCGGTAGGTGGTGTAGCCGTGCCGGATGATGCCGTGATCGTCCGTCACCCGCACGGCGAAGCCCGTTTCCTCATGATGTTCGCGCACTACGGCCTGCCGGGGTTCCTCTCCGGGTTCCACCCGGCCGCCCGGGAATTCCCAGAGCCCGCCCCAGGCCCCGCGGTCGCAACGTTTCTGCACGAAGATGCGCCCCTCATGCCGCAGCACGCCCGTCACCACATCCAGCAGCACCGTATCGGCCTTGCGGCCGGGCACGGGGCGCTCGTGCACGATGCCCAGATGGCGGGACAGGCAGAAGTCGGCCAGCGGGCAGGCTTCGCAACGGGGCTTGCGCCCGCAGACGAGCGCGCCAAGTTCCATCATGGCCTGGTTGTGCGCCCGGGCCTGTGCGGGCGGCAACAGCTGCTGCGCCAGGGCGGCGATGCGGGCGGCGGCCTCTTTTTCCTTGACCGGCGCATCCACGTCGAAGACCCGGGCGATGACCCGTTCCACATTGGCGTCCACGCAGGCCACGGGCTGCTCGAAGGCGATGCTGGCGATGGCGGCCGTGGTGTACGGCCCCACGCCGGGCAGGGCGGCGATATCCTCCCGCTTCCGGGGGAAGCGCCCGCCGTGCACGTCGCGGATGCGGCGGGCCGCCGCCAGCAGGTTGCGGGCCCGGGAATAGTAGCCCAGCCCCTCCCAGGCATGGAGGACCTCCTCCTCCGAGGCGGCCGCCAGGGCTTCCGGCGTGGGGAAGCGCTCCATCCAGCGCTGGAAATAGCTGACGCCCCTATCCATCTGCGTCTGCTGGAGCATGATCTCCGAGATCCAGACCTCGTAGGGCGTGTAGGTCCTGCGCCAGGGCAGGTCGCGTCCGTGGGCGGCGAACCAGCGCAACAGGGCTTCCCGCATCTGCGGCAGATGCTCCAGGGGGGCAAGGTGGCCCGGCGGCGGCACGGCGCCGGTGACGGGCAGGGGCATTTGAGAAGTTTTTTTGCTCATGGACCCAGCCTACACCCCGGCAGGCGCATTGTCATCAGGCGTCGCTTGGCATATACTTCCCGGACTCGACGGCCGTCTGCGCCGCGGGCACATCCATCGTAAGGAGATCCCATGTCCGAGAATCCCACGGTGCTGCTGGAGACAACCTCCGGCGACATCCTCATCGAACTCTTTCCCGACAAGGCCCCTGAAACCGTCGCCAACTTCCTGCAGTATGTGGATGACGGTTTTTACAACAATACCATTTTCCATCGCGTCATCCCCGGCTTCATGATCCAGGGCGGCGGCCTCGGCGCCCGTATGGACGAAAAGCCCACCCGCGAGCCGGTCAAGAACGAGGCCGACAACGGCCTGAAGAACGACCGCGGCACCATCGCCATGGCCCGTACCCGCGAGCCGCACAGCGCCACGGCCCAGTTCTTCATCAACCTCGTGGACAACGAGTTTCTTGATCACAGCGAACCCACGCTGGACGGCTGGGGGTACTGCGTGTTCGGCAAGGTGGTGGACGGCATGGACGCCGTGGACAAGATCGCCAAGGTCAAGACCAAGGCCGTGGGCGTGCACGAGGCCGTGCCCACCGATATGGTGCTCATTACCGGCGCAAGCCGCTTCGAATAGGACGATCGCATCATGTCCCGAACGTTGACGACGGCGGCGGCAGTGCCCTTTGCCCATGCCTGGAGCCTGCTGGAAGCCTATGTGGATGCCTGCCCGGACAGCATCTGGGAAGAGAAGCACGGCGGCTGGCCGGTGTGGCAGCAGGTGCTGCACGCGGTGACGGTGCTGGATTTCTTTACCTGCGGGGAGCAGTCGCTGCTGCCCGCTCCGGCCCCGCAGGACGTGCTCATGCTCACCGTGCAGGGGACGGAAAGCGTGGACAAGAACGGCCTGCGCGCCTATATGGCGGCGGTGAAGGCCCGGGTGGACGCCTGGCTGGCGGCGCTGGACGATGCCGCGCTGCCCGTGAAGGATGCGCGCCTGAGCGCGGCCCTGGGCTTTGAGGTCAGCGCCATGTGGGTGCTGGTCATGCTGGCTTCGCATACGCAGTACCATCTGGGCTCGTGCGATGCGGCCCTGCGCGATCAGGGCCTGCCCGGCGTATTTTAGAGAACGTGAAGGCGACGTGTTTCGGGAGGAGGGGCGAGCTGCGGGCCTGATGCGTCAGGGCTGCCGCGCGCCCGGCCTTCCCGGTCAAGCGCGCTCCCGGAGAAAACTATGAAGACCTATCTTGCCGGCTTCGTCCTTTCGCTGGTGGGGCTGTTCCTGCCCGCCGCCGTGCGGGCCGAGGACGAGAAAATCGATCCGACCACCTATATCTGCGCGGAATATGTGGCGCTTGCTTCCACGCAGTCCGCGCCTCCGCTCTTCCAGAGCCTGCAGATCGACGGCTTTGTGAGTTCCAACATCGGCAAGACCGTGGCGGACCCGCGCATGGTCATGAGCCTCATGGCCCGGACCTACTCCGTGTGCCAGCGGGATCCCACGGCCGTGGCGGCCGATGTCTGGCAGGAAATGAAGCTGGAGCTTTCCGATCCGCTGGACGAGCACTGGAAGGCCGATACGGCCACCTGCCGCCAGTACAACGACAATCCTGACGACGGCAGCGGCTTCGTCATCTGGTTGGACGGCTACAACCGACATTACAACGTGACCGAAAAGTCCGTTCTGGACAGCCAGAAGACGCTGGACGCCTTTCTTGCCGCCTGCAAGAAGAAGCCCGACGCCCGCATGATCGACGTCATGCAGGAGACGCTCAAGAACAGCAAGTGAGTCTCCCGTGCATCACGGACAGGAACGGGGCTGCCGGAAACGGCGGCCCCGTTTTTGGTTTTTCCTGGAGCAATTCCCCATAGAAAATGCGGATCGCTCTGGTAGTCGCGAGAGCGTCTACCCGCAACCAAACACACGGAAAAACCACGCTTTTTTCGTAAGGTGAGGGCAGCCTCAGCAGGGGAATTGGACACAATTTCCCTACAAATCCGATCCACGAAAGCGTTTTCGGGCTGAAACGCTTTGCCTTTCCCACCAGATGACCTGTCGCGTCGCGAAAAAATGCGGCTTTTCCGCTTGTTTTCGGCCGGGCGGCGCTGGCCGCCGCCTCGCACGCTGTCTTTTTCAAAGGCAATGTCTTTTACCTGCCCCCAGTAGCGCGCCCAGGCGCGAAACGGGAGATCTCCCGCCATGCGGACGGTTTGGGGCCCGCCGGAGCTCAGCGGCCAGGCGGCAGAGCGCGGGAGGCTTCGCCAAGGGACGCGCGTATGGTGTCGCAGCAGCGGCGGACGCCGTTCAAATCGAATTCGTTGACGGCCTGGAGCAGCTGGGCCAGCTGTTTCGCCAGGCAGGTGCCTCGGGCCCGCTCCAGCAGCTGGGAGGCGAGCGTTTCCGCCGTGCCCCAGTCCTTTTCCATGATATCGGGAAGGCCGGTCAGGGTGGCCGCCGCGGCGGAGCGGACACAGGGCGGGACCGGCGCGCAGCCCTGTTCCTGCAGGGGTTCCTCGCCGCCGCAGTACGCAAGGATGGCCTGACGGCTCTCGTCCAGCGCCTGCAGGAAATGGTGCGTCTTTTCCGCTTCGGGGGCCTGCCGCAGCAGGGTATTCTCCATGGCCGTGGCGTGGTCGGCAAAGCGGGCAAGCCCCAGATTGGTGGCGACGCCCCGCATGGCATGGATGAGCTGGAGCAGCTCCTCCAGCCGGTTATCCTGCAGCAGGCTGCGGATTTGTACCGTGCAGTCGGCATAGCGGTGGGCGAAGCGCTGCAGCAGGGAACGGTAAAGGCGTTCGTTGCCGGCCACGGCGGCAAGGCCATCCGAGGGACTGAGCAGGGGCAGGCTTTCGCCGCCGGAGGGGGCGTCGTTTTCGCTGCCGTCCGTCTCATGCGAGTCGCTGGGCGTCTCCGCTGTGGAAGGCAGGCCGCAGGGCAGCCATTTTTCCAGCGTTTCCCTCAATTTTGCGGGGTCGACCGGTTTGGTCAGGTAGTCGTTCATGCCGGCGGCCAGCCCGGCGATGTGCGAGCCGGAATCCGTGTGCGCGCTCAGGGCGATGATGGGCAGGCTTTGCGGCGAATGTCCGTTGCCGCGGATGCGGCGGGTGGTCTCCATGCCGTCCATCACGGGCATCTGCATGTCCGTGATGATCAGGTCCGGCTGCTGCGCTTCGGTCTGCTGGATGGCCTCCTCGCCATTGGCGGCAAGGCTGACCCGGCAGCCCATCTGGGTGATGAGTTCCTGCAGGATCTCGCGGTTGATCTCGTTGTCGTCCACCACAAGGATATGGGGGCAGGACTTGCGAGAGGCCGCGGCGGGCTCTTCATCAAGCATCTCGGCAGGATCCTGCGACTGATGCTCACGGACCAGGAGGCGGCAGAAGGCCGGATGGGGCGCGGCCTTTTCCAGAACGGGGAAGGAAAGGCTGAAATGGAGGCAGCTCCCTCCGGGCTGGGTTTCCAGCTCGAGCTGTCCGCCCAGCAGGCGTACCAGCTGATGCGCCAGGGCAAGGCCCATGCCGATGCCGGTCTCAGTGCGGGTAAGGGAACTGTCGCCCGAGGTCAGCGGCTCGAAGATGTGCTTGCGTGCCGGCTCGCTGAAGCCGGGGCCGTTGTCCGTGACGGCGAACTCCACCAGAGCGTGGTCAGGCGGGGAGGCATCCGCCGAGGCCGGCAGGAGGCGGGCGGACAGGACGACGGTCCCCCGCTGGCTGTAGCGCAGGGCGTTGTCCAGCAGGCTTTCCAGCACCCGGCGCAGGCGCAGGGCATCGGTCAGTACCTGGACGGGCAGCTCGGGGGTCGCGTCCAGCGCCAGGCCAAGATGGCGCTGCCGGGCCACGGCGGCGAACGGACGGATGGTCCGCTCCAGCAGTTCCACGAGTTTTGCCGGCTGCTCGTCCGGGCGCTGCCTGTCGTCGGCCAGGCTGGAGAATTCGAGGATGCGGTCGATCATGGCGGTCAGGCGGCCGCCGGACTGCTGGATCTGCCGTACATAGCTCTGCTGCCGGGGCTGGAGCGGCGTCTTGAGCAGGAGGAAGCTCATGCCCAGAAGTTCGTTGATGGGCGTGCGCAGCTCGTGGCTCATGCGCCGCAGCAGATCCTCTCGTGCGGCCAGGGCCTGCCGGGAAAGGCGGGTGGCCTCCTCGGCCTCGCTGCGGGCGAGCTCCGCCTGCCGGCAGTTCTCGCGTGACTGCTTGTCCGCCATGTCCAGCGCGCGGATGCGGGCCTCGAGGTCGTCCTGCAGGCCGCAGAGGGCCCGAAAGATGTCGGAAAGCTCATCCCTGTGGGCCGGAAGAGGGCGGGGCGCCTTTTCTCCCCGGCGGGAGGCCAGCACATACTGGTGCATCTCGCGCAGGGGATTGATGAAGCGGCGTTCCCGCAGGCGCATGAACGTGAAGATCAGGATGCCGATAAGGGCAAGGGCCCCAGTGCAGGCCCAGGCCAGCATTTTGAGGCTGTGACGCAGCTCATCGGCGTGCAGGGTGATGTTGCGGCGCAGCAGGTGGCGGAAATCCCGGCACTGATCGATGATGATCTCGAACTGCCGCCGCATGTTGCGCGCCGCCAGGAAGTCCTGCATGGCCTGCCGGGAATCTTCGGGCATGACATGCGGACGCGCATGGGTCGGCATATCGCCCGCCGCCTGCCGGGCGGCTTCGCCTATCTGGTCGGAAAATTCCTTGTACAGCGTGACGGTGCTGGTCAGCAGCGTACGCGGCGTGGGGGCAAGGGGGAGTTTTTCCACCGTGGACGGCAGCTGCGGCAGATCCTGCGTGGGGTCCTCGCGGCGGGGCAGCGCGCCCTGATCCTGGAGCCGGATCTCTTCCAGCATGGCCAGCATGGTTCGGTTGCCCGTACGGCCAAACTCCCGCGCCAGCGCATACTTGGTGCGTGCGCGGTATTCGATGTGGCTGGAGATGTCGTAGGCCTGACCCACCTCGTCAAGACGGCTGCCCCTGTTGTAGAGGTCCATGCCAAGGATGAAGATGGAGGCGCAGAAAAGGGTCGTTACCGTCAGAAGGAGGATGTTCCAGCTGCGGGTGAGAGCGCGGATCGTCATGGGGCGTACACCATACTTGAAGTCAGCGGCAATGTAGCATAGGCTCCGGCGAAAATCATCCGTCCCCCTGCAGGCCCATTTTCGTCAACCCTTCCGCCCCTTCCGTCCGTCATGCCGCTTCTGCAACGAATCTGGCCGCATCTTGCCCTGCTGCTGGCCATGTGCTTCTGGAGCACATCCTATCTGGCCATGCGCATCGCCCTGACCGCTCTTGACCCTCACAGTCTCATGCTGGGGCGCATGGCCGTGGCCACGCTGGTGCTGGTTCCGCTCTGGCCGCATCTCTGGAAGGCGCTTCGCCGCTACGGGAAATGGCGCTGGCTCCTGTTCATGGGATTGTGCGAGCCGGGATGCTACTTCCTGTTGGAGACAAACGCCCTGCGCTTCACCACGGCCTCGCAGGCGGGCATGGTCATTGCCCTCATGCCGCTCTTCGTGGGTCTGCTGGCCTGGTTCGCCCTGCGTGAGCGCGTGGGCCTGCAGGGCTGGTGCGGCTTCGGCCTGGCCGTGGGCGGGGTGATCTGGCTGACGCTGGCGGCCGCGCCCCAGACGAGCGCCCCCAATCCCCTGCTGGGCAACATCCTTGAAGGGCTGGCCATCTTTTGCGGTTCCGTCTATACGGTGACGGCCCGCCACCTTTCCTCCTGCTATTCCCCCTTGCAGATCACGGCCGTGCAGTCGCTGGTGGGGCTTGTCTTCTTCGGGGCGCTGCATGTGCTCGTGCCGCTGGAAGTGACGCCGGTGCAGCTCGATATCGACCTGCCGTCCTGGGCCGCCTGGGCCGCGGTGCCCTATCTGGGCTGTGTGGTCTCGCTGGGGGGCTACGGCCTTTACAATGTGGGCGTGCACCGTCTTTCGGCCGCGCAGGCCGCCGCCTACACCAATCTGATCCCGGTGCTGACGCTGCTGCTCGGCGTCTGGCTGCTGCGGGAGGTCTTTTTGCCTGCCCAGTACGCGGCCTCGGCGTTGATCATCGCCGGCGTGCTGCTCAGTCAATGGCGCAGGAGCTGACGTCCGTCGGCCGGCAGCAAGCCCCGGCGGCCTGCCCGCAGCGTGGCAGCCGTCCACAGCAGGGCGTGCCGGAAAAGGGAGAAATCCCCCGGCGGTCGTGATGAAGGCCCTCCAGGGGCGGGGCGCATCATTTTGCCCACGGCAAAGCAGGCTTTTCCCGTTGGGGCTGCCAATATGAATTTTTTAAACAACTCCGGTAGATACGGCAAGTAGGCTGGACACGCTCCGCTTGCCTTTGGGGGTGGGTCGTCTCGTTCTCCGCATCTTCCTTTGGTAAAAGCGCGCTGGGGAAGGGATGGGGGGCTTGGGGAGAAGGGAGCGACCGCAAGGCGGCCGCTCCCCTGCCCTCCAAAATAAGCAGAGAATCGTGTCAACAGGCCCTAGCAGGGAAGTCCCTGTTCGCGGCGGCGGGCCTTGAGATCCTCCAGGATGTCCAGGGGGACGCGCAGGCCGCCGTACCCCGCGCCAAGACGGATGCGGGGCTTGTTGCGTCCGTGATAGTCGCTGCCGCCGCTCAGGCCCAGGCCCAGACGGCGGGCCAGATCCACGCAGGTGCGGATGTCGGCATCCGAATGCTCGCTGTGATAGGCTTCGATGGCGGTCAGGCCGCAGTCCTTCAGGCGCAGGACGAAGGCTTCCAGCCAGTCCGGCGGTAACGGCTTGAGGCAGGGATGGGCCAGACTGACCGTGGCCCCCAGCCCGGCCATGAGGCGCACGGCTTCTTCCGGCTCCAGCACTTCCTTGGGCAGATAGGCCCGGCCGCCGCTGCCCAGATATTCCCGGAAGGCGGTCTCCATATCCGGCACCGCCCCTTTTTTGACGAGCAGGGCGGCGATATGGGGCCGGCCGACGCTTTCCCCCTGCGCTTCGTGCAGGAGTTCATCCATGCTGATGTGGATGCCGAGCGCGGCGAGCTTTTCCAGGATGAGCGCGTTACGGTTGTCGCGCTTGTGGCGCACGTCGGCCAGCCGGGCTTCCAGCGCGCCGGCCTCGCGGGGGAGCCAGAGACCGAGGATGTGCATTTCCCCGTGTTCCGTGCGGGTGGAGAGCTCGCAACCGCGTATGAATTCGATGTCGTGCTGTCGGGCAGCGTCCTCGGCTTCGTCGAGGCCGGAGATGGTGTCGTGGTCCGTCAGGGCTACGGCGGCCAGCCCGGCGGCCGCGGCGGCGGCGACCAGTTCCGCGGGACTGTCCGTGCCGTCCGAGGCCTGACTGTGGGTGTGAAGATCGATGAATTTCATGTCGGGATCCTTTTCGACGCATTTCATCCGTTTTGCCGATAAATGGCAAGAGGCGCCGCCCCTTGAAGTGCGGGCGGTATGGGGCTATGTTCTGCCTCGATATTCCTGTTTCGGGAGGTTCTCTTACGCATGCAGACCGAGGAACTTTTGCAGATACTGGCCTGTCCGCGCTGTCATGGCGAGCTGACGGCGGAAGGCCGGCCGGACGAACCGGCGGGTTTTTTTTGTGCCGCCTGCGCGGTGGTCTATCCCGTCCGGGACGGCATCCCCGTCATGCTGCTGGAAGAGGCCGTGCCGCTGGAGCGCTGGCGGGTCGAGCATCCCGCAGCCTGACCGTGCCCGCACGCCGCATCCGCAGGCGTGACCGACCCTTTTTCAGGAGGTGCCATGCGTCTTCTCATTGCTTCCGATCTGCACGGTTCGCTGGAAAGCCTGAATTTCCTGCGGGAGCGTGCCGAGGCCCTGCAGCCGGATTTGCTCGTGCTGTTGGGCGACCTTGTGTATCACGGGCCGCGCAATCCGCTGCCGTCGGGCTACGATACCCTCGGCGTGCTGGGTACCTTCGCCGCCGTGACGTGTCCGCTGCTGGCGGTGCGCGGCAATTGCGACGGCGAGGTGGACATGAACCTGCTGCCCTTCGCCACGGCGGAAAATGCCTGGCTGTCGGTGGACAACCTGCGCGTTTTCGCCTCCCACGGGCATCTGTTGCCTGACGTGCCGCCCATGCCCGCCCGCTTCCCGCAGGGGACGGTCTTTTTGCGGGGACATACGCATATCCCGCGCGGCGAGACGCGGGACGGCTACCATTTCTGGAATCCCGGTTCGCTCAGCCTGCCCAAGGGCGGCTCGCCCCGCAGTTATGCCGTGTATGAAGACGGCTGTTTCCGCGTGCTGGACATGCAGGGGCGGGAAGTGCTGCGCCATTGGCCGCGGCAGAACGATTGAGCGGGCGCGGCATGACGGCTTCCGTAACGAAGTGGCCCCCGCTGTTCGCCCTGCCTGCCGGCTGGGATCTGGTGCTGGCCTCGCATTCGCCCCGGCGGCGGCAGTTCCTGGACGAGTGGGGGTTGACCTATCGGATCGTGACGGGCAGGGACGAAGAGCCCCGGCCCGCAGCGGGCGAGGTCCCGGCGGATTATGCCCGGCGGGCGGCCCGGGCCAAGGCGCTGGCCGCCGCGGCGGCGGACGGCCGGACGGCGGGCCCGCGCGTGCTGCTGGCGGCGGACACCATCGTGGCGCTGGACGGGGATATCCTCGGCAAGCCCGCCAGTCGGGAGCACGCGTTGTCCATGCTGCGCCGCCTTGCCGGTCAGACGCACGAGGTGATCAGCGCCGTCTGCCTGCTGGGGCCGCAGGGGGAGGAGATCCTGTTCCATGACGTGAGCCGCGTTGGCTTTGCGCCCTGGCCGGATGCCGTACTGGCGGCCTACGCCGCCACCGGCGAGCCGGACGACAAGGCCGGGGCCTATGCCATCCAGGGGCAGGGCGCTGTGCTGGTGGAACGTGTGACCGGCTCCTGGAGCACCGTGGTCGGGCTGCCGGTGAGCCGTCTGGCGCAGGAGATGCTGCGGCGCGGCTGGCTGGTGCCGGTACGGCGGGAAGCTGCGATCTGACCGGGGGCCGGAGCGCCATACCGTCAATGAAGGAGGGCCGTTGTCGCGGTCCTTTTTTTGTCTCCGGCGTCTGGCGGATGGCAGGCGGACGGACGTTGTGCCGTACAGGAACAGGCTGCTTGCGCGAACAGTCAGCCGCCGGATGGGAAGAATAGGGATTGTTTGTATAAACAGTTAATATTTTCATAGGGTTGGCGATGGCATTGCAGCGGCATTCCAAAAAATTTTTTTGCGGAATCTTGTGAAAAAAAGTTCTTGATGCCTGTGCCGTGCAGGCCTTTATCCGTCGTAAGAGGAGAGGGGAAAAAAAGCGCTTGTGCCAAAAGGCGCAACCATGATTGGAAGCACAAACAATTTCGGCCTCTTGACGCTCCCGAAAAATACTCCTAGGCCCATATCATCGGCGAGTGCCCGTGTCTTTCACTCTTAACCATGCAGGGAGTATCAAGGCCATGTCTCAAGAACGCATCACCACGCTGTTGACCGAAAGCCGTAGCTATCTTCCGCCGGAGCACGGCAAGTCAAGCGCATGGATTTGCGGCCAGGATGAAGCTGAGGCCATTTGCCGGAGAGCGCTTGAAGATCCCAACGACTTCTGGGGGGCGCGCGCCTCGCAGCTCATCCACTGGTACAAGCGATGGGACAAAGTGCTTGATGCGGACGAGGAAAAGCACAAGTACAGATGGTTCACCAATGCCAAGCTCAATGCGTCCTTCAACTGCATCGACCGCCATATCTATTCCGGCCGCCGCAACAAGGCCGCGCTCATCTGGCAGGGTGAAAAAGAAATGGACGTGCGCTGCTTCACCTACCAGATGCTGTACACGGAAGTCTGCCGGGTGGCCCATGCCCTGAGTTCTCTGCGGGTGCGCAAGGGCGACCGCGTGGCCCTGTACATGCCCATGATTCCCGAACTGGTCATCGCCATGCTGGCTTGCGCGCGCATCGGCGCGGTGCATACGGCCATCTTTTCCGGCTATGCCGAGGGCGGGGTGCGCAGCCGCATCCAGGGCGCCAAGGCCAAGGTGGTCATCACGGCCGACGGCGTCATTCGCGCGGGCAGCGTCAAGCCGCTCAAGAGCAATCTTGACCCCATTCTGGAAAAGTGCCCCTCGGTGGCTCATGTGGTGGTGGTCGGCCATGCCGGGCTGCAGGACGTGAAGATGATGCCCAACCGGGACATCTGGTGGCATGACCTCATCGAGGACTTCACGCTGGACGTGGACTTCCCCTGCGAGACCATGGACGCCAACGATCCGCTCTTCCTCCTGCACACCAGCGGCAGCACCGGCAAGCCCACGGGCATCATGCACTCCACGGGCGGGTATCTGACCTATGCGGCGCACACCACGCAGTGGATCTTCGACATGCGTGACGACGACGTGTACTGGTGCACCGCCGACATGGGCTGGATCACCGGCCACACTTACGGCGTGTACGGCCCGTTGGCCCTGGGCGCGACGACCATGATGTTCGAGGGCGTGCCCAACTGGCCCAAGCCCGACCGCTACTGGCGCATCGTGGAAAAATTCCGCGTGAATATCCTCTATACCGCTCCCACGGTCATCCGCTCGCTCATGCGCATGGGCGAAGCCTGGCCGGAACGCTATGACCTGCGCACGCTGCGCGTGCTGGGGTCGGTCGGGGAGCCCATCAATCCCGAAGCCTGGCAGTGGTACCACAAGAACATCGGCGGCGGGGAGCTGCCCATCGTGGATACCTGGTGGCAGACGGAGACCGGCGGCGCCATGATCAGCCCGCTGCCCTACGCCACCAAGCTCAAGCCCGGTTCGGCCACCTTCCCCCTGCCCGGCATCGACGCCACGGTCATGGGCTCGACCGGGCGGGACGGCGACGATCTGACCGAAGGCCGCCGCTCGGGACATCTGGTCATCCGCAAGCCGTGGCCCGGCATGATGCTGGGCGTCTTCAACGACGAGGAGAAGTACCAGAGCTATTTCAGCCGCTTCGGCTGCTTTGACTCCGGCGACGGCGCGGAGATCGACGACGACGGCTATTTCTGGATCCTGGGCCGTATCGACGACTCCATCAACGTGTCCGGTCACCGGCTGTCCACGGCCGAGATCGAAGCCGTGCTCGCGGCCAGCCCCGATGTGGCGGAAGCCGCCGTGGTGCCCATGCCGCACGCCCTCAAGGGCGAAGCCATCTATGCCTATGTGGTGGTGCGGGACGAAGTGCCGTGGAGCGACGACGTACGCAAGAAACTGCGGGATACCGTCCGCCGGGATATCGGCGCGCTGGCCTCGCCTGAATATATCCAGTTCGTGGAGGCCATGCCCAAGACCTGCTCCGGCAAGATCATCCGCCGCATGCTGCGCAAGATCGCGGGCAACGTCTATGATGATCTGGGCGATACCACCTCGCTGGCCCATCCCGAAGTGCTGGACGCCATCATCACCGGGCATCAGAACCTGCTGCTCGGGCAGCACGAAACGGCGTCCTCCGTGCCGGCTCCCGAGGACAAGGGCGCCGCGCCGCAGGACGAGTCCGGCAAGAAAGCAAGCTGACGCCGCCTCCCGGGCATGCCCGGCGCGCAGCGGTGACGATGGGCCAGTGACGCCAGCCGCTTTCCCGCAGGAAAGGGTCACGCCATCAACGCAGCGGGGGCTGCCTTCGGGCAGCCCCCTTTTGGTTCAGCCTGCGCGCTCAGGGGACGATCCTGACGTGCGGCCCGGTTACAGCGCCTTGCGGCGTTTCCAGACGTGATCGGCCAGCAGGACGCTGAAGGCGATCCCGGTCAGCACATGGGCCTTGCTCTTGCCGGCAAAGCCCAGGGCCAGCGAGAGGCCCAGCGTCCCCAGCATGACGCGCATGGTCAGTTTGCGGGTGTTCACGGCCGGCCGTCGGGCGGGCGTCGCACAGTCGGGAGCGGACGTTTCCAGGGGAGCGATGGTGGACATGGTTGCCTCCATTGAAAAGATGGGTTGAGGAAAAAATGAATTTAACTTTCATTTTTTCTTGACGACCACGCTAAAGTAAGTCACTGTCCTTTGCAAGCCCGCACGGGCAGCTTCCGGCACGACGATCCAGAACCGACCCCTACTGGCGTGCCGCAGGCACGTCAGCCAGCGTGCCGGAAGCTGCCCATGCGATACACCGTGTTTTTACAGGAGGCGGTCATGAGCAATATCATCAGTTTGCGTCAGATGGCAGTAGGGCAGCAGGGCAAGATCGCCGCTGTGGAGGCGCTCGGCGAAATGGGACGTCGCATCCGGGACATGGGGCTTATCCCCGGCACGACGGTTTCCGTGGTGGGGCGCGCGCCGCTCAAGGATCCGGTGGCCTTGCGGCTTTCCGGCGTGACGGTGACGCTGCGCAACAGCGAGGCCGATCATATCACCATCGATGTGGCAGGCTAACGTGCCGCCACTCCCCGGGCGAGCGGGGCGAAGTTGTTGATGAAGGGGGGCGACCCCCTTTTTTCAAGTTGTAGCGATAAGGAGAAAATGCCTGTGAATTCTGTATTCAAGTATGGTCTGGTTTTTCTGGGCGGTCTCGTAGTGGGCGCGCTGGGCGCGACGGCGGCCAAGCGGGGTTCGCTGAACCTCAAGCCGCTGGCCACGGATCTCATCAGCCGCGGTATGGACGTGAAGGACGCGCTTATGAGCAAGATGGAAGCGGTCAAGGAAGACATGCAAGATTTGGCGGCGGAAGCCCGCGCCAAAGCCGAGGACCGCAAGGCCGCTCCGCAGCAGGACGCCTAGGGCGAAGGCTCTGCCGCGAGCTGTCAACGTGACTATTCCCGTCCGGCCGGGAGGCCGGGCGGGAGCAGTCTGCCGCCGCAAACCGCGGCGGCTTTTTTAGAGTCTTGCAAACAGAAGATGCTCTTGGAACGTTTCACCTTTGAAAAGGGTGGAACGCGAGGCGGCGGCACAGCGCCGTCCGGCCCAAAGTGGTTGGAAAAACAGCGCTTTTTCCGCGAAACGCCAGGTCGTATGGTTTGAAACGCAACGCGTTTCAAACGGAAATTGCTCTAGGGAACAGCCCCATCGCGCACGTCGGGCGGAATGGGCAAAACGTCGAAACGGTTCAGGGGAGTGGCGCGCATGCGTTTTTATCTGGTTCATGAAGTGGTTTTGCCATCCGGCGGACGGATGCGCGTGCGCGCCTCCCAAACCTTTGACGCCGCCTTTGGAGAGGCGCTGGGCGAAGAGCTGGCGGCGCTTTCCGGCGTGACGGTGGCTGCCGTCAATCCGCGTGTGGGCAGTTTGCTGCTGTTGTATGCGGATGCGGCGGCCCGCGAGGCCTGCCTGCGCTGCCTGCTGGCGCTGTCCGGCCCGGAAGACGCGCCGGAGCGCTCCGATCAGGCTGCCGGGCCTGCCGTCTCGCTGTCCCCCGTGCATCAGGCCGGGGGCGAACTGCACCTGCTGGAAGAGGGCGACGCCCCGCCGCTGGGGGGCTTCGGGCCGCTGTTGCGCTTCCTTTTCGTGCGGCCCTTCCTGCCTATGGCCGCCCGCATACTTTCCTCCGTCATGGGGGCGCTGCCCTTCCTGAAAAAAGGACTGGATGCGCTGCTGCAGGGCAAGCTCAATGTGGATGTGCTGGACGCGGCGGCCATCACCGTCTCGTTGATCCGGCGGGATTTCCGCACCGTGACCACGCTGACCCTGCTGCTGGGGTTGGGCGAGGCGCTGGAATACTGGACGCGCCGCCGCTCGCTGGACAGCCTGACCGAAAGTCTGGCCCTCAATGTGGAACAGGTCTGGCTGGAGCGCGACGGTACGGAGATCTGCGTTCCCCTTGCCCAGGTGGCCCCGGGGGACCGGGTGGTCGTGCGGGACGGCGGCTGCATCCCCGTGGACGGCGTGGTGGAAGAGGGCGAGGCCGTGGTCAATCAGGCCTCCATGACCGGCGAGCCGCTGGGCGTGCCGCGTGGCGTGGGAGCCTCCGTCTATTCCGGAACCGTGGTCGAACAGGGACGGCTGGTCATTCGCGCCGTGCATGTGGGCGACGGTACGCGCCTGCAGCAGGTCGTGCATTTCATCGAGGAATCCGAGGCCCTCAAGGCGGGCATCCAGGGAAAATACGAGCGCATGGCCGATATGGCCGTGCCCTTCACCTTCGGCCTTGCGGCGCTGGTCTGGCTCATCACCCGCAATCCCCTGCAGGCGGCATCCGTACTGCTGGTGGACTACTCCTGCGCCCTGCGGCTGGCCACGCCGCTGGCCGTGCTGGCGGCCATGCGCGAAGGGGCCCGGCACGGCGTGGTCATCAAGGGAGGGCGCTATCTTGAGGCCTTGTCCGAGGCGGATACCGTGGTGTTCGACAAGACGGGCACGCTGACCAATGCCACGCCGCGCGTGGCGGAGGTCTTTGCCGCCGAGGGACAGCAGCGGGACGAGGTCTTGCGGCTGGCCGCCTGCCTTGAGGAGCATTTCCCGCATCCCGTGGCGCGGGCCGTGGTGCACAAGGCGCAGGAAGAAGGCCTGCAGCACGAGGAAGAGCACGCCCATGTGGAGTATGTGGTGGCGCACGGGGTGGCTTCCACCCTGTACGGGCAAAAGGTGCGCGTGGGCAGCCGTCATTACATCGAGCATGACGAAGGGGTGAGCGTCGAACCCATGCGCGAGGTGCTGGAGGCCCAGACGCGGCTTGGACGTTCGCTGCTCTATCTGGCCATCGACGGCAGGCTGGCGGGCATCATCGCCATCGAGGATCCCTTGCGGCCCGAAGCCGCGGAGGTCCTGCACGGTCTGCGGGAGGCCGGCGTGCGTCGCATCCTCATGCTCACCGGCGATGACGAGCGCACGGCGCGTGCCGTGGCCGCCCGGCTGGGCATCGAGGAATTCCGGGCCCAAGTGCTGCCCACGGAAAAGTCCGACGTCATCCGCGAACTCAATGCCGAAGGCTGCAAGGTGCTCATGGTCGGGGACGGCATCAACGATGCGCCGGCCCTTTCCGCCTCCCATGTGGGCGTAGCCATGTGCGACGGGGCGGATCTTGCCCGCGAGGTGGCCAATGTGCTGCTGACCCGCCCCAGCCTTGAGGGGCTGCTCACGGCCCGGCGGCTGGGCTGCGGCGCGCTTTCCCGCATCCGCTGCAATTTTGCGGCGGCTATGGGGCTGAACAGCCTCTTCCTGCTGGGCGGGCTCTTCATGCTGCTGACGCCGGGCGTCTCCGCCCTGCTGCATAATCTGACGACGCTGGGCATCACCCTCAACGCCATGCGGCCGCATCTGCCGTCCCCCGCTGAGCCGGAATGGCCGCTCGACGAGGACGGGCGTACTCTGGAACTGCTGGCGGACGACGGCGGGCAGGCCGCCTAGGGCTGTTGACACTATTTGCTGTCTGTTTGGGGGGAAGGGGAACCCCGCCGCCGGCGCGGGCGGTGTTCCCCTTCCCCCCAAGCCCCCCATCCCTTCCCCTGCGCGCTTTTACCGGGGGGAGGGTCAGGGACACGAGGCAACCCCGCCTCTGTGGTAAGCGGAGTGTGTACGGGGGGTGGCTTATATGTTGAAATTGTTTGTAAAATTAGTGTTGACGGGCCCTGGGGCGTTTCACCTTTGAAAAAGAGAAAGCGCGAGGCGGCGGCACAGCGTCGCCAGACCGCAACCAGGTGAAAAAGCAGCGCTTTTTTCGCAAAACGCCAGGCCGTATGGTTGGAAACGCGAAGCGTTTCAAACGGAAAGTGCTTTAAGAACGACAGGTACGGAAAGTACGGAGCGGAACCCTATGCTGGATACCCTGCGTTTTGTCAAATATGTACGGAGCTTCATGGATGGCCGGGTACGGCTGCGGCATCCCGCGCTGCAGGACCGGCAGGTGGCCGCGCTGGCCCAGCAGGGGATAGCCGCCATCCCCGGCGTGCGGCAGGTGGAGGTCAACCCGCTGAGCGGATCGGCCCTGTTGCTGTACGACAGCAGCCGTCTGAGCCGGGAGCGGCTCATGGAAATGGGCGTTGCCTGGGCCGTGTGGCTGGATGAGGCGCGTGCCGGCCGTATCGGTCCCCTGCCGCAGGCCGGAGGGCCGCAGTAAACGCGGATGCGCATGTCGGCGTCCGGCCTTTTCTCGCAGGAGGCGGATGGGCTTGTCGGGCAGCGCCTAAACGAATATCCCTCCTCCCCGGACCTGCCCTGTGGCCGTGCGCTATGGGGCAGGTTCCTTTTGGGGGATGTGGGCAAGGGAGGCCCTTTCTTTGCGGGACTCTGGCCGCGCGGGCGGCGGCACGGTGCCGCTCGGCCGAAACCAGGCGGAAAAACCGCGCTTTTTCCGCGAAACGACAGGCCGTATGGTTTGGAACGCGCAGCGTTTCAAACGGAAATTGCTCTGGTAGTCGCGAGAGCGACTACTCGCAACCGAACACACGGAAAAACCACGTTTTTTCCGTAGGTGAGGGCAGCGTCAGCATGGAAATTGGACACAATTTCAATGCGAATCCGCTCTAGAAGAGGGGGGCTGCTTGAGGGAAAGGCGGCTCTCGGAGATGCCCAGCCCCAGCAGCACCAGGCCCATGCCCAGCGCGGCCAGCCAGGTCAGCGGTTCGTGCAATATGAGCATGGCGGTGATGACGGCCACCACCGGGACCAGATAGATATAGACGCTGGTCTTGACCGCGCCCAGGATCTTGATGGAGTAATTCCAGGTAGCGAAGCAGAGGGCCGAGGCTCCCAGTCCCAGAAAGAGCAGATTGCCCAGCAGCACAGGGTCGGCAAAGCGGGAAAGATCCCAGCGCACGCCGGTCAGCGGCAGTACGGGCAGCATGAAGAGCAGGCCCCAGCAGAAGATCCGGCGGGTGGCCTGTACCATATTGTAGCCGCACTGACTGACCTTGCGCGTGAAGATGGAGTAAAACGCCCAGGTCAGCGCGGCCAGGAAGGCCAGCAGGTCCCCCAGCGGATTGAGGCGCAGCACCGCGCCGCTGTTGATGCTGATGCAGATGATGCCGCCCAGCGCGCAGGCGAAACCCAGAAAAAAGCGGGGCTGCAGGCTCTCCCCCAGCAGCAGGCGGGCCAGCAGGGCCGTGAGAAAGGGGGCCGTGGCCACGATGACGGCCGCATTGGCGGCCAGGGTGTGGGTGAGCGCCACATTCTCGCAGAGAAAATAGAGCGTCACGCCGCAGAGGCCCGCCAGCGCGAAGAGCCCTTCCTCCCGCAGGCTGCGGCTGCGCAGACGGTGCGGGCAGGCCAGCGCCAGCGCCACGGCCCCGAGGGCAAAGCGCAGAAAAAGTATCTCCACCGGAGAGAAGCCGCGCAACAGCACCTTGGTGGACACGAAGGTGGCCCCCCAGACAAGGATGGTCAGCACGGCGGCGATGTGCGCCGTTATACGAGGATCCATGCCTGCTCTCCGTTGGCTGGACAAGGGACTGACAACGTGACTTTGCGATGCCTTCCAGGCAAATGAAACATACTCGCCATGTGTGCGCCGTCTCTCTTGTCCTTATTCTGCTCCGCCAGCGACCGAAAGGCAGCCCGAAGGGCGGGCCTAGGCGTGTTGACACAAATTTTACAAATAATTTGATAGATAGGTAAATGAACTGTAGACAATTCGCTTGCCTTTTGGGGCGGTAGTGCCCCGTATCCCCGACTCTTCCCTCGGTAAAAGCGCGCTGGGGAAGGGATGGGGGGCTTGGGGGGAAGGGGAACCCCTCTCGCGCCGGCGGAGGGGTTCCCCTTCCCCCCAAACAAGCAGCGAATACTGTTGGTGGTTAGCGGACGCGGGCCGTTGCGGCGTGGCGTTCCAGCCCCAGTTCGATGAGGCGTTCCAGCAGCTGGCCGAAGTCGAGCCCGGCCACGGCCGCTTCTTGAGGCACGAGGCTCGTGGGCGTCATGCCCGGCAGGGTATTGACTTCCAGCAGGTGGAGGCTGTCGTCCGCGCCGAGGATGAAGTCCGCCCGGCTGTACCCGGCAAGGCCCAGCGCCTTGTGCGCGGCCAGGGCGATGCGCCGCACTTCCGCGGTCACGTCCTCAGACAGGGGCGCGGGGCAGATCTCACGAGCGCCGCCCTTGGCGTACTTGCTGGTGAAGTCAAAGAATTCCCCGGCCACGGGCTCGATGAGGATGGGGGCAAGCGCCTCTTCGCCCAGCACGCCGCAGGTCACTTCCCGGCCGGTGAGCTGCGGCTCGATGATGGCGCATTCCCCGGCATTGAAGATCTCGTCAAGGATGGGCGCAAGCTCTTCCCGGCTGGCGGCCCGGCCCAGATGCAGGGAGGAGCCGCCGGTATTGCTCTTGGCGAAGACCGGCCAGCCGAAGGGCGGTTCCCAGTCGGGCGCGGGGCGCTGCGGCAACAGGGCCCAGTCGGCCGTGGGCAGTCCCGCCTGCCGGAAGATCTGTTTGGCGGCAGCCTTGTTGAGCGCCAGAAAGGAGCCTGCCGGGCCGGATCCCTGATAGGGGCAGCCCACACGCTCCAGCATGGCCTGGACAAGGCCGTCCTCGCCCGGCGCGCCGTGCAGGTTGATGAGGGCAAAGTCATGCGCCTGGGCGCTCTCCAGCAGGTGGTCGAAGCCGCTCAGCAGGTCAAAGAAGGTGACGCTGTGGCCCCGCGCTTCCAGCGCCGTCTGCATGCCGCGCGCGCCGATGAGGGAGATCTCCCGTTCAGAGGACCAGCCGCCCGCAATCAAAAGTATCTTCATGTAGTGAGCACCCCAAATGCGCCTCGAAGGCGCGTTCGATGATAAGTCCCTGCTGATGGGAGGCCTGTATGCCCGCCCGGGCGGCCTCGGTATGTCCGTAGCGTTCCTGCAGATCGGCAAAGCGCTCGTCCAGCGTGACGCACTGGTCGTGCCGGGTGCGCTTGTCGGCATACAGGATGAAAAAGGGCAGCGTGCACAGGCGTGCCCCGTCGTCCACGGGGATGCGCCACGGCCAGTGGACATGCAGCATGACGCCCTGCGCCACGGCATGATGGCGCGTTTCCGCCACCACCCAGCTTGCGCCAAGGTGGGCATGGCCCGCGCCGTAATGGATGCTGTAGGCCTTGGCCAGATCATGCAGCAGGCCGGCGGCCCGCACCTGTGCCACATCCACCTCGAAGCCGTGAGCGAGCGCCCTGCCGGCCAGCGTGCAGGCGATGTGCGCCACCACCTTGCAGTGACGGCGGATGTGGGGCGGCATGGCGTATTTTTCCCAGAGGGCCGTACAGCAGGTCTCGTCAGGCGCGGGCGGCTGCGGCCGTGCGGGCGCCAGCACCGGTTCCGGCAGCTGCGAGTACGGGTGGGCAAAAAGGGGGCCCTTGTCGCTGGGAGGCATGAGCACTGACATGGAGCGGAGTATGCCACTGCCTTGCCGCCTTGGCAAGGAAGGGCGCAGGGCCGCAGCCGGCCGCCCCAAACCAAGCGGGAAAACCACGCTTTTCCCGTAGGGTGAGGGCAGCGTCAGCATTGAGACTGGACGCAATTTCCATGCGAATCCGCTCTCAAAGACCAAGGCCGCCCCGTGTGATACGGGACGGCCTCGACGGGAAGTGACCGGAACATCCGCGGTCCGTGTCATTCCGGCGGGAGCTAGGCTTCTCCCGCTGACAGGTGAACCGTCAAGATGCGGTAAACTGCCTTATCGGTCACTTAAAGGAGAACTTGAGGGAATCGCAAAAATTTTTTTCGCCCCTTCTTTCCTCAGCCCGTCAGATCTGCCTGTACGGCGGATCAGCCGATAAGGCGGCTGATGACCATGCCCGGCAGGGAATTGGCCTGCGCCAGCATGGAGACCGCCGCCTGGGTCAGCACCTGATTGCGCACGAAGGTCTGCATTTCCTGCGCCACATCCACATCGGAGATGCGAGACTCGGCGGCGGCGGTATTCTCGCTCTGCACGGTCAGGTTGGTGACCGTGTTTTCCAGCCGGTTTTGCAGTCCCCCCAGGTAGGTGCGTATCTCGGCATGGCGTTCCAGCGCCCCGTTGATGCGGTTCAGGCTCGTCTGGGCATTGTTCTGGGTGGTGATGTCGGTATTGGCCAGCCCCAGCCCCGTCAGGGTGGCGTTGGACTTGTCGATGACATAATAGTCCTCGGCGGAATCGTTGCCCGTGCCAAAGTGGATGAGCACCTTGCCCGGCGCGGGGTCGCCGGGGATGGCGGTCTGGCCGCCGGCCTGCGCGCCCGCCGGGTTGTCCTTGACGCTGACCGGGCCGAAAACGACCCCTACGCCCATATTGGACCAGCTCCCGATGACGAGAGCATTGTTGCCGCCCACGTTGGCATTGGCGATATTGCCCACATCGTTGCCGTTGAGGATGACGTGCAGGGCATTGTCCGCCTCTATGCGCACCTCAAGGGAGTTGTTGCCGCCGTCGGCCACGCCGCCCACAGGCCCCTGGACGCTCTGGCCGCCGAGGCTGACCTCCAATTCGCCCGTGGTGGTGACCCGCGCCGAAAGGTTGCCGAAACGGAAGAGCTCCGCATGGGCTCCCGCGCCCGCGGTCAGCGCGGGATTGAAGCTCATGGAGATGCTGAACCCGGCCCCGCCGTTGAGGTTCAGGTTGACCGAGGCGTTGCCCAGCAGGGAGTCCACCGTGGTCAGATTGCCGCCGCCGGCAAAGATGGTGCCGTTCTGGGCGAGGTTGTTGCCGTTGCCGCTGCTGTCGGAAAGGTCGTTGAAGTTCCATTCCCCCACGGTCTGCTGTGCAAAACCGCCTATGCCGCCGGCTCCGGCCAGCAGCTTGATGCCGTTGAAGTCCGTGGCCAGGGCGATGCGGGTGATCTCCGACCCCATGGCCTGGAACTCGCTGTCGATCATGAGACGTTGTACGGAATCGTAGGTGCCGGTGGCGGCCTGTTCGGCCAGCTCCTTCATGCGGATGAGCTTTTCTTCGATGACGCCCAGCGCCCCGTCCATGGTCTGGATCATGGAGATGGCGTCATTGGCGTTGCGCACGCCCTGATTCAGGGCGCTGATGTCGGCGCGCATGAGCTCACGCACGGCCAGGCCGGCGGGATCGTCAGCGGACTCCTCGATGCGCAGGCCGGACGAAAGACGGCGCGTCGAATCCGACAGCGCCTGGAAATGGGTTGTGAGCGTATTGGCCACATGGCTGGCCGCAAGGTTGTGCAACAGTGAAACAGGCATATCGCGCTCTCCCAGTCCGTCAAGCCGTGGGGGGAGAGGACGGCTTGCTAGAGCTGTTTGGCTACCAGATCTCCCAGAGCCAGGATGGTGTTGGCGTAGACGGTGGACTTGTTGTACCGCATGAGCAGGGCGTGCTGACGTTTGCGGTCTATCCCCGCTCTCCAGCCATGCTTGTACAGGTAACAGGAAAGACTTGCAACAGCGTCGGGGATGGTGAACAGATCGACCCGTCCGTCGCCGTCGCCGTCCGCGCCGTAGGTGGTGATGTTGGAGGGCATGAACTGGCACAGGCCCACCGCGCCGTAGATGGAGCCGGGCAGGTGCTCGGCGGGGACCTGGTCGCGCAGCATGTGCTCCACAAGAGCGCGGGTTTCCTTATAGGCCCAGTCCGCCCGCTGGGGCATGGTCTCCTTGAGCCAGCCCAGATGCTTTTCGTAACCGGGAAGTTGCGGCAGCCATTGGCGGATGTCGTCAGGGTCGCGGCTGACGGCCATGCTGGCGAGCGTGTAGAAGGCGTTTTCCTTGACGTCTCCCAGCACCCGGCCAAGGCGCGTCTCCACAAAAAGCAGGGCCACGGCCACATGGCGCGGCACGCCGTAGCGGCGCTGCGCCTCGTCGAAGGCCGCCGCGTTTTCCTTGATGAAATCGGCGCAGGTGCGGGCGTTGGCTTCCGTCACGACGCCCTTGTAGTACTGCTGGCGGGGTTTGCCGCTGGGAGGGGGGGCCGGCAGGAAGCGGCGGCGGTAGAGCTCCTTCATCTTGCGGCCCATGGGCGACTGGGTGGCCTCGGCGGGCAGCGCGGCAAAGAGGGCCGTCACCTGCGGGCCGGAGATGCCGTCGGCGGCCAGGCGCTGCAAAAGCGGCTCCCAGATGGCGGCGGGCCTTCCGTGGACAGGGGTCGCGGACGGCAGGGGATCGGGCATGGCCCCTGAGGGGACAGGCAGCGCGCCGCCCGGCAGACCGGAAACGGGGGTGGCCCCCGAAGGGGCCACCTGCTGGGAAGAAAGGTTCTTTTCTTCCAGACGATCCGTTTTGGTCGCCTTTTCCGGGGCTTCCAGCACCGGCGTCCCGATGGGCACGGAACCGTCGTCCGCAGCCTGCGTGCCGCCGCAGGCGGCAAGGGCCAGACTGCCCACGAGCATGAGGACCAGAAGCACACGCCTGTACAGTCGCATCATCACAACTCCTGCATGATCCAGATCACGCGGCCCAGCAGGCGTTTCTTGAGCTGCTGGGGCGTGAGCCGGGTTTCGGGATACTGGGCGGATTCGGAGCGCAGAAGGTAGCCCTCCTGTTCGCCGTCCAGAAAGATCTTGCGTACCGTCACGCCTTCATGCGGGGCGAAGACGGCATAGAGCTTGCCGGAAATTATCTCCTGATCGTCGCTGTCCACGCCGAAGTGGGCATTGGGCGGCAGCAGGGGCGCCATGTTGCCGGCGCTCATGCGGAAGACCATGAGGCCGTCCCGCTGCAGGGAGCCGGGGATGGCCAGGCGGCCGGCCGGCGAGAAGGCGGGGCGGGCTTTGCCGTCGCTGTAGGGACAGGACATGAGGAAAACGGGGCAGATGACGCAGCGGGATTGCGGATCGCCGAAGTGGGCCGGGTCTTCGGCCAGCCCTTCCGGCTTCTCGCTGGGCACGTAGCCCTTGTCCGTCCGCAGGTACATGGGGCCGGATCCCTGCTTGAGCCAGTCGGGGTTGAGGCCGAATCGTTCAAAAAGCTTCATGAACCAGTCGCCCGGCACGGTGTTGCGTCGCTTGGCATCGGAAATGCTGGACTGTCGGATATCCAGCACGGCGGCAAGCTCCATCTGGGTGCGGCAGTTGGTGGCCAGCTTGATGCGTTCGTAAACATCTGCAAAGGCAGGCATGGCTATCTCCGTGGCACGCGCGCCGCGCGTGCTATCGTTGCAGGTTGAGCAAGGGCGCGGAGTTGGAAAGAATCAGTGAGCTGTTCTTCTCGAGGCCCTTGCGCAAGGTTTCCAGCCATCGCTGGTAACTGTAGAATTCCGGGGACTTGCCGTAGGCGTCGGCAAAGATGGCGGCGGCGCGGGCGTCCCCCTCGCCACGGACGATCTGGGCGT
Organism: uncultured Desulfovibrio sp.; assembly: GCF_944324525.1. Taxonomy (GTDB): domain Bacteria; phylum Desulfobacterota; class Desulfovibrionia; order Desulfovibrionales; family Desulfovibrionaceae; genus Desulfovibrio. The sequence continues at coordinate 54,039 of NZ_CALUWS010000005.1, forward strand.
CGCGGGCGGCTTCGGCAAGGATGAGCGCTTTCTGACGGTCCGCATCCGAGCGGATGCGGGTGGACTCCTCCTCACCTTCCGAGCGGTACTGTTTGGCCTGGCGTTCACGTTCGGCACGCATGCGGTCGAAGATGGCGCGCTGGTTGGCTTCGGGCAGGTCGGCCCGCTTGATGCGCACGTCCAGCACATCGACCCCGTAGGGGCGCATGAGTTCCGAGGCCTTGGCCGTGACGCGTTCCATGATGGTGGCCCTGTCGGAAGAGACGACCTGCGTCAGGGTATAAAGGCCGACCAGCGCCCGCAGCTGCGAGTAGACCACGTCGTCCAGACGCGCCTGCGCGCCCTGGATGGTGCGCATGGTGCGGTAGAATTGCAGGGGATCGCTGATGCGCCAGCGCGCGAAGTTGTCGAGCACGATGGTCTTCTTGTCCACGGTATAGGCTTCGCGGGAAGATGCCGTGTAGTCCAGCACGCGGGCGTCGAAAAGAAGGACCTTCTGGATGAAGGGCAGCTTGAAGTGCAGGCCCGGGCCGTAGACCTCCGGCAGGGGTTCGCCGAGCTGGAGCACCAGCGCCTTCTGGGACTGCTGCACCGTGAAGCAGCTCTGGGAGCCGAAGATGGCCACGAGCGCCAGCGCCACGAGCCAGATCAGGGGATTGTTCTTCATCAGCGTTTCTCCGTCGTGCCCGCCGCGGGAGCGGCCGTCAGGCCGGACAGCGGCAGGTAGGGGAGGATGCGTTCCGGGGACTTGCCGTCCAGCAACACCTTTTCGCGGGCGTTCTTGAGCAGCTCCTCCAGCGTTTCGTAATAGAGGCGGTGTTCCATGACCCTGGGCGAGCGTTCATGCTCGGCGCTGAGCGCGGCGAAGCGGGCCGCCTCGCCCTCGGCATTCTGGACGCGCGTAGCCCGGTAGGCCTCGGCCTTGTTGCGGATGGCCGCCGCCTCGCCGCGTGCCCGGGGCAACAGTTCGTTGCGGTAGGCCTCGGCTTCGTTGATGATGCGTATCTTGTCTTCGCGGGCGCTGGCCACATCCTTGAAGGCGTTGCGCACTTCGTCCGGCGGATGCACGTCCTGCAGCTGCACGGCGATGACCTGCAGCCCGGCGTGATAGCGGTCAAGGATGTTCTGGAGCAGGCGGGTGGCGTCAGCCTGGATCTGCAGCTTGCCGTCGGTGAGGGCCGCATCGATGAGGCTGTTGCCGATGACTTCGCGCATGGCCGCCTCGGCCGCGCTGCGCACCAGCGCGTCCGGCTCGTAGATATCGAAAAGATAGGCTACCGGGTCGGCGATGCGGTACTGCACGCTGAACTGCACGTTGACGATGTTCTCATCGCCGGTCAGCATGGACGCCTCGGCGGGGATAGGCTTCACCTGTCCTTTCTGGTAGGTGCGGCTTTCGCCGGGCGAGCGGTAGCCCACCTCGCTGCGCAGCACGCGCGTCACCTGGGGCTTGTAGACGGTCTCGATGGGCGCGGGCAGGGCGTAGTGCGGGCCGGGGCCGACGGTGCGGTCGTACTTGCCGAAGCGCAGCACCACCCCCTCCTCGCCGGGATTGACGATATAAATGCCCGACAGGAGCCAGATGACCAGCACGGCGAGCACGCCGCCGCCGACGATCAGGCCGTTGGGCAACTGCCACCTGGGCAGCTTGGGCAGGCCGCCGCGCGGCTCGCCGCCAAAGGGGGAGCGCCGGTGGGGGCGCTCATCACGGTCGTCATCGTAGTCGTCGCGTTCATCCTGACGCGGTTCAGGGAAGACGGGGCGCTGCCGTTGCTGGCGCTCGCGCTTTTCCTGCAGTTTGTCCCAGTCCCAATTCATCTGTATGCAGTCTCGCTGGTTGGAGGTGAGGGTAACCGTTACGCGGGAACACAATTTGTTTACACATAGGCACGATATGCCGAAGGTCAAGGGGTCTGGCGGGCCTCCCGCGCACTGTGCGCCGGACGCCGCGGACGCTCCCCGCCGGGATCGGGCGCAGCCGTGCTGCGCAGCCGGGCCCCGGCCAGCGGGACGACGCGCATGTCCGCCCCTTCGGGGTCTTCCAGCGTGAAGCCCGGCGCGGCGAGCGGCAGCGGGGAAACGATGCGTACGGCCTGCCGCGTCCGCCACAGGTGGGCCGTCAGGCAGCCCCCCAGCCCGAGCAGGACAAGCAGGGCAAGCAGCGCGGGGCGGGGCAATTTCATGGCGGGGATCATGTCGCCCGGGCTCCCTCAGATCTCGCTGACGATGGCGACCACCACGGGGTCGCGCTCCAGCACCCGCCGGAAAAAGCGGCGCAGCGAGGCGCGGATGCCGTCCTGGAGCCGTGTGAGCTGGCCGGGGCGGATGGCCTCGATCTCATCCAGCACAAGGCACTTGGCGTCTTCCAGCAGATGGCTGTACTGCTGCTCGAACACGAAGCCCTTGGAGAACATCTCCGGCCCGTGCAGCACCATGCCGGTCTCCGCGTCCAGCACCAGCAGGACGATGACCAGCCCCTCGTCGCCGAGGATGCGCCGCTCCCGCAGGACGGCCGTTCCCACGTCCCCGACGCCCTTCCCGTCCACGAGCGTGCACTCCATGGGGATGGGGGCCTCCTGCCGGAAGCCGTCGGGCAGCAGGGTAAGGGCGCGGCCGTCTTCCAGCAGCACGGTCTTCTCCTCGGCCACGCCGCAGGCGCGCGCGAGCCGCGCGTGTTTGACCAGATGGCGGTATTCGCCGTGGATGGGAACGAAGATCTCCGGCCGCACGGCCTCCAGCATGTCCCGCAGCTCTTCCACATAGCCGTGGCCTGAGGCGTGGATGGTGTGCATGCTCTCGTAGAGCACTTCCGCTCCCAGCCGGTACATCTCATTGATGAGGCGGGAAACGGCCTTGGCGTTGCCGGGGATCATGCGCGAACTCATGACCACGGTGTCGCCCTTGCGCACGCGCAGCTGCCGGTGGCCGCCCAGCACCATGCGGGAAAGGGCGGACAGCGGCTCGCCCTGCGCGCCGGTGACGATGAGGACCAGCTTTTCGTCGGGCAGGTCCGGCACGCCGTTATGGGCGTTGAAGAAGCTGGGCGGCAGTTTGGCGAAGCCGAGATCCCGGGCCATCTCGATGTTGTTGGCCAGGGATTTGCCGCTGATGACCACGGTGCGGCCGTATTCGCGCGCAAGGTCGAACACTTCCTGGATGCGCTGGATGTGGCTGGAAAAAAGCGTGATGACGATGCGCCCCTCGGCGGAGGCAAAGACCTTGCCCAGCGATTCCTTGACCTGCCGTTCGTTGATGGAGCGGCCCGGACGTTCCACGTTGGTGGAGTCGGAGAGCAGCAGCCTTGCCCCGTCCGGCCCGGCGAAGGCGCGGAAGACGTTGAGATCCGTGCCCGTGCCGTGCAGAGGGTCGGGATCTATCTTGAAATCGCCGCTGTGCACGATGCGGCCCACCGGCGTCTCGACGCCCAGGCCGAAGCCTTCGGGGATGGAGTGGCAGACCGGCAGGAAGTGGAAGCGAAAGTCCCCGAGTTCCACCACGCTGTTCCGGGTGACGGGGCAGAGCTCCACCCAGTCGAGCAGCTCATGCTCGCGCAGCTTGTGCTCCACCAGCGCGAGGGTGAAGGCCGAGCCATAGATGCGGATGCCGCGCAGCAGGGGCACCAGCCAGGGCAGGGCCCCGATATGATCCTCATGGCCGTGAGTGAGCACGATGCCGAGCAGCTTGTCCCGCACGGCCTGCACCGCGCCGAAGTGGGGGATGATGACGTCCACGCCCAGATGGAAGTCGTCCGGGAACATGAGCCCGCAATCGACCATGACGACGCCGGCCGGGCTTTCCCAGAGCTGGCAGTTGAGGCCGATTTCGCCCAGCCCCCCCAGAGGCGTGATGGTCACAAAGGCATCGCTGGTCTGCATGGCATATCCTTTAGGGCTGGGTGCGGGGGGCGGGGGAGGTCGCCCGCCCGGCCTTCGGCGCTCCTCCCTTCGGCGTCCCGGCCGCCGAGGGCGGCGTCGCGGGCGCGGCTTCCGGACGCATGAGATCGGGGCGGTATTCGCCCATGGCCACATAGAGCTGCGAGAGCGCGGTCAGGTAGTCGGCCTTGGCGCCGGTCAGCGAGGCCTGCGCGGCGGTGAGGTTGGCGGAGGCGTTGAGCACGTCGAAGTTGGTGCCGACCTGTTCCTGATACTGGGCAAGGGCCACATGATAGGCTTCCGTCGCCTGGGCCACGCTCTTGCTGGCCACGGCGATGCGCTTTTCGGCCTCGCGCACGTCCAGCAGGCGGGTCTTGATCTCATAGCCCACGTCCAGTTTGAGCTGTTCTTCCTCATACCGGGTCTTGGTGACCAGCCAGCCGTATTGCTTGTCGGCATAATAGGTCGTCCCCCACTGGAAGACGTCCCAGGTGGCGCTGACGCCCACTTCCCAGACCTGCGTGCTGGAGCCGTTCTCGCCGGAGCGCCGCAGGTCGAAGGTGTTCCCCTGCCGGCTGACGTTGTAATAGGCCTCCACCTTCGGATAGTATTCGCTCCGCACTTCCTGCCGGCTCTTGCCGGCGATGGCCACGGTCTTGGCCGCTATGTAGAGGTCGGGCCGCTGGCGGTAGGCCGCGGCAAGGCACTGCTCCAGACTGCGGGAAAAGGACACATGCTCCAGCTTGCCGCTGTACGGCACGCGGGCCGTCACCGGCAGGCCCACAAGGGTGTTGAGCTGGGCCTGAGCCGTGTCGCGGGTGTTTTCCGCCTGGATGAGCAGGTTCTCGGCATTGCTGACGTCCACCTCGGCCTGGAGCACGTCCAGCCGCGGGCGCAGGCCTACATCATAAAAGGCCTGCGTGATGCGCAGCTGATCCCGCAGGCGGGCCAGCGAGTCCTGCTCGCTGCGGACGTTCTCCTCGGCCTGCAGATAGGCAAGGAAGGCCTTCTGCACGTCGCCGGTCATGGTGAGTTCGGCCTGCCGCAGGGAGGCCCGGTCGCTCTCGGCCTGCAGGGCGGCCTTCTGATACTGGGCCAGCAGGCGGAAGCCCTGGAAGAGGGGCTGGGAGATGTCCACGCCCATGCTCCAGGTGCCCAGGCGCGGCGTGCGGGCGGAACTGGTGGAGGGCGAGCTCTCCCGTTCCTGCTTGTAGGCCTGATAGCTCAGGCTCAGTTTGGGGCCGAACTGGCCGCGGGCGGACTTGCGGCCTTCTTCCGATGCGCGGCTCGCCGCTTCCTGCGCGCCGAGGCTGGGGTTATGCGCCAGCGCGCGCTGCACGGCGTCGGCCATGGTCATGGCCCGACCGGGCGCATGGCCGTCGGGGCGCGGTTCCGGACGTCGTTCGCCGCGAAAAAGAGGCGTCTGCAGGGCTTCATTGACCCGTTCTCGCGCCGAAGCCGCCAGGGCCGGGGAGAACTCGCCGGCCAGAAGGAGGAGGCAGGCCACGAGGACGGGGAAACAGCAGCGGGATGCCCCGCGTGTCCGCGAGGCGGGATGAACGGATGGAAATGCACACATGGCTGTCAGCATAGCGGTAACGCAAGCCCTTGGCAATGCGATTTTTCCGCGGGAAAAAATCCCGGGCGGGCCGTCTTCCCGGCCCTGGCGCAGAAAAATTCCTTGAAAATTCCCGGGCCCCGTTGCATGCTGCTGCGGCATACGGCGCTGCAACAGCGAACAGGCCGGAAACGCGGGAACGCTTTTCCCCCCGGGGGAAAGCGGTCTCTTGCGCTATGGCGTGTTTTTCGGCGGCAGGCCGCCTGTGCCCTATGTTCCCGGCCGGCAGGCCGGCCGCCGCGTGCAGGCGCGGCCTTCATCCCATTACGGAGTCAGGCATGGAATTCAGTTTCATCAATATGATCGCGCAGGCGAGCCTGGTGGCCAAACTTGTGCTCGTCCTGCTCCTGTTCATGTCCATCAGCAGTTGGGCGCTCATGATCCAGAAGGCGCTGGCCCTTTCGGCGGCCTACAAGAAGAGCCGCATCGGGACGGAAAATTTCGAGCGGGCGGGCAACCTGCGCGAAGCCGTACAGTCGCTGGGGGCCGATCCCGCCTCGCCGCTGTATTTCGTGGCCCATCAGGGCGTGCTGGAGTTCAACCGCTCCAAGGAAATGGGCAATACCAGCGACGTGGTGGTGGACAACGTGCGCCGCGCCCTGCGGCAGGGCGTCGCCAGCGAGGAGGCCCGGCTCGAGCGCTCCCTCTCCATCCTGGCCACCACCGCCAATACGGCGCCCTTCATCGGCCTGTTCGGGACGGTCTGGGGGATCATGAGCTCCTTCCATTCCATCGGCATGCTCAAGTCCGCCTCTCTCGCCACGGTGGCTCCCGGCATCTCCGAAGCCCTCGTGGCCACGGCCATCGGTCTTGCCGTGGCCGTGCCGGCCACTGTCGGCTTCAATATCTTCATGGGCAAGATCTCTCAGGTGGACACCCTGCTGGTGAACTTTGCCGGCGTCTTCCTCAACCGGGTGCAGCGCGAGCTGAACGCCCATCGTCCCGTGCAGCGCACGGGCGCCACGGAGATGTAGCATGGGCGCCAATGTCGGAGGCGGCGGGAAATTCGTTTCCGAGATCAACGTCACGCCCTTCGTGGACGTGATGCTCGTCCTGCTCATCATCTTCATGGTGGCCACGCCCATGATGAGCCAGGGATTGGATGTGGACCTGCCGCAGACCAAGCAGGTGGAGACCCTGCCGACGGAAAGCGAGAGCATGGTGCTCACCGTGCGCGTGGACGGCAGCGTGTATCTGGATACCTATGCCGTGGAGAACATGGACGATCTGGAAGGCTATCTGCAGAAGCTCGTCAAGGAAAAGAACAAGACGCTCTTCCTGCAGGCCGACAAGAACGTCCCTTACGGCGTCGTCGTGGACGTCATGGGCCGCATCAAGGCCGTGGGCATCGAAAAGCTGGGCGTGGTGGCCGACAAGCCGGATACCGAACCGGCCGCTTCCGGCAGGAAGTAACGTTCTATGAACTGGTCGTCGTACCTTCTGTCCCTGTGCCTGCATGCGGCATTCATCCTGCTGGTGCTGTTCTGGCCCACGTCGCCGCCGGTCAGGCTGGATTCGCCGCCGGTGATGATCAGCCTTGTGGACGGCGCGCCGGGCGGCAACCGGACCCCCTCCAACATCCTCGGCAAAATGGGCGAACCGACCAATGGGCCCCAGGACATCTCGCCGCCGGCCAAGAAGGACGAAGTGGCCCGCCGGGCCCGTCCCGAACGGGCCGAGGCCGTGCCCGTGGCCGAGGAGAAGGCCCCGCAGCCCAAGATCCCCGAGCCGCGCCAGCAGCCCAAGGAAGAAGCCGTGCCCCTGGCCCAGAAGAAGGAGCCGGAAAAGCCCAAGGAGAAACCCAGGGAAGAACCCAGGGAAAAACCGAAAGAGCCGCCCAAGGAAAAGCCCAAGGAGCAGCCTAAGGAAAAGCCGAAGGAAGAACCCAAGGAGAAGCCCAAGGACAAGGACGCGGGCAAGGACAAGCCCAAGGAAAAGCCCAAGACCAAGCCCAAGGGCGATCCGGTCAAGGACGCGCTGGCGCAGGCCCGCCGTTCGGCTTCCTCGCGCGTGGAATCCGGCGACCGCGGCAACGCCGTGGAGCAGGCCCTGGCGCAGGCCCGCCGCAATGCGGGCGGCACGGGCGGTGGCGGCGGCGGTGAAGGCGACGGCCCCGGCGGCGGCGGACTCAACGAAGCCTATCTGGGCACGGTCATGCTGTCCGTTCGTCCCAACTGGAGCTTTGCCTCGGCCAGCCGGGCCAATATGAGCTGCGTCGTGCATATCGTCGTCAACATGCAGGGCGAAGTGCAGCAGGCCACCGTGACCCAGAGTTCCGGCAATGCCCAGTATGATGCCTCGGCGGTGAACGCCATCTGGCGCACGAGCCGCGGCGGGGAATTCCCGCCTCCGCCGTCCGCCGAGTTCACCGAGCTGGACCTTGTCTTTACGCTCAATGAAATGATGGGGCGCTGAGTCGGGGCCGATCGACCGCCATGCCCCCACATCCCCCGGAGGAGACATGACACGAAATCTTCCCTTTCGCGAAAGGACGCATCCCTTCAGGCGGCGGGCCCTGGCCGGCATGTGCTTTCTGGCCCTCACGCTGACCGCGCCGCTGACGGCCGACGCGGCCGCCATCGCGGCCGCCGACCATCAGGAAGGCTATGCCGGGGTGGTGCTCGGCAAGCTCTGCGAGATCTGGACGCCGCCCGCCGATACCGGCAGCCGCATGGTGCGCGTGCGCATCAGCGTGAACGGTGACGGGAGCGTGCTGGGCTGTACGCCGACGCAGCGTTCCGGGGTCCCCGCGCTGGACAACAGCGTGTGCGAGGCGGCCAAAAAGCTCGGCAAGCTGGAGACGCCGCCCTATGCCATGCCCATCGACGTGCATCTGGCCTTCTGGAGCGGCACGCCGCGCCGCGCGCCGGCCCAGCAGGGCACCATAATCGTCAGCCCGTCCGGGCAGGCTGTCGTGCAGACGGCCGCGCCCGCGGCTCCCGCTCCGGTGGTGGAGCCGCCCGCCGCGCCGTCCCCCGCCGCAACGGCCGGCGGCAGCCGTATGGCGCAGGATGCCTACGCCATCCAGTTCCACGGCTATCTCAACAAGGTGGCCCGCCAGCTGCGCGAGGCCAGCTTCGTGCCGATGGAAGCGCCGCGCGGCAGGTATTATGTGACCGTGCGGCTGACCGTCGCCAAGAACGGGGCCATCACCAATTATGAGATCGTGCAGTCCAGCGGCAATGACCGCATCGATACCTATGTGCGTCAGGGCGTCAAGCGCGCGGGCAAGGTGACGCCGCCGCCCGCCGGGCTGGCCTCGCCCTTTGACGTGACCTTAACAATGGTGCGTTAGCCGCACCCGGAGGAAATGGCTGATATGAAACGTCTTGTTCTTCTTCTGGTTGCCCTGAGCCTGCTCACCTGGAGCGTGCCGGCCCAGGCCGCCATGCGTGTGGACATCTACGGTCCCGGTCAGAACAGCGTCAATCTGGCGCTGGCCGATCCGCTGACCGGCCCCAGCCAGCCCGCCGGCAGCATGGGGCGCGAGCTGCAGAAGCTCATCCAGCAGAACCTGAGCTTTCTGCCCTTCATGCGTCTGACCGACCCCAAGGCCGTGCTGGGGGGAACGCTGCTGCCGGGCTATGAACCGCCGAACGTGGACTTCAAGCGCTTCCAGCTGGCGGGCTCCGACGTGGTCGTCACCACGGTCTGGCCCAATGGCGACAGCGGCACCAAGGCCGTGCAGATCCGCGCCTTCGAGACCAATACCGGCGGCCGGCTGTTCGGCAAGGAATATCCCCGCGTCTCCAGCCGCGATCTGCCGGAAGTGGCGGACCGTTTCTGCGCCGATCTGCTGGAAGTGCTGACCGGCAGCGGGGCCTTCTTCCGCTCCACGCTCGCCTTTGTGAAGAAGAGCGGCAAGCTCACCGCCGACGTCTGGACCGTGCGTCCCACGGGCCGGGATCTGCGCAAGATCACCAATATCGGCGGCGAAGCCATGTCCCCCGCCTGGTCGCCGGACGGGCGCTTCATCGTCTTCACGCTCATCGACAAGAAGTCTCACTCCCTCGGCGTCTGGGACCGCAAGAGCGGCAAGACCCAGCGCGTGCGCTTCCCCGGCAATGTGGTCATCGGCCCCGCCTTCACGCCGGACAACAAGGTGGCCGTGGCCCTGTCCAAGGGCAAGTATCCGGTCATCTACCTCCTCAACCATTCCTTCCAGAAGGAACGGGTGCTGGAAGAGCATAACTCCATCAACGTCTCCCCGACCTTCGACAGCACGGGGACCAAGATGGCCTTCACGTCCTCGCGCATGGGCGGCCCGCAGATCTTCATGAAGGATCTGACCTCCGGTTCCACCGTGCGCGTCAGCAAGAACGGCGGTTACAATACCGAAGCCAACCTCTCGCCCGACGGGACGCTGGTGACCTTCAGCCGCATGACCGACTACGGCCACCGCATCTTCGTGCAGGACATGGTGACCGGCCTTGAGCGTCAGGTGACCTTCGGCCCCGGCAGCGACGAGCAGCCGTCCTTCTGCGGCGACAGCTACTTCATCGCCTTCAGTTCCAGCCGCGGCGGCACGCGCGGCATCTATCTGACCACCCGCCACGGCGGGGACGCCAAGCAGGTGCCCACCGGCGGCGGAGCCTGCTACTTCCCGCGCTGGGGCATGCCGCAATAGCGCATCCCGGTTCGGCGTCGTACACATATGCCCGGCGGCCCTGCGGCTGCCGGGCAAAATTTTTTTACCAAAAACGGGCCCGAGGCCTGTCCCGCATCTTGACAAAAATCGCGCCGCATATACCATCCCAAAGCGAGGTCAAGGTGACCTCGTTGTGTTCAGAAAGGAAAGGTACCTTTTTTGAGTTAGAGCTGTTCAGGAGGAAAACACAATGAAACGCTACGCTCTTATCCTTGCCCTGGTCATGGCCCTCGCCGCCGGTTTCGGTTGCGCCAAGAAGACGTCCGACGAAGGCGCCCTCACCGATGACATGAGCCCCGAAATGCGTGCTGCCATCCAGCAGATCACCGACGGGCGCGTGCTCTTTGCCTTCGACAAGTTTGACATCAAGCCCGAATACAAGGACATGCTGAAGGCCAAGGCCGACCTCATGAAGCAGTTCCCCTCCGTGCGCGTGCGCATCGAAGGCAACTGCGACGAACGCGGCACCCAGGAATACAACCTCGCCCTTGGCGAACGCCGCGCCCGCGCTGCTTACGAATATCTCGTGATGCTGGGCGTGAGCCCCTCTCAGCTTGAAATGATCAGCTACGGCAAGGAAAATCCGGCCGTCCAGGGCACCGGCGAAGCCGTGTGGTCCCAGAACCGCCGCGACGACTTCACCGTGGTCGCTCACTAGGATCTGAAGCCGTAAGGCACAAGGCCGTCCGCAAGGGCGGCCTTTTTTTTCGGCCGCGGCAAAGCCCGCTCCGGCCGCGACATCGCGCCGTTGCGCTCTTGCATCCCGTCGCGCCGCAGGCTACATTTCGCCAGCGAGGTACGCCATGAACATAGTCATCCTTGACGGCAAGCTGCTCAATCCCGGCGACGTGGACTGGGGTCCGATCGAAGCGCTGGGCAATCTCAAAGTCTATGACGACAGCACGGTGGAGCAGGTCCCCCAGCGGGCCGCCGGGGCCGATGTCGTGCTCATCAACAAGGTTCCGCTGCGCCGTGAGACGCTGGAGCGCCTCCCCGACGTGAAGATGGTCGGCGTGGTGGCCACGGGCTATGACGTGGTGGATATAGATGCCTTCGCCGAACGCAATATCCCGGTGTGCAACGTGGTGGCCTACGGCGTCAACGATGTGGCGCAGCATGTCATGGCCCTCCTGCTGGAGCTCTGCCATCGGACGAGCGCGCACACCCGCAGCATCTGCAGCGGCGAATGGACCGACGGCGGCGAATGGTGCTACTGGATGCACACGCCCGTCTGCCTCGAAGGCATGACGCTGGGCCTTGTGGGGTACGGCAACATCGGGCGGCGCGTGGGCGAGCTGGGGCACGCCTTCGGCATGAAGGTGCTGGCCAACCGGCGCAATCCCAAGAACCCGCCGTCCTACGCCCCCTTCTCCTTCGCGACGCTGGATCAGGTGCTGAGCCAGTCGGATGTGGTGTCCCTGCACTGCCCGCTGACCGAGACCACGCGGGGCCTCATCAACAAGAAGAGCCTCGCGAAGATGAAGCGCGGCGCCATCCTGCTCAACGCCGCCCGCGGGCCGCTGGTCAACGAGGATGACGTGGCCGCCGCCCTGCATTCGGGCCAGCTTGGCGGCTACGGCGCGGACGTCATGGTCAGCGAGCCGCCTGTCCGGGACAACCCCCTCTTTTCCACGCCCAATACCCTGCTGACGCCGCATATGGCCTGGGCAACGGTGCGGGCCCGTCAGAACATCATCAATCTGACCGCGGAAAATATCCTGCGCTGGAAGGAAGGCACGCCCATCAACGTGGTCAACGCCGTAAAAGGCTAGCAGCCTCCTCCCGCCGCGCCCGGAAGACGCCCGCCGGCATGCTCCGGCGGGCCAGGGCGGCGTCCGTCCCCGGTGACAGCCCATGCGTATCGACATCCATACCCACGCCTTCCATCCGAAGATCGCGGCAAAGGCCGTGGCGCATCTCAACGAAGCCTATGACCTCCGCTGCGAGGGCGACGGCACGGTGGAACACCTGCTGGCCTGCGAGCGGGCCGCGGGCATGGATCGCTGTGTGGTGCTCTGCGCCGCCACCACGCCCGCGCAGGTCATCCCCGCCAACAACTACGCCCGCGAACTCCAGCGTACCCACCCCGAGATCATCGGTTTCGGCACCCTGCATCCCGCCTACGCCCGCTGGGAGGAAGAACTCCACAGCATGGAGCGCGGCGGTTTGCGCGGCATCAAGCTGCATCCCGATTTCCAGGGGTTCCGGCTGGACGACCCGCGCCTGCTGCCCATGTTCGAGGCCGCCCAGGGCCGCTTCCTTTTCGAGCTGCATATCGGCAGCGCCCAGCCCGCAAGCTCCGCCCCCTCCAGCCCGCAGCAGCTCGCGGCCATCGCCCGCGCCTTCCCCGGCCTGACGCTCATCGCCGGGCACTTCGGCGGCTATCTCATGTGGGATATGGCCATAGATGCGCTGGCCGGGCTTGATAACGTCTGGTTCGATACCTCAAGCACCAGTCCCTTCGTCACGCCCCATCTGTTGCGGCGGCTGCTGGACGCCCACCCGCTGGAGCGCTTCCTCTTCGGCAGCGACTGGCCCCTTTACGATCCCGCCGAGGAACAACGGCGGCTGCAACGCATCGGCGGCCTCTCCGACAACGCCCTGGAACGCATCCTTACCAACGCCGAACAACTGCCCGGCCTGCTTTGATGCTGCCGTGTCCATGTATTTTTTTGTTGAGGGGGGAAGGAAGGGGATTTGCTAGCGCCCAAATCCCCTTCCTTCCCCCCTCAATCTCCCCCCATCCTTCCCCAAACGCGCTTTAGAGCGTTTCACCTTTGAAAAAGGTGAAACGCGAGGCGTCGACACAACGCCGTCCGGCCGAAACCAAGTGGAAAAACAGCATTTTTTCATGCCGGGGAGGGCGTGACAGGCGCGCGATGCCTTGCGGGGCCGCGTCGCCATGCGCTGACCCAAGCAAAAGTTTTGGGAAGGGAGTGGGGGAGCGCGAGGGGGCGAGGGAGAACCGTTTTGCAAAACGGTTTCCCTCGCCCCCTCGCAATATCTCCCGGCTTGACGAGGGGCGTTTTTCCGGCTAGAGAGGGGACAGGTCGGACGGCGGCAGCACTGCCAACCCCGTCAGGTTCGAAAGAAAGCAGCGGTAACAGATGTTGCCGGGTGTCCGGCCCCTTTTTCCGAAGCCGTCAGCGAAGCGCGTTGACGGCTTTTTTTGTAAGGATGACAGGCCGGGCGTCGCGGGGCAAGCGTTTCAGGCGCGATGGGCTGGAGGAGAAGAGTTGGTGTATCATCTGGCCCTGGCCTTTCGGGATGAAAACAGGAGTTATTCCCTGCATGCGGCGGCAACGCTGCTGACGGTCTGCGCGCATACGTCGGCGGCGCTGTGCGTGCATATCCTGCATGATGAGGATCTGCCGCCGCAGGGGCGGAAGGTCTTGCAGGTCGTAGCGCGGCGGAGCGGGCAGGAGATCCTTTTTCATCCGCTGCCGCCGCTGCCGCCGGAGCTGCGTGAAAACATGCCGCCGGCCTTTGGGCCGGGGGCCTTTTACCGCTACTGGCTGCCGGAATTGCCGGAGCTGGCCGATGTGGAGCGCCTGCTCTATCTGGACTGCGACATCTGCGCCCTTATGGACGTGACGGACTTCTGGCGGGCGGCGGATGAAGCGGCGGCCGGAAATCAGGATATCGCCCTGTGGGGCGTGCGGGATGCCGCCATGTCCCTGCATCCCGACTATGCCCGGCGTATGGGCCTGCGCCCGTCGGCCTGCCTTAATTCCGGGGTGCTCCTGCTGCACCTGCCGCGCCTGCGGCGTCTGCTGCCGTCCTGGATGCAGGCCATGCGGCAGGCGCTGCTTTCCTTGCCTGCTCCGTCCCTTTATCCTGATCAGGATGCCCTCAATGTGCTGTGCCGCAGGCTGCCCCATGCTCTATTGCCGGAGCGCTTCAATTATCAGATGCATGTGGCTGCCCGCTGGGAGCGGGAGCCGGGCGCGCTTGCGGGCAGGCTGCTGCATTACTGCGGCCGCAAGCCGTGGTGCGAACCGCCCTATCGTGCGGCCCAGCCTTTTCTGGCGCAGTACGCAAGGCTTGGCGCGTGGCTGCTGGAAGAGGGGGAGGGCCGGTGATTGCGCTTCGGCGCGTGAGGGGGTATGTTCGGCGTATCGCATGACCCTCAACCCTGCGGCGGCAAGCCGTCGGAGACCATGAACATTGACAGCATTCGCGCCGCGCTGGCGCAGGACAAACCGACCATAGGCACCTGGCTGCAATTCCCTTCCTCGGAAGTGGCCGAACTGCTGGCCCGCGCGGGCTATGACTGGGTGGCCGCGGACATGGAGCACGGCACTTTCGGGCGTACCGGTCTTACGGACATTTTCCGGGCCATCGAGTGCGGCGGGGCAGCGCCCTTTGCCCGGCTGGCCGAGGCTACGCGCCTGCAGATCAAGAGCGCGCTGGAGGCCGGCGCGCAGGGCCTCATCTTTCCCATGATCGAAAGCCGTGCGCAGCTCAATGCGGCCATCAGCTGGGCGACGTATCCCGGCTATGACGACGGGCGGCTGCCCGAAGAGCCGTTGCGGGAGAACCGCGGCGTGGGCTTCTGTCGGGCCAATGCCTTCGGCACGCAAATGGAAAGCTATATGAAGGAGCGCGCCTCCCGGGTGTTCCTGGTGGCGCAGATCGAGCATATCCGCGCGGTGGAGCATCTGGAGGACATCCTGTCGCATCCGCGTCTGGACGCCATCATGGTGGGCCCCTATGACCTTTCCGGCTCCATGGGACTGACGGCGCAGTTCGACCATCCCGATTTTCAGGCCGCCATGCGGCGCATCCATGAGGTCTGCCGCAAATATCGTCCGCTTATGGGCCTGCATATCGTGCAGCCTGATCCGGCGGAGCTGGCGCGGCAGGTGGAGCAGGGCAGCCGCTTCATCGCCTACGGCATCGATTCCGTCTTTCTCTGGAACGGGGCCAGGCGTCCCGAGGTGGCCTAGGGCGTGTTAATACAAATTTTACAAGTAATTTCAATAGATAAAACAAGCAAGCTGAACATGTTCCGCATGCCTTCGGAGGGGGGCCTCGTGTCCCTACTCTTCTCCCGGTAAAAGCGCGCTGGGGAAGGGATGGGGGGCTTGGGGGGAAGGATTACGGGAACGCCTTTTTTCGCTTCGCTGCAAAAAGGCTGGGCCTCTCGCGCCGGCGGCGATCCAACGGGCGGCCCGCAGGGCCGTGCCTGTTAGGCCGTAAGGCCTTACAGGCATCGACAGCAGAGCGAGGGGTTCCCCTTCCCCCCAAACAAGTAACGAATAGTGTTAACAGGCCCTAGAGCGTTTTAGCTTTGAAAAAGGTAAAACGCGAGGCGGCGGCACAGCGCCGCCCGGCCCAAAGTGAGCGGAAAAACCGCGTTTTTTCCGCGAAACGACAGGCCGTATGGTTTGAAACGCAACGCGTTTCAAACTGAAAATGCTTTAGTTCGTGGATATCCCGCGGGAGAACAGCATGAAGATAACCGTATTCGGCGGCTCCGGATTCCTGGGGTCGCACATTTGCGACAAACTTTCCGAAGCCGGGCATGACGTCACCATCGTGGACGTGCATCCCTCGCCCTGGCTGCGGCCGGATCAGCGCATGCTCACCGGCAGCATCCTGGACGAGGCGCTGGTGGAGCAGGCGGTCTCCGGGGCGGACGTGGTATTCAACTACGCCGGCATAGCGGACATAGGGGAGGCCAACCGCCGCCCGGTGGACACGGCCCGGCTCAACGTGCTGGGCAACGTCATGGCCTTGGAGGCCTGCCGCAAGGCCGGAGTGCGGCGTTACGTCTTTGCCAGTTCGCTCTATGTCTACGGCAAGTCGGGCGGTTTTTACCGTTGCAGCAAGCAGGCCTGCGAGATCTACATCGAGAATTACCAGGCCATGCACGGCCTGCCGTATACCATCCTGCGGTATGGCTCTTTGTACGGGCCGCGCGCCGACGCCCGTAACGCCATCCACCGTTTCGTGCAGGAGGCCCTGACCACGGGCAGCATCACCTATTACGGCGCGCCCACGGCCCTGCGCGAATATGTGCATGTGGACGACGCCTCCACGGCCACCGTGATGGTGCTGGAACCGGAGTTCGCCAATCAGAACATCATCATTTCGGGCAACCAGCCCATGCGCGTGGGCGATCTCTTCAAGATGATCGGCGAGATGCTCGGTAAGGAGCTGACCATCAATTACCAGAACGACCCCAACAGCGGACATTACCAGATCACGCCGTACGCCTTCATGCCCAAGGTGGGACGCAAGCTGGTGCCGCCGCTGACCGTCGACCTGGGGCAGGGCATCCTGCGTGTGATGGAGGCCGTGCACCGCGACGCGCATCCCGAACTGCAAAGCGAAGGCGGCTATCTGGTCGCCACCGACGACTAGCCCGCACGGGCAAAGGAGCAGACATGAACATCATTGCCATCATTCCCGCCCGCATGGGGTCGAGCCGCTATCCCGGCAAACCGCTGGCCCTCATCCACGGCACGCCCATGGTGGGGCATGTGGCCTTCCGCACGGCCATGAGCGGCATCCTTTCCGACACCTATGTGGCGACATGCGACGAGATCATTGAAAATTACTGCCGTGACGCGGGGCTCAAATGCGTCATGACCGGCGACCATCATGTGCGCTGCTCCACGCGGACGGCCGAGGCCCTGCTCAAGATCGAAGCGCAGACCGGCAAGAAGGTGGACATCGTGGTCATGGTGCAGGGGGATGAACCCATGATCACCCCGGACATGATCGACGCCGCCGTGCAGCCCATGCTGGACGACCCGTCCATCAACGTGGTCAACCTCATGGCCGAGATGGAGACGGTGGAGGAATTCGAGGATCCCAACGAGGTCAAGGTGGTGGTGGACTGCCACAATGACGCCCTTTATTTCTCCCGCGAACCCATCCCGTCCCGCAAGAAGGGCGCGGACAAGGTGCCCATGCGCAAGCAGGTCTGCATCATCCCCTTCCGCCGGGACTATCTCATCCGCTTCAACGAGATGCGGGAAATGCCGCTGGAGATCTATGAGTCCGTGGACATGATGCGCATCCTGGAGCACGGCGAAAAGGTGCGCATGGTGCCGACGGACAAGCGCACGTTCAGCGTGGACACGCCGGAAGATCTGGCGCGCGTCACCCGGCTCATGGAAGGCGACACCCTGATGCAGGAGTACGGCAAATAGATGAAGGGCCATCAACGCCTTTTGCTGGCCCTTGAGGAGCTGTGGGTATTCGCCTTCGGGTGGATACCCACCCCCCTGGGCCGTCTGGTGCGCCTCATCATGTGGCGCTGGATGTTCGCCCGCTGCGGTTCCGTGCGTTTCAACACGGGCATCGGCATGGTCGGCTGCCACAATATGCGGCTGGGCAATCAGGTGCGCGTCGGCCGTAACTGCATCCTGACGGCGGGCAACGGCAAGCTGGAGCTGGCCGATCATGTCTCCCTCTCGCCCGGGGTGCACCTCTGCGCCGACGGCGGGAGCATCTTCATCGGCGTCAAGACGGCCATAGGGCCCGGCACCGTCATCCGTTCGGCCAATCACTGCTTCACCCGGCAGGATGTCCCCATCATGGAACAGGGGCACGAGCCGGGTGTCGTCGTTATTGAGGATGACGTCTGGATCGCCGCCAACTGCACGGTGACGCCCAATGTGCACATCGGGCGCGGCGCGGTGGTGGGCGCGGGCGCGGTGGTGACCCGCGACGTGCAGCCGTACGACATCGTGGCCGGCGTGCCTGCCCGGCCCATCGGCAAGCGCGGCAAGGACGACTGTCTCAATCAGGTCGGCGAGATGGACGACGACATGTATTGACGGTAGTCCGACATATTCCAACCTGTCCGACAAGAGGAAGATCCATGGAAGAAGTGCGTCTGGATACACGCAACATGCCGCCGGAACGGGTGGCCGAGGTGCGGCGCTGCGCGGAACTCTGCTTCAAAATCAATCATACGCCGCCCACCAGCCCGGAATGCCGGAAACTCATCGACGAGCTTTTCCAGCATACGCTGGGCGAGGGGACGGTCATCCATCCGCCGGTGTTCACCATCCTGGGCGACACGGTGCGCATCGGGCGGAACGTAACCATCATGAACGGCTTCCACTGCATGTCCGCCGGGGGCCTGACCATCGAGGACGGCGTGATGATCGCCCTGAATTGTACGGTGCTGACCAACAATCATGATGTGTACGAGCGGGCGGTCATCACCTGCAAGCCGGTGCGCATCAAGCGAAACGTCTGGATCGGGGCCAATGCCACCATCCTGCCGGGCGTGACCATCGGGGAAAATGCCGTGGTCGGGGCCGGATCGGTGGTGACCAAGGATGTGCCGGACAATGCCGTGGTGGCGGGGAACCCCGCGCGCCTCATCCGCTTTCTGGATGCGGAACGGCTGGCCTCCCCTCAAGAATAGAGCATTTTACCTTTGAAAAAGGTAAAACGCGAGGCGGCGGCACAGCGCCGTCCGGCCCGAAGTGAGCGGAAAAACCGCCCCTTTTCCGCGAAACGACAGGCCGCATGGTTTGAAACGCAGAGCGCTCAAACAGAAATTGCGCTAATCCCGCTGCCGCGCGGAGCGGTTCTCTTTCCCGCGCCTGCCCCTCCGCCGCCCGGCAGGGGGATATTTTACCTATGGAGAACCTATGCCCCTGCAAGCTATCGTTTTTGACTGTGACGGCGTCATCCTGGACAGCGTGCCGGTCAAGACCCGCGCTTTTGCCCGCCTGGCCGAGCCTTTCGGAGAAGAAGCGCGCGACCGTTTCGTCATGTACCACACGGTTCACGGCGGCGTGAGCCGTTACCGGAAATTCGAGTGGTTTTTCCGGGAAGTGCTGGGCCGGGAGATCACGCCGGAGGAATCGAAAGAGTGGGGTGAGCGCTTTGCCGCCTATGCGCTGGATGAAGTGCGCCGCTGCGCCCTCATCCCGGGCATCGCCGGGGTGCTGGAAGACTGGCGGGAGCGTCTGCCGCTCTATGTCTGCTCCGGCGCGCCGCAGGAGGAGGTCCGCCTCGTCCTCGAAGAGCGGGGCCTTTCCGGCAATTTTCGCGGCATCTTCGGTTCGCCGCCGGCCAAGGCCACGCTGCTGGCGCGCATCGTCAACGAGGCGGCGCTTGATCCGGCGGACGTGCTCATGGTGGGCGATGCCGTCACCGACCGCAACGCCGCCGAAGAGGTCGGCACCCTCTTTTACGGCATAGGTCAGGAACTGCGCGGGGGCGACTTCCCGTGGGGCATGGATGCCACGGGCCTCTCCGCCTGGATCGCGGAGCGTGCCTAGCATGTGGCGGACAGGATACACGCGGCGCGGTCTGCTGCCGGCCGTCTGTCTCTGCGCGGCGCTGCTGTTGAGCGCCTGCGGGGATGACGCCGCAACGGACGCGCAATCTTCTGCGGACAAGGCCGTTTCCGCCGCACAGGACGCGCCCTCCAGCTCTTCCACAGGAAAAAAGGCTGCCGCCACCACGCCGAAGAGCTATCTGCCCGCCTCCCTGAAGGAGATCCGGCAAGACGCCCCGGCAACGGAGGAGGAATTGCAGGCGGCCAATGCCCAGCTGGCCTATGCCAACGGCGTCATGGACTGGCAGCTCGACAAGGACGCCGGTTATGCGCTGTGGCTCTATCTGGGGGCGGATTTCTACCTCCGGGAGGCGGCCTTGCCCAAGCTGGCCAAGCGTCCGCCGCGTTTTGCGCGGGACAAGGCGCTGCTGCCGCCCGCCGCATGGCCGAAGGAGTCGGCCGAAGCCATCCGCCAGGCCCTGCGCGAGATGGATGCCGCCGTGGATGCCGAGCGGGAACAGTACGAAAAGCTCGTGAAATATGCGCTGGACGAGACCATCGTGGACGACGGCAAGCAGGGACGGCAATACCTGAACGTCATTCGGCGGCAGTGGGAAGCCTACGAAGCCGCCCGTCGGGTGCTGCGCGGCGAGGTGGAGAGCGGCGCCATCGCCGCGGAAGCCGTGACCCTGAAAGGACATCCCCTGCGGCCGCAGATCCTGGCGGTACGCATCCTTTTTCGCCGCATGAAGGAAGCCCGCGCCCTGCTGGGCGAACGGGAAGCCGACAAGCAGACCATCAGCGCCTGGCGCGATGAGCTGGAAGGCATTCTGTCGGAAGCGGCCTTTCTGCCTTTCGGCGTGGCAGGCGAACCGGAACGGCTCTGGCGCGCCTTCCTGCGCACGGCCCAGCGATTCCCCGCCGCCGTGGCCCTGGGCGAGGCGCAAGGCTTCCATCCAGAAGTCCGCAAGCAACTCAACGCCGCCTACACCAACGCCGAAAAAGCCTACAACGACTTCGTAGACAGCGTGCGCTGACGATAAGAGGGAGCTTTTTTGTGGGGGAAGGGGGACCCCCCGCCTCGCGCGGGCGGGGTCCCCCTTCCCCCCACACCCCCCATCCCCTCCCCGGCGCGCTTTATTGGGGAGGATGGAAGGGGTCGGGCTTGTGGCGGCTTTCCTGCGATGACTGCCCTTTGGACATATGGATGAAAAAGGGCAACGGCAAGAGCGTTTCACCTTTGAAAAAGGTGAAACGCGAGGCGGCAGCACAGCGCCGCCCGGCCCAACGTGAGCGGAAAACCGCGTTTTTTCCGCGAAACGCCAGGCCGTATGGTTTGAAATGCGGAGCGTTTCCCGACGAGGGGAGACGCTTTTTTTTCATGCTGCCGGGAGACTGGCGGGCAGGGGAGAGATACGGGGGAACAGATCCTTGCCATCCTTCCGGCAAGAGTTTTTGCGGGAGGAAAGGGGGCGCGGGGGAAAGGAGGGGGCTTTTTGCAAAAAGCCCCCTCCTTTCCCCCGCAAAAAAACACCTCCGCAAGTAAAGCCCGCTGCGGCTATTCTTCCAGAGCGGCGGCTTCGGCGGCGATGCGGGTGAAGAGT
This sequence comes from uncultured Desulfovibrio sp., assembly GCF_944324525.1. GTDB lineage: Bacteria > Desulfobacterota > Desulfovibrionia > Desulfovibrionales > Desulfovibrionaceae > Desulfovibrio. The sequence continues at coordinate 75,037 of NZ_CALUWS010000005.1, forward strand.
TCGTTCAGGTTGTCGATGCCGGTGAGCATCACGCGGCCATCCTTGCGGGCAAAGCGGCCGACGACGTGATAGTCGTTGCCGTTGCCCGCATCGAAGACGCGGAAGGGGAGGGACCAGCCGCCGTCTTTGTGGGCGCGGGCCTTGCCGATGCCGTGGATCTCCTTTCGGCCCAGGGACGCGTTGGCAAAGAGCGGCGCAATGAGGCCTTCGGCGCGATAGTCCTGCCCCGGGGCGCGCCCGGCAAAGGCGCCGGAGGCGATGCCGTTGCGGACGAAGGCCTTGGCTTCGCCGCGCAGCATCTTGCGTACGCGCCCGCCGCCGTCGGCCAGGGCCGCCCCGGAAAACATGATGCTGAGCATGGGGGGCAGCTTGCCCGCATTTTCCGGGCGGCTGGCTTCCACAAAGAATTTGTCCACGACGACTTGCAGGATGCCGTCTACGTCCACGTGCTTCTCGAAGGCCGCCATGTCCGCGTCGGCAATGGCCTGCGCAACGGCTTCCAGGCAGGCCTGGGGGCTGTCGGCCGCAGCGGCCGTGTGCGGCGGCAGACTGACGAGCGCGCAAAGCACGAGCGACAGGAGGCAGCGCGGCAGGGCGGCAAGGGGCGTGAGACGAAGATGCATGGCGTCACCTCGGCTGGCCGTCGGGAGCGGAGACGGCGGGCGGCACGCGCAGCGGCGGCGTGGAAGAGGCTTCGGCGGGCGGCAGGGGCGGCGTCTGCGGGGGGGCTGCCGGTGTGGGCTGCGGCGGCCGGTAATCGGGAGAGCCCAGCGGGGCGCGGCGTGCCGGGCGGGCGGGCGTCTGCGGAGCGGCGGACGGGGCCGGCGCCCCCGGGACGGCCTGCGGGGGAGCGGTAGCGGCAGGCGTCGCGCCGGCGGGGGCCTGTGCGGGCTGGGCGGGCGGCTGGGGAGTTGCCGGGCGGGGCTGCACCAGTACGCCGCTGGCGCCGCCCTGGGCAAAACGCCGGCCCAGATCGCGCAGGATGCCGATGCCGGCCTGCACCGCGGCCCGGGCGTCAGGATTTTGCCGCAGGCGTCTGTCGACCCAGCGGGCCACGAACAGCACGGTATCCTCGTCCATGCCCTGCGCGCCGTGGGTGCGTACGCTGTTGACGAGGTTGCGCCGCACGGCGTCCTGCTCATCCACGGCTTTGCGGTAGCGGGTGCCGAGACTGTCCACCGCCAGCTGGGCGGCCGCCAATTCGGTCTCCGTGGCTCCCTGCTGACGCTGGTTGTCGAGTTCGTACACGGCGTTGGTCATCTGGCCGCCGATATCGCGCACCGCATCTCCCTTTGCCTGCAGATCGTCAAGCTGAGCGCGCAGGTCAGGCACTTTCAGCACCGCATCGAGGGCCGCGGCCGTGGTCACCAGACGGCCGGCAAAGACCATGTACATCTGCCGCGCCTGAGCCTGGGTGAGCGTCCGGCCCTTGTGGGGCAGCTGGCTTTCCAGCGTGACGGCCTCCAGGAAGCGTTCGACATACAGATTGTACAGGCCGTGCAGCATGGTGGGATGGAAGGCGTAGTGCAGCACGCCTTCCCGGCCGCCCTGCGCGCCGCCGTCCAGGCCCGTGAGGTTGACGCCGTAGCGGCTGTTGAGGCTTTGCGGGCTGATGGACAGGCTGCCTCCCCGCGCTCCGGGGGTGTAGCTTTCCACAAGGTAGGCGGCCAGGTCATCCACGAAGCCGAAACGGACCCGGGTATCCTCCACCACCTTGGGGGCGACGACCTGCGGGCCGCCATCCTGCGGCGCTCCCGGCATCATGGACGTGTCCACCGGCGTGCCGACGCTGCCCTGCACCGTCGGGCCCGAGAGCGTGCCCGGCGCGGTGGGCGGATTGAGCACGGAGGGCGGAGGCGGCGGGGGAGGGGGCGTCAGCACCTTGCTGACGCCGGCCAGCGGCGTGCCTTCCGTCACTTTGTCGATGGCGGTGGCGGCCTGCTGCCGCAGTGCCTCCCGCGTTTGGTCATCGCGCGTCAGCCAGTAGGCGGCGGCCGACACGACGAGCAGCGCCAGCACGGCCAGGAGACCCAGGCGGAGACCGCCGCGGCCGGGCCTGGGCCTGGGCAGTTCGCTGATGTCGGTTGCGGGGGGCGTTCGGCGTTCCGTTTTCATGGGGAGATCCTTGCTGTAGGGAGGCGGGCGTGGAGATGCCCGGACAGGTGCCGCCGTCGGCAGGCGGCGAAGCGCATGCCGGAGGGGAGAGCGGCTGTGCCGCTTCTGGCCGGCAGGAAAAGGCATGCGCCTTTCCCGGACTGATGGCCCGGACATGCGTTCAGCACCCTAGCACTGCTCCCGAACGCTGTGAAGAGATTTTCCGGGGGCGACGCCGGCAAGCGGAGGATGATTGCACAGCCCTCGTCTTGACGGAGGCGGGGGGGCATGCTACGGGAGAACCGTTCTCGATAGGCCGCAAACGGCGATTTTTCGACGTGTTGCGGCAAAATACTGTTCCAGGAGGCTCGTATGCCTACATATTTGTACTTTATTCTTGCCGTGGTGGCGCTCCTTGCCGGATACGCCATCTACGGGACGCTGGTCACCAAGATCTTCGGGGCCGATCCCAAACGCCCCACGCCGGCCCAGACCATGGCCGACGGCGTGGACTATGTGGAAATGCCCATGTGGAAAGTCTGGCTCATCCAGTTGTTGAACATTGCGGGCGTGGGGCCGGTGTTCGGGCCCATCCTGGGGGCGCTCTACGGGCCGTCCGCGCTGATCTGGATCGTTATCGGCACCATTTTTGCCGGCGCCGTGCATGACTATTTTTCCGGCATGCTGTCGCTGCGCTACGGCGGGGCCAACGTGCCCACCATCGTGGGGTACAACCTCGGCAACATCGCCAAGAACATCATGCGCGTCTTTTCCGTGGTGCTGCTCCTGCTGGTGGGGGTGGTCTTCGTGGCGGCCCCGGCCGGCCTGCTGGCCAAGCTGACGCCGGAATCCCTCAATCTCACTTTCTGGATCGCGGTGATCTTCGTGTACTACTTCCTGGCCACCATCCTGCCCATCGACAAGATCATCGGGCGTCTCTACCCCATTTTCGGGGCGGTGCTCATTATCATGGCCGTGGGCATGACCGTGGGCATGTTCGTCTCCGGCAAGGAATTCTACAGCTGGCTGGAATGGCGCAACCCCAATCCTGACGGCCTGCCGATCTATCCGCTGGTCTTCATCACCATCGCCTGCGGCGCGCTTTCCGGCTTCCATGCCACGCAGTCGCCGCTTATGGCGCGCTGCCTCGCCAACGAACGGCAGGGCCGGGCCGTCTTCTACGGCGGCATGGTGGCCGAAGGGCTCATCGGCCTTGTCTGGGCCACGGTGGGCATGACCTTCTACCAGAGTCCCGATCTGCTCAATGCCGCCATCAAGGCCGGTGGTCCCGGCAACGTGGTGACCGAGACCTCCCTTGCCCTCATGGGTTCCTTTGGCGGCGTGCTGGCCATCCTCGGCGTGGTGGCCCTGCCCGTGACCTCCGGCGACACGGCTTTCCGCGCCGCGCGTCTGACCATTGCGGAAGTGTTCAACTTCTCGCAGCGTTCCGTCGCTTCGCGTCTGATCATCGCCGTGCCCATCTTCGTCATCGGCATCATCCTGGCCAACGTGGACTTCAACATCATCTGGCGCTACTTCGGTTTCGCCAACCAGGCGCTGGCGGCCATCGTGCTCTGGGCGGCGGCGGGCTACCTCTACCGCAAGCACCTTCTGCACTGGATCTGCACCGTGCCCGCGGTCTTTATGACCTCGGTCTGCATCTCCTATATCTGCTTCGAGCCGAACATGGGCTTCGGCATGTCCATCGGCACGGCCGATGCCATCGGCATCATCTGCGCCGCCGTGGCGCTGGTGGCGTTCTTGGCGCTGGGCCGCAAGCCCATCGCCGGCGCGCCGGATATCGACAGCGTCTAGTTTCCGCCTGCGGCGGGATTGCGCATCGACAACGGGCGGGCTATAGTTGGCCCGCCTTTTTCCGTTAGTAACGGCAGGAGCCCGCGAAACGGGCGAGACAGCCGAAGACAAGGAGTCCTTCTCATGTTGCAGCCACCGAACATCCTTACCATCGCCGGATCGGATTCCGGCGGCGGGGCCGGCATCCAGGCCGACCTCAAGACCATCATGGCCCTCGGCGGCTACGGCATGAGCGTCATCACCGCACTGACGGCCCAGAACGGGCTTGGCGTGCGGGGCATCCATGCGCCGGAGCCGGAATTCGCCGTCCTGCAGCTGCGCACCGTGCTGGAGGGCTTTCCCGTGGCGGCGGCCAAGACGGGCATGCTTTTTTCGGCGGGGATCATCCGCGCCCTGGCTGCCGAATTGCGCCAGGTGTCCTTCCCGCTGGTGGTGGATCCCGTGTCCATCAGCCAGAGCGGCAGCCCGCTGCTGCAGGAGGACGCCATCGCCGCCCTCAAGGAGGAGATGATCCCTCTGAGCACCCTGTTGACGCCCAACCGGCCCGAGGCCGAAGCCCTGACCGGCATGAGCATCCATTCCATCGACGACGCCTTCGCGGCGGGAGAGCGGCTCCTTGAGATGGGGGCGCGCGCCGTCCTCATCAAGGGGGGGCACATGGAAAGCTCCGTCGTGGTGACGGACTGTCTGCTCGTCAAGGGAGAAGCCCCCAGGACGCTGCCGCAGCCCAAGGTCGAGACGGAGAACAACCACGGCACCGGCTGCAGCCTTTCGGCGGCCATCGCGACGGGACTGGGCAAGGGCGAACCGCTGCCCGTCGCCGTGAAGCATGCGCAGGAGTTCCTCAATCTGGCCCTGCGCAAAAGCTATGCCCCGGGCAAGGGCTGCGGGCCGGTCAACCACGCCGCGCCCTTTCTGTCCGCCGGCTGCTGAATCCGGCCGGGAGGCGCGCCGCATATGCCGTTCGCGTGGCGGCAGCGGGGCTTATGATGTCTTTTTAGTTTTGCACGCATTTTGCATGTGGTATGGACGTGCTTTGATACCGTCAAAAAGAAGGCGCCCATGCCCTTTCATTTCAGCATGCAGAAGGTGCTCGACTACCGCGAGCAACTGGAAGAAGAGGCCAAGGTCAGACTGGCCAAGGCCGAACAGCAGCGCAATGAACTGCGCTCCCGGTTGGAGATCATCCGCAAGGATCTGATGGAGCAGGAAGAACGCCTGTATACCCATCCTCCGAGCAATGCGGGCGAGCGCTGGCTGCTGGAGCACTTCGTCAAGGGGCTCAAGGCCGACATGGCCGCCACGGCGGTGCAGCTTCGCGCTGCGGAAAACATGGTGGAAGAATCCCGCAGGATACTGGCGCAGCGGGCCATGGATCGCAAGATCCTGGACAAGCTCAAGGAACGCCAGAAGCAAAATTACATGCACGATGAGCGCATGAAGGAGCAGCGCTTCAATGACGAAATCGCCACACTCCGTTACAAGGCTCCGACTTTTTAAGCTGTACCGCCTGCTGGCGCTCTTGTGCGTCTTCAAGCTCTGTCTCTTCGGCGCGCTGCTGCTGGATGTGGACTGGGGCAAGGTCCATGAGGACGTCAGGGAAGTCGCCGAGGCGGACATCCGTCCGGATGATGCCGGCGGACAGGAGATGACCGCTTCCGGCGAGGAAGCGGAAACGGTCGCCGCCTCCGAAGAGGCGGTGCCTGAAGCGCTCGCCGCGGCGAAGCAAAAAGCCGCCGAGACCGCCGAAGGCTCGCCGGAAAAGGGCAAGGAGCCGCAGGGAGCGGAAGCCGCCCGGCTGGCCGCCGAGGCTCGTCCCGCCGCGCGTCCTTCCACTATTTCCTCCGGCCTGGACGACAGCGCGGCCACGGCCACGTCCGTGGCGTCGGCGCAGGAAAACGGCGGGAAGATCATCCCCGATGCGGACAGCCCCTTCGTGCGCGCGCCCCAGCTGGCCGAGCCGCCGCTGCTGGAAGCCGGGCTGGCCCGGAATGCGCGTCCCCGGGAAGAAGGCATCATGGATATGCTGGGCCTGAGCAATCTGCCCATTCCCCGGCTGGGCAGCGTGAAGGCGGCGCATGCCGCGGCACAGGATATGCCCGTGCCGTCCGTGGCTGACCGGGTGGGCAATACCACCTTTGCGCCCGCGGCGCAGCAGAATGCCACCGTCATGCCGGGTGCGCCGGCCATTCCGGCCAATATCCCCCGCGGGGAGGACATCGCGTCCGGGCGGGCCCAGGCTCAGCGTCCCAATGCGGGGAACCTGCCGCCCCTGCCCGAGGCTTCCTCGGACATCGCGCGTGCGCCCGCGCCCACCATCCGTCCCATGACGCTGCCGGACGATCCCAACGAAAAGGCGCAGGATCTGGCGCGCCAGGAGCAGGATATGCTCGTGCTGCGCCAGCAGATGGATCAGCGCCTCAAGGAGTTGGAAGGCGCCGAGAAGCGCATGCAGGAACTCATCCGCGACGCCCGCTCCCTTGAGGATCAGAAAGTCCGTTCGCTTATCCAGATGTACGCCAACATGAAGCCCCGCGTGGCCGCCAAGGCGCTGGAAAACATGGATGAGCGCGTGGCCGTGCGCATCCTCTCCGGTATGGCGCCCAAGCAGTCCGGCGAGATCCTGACCTATACCAATCCGGAAAAGACGGCCAAGTTCACGGAGATCATCACCCGCATGAGGACGCCCTAGCGATGCGTCTGCGGCTTCTGCTGGCTTACGACGGCAGTCGCTACAGCGGATGGCAGATTCAGGAGGCGGCCAAGGCCCCGCTCACCATTCAGGCGGAAGGTGAGAAGGCGCTTGGCCGCCTTTGCGCCTGTCCGGTGCGGCTGTTTGGTTCCGGCCGTACGGATGCGGGCGTGCATGCCCACGGACAGGTGGCGCATGTGGATGTGCCCGACAGCCGGGCCGGGTTGCCGTGGCGGCATGCCCTCAACTGTCTTTTGCCGCCGGATATCCGCGTGCTGTCGGCCGAGGTGGCGCATCCGCGCTTCCACGCGCGGCTGGATGCCCTGCACAAGACCTATGTGTATGATTTCTGGCAGGATCGCGCCTTCGTGCCGCCGCGCCTTGCCCCATACGTCTGGGCCTGCGGACCTGTCTCCCTGCCGTCCATGCGCGAGGCGCTGGCATGCCTGCTGGGCGAACATGACTTTGCCAGCCTGCAGAATGCCGGTACCCCGCTGGAGGGGACCGTGCGCCGGGTGATCGCGGCGAGCCTGGAAGAATGTCCGGCCGAGGAATTCCTGCCGCCGCATCTGCCGCGTCTGCGTCTGCGCATCACGGCCAACGGCTTTCTCAAGCAGATGGTCAGGAACGTTGCCGGGTTGCTGTTTGCCTGCGGTACCGGCAAATTGACGCCGGACGCCATCCCCGCCATCCTGGCCGCCTGCGACAGGCAGACCCTGCCTTCTCCCACAGCGCCGCCGCAGGGTCTGGCGCTGGCATCCGTCGCCTATTCTGCTGACGCCGGCTTGCCGGACCAACGCTGCTAGGGCAACACTATTTACTGCTTGTTTGGGGGGAAGAGGCCCCCCTCGCGCTGCTGTCGATGCCCGTAAGGCTCCTGCGTCGCCTAACGGGCACGGCCCTGCGGGCCGCCATTCGGTCGCTCGCTTCCCCCCAAGGTCCCCATCGCTTCCCCAGCGCGCTTTTACCGTGGGAAGAGTCGGAACACGCGGCAAGCCCGCCCCAAAAGGCAGGCGGGGCATGTACAGCTTTCTTTTGCTTATCCAGCGAAATTGTTTATAAAATTTGTTTTAACAGGCCCTAGAGGGTGTTGTCTTTGAAAAAGGCAACCACGCGAGGCGGCGGCACTGCTGTGTCGCCGGCCAAAGCCAGGCGGAAAATCTGCCTTTTTCCGCGAGACCAGAGGATTTATGTTTTGAAGCGCACAGCGTGGCAAACTGAAAATGCTCTGAGAAGTAGGGTTGGGGCTGTAGGCCGGTTGTGCGCCGGCAGGGGAGAAGGGCGGCATGCGGGGAGTCCGCTGGAAATCAAAGGAATCGACACCCTAGCGTAGCTTACGGACGGCTCTTTGCGTGCTTTGGCGGGATCTTGGGAAGGTCCTGCGCGACAGGAGCGTGGCGGGGAGCGGACAGGAAAAAACCCCGCCGAAGCGGGGTTTTCCGATGTGTTGGGCCGTATAATGGGAGGGAAACCCAGCTCCGCCAATCGGAGCCCACATCAAGATAGGGGAGTGGCGTTATCACTCCTTGGATTTAAGCTAGCGCAAAAATATTTTTTTGGCAAGCGAAAAGATCAGACGTGCGGAACATGCGTCAGTAAACGTTTTGGGGGGCGTTCTGACCTATGCTGCCCGAAATGCTTTCCGGGCAGCATGGTTGCCTATCGTCTGTCCAAAAGATTTTCGTTTGAAACGCTTAGCGTTCCAAATCATACGGCCTGACGTTTCGCGGAAAAAGCGCGATTTTGCCGCTCACGTTTGGCCGGGCGGCTCTGTGCCGCCGCCTCGCCTGTTGCCTTTTTCAAAGGCAAAAGGCTCTAGAGGATGTCCTCTCCCAGGCGTCCTTCTTCCTGCAGGGAGCGGAAACGCTGCTGCAGCATGAGCGGCAGGCCGTCGCGATCGTTGGGATCGTATTCGAACATGACCGCCGTCCCGTAGCAGGAGAAATATTTGCTGCCGTCCGGGTGGAAGGCCACATTCTCGTTGTAGCCCACGATGGCCTGAGCGCCCTTGTTCATGGCCCGGCAGGCCATGCCGAAAAAAGCTTCTTCGGAATCAAAGCCGCGGCAGCAGACAAGGCCAAGCACTTTGGCGATGCGGCGACCTTCCACTTCGTCCGTCGTCACCACAGGGAAGCGCCCTGCCATGAAAATCTCACGGGCCCGATCCGTCATTTCGCCCATCTTGCGATGCTGCTTCCGTTCAGCCTTGCGGGCCTTCTTTTCACTGTTGCCACCAAGCAGAAAAAACATGGACACCTCCCTCGGGCACGTGCTGCGTGCCATCTTGTTGCCATTTTTAATGCAATATGGAGGCCAAATTTATTTTGTCAAGTAAAAACAGCTTGTTGATTGTATATTGTGCAAGAATGCCAAAAGCCTGACGGCAGGTTGGGCGTCAAGACCGTTCGAGGAAGGTCGAGGCGGATAGCCCGCCGGACAGCGGGCCGTCAAAAGCCCGCCGGTCACCATGTCCCGGCGGGCTTGTCGCATTGAAGGGGGATACTGGACGCCCCGATGCGGGGCTGGCTGGTCTCTGGCTTGCCGGGGGCTTTGTGGCGGCTTTGTGCTACGGAGGTCCCTTGCGGCGCTTCGTCCCGCGCACGCGTCCGTCAGGCCGGCACGGATGGACGAATCCTTTGGTCAGCGCTCCCAGGAGCGCAGGCGCTGGCGCTTGTCCTTGTGTTCCCACCAGGCAAGGCGCAGTCTGTCCAGCACCATGCAGACGCCGCAGGCCGCAACGAGCAGCGCGGCCGTGCTGAAGACGCCCCGGTAGCCCCAGCCCGCATTGACCACGGCCCCGCCCAGCAGGGGGCCGATCATGCCGCTGGCGTCAAAGGTCAGCATCATCACGTTGGAATTGATGGAGCGGGTCTCCGGGGTGGAGCGGTCGTAGACGGTGGCGGCCAGCAGCGGGTAGAGCAGGCCCAGGCTGATGCCGTAGAAGCAGGCGCAGACGAAGAAGAGGCTGCGCGGGGCCCAGGCAAAGCCCAGCAAGCAGCAGACGAGCGTCAGCGCGCAGATGGGCACCACCCGGTAGCGGGGCAGGGTATCCAGCAGATGACCGCCGAACAGGCGGATGAGGATCATGGTGATGGTGTAGGTCAGGAAGAACCATTCCGGGCGTGCGCCCGTTTCCACGCACAGGCCCTTGATGAAGTAGATGGCCAGGCTCACCATGATGCTGAAGGCCAGGCAGCCCAGATAGATGAAGGCCAGTCCCGAATGGCTGGCCGCATGGATGAGCTTGCGGGGCGTGAGTTGATCGGCCTCGGCGGCGGGGAGCTCCGAGGCGCGCAGCTTGGGGGCCAGCGGCAGCAGCATGCACAGCGCGGGCACGCCCAGCATGGCCGTGGCCGCAAAGAGGTAGGGCTCCCCGCCCAGCAGGGGGAGGATGCGCTCGCCCACGGCGGGGATGATGGAATACGGCAGAAGCGTGGTCAGGGAAAAGAGGGCGAAACCGCGGGCGCTCTGGCCCTTGGGGATGCAGCTCACCATGACGGTCACCAGACAGCAGGAATAGACGGCCAGGGAGATGCCCTGCACGATGCGCAGCGTCCAGATCATGCCGACCACATGGTCCTTGGGCACCAGCGGGTAGGCCAGCATGACGCAGCTGGAGAGGATGATGGTGCAGAGCAGCGGCGGCAGCTTGTTGCGCTTGAGGAAGATCACGCTGGCCAGCGGCCGGAACAGCAGCACCATGGCCGCCAGGCTGGCAAGCAGGATGCCGCGCCAGTTGGGGCTGACGGCGAGGCCTTCCAGCCATTGTTCAAAGCAGTAGAACACGGCCAGATAGCTGTTGCAGCACATGGCCATGCAGAAGAGCAGGATAAAATCCCGGCTGAGCAGTTTTTCCTGGGGGTGCTGGCCGGAAAAGTCTCGTGGGCGATTCGGGCGAAAGGGCATGGCTACCTCTGTCAACCGTCGGGCCCCGCGCCGGGGGCGGGCGGCATGCGGAGCGAAACGAGACGTCGCCGCATGTTGTTGGGGGTGAAAAAGGGTTTAACAGCCTAGCACCAGCCCTCAACAAGGTAAAGTCCGGGAAAATGGGCTTTCCGGGACCTCTGTCCGCAGATCGCTTGCGGGATAAGGCGCTCTGGGCTAACATGCCCTAACTGGAAGATTCTGTGGTTACCTCAGCAAAGGATACTGGCATGTCCCAACTTTGTCCCTGCGGCAGCGGCCGTGAACTGGCTGCCTGCTGCGGCCCCTGTCTGGATGGCTCGGAGCAGGCCGATACGGCCGAACGCCTTGTGCGCTCCCGGTATACGGCGTACGCGCTCGGCAACTTCCCCTATGTGGTGGAGACGACCCACCCGGATTATCGCGAAGATCTCTCGGTCGAAAAGCTTGAGGAGCAGACGCGCGGCGTGCACTGGCTGCGGCTGGATATGGGCCCCTGTCAGGAGCAGGTCCCCGCGGGCCCCAACGGCGAGCTGTACGATGTGGCCGAATTCTATGCCTATTATGAACTGGAAGGCGTGACGCGCCAGATAGGGGAGCGCAGCTTCTTTGCCCGCAAGGACGGCAGGCTCTACTATGTGGACGGCGAGGCGCGCCGGCCGCAGGCCTACCGCCGGCTGGAGCCCAAGGTCGGCCGCAACGATCCCTGCCCCTGCGGCAGCGGCAAGAAGTACAAGAAGTGCTGCGGGGCCGCCGGGTAGATTCCCGGGGGCTGGATGGATGCGCGTGCCGCCCGCGAAAGGCTGTCCGCCGCAGGGCGGGAAGCCTTGGCTGCGGCGGCATGTCGTGCGGGCCGTCCTCCCCGGCCGTGCGGCAGGGAAGGCGCTGCTTCGCGGCGGCGGGATACGATCCCTGACCCTGTCCGGGTCGGGGATCTGTCGGGAAGGCCGGGCTGTTTTTTGCCGGAGATGATCGCGCGTCCGGCGGCGCGGGCGGGATGTCCGGCGCTTCCGGTCCTCGGAGCGGCGCGGCGGCAGGAAAGGGGAAAGCATGGCAGGCGGCGGCAGCATCGCGTCCATCAGACGTTTTTGTCTTGAGTGTCAAGGGGATTCGCCCAAGGGCGTGCGGGAATGTGCGGACACGCTCTGCCCGCTGTGGCAGTGGCGCATGGCCGCGGCCCAGCCCGGCACGCAGGAACTGTGGTGCGGCCCGGACGCGCCCCGGCGCGCCATGCGCGAGATCCGGCGGCAGTGTCTGGCCTGTGCGGGCGGCAGGCGGGAGGTTCGGCAGTGTGCCGCACGCGAGGCCTGCCCGCTGTGGCGCTGGCGTTTTGGCGTCCATCCCCGCACCTACCGGGACGTCCGGCAGCGTTTTTTCGCTCCCAGACCGCTGAGTCTTTTTGATTGAGGGAGCATCCGCGTGAGGCGGCGTGTCCCGCATGTCCGTCCGGCGTCCGTCCGGCGGCTCACGGCGGGAAGAGCAGGAGAGATGCACATGACTCATTATCTGGACTGGTCACATGCGGCGGCCGGCCGGCTGACGGCGGAGATGCTGCGGCGGCCGAGCGCCCGGGCCGGGGCCCTGGCCTCCCGCCTTGCCGCGGAGGTGGAGCAGGGACGCCTGCCGTTCCTCGATCTGCCGTTCCGGCAGCGGCTGGAGCGGGAGCTGCCGCCCCTGTTGCCCCGGCTGAAGGCCCGGCGGCACATGCTCCTGCTGGGCATCGGCGGTTCGGCGCTTGGCGCGCGTGCCCTGCAGCGTGCCTTTGCGCCGCAGCAGGATGAACCCGGGCATGACGGCCCCTGTCTCTGGATAGCCGACAACGTGTGCGAGGCGACCCTGACCCGCTGGCTCGACCGCCTCCCTCCCGCTGATACCGTCGTCGTCTGCGTGAGCAAGTCCGGCGGCACCATCGAGACCGTAGCCCAGTACCTGCTGGTGCGGGATTGGCTGCGCGCCGCCCTGGGGGATGGCTGGCGGGAGCATGTCCTGCTCGTGACGGACGACCGGCGGGGCTTCCTGCGTGAGGAGGCCGCGCGGCATGCTCTGCCCTCGCTGGAAGTGCCGGACCATCTGGGAGGCCGCTATTCCGCCCTGTCCGCCGTGGGCCTCGTGCCCGCCGCCTTCCTGGGCATCGACTGGCGGGCTCTGCTGGACGGCGCGGCCGCGCAGGGAGCAAGCCTCATCCGGGCGGCGCATGCCGGAGAGCTGGCGGATCATCCGGCCTTCCGGCTGGCGGGCTGGGCGCATGAGCTGGAAGGCTGCGGCTATGACCAGCTGATCTTTTTCTGCTATCTGCCGCAATGGGCCGCCTTCGGGGCGTGGTTCGCCCAGCTCTGGGCCGAGAGCCTCGGCAAGGACGGCACGGGCAGCCAGCCGCTGCCGGCCGTGGGCGTGACGGATCAGCACTCCATCAATCAGATGTTCCTTGACGGGCCGCGCAACAAGGCCTGCCTTTTCCTGAGCGGGCCGGAAGCCGATGTGCGGCAGGCGGGCGGCGCGGGGCCGCATTTTTCGGCGGACATGCCGGAACGCTGGCAGTGGCTGGCGGGACGCCCCTTCGGCTGTCTGCTGGACGCCGAGGCGCTGGGCACGCGCATGGCCCTCTGCCGGAGCGGGCTGCCCCTGACCCATGTGCAGATGGAGGACGCTTCGCCCAGGGCTGCGGGCGCTCTGATGGGCCTGCTGGAAGGGGCGACCCTGCTGACCGGCTGGCTCAACGGCATCGATCCGCTGGATCAGCCCGCCGTGGAGCTGGGCAAGCGGCTGGCCAACGCCCGTCTGGGCGCGCCGGGGCTGGCTGAGGACGCGGCGGCCATGCGGGACTTTCTGGCGCGGAGCGCCGACCGGCAGCCGTTTTGAGTCCGGCGGGGCACGAGGGTATGCGCAGCATTCGTGAATGGCTGGGAAGGTCCCGGCCGGAGACCCGCGAGACCGCCGGAGCGCCGGCGGCGGACCTGCCGCTCAGCTATGCGCGGACGCTTTCCTGGCTCTCGCTCGTGATCATTTTGCTGACGAGTCTGGGCTTGTCCTTCTTCATATCCAATTCGGCGCGGCAGACCCTGCTCACCAAGCAGGAGGAATTCGCCCGCCTGCTGGCGGACAACCTCAATCACCAGATCTTCCGGCGTTTTGCCCTGCCCACCATCCTCGCCCACGGGCGCATCGCCCTGCGCCAGCCCTCGCAGTACGAGCACCTCAACGAGGTGGTCGGTTCGGTCATCCACGGCCTGCCGGTGGAGCGGCTGCGCATCTATGATTTTTCCCGCTTGGTGGCCTTTTCCACCAACAAGGAGGATCTGGGACGTACGGGGCTGGCCCCGGAAGGACTGGAAGAGGTCTTGCGCGGCGGCCCGGCGCAGGTGGAGATCATTTCCGCCATCCCCGACTGGCAAGCCCCGTTCAACATCCCGCTCCAGCGCGGGACCTTCGTCCTGCGCCTGCTTTGTCCCTTGCGGGGCGAGGCGCTGGAGGCCGGGGGCGATCCGCCGCTCATGGGGGCGCTGGAGCTGACGCAGGACATCACCGGGGACTACGAACAGGTGCTGGCCTTTCAGGGCATCATTGTGGTCATGTGCCTTTTGTCGTCGGTGATCCTCTTCGCCTTGCTGCTCATGCTCATCCATCGGGCCGAACGGGTATTGGCCGAGCGCATGAACCGCAACCGTCAGCTGGAGAACGAGCTGCACAGCAACGAGAAGCTGGCCAGCATGGGCCGGGTCATCGCCAGCATCGCCCACGAGATCCGCAATCCGCTGGGCATCATACGCTCCAGCGCCGAGCTTTTGCAGCGCCGGACGGACAAGACCGATGCGGGGACCCGCCGCATCCTGGACGCCATTTATGACGAGTCCGTGCGTCTTTCGCAGACCGTCAACGATTTTCTGGACTACGCCCGTCCCCGGCAGCCCCGGCAGGATCTGGTGGACGTCAACCTGGTGCTGGATCAGGCGCTGGCCTTCCTGGAAGGGGAGTGGAGCCGCTGCGGCGTGCGCCTTGAGCGGGACACGCCGGCCGGCCTCCTGATACTGGGCGACAAGGACCTGCTCTACCGCGCCTTCTACAATATCCTGACCAACGGCCAGCAGGCCATGGACGGCCCCGGCGTCATGCGGGTATGCGCCCGTCACGAGCAGGAGGAGATCATCCTCGAGTTCCGCGACAGCGGCCCCGGCATCGACGAGGCCATCCTGCCCAATCTGCTGGATCCCTTCTTCACCACCAAGGATGACGGGACGGGCCTCGGGCTGCCCATCGTGCAGTCCATCATCGCCAGCCACGGCGGCCAGCTCCATCTGGCCAACGCCGCGGAAGGCGGCGCGGTGGTGACCGTCAGCCTGCCGGCGGCCCCGTGTCCGCCGCAACGCGGCGAAGGCCCGGCGGATGCGGCAAGCAAGGAGAACGCATGAGCGAAAAATCGCATATCCTGATCATAGATGACGAAAAGAACTACCTGCTGGTGCTGCAAACGCTGCTGGAGGATGAAGGTTATGCCGTGACCGCCATCAGCGACCCGGAGACCGCGCTTGCCTTTCTGGGCGAAAGCGAGGTGGACGTGGTGGTGACGGACATGAAGATGCCGCGCGTCACCGGCCGGGAGGTGCTGCAACGGGTCAAGAAGAGCTGGCCCTACATCCCGGTGCTGATCATGACGGCCTTCGGTTCCATCGAAAGCGCCGTGGAAGTCATGAAGTACGGGGCCTTCGACTACATCACCAAGCCCTTTTCCAATGACGAGCTCCTGCTCTCCCTGCATAACGCCACGGAGCTGGCCCGGACGCACCGGCAGTACCGCCTGCTGCAGGAAGCTATGGAAGACCGCTACGGCGTCCACAAGATCGTGGGGCGCAGCCGGGCCATACGCGACGTGCTGGCCATGGTGGACAGGGCCGCCCCCAGCCGCTCCACGGTGCTCATCACCGGGGAGTCGGGAACCGGCAAGGAACTGGTGGCCCGCGCCATCCACTACTCCAGCCCGCGCAAGGAAAAGCCCTTTGTTTCCGTCAATTGCATGGCGCTCAATCCCGGCGTGCTGGAAAGCGAGCTTTTCGGGCATGAGAAGGGGTCCTTCACCGGGGCCGTGGCCATGCGGCGCGGCCGCTTCGAGCAGGCGGACGGGGGCACGCTCTTCCTGGACGAGATCGCGGAACTCACGCCGGAGCTGCAGGTCAAGCTTTTGCGCGTCCTGCAGGAACGGCGCTTCGAGCGTGTGGGCGGCAGCGAAGAAGTGGAGGTGGATATCCGCGTGGTGGCCGCCACCAACAAGGATCTGGCGAGCATGGTGGAGGCCGGTACCTTCCGCGACGACCTGTATTACCGCCTCAATGTGGTGCAGATCCCTCTGCCGCCCCTGCGGGAACGGCGGGAGGACATCCCGCTGCTGGTGGCCCACTTTGTGGAAAAGGTGGCGGCGGACAACAACATGGCTCCCAAGACCTTCAGCACCGAAGCCCTCAACTACCTGACGGGCTACGAGTGGCCCGGCAATATCCGCCAACTGGAAAACGTGGTGGAAAGCTGCATCGTGCTGGTGCCCGGCTCGGTCATCGAGGTGGACAATCTGCCCGCCGAGATCCGTGATGAAGACGCGCAGTTCAAAAGCGCCGTGGATCTGCTGCCCGTCCAGCTCGATCTGGCGGACACGCTGGAAAAGATCGAGGCCGCCCTCATCCGCCGTGCGCTGGTACGGGCGGATCTGGTGCAGGTCAAGGCCGCCGAGCTGCTCGGTATCTCCAAAAGCCTCCTGCAATACAAGCTCAAGAAATACGCCATCACCGGACATTAGCGCATTTTCAGTACAGCCTGTCGTTTTGCGGGAAAAAACGCGGTTTTTCCGTTCACGAAAGGCCGGGCGGCACAGCGCCGACCGGCCTTTCGTCTTTTTTAAAGGCAAAAGGCTCTAGCTGTAGAGTGTCAACACGTTGTTCACCCTCCGTTCAGACATGAAGCTGGAGGTTTTCTGCCAAGAGCCGAATG
>NZ_CALUWS010000006.1 GCF_944324525.1 uncultured Desulfovibrio sp.
GAGCGCGACCCGACGGGCGGCCGCAGGCCGTGCCTGTTGGGCGACGCAGGAGCCTTACAGGCATCGACAGCAGAGCGAGGGGTTCCTCTGCCCCCCAAACAAGCAAAGAATAGTGTTAACAGGTCCTAGGCCTGTTAACACTAATTTTACAAATAATTTCAATATACAATCCTTATCGCCCGTACTCGCTCCGCTTACCATAGAGGCGGGGGTGCCTCGTGTCCCTGACTCTTCCTCCGGTAAAAGCGCGCTGGGGAAGGGGAACCCCTCCAGCGCCGGCGGCGATCCAACGGGCGGCCCGGAGGGCCGTGTCCGTTAGGCGACGAAGGAGCCTTACGGACATCGACAGCAGAGCGAGGGGTTCCCCTTCCCCCCAAACAAGTAACGAATAGTGTTAACAGGCCCTAGAACATCTGGCGCATGAGGGCCTCGCCGCCGTCGGAGGTGTCGGCCATGCCGTCGGCGGTCGTGCCCTCGCCGCCGTCGAGCGCCGAAAGTCCCGGTATGGGCTCTCCCTGGAAGGCCAGGCCGCCGGACATGGTGATGCCCGGGGGCATGGTGAACTCCTGCGGCTGATCCTTGTAGAGATCTTCCACCGCTGTCCGGTAGTAGCGGAAGATGGGGGCTGCCGTCCGTCCGCCCTGTTCGAGGCGGCCCAGCGAGCGCACCTGATCGAAGCCCACATAGACGCCGGTGGCCAGATAGGGCGAAAAGCCCACGAACCAGGTGTCCCGTTCCTCGTTGGTGGTGCCGGTCTTGCCCGCGATATTGGTATGCCCTTCGACGCGGGCGCGGCTGCCGGTACCGGCGTTGACCACCTCCTTGAGCAGGGTGGCCATCTGGAAGGCGTTCTGCGGACTGACGGCCTGCCAGTGCTCGGGGTCCTGCCGGTAGAGTTCGCGGCCCTTGTTGTCCTTGATGGAGGTGATGATGCGTGGCCGCACGCCCAGACCGTTGTTGGCAAAGGCGGCATAGGCCTGCGTCAGGTTGAGCGGGGTCACGTCCACAGCGCCCAGGCAGATGGCGAGCTCCGCCGGGAAATTGGGTTCAAGGCCAAGGGCCTTGGCCCGCATGATGACGTTCTCGATGCCGATGGTATGGGCCACGCGGACCGTGGTCGTGTTGCGCGAGAGCGCCAGCGCCCGGTGCAGGGGCATGACGCCCTTGAAATTGTGCTCGTAGTTGGAAGGCCGCCAGACTTCATTGGTGTACGGATTGACGTAGACGAAGGGGCCGTCCAGCACTTCGGAGGTCGGCGTGAAGCCGAAATCCAGCGCGGCGGAGTAGACGATGGGCTTGAAGCTGGAGCCGGGCTGCCGCCGGGCCTGCGTCGCCCGGTTGAAATGGCTGTTGCCGAACTGGTAGCCGCCGATGAGCGCCACCACGTCGCCGCTCTGCGGTTCGATGGAGGCCAGCGCGCCCTGTACTTCCGGCACCTGCTGCAGCAGCAGCGGGATGGCCGTGCCGGGGCGCACGCGGCCGGAATCGTAGGGAACGGTCTCCGTCCGTTTTTTCCTGGTCTTGGGATCGGTCGTCGTCACCTTTTCTTCGGCGGCGGAGACCAGGATGACGTCGCCGGGCTTCAGCACCGGCCGGGCGTCCTTGATGGCCGGAGCATACATGCCCGCCACTTTGGGGTTGGGCGTGCGGGCCCAGCTCATATTGGCGATGGGGATGACGCCCACATAGCCCTTGCCGAAGGCCACTTCCGCCCGCTGCTGCTCCACCTTGGTGACCAGCGCCCTGGCCCAGGAGCCGCCCAGCAGGTTTTCCGGGGTGAAGTCGCTCTTCTCCAGAAATTCCTTCTGGTCGTTGCTGGAAAGATGGGTGAGGGGGCCGCGCCAGCCCTGCCGTTTGTCCAGTTCTTCCAGACCGCGGCGCAGGGCCGCGCCCGCGGCTTCCTGCTGCACGGGATCCATGGCGGTCTGGACGGTCAGGCCCGCTTCATAGACGTAGTCCTCGCCGTAACGGGGCGTATCGATGCCGAGCGCGCGCAGGTTCTGCTCGGTAAAGAATTCGATGAGCAGACGGCGTGCCTCTTCCAGATACCAGTCGGCAGCCCCGCCGCGCCCGTCCGGCATGCTCCAGTAGACAAGGGGCTCGTTGCAGGCGTTCTGGTATTCTTCCTCGCTGATCCACTGCAGCGTCCGCATGCGTTCCAGCACATAGCGCTGCCGTGCCTGGGCGGACTCGGGCCGCCGGAAGGGATTGTACTTGCTCGGGGCCTGCGGCAGTCCGGCGATGACCGCGCATTCGGCCAGCGTCAGGTCCGCGGCGTGCTTGCCGAAGTAGGTGCGCGCCGCCGCTTCCACGCCGTAGGAATGCTGGCCCAGATAGATGTAGTTGAGATAGGTCAGCAGGATCTCATCCTTGCTGAGGCTGTTTTCCAGCCGGTAGGCAAGGATGGCCTCCTTGATCTTGCGGGTATAGCTGCGCTCCGAGGTCAGCAGGAGCTGTTTGATGATCTGCTGGGTGATGGTGCTGCCGCCCTGTCCCGTGCCGCCGTGCTGCAGATTGTGCAGGGCCGCGCGGATGATGGCCACGATGTCGATGCCGGGATGCGTATAGAAATTGTCGTCCTCGGCGGCCAGAAAGGCCATGGGCAGATAGCGGGACATGTCCGTCAGCTTGATGTCGTAGCGCTTTTCGTGCGCCAGCGTGCCGAGGATGGAGCCGTCCCGAGCCAGGATGGTGGTGGCCTGCGGCGCATCATAGCTGATGAGCCTGTCCAGATCGGGGAGATCCCGCGAGGCCCAGTAAAAAAGGGTCGCCACGACGCCCGCGGCGCCAAGGCCGCCCAGAAAGATCAGCAGCAGAAAAACAAGCGCGGTGCGCTTCAGGATGCGAGAGAATTTCATGGCAGGGCGATACCGTTTTTTTGCGCCAAGGTAAAGAGGGGGGAGGTGGTGTGTCGCCATCGCGGTGCGGCGGTCAAGCGGCAAAACGCGGCGTGAGGCGCGGGGGACGATGCGGTCAGGCGGGCAGACAGCACCGCCGGGCAGCGGAGTGGGGTGCTGGGAGAGCGTGGGGCGCGTCGGGGTGAAAAAAAAGGCGGAACCGAAGTTCCGCCTTTGAAAGCCGGTAGCGACTACACGCAGCCGGTGGGCTTGGGCAGGCCAGCCATTTTGCAGGCGCCCTTGCCGGGGCCGGAGGGGAAGAGTTCGTACACTTCCTTCAGCTTGTAGCCGGTGTTCTTGGAGAGGATACGCACCATGGGGGCGATGCCGTTTTTGCGGTAGTAATCCTGGAGGAAGTCAAGGATCTTCTGGTGGTCAGGATTCAGTTCCGTGATACCTTCGGATTCCTTCACATATTCCATCCACTCGGGGCACCACTCGTCGAAGTGGAGCAGGAAGCCGTCTTCGTCAACTTCAAAGGTTTTACCCTTATACGTGATTTCAGCCATCGTGTCCTCCTTGGACATGTATTACTCTCGCTCAGGGGCGATATGCCCCAAAGCCCGCCAGCCGATAATCGGCCGATTTCCCAGTGCTTGGTGGAGCATCTTCTGCTCCGCCACGAATTGCTTTGCCATAAAAACGCGACATTGGCAAGTGCGTGGCCTCCCTGCCGCAGTCGTTCTCCCTGAGCGGACTATACCGGTTCGCAGTGGGAGAAATCAAGGATCTTGGCCACGCCGCGCAGGGCATCGATGGTGGCGGCTTCCTGCGCGGGGCCGCTCATGGGCATGGTGCGGATGAAGACCTGCCGCTTGCCCGCGCCTTCAGGATTGCGGCTCAGCACGGAGCTGATGCGGGCTCCCTGCTCGCGCAGCGTGTCGAAGACCGGACGCATGGCCCCGGGCCTGTCGTCCACTTCCAGCGCCACATAAAGGCCGCCGAGGCGGGCGCCGGTGATGTCGATGAGCACCTTGAAGATGTCTTGGTCGGTGATGATGCCGCACAGCTTGCCGTCATCCCCCACCACCGGCAGGCCGCCGATCTTGCGGTCCACCATGAGGACGGCGGCATTTTCCACCGTGGCGTCGGGTTTGACAGTGACGGGGGATGGCGTCATGATGTCGCGCGCCTTGATCTCGGCCAGCAGGTACTGCATCTCATGCACTTCCAGAGCCGTCGCCTTGGACGGCGAAGCGCTCTTGACGTCCCGGTCGGAGATGATGCCGATGACATGGTTCTCGTCATCCACCACGGGCACGCGGCGAATATTTTTTTCTTTCATCAGGTTACGGCACTTGAGCAGCGAAGTGTCGGCCTTGACGGTGATGACGTCGTTGGTCATCCAGTGCTTGACGGCCATGCAGCCTCCTTGGCGGTGATGGTTGACGGTACGGTGCGGCGGCATGCCGCCGTGTTGGCATGACAGCGTATGACGCCTTGCCCGCTCCCGGCAATGTGCTGCCGCGGCTGAGGCAGGCGGTTCGTACGAAGCTTTCTTTCAAACAAGTATACACCAAGGGCTGAGGCTGTACAAGTCCGCCCGTTTTTCCGCTCCGGCGGAGCAGTCAGGAGGTCGGCACATGGAAATGTACTGGGATTGCGCAAACGGCATCAGCGGCGACATGACGCTGGCGGCGCTGGCCCATCTGGGCGTGGACTTCGCTCCGCTTGCGGCCTGTCTGGAGCGGGCCGGCGTGGCCTGCGTCATCGAATGCCGGGAGGAGAACCGCGCGGGCGGGCCGGGCTTTTGCGTGGACGTGCGCTGGCGGGAGGAGGAGCAGCCCCTGCGCCATCCGGCGGACATCGCCGCCATCTTCCGCCGGGCGGACGTGGCGGAGCGCGTGCGTGCGCGAGCTCTGGCCGTGCTGGACGGCCTGACGCGGGCCGAGGCGCACGCGCACCGCATCCCGGCGGAGCAGGTGCATTTCCATGAGGTCGGGGCCGTGGACACGCTGGTGGACATCCTCGGCGTCTGCTGGGGGCTGGAAGAGCTGGGCGTGGATCGGGTGACGGCCTCGCCCCTGCCGTGGTTCGGCGGCAGCATCGAGTGCGCGCACGGGCGCATCCCCCTGCCCGCTCCGGCCACGGCCTGGCTCATGCAGGGCAAGCCGGTGCGTCCGAGCGACGCGCAGACCGAGCTGGTGACGCCTACCGGCGCGGCGCTGGTGCATGCGCTGGCGGACGGTTTTGCTGACGGGCCGCTGGGGCGGCTGGGACGGCTGGGCACCGGCTACGGTTCGCGTCCGGCCCCGGCCGGGCTGCGCATCTGGGAAGTGACGGGCAACGGCCCGACGGACGCGCAGCGCTGCGGCGGCCGGGAAGAGGTCTGCCAGCTGGAATGCCATCTGGATCATCTGAGCGGCGAAGAGCTCGGGGCGGCCATCGAGGCGCTGGCTGCGGCCCCGGCGGTGCTGGATGTGCTCTGGCTTGCCGGGACCGGCAAGAAGAACCGTCCCTCCGGCGCGCTTCGGGTCTTGTGCGCGCCTGCCGCGCAGGAGGAAGCTTTGCGGCTGGTCTTCCGGCATACGCACAGCCTGGGGGTGCGCATCCAGCGGCTGGAGAGGGCCGTCCTGCCGCGCACGGCGGATACGGCGCTCTGCGACGGGGAGCGTATGCCGGCCAAATGCTATGAGCTGGAGGGGCGTCCCTACGTTCGGCCGGAAGCCGATGCCCTGGTCCGTCATGCCGCCGGGCAGGGTCTCGGCATGCCGGCCCTGCGTTTCAGCGGCGACGCCCGGCAGGACAGGCCGGAAGAAGGGAAGTACGAAATGCGCTGAGGGCGCATGTCCCCAAACAGCGAATAGCACGTTTTGCCTTTGAAAAAGGGAAAACGCGAGGCGGCGGCACAGCGCCGCCCAGCCGAAACCAAGCGGAAAATGTTTTAGGGCCTGTCAATACAAATTTTACTAATTATTTCAATGTATACAGAAAACGAACTGTACATGCCCCGCCTGCCCTAAGGGGCGATGCGTCCTGCCTCCCTGCTTTTTCCCCTGATAAAAGCGCGCTGGGGAAGGGATGGGGGGCTTTGGGGGGAAGAATAACAAGAACGCATTTCTCGCTTCGCTGCGAAAATGCTGGGCCCTCCCGCGCTGGCAGCGATCGAAAGGGGCCCGCAGGGCCGTGCCCGTTAGGTGACACAGGAGCCTTACGGGCATCGACAGGAGAGCGAGGGGTTCCCCTTCCCCCCAGACAAACAGCGAGCAGTGTTGACAGGCCCTGGTGCTGTGACAGGACGAAAAAAAGGAACCCCGCCGGGAGCGGGGTTCCTTTTTTGTATCGTGGCCGACAGGGCTTATTCGCCCTGGCACTTGCGCTTGAGGGCTTCGCCCACGGTCTTGCCCAGATCGTGGCAGGCCTTGAGAGCCTCATGGCCGGGGGCCCAGTTGCACTTGACCGGCGCGGCGGGCATCTCCATGCCCATGCTTTCGAGCTGTTCGTGGATGTACTTGGCGGATTCGCCCGACCAGCCGTAGGAGCCGAAAGCGCCACCCACCCGGTTCTTGGGCCGCAGGCCCTTCATGTAGGTGAGCTGGGCGGCCACCAGGGGCAGCACGGTATTGTTGTGCGTGGGCGAACCGGCGAGCACCGCGCCGCAGTCGGCCAGTTCGGTCTGGATCTGGCTGTGGTGGTTGTTCTTCACGGACATGAGGCGCGCGGGCACGCCCACCTCTTCCAGGCCGCTGCACACGGCATAGGCCATCTTTTCGGTGGACTTCCACATGGTGTCGTAGAAGATGACGGCGCGCTGCTGGGGCTTCTGTTCGGCAAGCTTGCGGTACATGTCGATGATGAAGCGCACGGACTTCTCGCCGCGGTGGATGAGGCCGTGGTCGGGCGCGATCATGTCGATGTCCAGGCCCTCCACGATGGGCAGGGTGGCCAGCACCTGCGGGGAGTAGGGCAGGACGATGTTGTAGTAGTATTCCTTGATGGCGCGCACGAAATCGCCTTCGTCGTGCTCATCGGCATAACGCCAGCTGGTGGCGATGTTCTGGCCGAAGGCGTCGTTGCTGATCAGCAGCTTGTCCTGCGGGATGTAGGAGACCATGCTGTCCGGCCAGTGCAGCATGCGGGTCTCCTGGAAGATGATGGTGCGCTTGCCGATCTCCAGTTTGTCGCCGCTCTTGACGGCGACCACGGGCCAGTCCTTGGTGTTGAAATAGCCCTGCATGGACTTCAGGCCGAGGGTGGAGCAGAAGATCTTTTCGGGCTTGCAGCGTTCCACGAGCTGGGCCAGGGAGCCGGCATGGTCCAGTTCCATGTGGTTGCAGACGATGTAGTCCACCTTTTCCGGTTCCATGATCTTGCCCAGACGGCAGAGCAGGGTGCCGGCGCAGCCCGGGGACACCGTATCCATGAGGACGTTCTTTTCGTCCTTGATCAGATAGGCATTGTAGGTGGTGCCTTCGGGCGAGCGGGAGTAGCCGTGGAAGTCGCGGTGGTCATAATCGACGCAGCCGACCCAGTAGATGTCTTTTTTCAGTTCAAAGGGCTGCATGGGAACTCCGTCAACAGCGTTGGGGGTTGTCGCAATACAACAGGAAACGCCTGCCCCATTCAAAAACAGGGCAGGCGTATGGCATCAGGCAGGCTCAGCCTATTCGGCGGGAGCGAACTGATCCTTGCTCACGCCGCACACAGGACAGGTCCAGTCGTCGGGGAGCTGGTCGAAGGGCACGTTGTCGTGTTCCGCCGGATCGTATTCGTAGCCGCAAACGCCGCAAACATATTTCTGCATGGGAATCTCTCCTTGTAAGTATCGTCCAGGGGATTAGTTTTCCGCTTTCCAGTGGCCGTGCAGGTTGCAGTATTCGCGGGCCGTCACCTTGGCGGCGTCGGTCTTGAACACGGCCTCCGGCTTGTCGCCGGGCTTCAGGAAGCAGGTCAGCACCTGATTGTCGGCGATCAGCTCGATCCATTCCACGTAGTGGGCTTCTTCCATGGGATGGGCCACGCTGCCCACGCTCACCTTGTAGCCGCCGTCGATCTTTTCGATGACGGGCACATGCTTTTCCTGAGCGCCGTCGGTAGCGCCTTCGGTCATGAGCTTCATGGGCTGGCCACAGCAGTTGAGGGGGGCGGCCCCGCCGTGGAAAACTTCAACGATATTGCCGCAATGCTGACACTTGTAAATTTCGAGATGCTTGGGCATGGTGTCCTCTCGATGTATTGGTTCGCTGGATTGGCGGCATACGCTCCTCAGCGGAGGGCCTGCCGCGCTGACGAAGCAAGTGTGTCCTATTCCGTGCCGCCTGTAAAGACTTTTTGCCCGTTAACAGGAAATTTTTTTATTAGCGGCGTCAGCGACGGCCGGCGGGCGTCCCCGATTCAGGCGCGGCCGCACGCCGCCGTGCGCCCAGCACATTGGGCAGGGCGACCCGGATGCTGCCCGCCGACAAAAATTCCGCGGCGCTGCGCCCGGCATAGTCGCGTTCGATGCCGCCCGCGCGCAGGACAAGCCCGGCCTGCCCGCCGCCTTCCACATACATGGTCGCGCCCAGGCGCAGCGGCAGGCGCAGCAGGGCCTCGGCAAAGCTGTAGGCGTCGAGCGGTTCGCGGCAGTGCAGGAAAAGGATGCGTCCCTCGGCGTCCACGCCCACGGCGGCGATGGCGGTGCGCGGGCCGCCGGGTTTCCAGAGGATGCGACCGTCCCGGCTGATGAGCCGGTAGTTCTGCACGACGAGGCGGTAGCGGGCAAGGCGCTCCTGCCAGTCCGGCTCGTCCTTGTCGATGATGGTGGCGGCGGGCAGGGCCGCATCGTCGGGCCCGGCGACGAAGAAGGCCCCGAAACGTCGTACCAGTCTGCGATTGTTGGCGTAGTCCCCTTCGCGCAGATAGCCGGTGCTGGTCACGCCGTCCGGCAGGTACATGCTGGCGTTGATGGCCGCCGAGAGGCCTTCGCGCTGGGCCCACTGGCGCAGGGTGAGGGGCGGATGCTTGCCGCGTCCCACGGCGCAGAGCACGAAGTCGAAATTTTCAGGGGGCAGGCGCACCACGGCCAGGCTGGGGCCCGGGCCGTCCCGCAGCGGCAGGGGCAGCTCGGCAAAGGCCAGCCCGTCTTGCTCCACCCAGGGGATGGCGGGAGCGTCACTGCTTGTTGCCGCCGATCCCGCCGGTTCCGCCGGTTCCGTCGGACTGGGGAGGGGCGGCGCTGCCGCCTCCCGCGCCGGGGCAGGCTTCCCCAGAGGCTCCGCCCGCACCGGCAGCGTCGCGCCGCAGCCAAGGCAGAGCAGCCAGGCGAAGAGGAACAGCCGGGCGCAGTGCCGCAGCGGACCGGAGCGGCGGCGGCCGGGATGGGGACGGCAGAGCGGCCGTCCGTGCGGCAGGGCGGATAGGCAGCGTTCCATGCCCTCAGCCTACGTTTCGGGCGGGGGGAAAGCAAGTCTCTTCTGTCGGAAGGGGGCTCGCCGGGGCCATGAACGCCGACTTGAATCCGAAAGCGGAGGGAGCTATAGTATCCCCCTCATTTTTCCACAGCCCCCCCGAAAAACGAAGAGAGGTGTAAGATGCTGCTGATAGACGGGAAAAAGGTGGCGCTCGAGATGCGCACGGCACTGCACAAGCTCATTGCCAAGGCCACGGCCAAGGGACGCCGCGCGCCGGGACTGGCGGTCATCCTTGTGGGGGATGACCCTGCCTCGCAGGTCTATGTGCGGAACAAGGAACGCGCCTGCAAGGAGGCGGGCATCATTTCCCTGCCCTATCACCTGCCCGCCCGCACCCGTCAGGAAGAATTGCTTGCCCTCATCGCGGACCTGAACTGCCGCAGCGACGTGGACGGCATCCTGCTCCAGCTGCCGCTGCCGCACGGGCTCAACGCCACCCAGTGCCTGCTGGCCATGAATCCGGCCAAGGACGTGGACGGCTTCCATCCCGAGAACGTGGGACGTCTGTCGTTGGGGCTGCCGGGGCTCATGTCCTGCACGCCCGCGGGGGTCATCGAACTTTTGCGCTACTACAAGCTGCCGACCCAGGGCAAGAAGGCCGTGGTGCTCGGCCGCTCGGACATCGTGGGCAAGCCGCTGGCCATGCTGCTGGGCCGTCCCGGCGAATACGGGGACGCCACGGTCACGGTCTGCCATTCCCGCACGCCGGATCTGGCCGAGCATTGCCGGGCCGCGGATTTCATTTTTCTGGCCGTGGGCAAGCCCAAGATGCTCACCGCCGACATGGTCAGCGAAAAGGCCGTCATCATCGACGTGGGCATCAACCGCACGCCCGAGGGCCTGTGCGGGGATGCCGACTTTGACGCCCTCAAGGACAAGGTGGCGGCCATAACGCCGGTGCCCGGCGGCGTCGGCCCCATGACCATCGCCATGCTGCTCAAGAACACCGTGCAGTCCTGGCAGGAACACTGCTGAGATCGCCGTCTATCCGTCATATTCAGCCATAAGGACTCATCATGCGCCTGTTGAGCGTCTGGAAACATTGCTTCGGCTCCGGTTTCCTGGAGTATGAAGGCCGGGCCGACCGGGAAGAATTCTGGCTGTTCTCCCTGCTGGCCCTGCCGCTGGCCGTTTTGCTCGTCTGGCTCATGCTGGCGCTGGATCAGATGTTCCCCGGCCTCTGGGCACAGCCCCTGCCCGCCGGGGAGGAGATCCCGCGTCTGCTGCTGCGCCTGCTGCTGCTGATCATCTGGCTCGGCCTGCTGACGCCGGCCGTCTGCGTGACCATCCGGCGTCTGCACGACATGGACGCCAGCGGGCGCTGGGTCATCGCCGCGCTGGTGCCGGGCATCGCCGCGCTGTGCTGCTGGCTGCTGACGTCCTGGCAGGTCGTTGCCGGGGAGCTGCCGCTCATGGTGCTGAAGATCTGCGCCGGCGGACTGGCCGTACTGGAAGCGCTGGCCGTGGTGTCGTTGGGCCTGGTCTTTCTGGGCGACGGGACGCACGGGAACAACCGCTTCGGTGAAGATCCGCTGGGCCGCATGCCGCAGCATCTGCCGCCGACGGACGTCAACGGCGTCCCCCTGGATCTGGAGGATGACGAGGCCGACGAGGTCATCGACCTTGACGGCGTGGCGTCGCCCGAATGGCATGACGTGCCGCGTGTGGAGCTGGACAAGGAAACGGAGGAAGAGCTGCGTGCCGGCACGCTGGCCCGGGAGGCCGCGCCCGCCGTGCAGGACGTGGTGAAGGTCAACGTGCCGGAAAGCCCCGCGCCCGCCGCGGAAGGCCCGACCCCCACGGAAGCCTTTGCCCAGATGGTCGCCCAGGCGCTGCAGAAGACGGCCGTAGGGGCCGCCGTGGCCGCCGGAGCGCAGACCGCGGCCGCTCCGGCTGCTCCCGCCGCCCCGGCCGCGCCGATCCCTCCCGCCAATCGTGGCCGTGGCGACTGGCCGCCTGCGGACATGACGCCGGAGGAAATGTCGCTGGCTTCACATTCCTTGCAGGACCTGGCCGCTCAGGTGGACCCGGCCGAGGACGAGGAGCTGGTGGACTCCCTGCTGGAAGAGATGGAACAGGCCGAGGACGCTCGCCGTGAAGCGGACTGCATCCGGCCCGGGCAGACCGTGACGCAGGCCATGCAGCGTCTGGAAGCCAATGAAGCGGGCCCGGCCAAACCCAAGCGCTGAGTCCTCGCCGTTGCGGCGCTGGGGGATCTTTTGCCTTTGCCTGCTGTGGTGGGGAGGGGGAGCGGTCGCTCCCTGTCCCGCCGCGGACGGGCAGTTTGCCCCTGTGCCGCCGGAGGCCGCCCTCACGTTTCCCCGCCTGCTCCCGGTCATGCCGGGCAAGGAGCAGGAATGCGGGGATATGCTGCGTGCGGCGGGCATCCAGACCACGGGACTGGAATTCCTTTTCTGCCGCCGGGAAGGGCCGGACGGACAGCAGCGCCTCACCGCCCGCTATCGGGTGCGCGGCAGCGACGCGGCCGCTGTGGAGCAGGTGCTGCGCGAACGATGTCACATGGGGGCGCTCGTGCGTTCGCTTGGCATCTGGGGCGTGCCGGACGGCGGGGAAGGGCGGCTGTCTCTTGCGGCGCTGCGTGCCTCCCTGCCGAAAAAATGGGCGTTGCCCGCGGATGCTCAGGCATGCGTCAGCATGGGGGAGGTGCCGCAGTCCGGCACGTTCGCTCCCGACAGGACGGCTTGGGCGGGCATCGCCTGGTTTGCCGTGCGGGTGGACGTCCCTCTGGACGTCGGACGGCCGGACTGAGCGGCCTGGCCCCGTCTTTCTTTCTCTCTCCCTCCCCCTCCCTCTCTTCTGTATGTTGGGGGAAAGGGGGGCCCCTCGCTCTGCTGTCGATGCCTGTAAGGCCTTACGGCCTAACAGGCACGGCCCTTCGGGCCGCCATTCGGTCGCGCTCTGCTGTCGATGCCCGTAACTCCTGCGTCGCCTAGGGCCAGCTAACGCAAATTTTACATATTATTTTCAATAGATAAGGCAACTCATTTATATAAACTCCGCTTGCCCTCAGGGGGGAGGCTGCCTCGTCCTCGGTATCCTCCCCTGATAAAAGCGCGCTGGGGAAGGGATGGGGGGCTTGGGGGAAGGGAAACCGCTCCCGCGCAGGCGGAGGGGTTTCCCTTCCCCCCAAAACAGGCGACGAATAGTGTTAACAGGCCCTAACGGGCACGGCCCTCGGGCCGCCATTCGGTCGCGCTCTGCTGTCGATGCCCGTAAGGGACTCGCTATCCTTCCCCCCAAGCCCTCCACCTCGCGGGCGGGCTGCCTGTTGACGCCCGACGTGGGAAAGCGTACACAAAAGACTAACAAGCGTTAGGAAACTTCCCAGCGAGGCAAAGCATGCAGACGGCCGGCACCGGCCTATCCGGGGTCATCCAATTCGGAACATTCTATCTTGATGGCCAGCTTTTCGGCGTGGACATCCTCAAGATGCGGGAGATCCTCCTGCCGCAGGACATGACGCGCGTCCCGCGTGCCGGACAAGAGATGGAAGGCGTCATCAATCTACGCGGGCTGGTCATCCCCGTGGTCAGTCTGCGGGCCCGTCTGGGCATCCCCCGCCGGCCGTACGACAAGCAGACGCGCATCATCAATATGGAAATCAACGGCATGGTGGTGGGCTTCCTTGTGGATTCCATCGGCCATGTGCACAGCTATGCCGCCAGCGAGATCAAGGAACCGCCTTCGCTTTACGGCGGCGGAGAGATCGAGGCCATTTCCGGGATGGTCATCACCGGGGCGGGGATGCTGGTCGTGCTGGATACGGCGCACCTTGTCTGTACGGACAGCCTGCGGCAGGCGCTGGACTGCTGAGATGTCCGCCCGGGACATTCGGCTGGCGGCCGTCCGGCTCTTCGGGGAGCACGGCTATGCGGCCACGCCGCTCTCGGCCATCGCGGCCGCCGTGGGCATCAAGGCCCCCTCGCTTTACGCGCATTTCCGCAGCAAGGAAGATCTGTTCCGTACCGTTTTCGATGAGGCGGTGGATGTGGAGCTCCAGGAACTCATGGCCGCCGTGACGCCGGAGGCGTCCGTCGCGGACGGTCTGCAGCGCTACCTCGAAGAGACGGCGGGCCGCTTCGAGCGCACCGTGCATCTGCCTTTCCTCCTGCGGAGCATCTATCTGCCGCCGGCGTCGCTGGCGGCGCATATCCGCGAGCGGGACAAGGTCTTTTCCGCCGAGCTGGTCCGGCGGGTGGAGCAGGCGTTGCTCAGGCAGACGGCGAGCGCGCCGCTGGGCATGCCGCCGGCTGAGGCCGCGCTCGCCTTCACCGGCATGTTGCGGGGGATCCACGCTGAATTGCTGTACGCCGGGCCGGGGCCGGCACAGCGACTGACCCAGGCGCTCTGGCGGGCGTACGCCCGCGCCCTGCGGCCGGACAGAGCGTGATGGCCGACTGGCCGGCTCAGGCGGGCGGATCTTCCAGCAGGCTGCATTCCGCCCGGCCGTCGGTGCGGCCGGCCAGCAGGGCCGAGAATTCGTCCCAGCGCGCGCGGGGCAGGCTGATGGTCAGGCTGGCGGCGGCATCATAGCTTTCTTCCAGCAGTCGGGCCTCCACATCGGGCAGCAGACGGTGCAGCCTGTCCAGGTGGGCGAACTCCACGCGGACACAGGCGCGGCAGCGGGGGACGCGCTCCTCCTGCGGCAGATCGGCCAGTACGGCGCGCACGCTGTCCTGATAGGCGCGCACGAGGCCGCCCGTGCCCAGCTTGACGCCGCCGAACCAGCGCGTCACCACGACGCAGAGCTCGCCCACGCCGCAGTGCAGCAGGATCTGCAGCATGGGCCGGCCGGCAGTACCGTGGGGCTCGCCGTCGTCGGAAAAGCCGATCTCCGCCGTCTGTTCCGGCGGGCCGGCCACATAGGCCCAGCAGTTGTGGGTGGCGTCGGCATGCTCGGTGCGGATGCGCTCCACGAAGGCCCGCGCTTCGGCATGGCCGGTGGTGCGGGCGCAGTGCGCCAGAAAGCGGCTGCGGCGGATGACGAGCTCGGCCTGATGCGGCTGATCGGGAAAAACGGCGGGGACAGGGTAGCGGCTCATGCAAAAAGGCCCTTGCGCCGGCAGGGCCGGTCGCGCGTGACAGGTTGGCCCGGCTTGTATAGCCCGTCGCCGCCGTTCTGACAAGTTGCGTCCCGGCGCGCGGACGCGTAAGAAAAAAATGGGTTTTCGGAAAAAAAGACTTTACAAGGCTGGTGGATTCCATTAAACAGGAATTGTTCCTGATAACGACAACACTTTTTGAAGGAGACATACCATGAGCAAGACCCAGGAAAATCTGATGGCCGCTTTTGCCGGCGAATCCCAGGCCAACCGCAAATATCTCGCCTTTGCCGCCGTGGCGGACAAGGAAGGCATGCCCCAGGTGGCCAAGCTCTTCCGCGCCGCTGCCGCCGCCGAGACCATCCATGCCCATGCCCATCTGAAGAACGCCGGCCACATCGGCACCACCGAGGAGAACCTCAAGGCCGCCATCGAAGGCGAGACCTATGAGTTCACCAAGATGTACCCCGAAATGATCAAGGACGCCGAGGCCGAAGGCAACACCGCCGTGGCCAAGTACTTCGACTTCGCCAACAAGGTGGAAGAAGTGCACGCCAATCTGTACAAGAAGGCCCTCGCCGATCCCAAGGGTCTGGCCTCCACCGACTACTATGTGTGCCGCGTCTGTGGCTACACCCACGAAGGTCCCTGCGATTCCTGTCCCGTGTGCGGCGGCGGTGCCGCGGCTTTCTTCAAGGTGGACGACACCTGCTGCCTGAACAAGTAATGCCGTCGAGCCGTCAAGGCTCCTGACGGACGATATGTGCGGCGCATGCGGCTTCCCGGCCGTGTGCGCCGTCTTTTTCCGTACGGAGCGGCAGCCCGGGGCCGCATTGCAATTTGAGGGGAAAGCGGGCAAGATGCGTATTCCACCCGTGCCGCATCCAGACGGCCGGGCGATCAGGAGGCCTTATCCATGCGTACCATATCTGTTTTGTGCGGCGCTCTGCTGAGTCTGGCGCTGCTGGGCGGCGGGGCCCCGGCCTTTGCCGCCGCCGCGTCTTCGCCCGAGAGCAAATACGAGGATCTGCGGCGCTTCAGCCAGGTTCTCGATCTGGTGGAGCGCAACTACGTCAAGGACGTGACGCGCGCGGACCTCATCAACGGCGCGCTCAAGGGCATGCTGTCGGCGCTCGATCCGCATTCCACCTTCATGACGCCGGAAGAATACAAGGAGATGCACGAGAACACCGCCGGAGAGTTTTTTGGCGTCGGTATCGAAATGACGCTGGAAAACGGTCAGGTGACCGTGCTCACGCCCATTGACGATACCCCGGCCTTCCGTGCGGGGGTGCAGCCCGGCGACCTCATCCTTTCCATCAATGGCCAGCCCACGCAGGAGCTTTCCCTGTCCGAGGTGGCTTCCCGCATCCGCGGCCCCAAGGGGACGGAAGTGGAGCTCACTCTGCTGCGCACCAACTCCAAGACGCCGCATACCGTGCGCATCGTGCGGGACGCCATCCCGCTGGTGAGCGTCAAGTCCCGCAAGCTGGAGGACGGCTATTACTGGGTGCGGCTCTCGCGCTTCGCCGAGCCGACGGCCGACGAGCTGCGCAAGGCGCTGACGCAGGCCGTCAAGGACAGCAAGCGGGAAGGCCTGCGCGGCATCGTCCTTGATTTGCGCAACAACCCCGGCGGCCTGCTGGATCAGGCCGTGGAAGTGGCGGACATGTTCCTGTCTTCCGGGGACATCGTTTCCATCAAGGGGCGCGACAGCGCCATGCAGCGCGTGTATTCGGCCCGGAAGCAGCCCGAGGACATGGCCGACGTGCCGCTGGTGGTGCTCATCAATGCCGGCTCGGCTTCGGCTTCGGAGATCGTGGCCGGGGCGTTGCGCGACCACAAGCGGGCCCTCATCGTGGGCGAACGCTCCTTCGGCAAGGGCTCGGTGCAGAATCTTATCCCGCTGATGGACAAGTCCGGCCTCAAGCTGACCGTGGCGCTGTACTACACGCCCAATGGCAGCTCCATCCAGGCGGAGGGCATCGTGCCGGATGTGGACGTGCCCTTTGAAGCGCCGCGCGAACAGGACAAGGAGGCCGAGCGCTTCCTCGTGCGGGAAAAAGACCTCAACCGGCATCTGGAGAACGGCAAGCAGACCGCCAAGGGCAAGGACAAGACGGCCAATGAAGGGCGCGAACAGCTTGAGCGGGACAACCAGCTGCGCATGGCCCTCAATCTGGTGAAGAGCCTGCCCCGGATGCGCACCATCAAGTAGCGGCCGCCGGTCATGCTGGAAATGGGCAGTTCCGCCGGAACACGCCGGACAGCGGAAGGGCGCGCGCAAGCATGGCGTCTGCTGCTCTTCGGCGTGCTCTGGTTCGGCCTGTCGCTGGCTGTCGGGATCTGGGCGCTGGGGCTGGAAGGCCCCCGCGCTCCCCGGCTGCTGCCGGGACAGGATGGCCTGCACCTGCAGGCCCTGCGGCAGCGCGCCTTTCTGGCCGTTCTCGAGCGGGCGGCGGAAGGCGTGCCCCATACCCGTTTGCGTCAGGTATCCCGCCCCGGCGACGCGGTGCCGGAGTACGTCATGGAAGGGGTGAGCGCCCCTTTGCGTCTGGCTCTGGGCATGCAGGAACGGGTGGAGGTCTGGCGTCGCTCCCTGCATCCGGGGGCGGAGTCCCCCCTGCTGCAGCCTGGCGGGGAGCCGCGCCTCGTCTGGCGGGACGACGGCAGCCTGGAAGCCTGCATCAACGAGCAGGCCGTCCTGCGCATCCGCTTCCCGGGGCATGAGGCCCGGCTCGGCGCGCTGGCCAGGCCGCTGGGGCCTGCCTCGCTGGTCATCGTCATCGACGACATGGGGCAGCGTCTGGATACGGCGGAGCAGCTTGCCGCCCTGCCGTTCCCGGTGAACTTCGCCATCTGGCCCCATGCGCGGCGGGCGGACGACGTGGAACGGCTGGCCCGGGAGCGCGGCCTTGACGTCATCGTGCATCTGCCCATGCAGCCCTTGCGTCGCGAGGGCGGCAAACAACCCGACGCCGGGCCGCATGCCCTGACGGAAAGCATGAGCGCAGCCGAGATGCGCGCCGTGCTGGATGCCGCCTTCACGCGTCTGCCCACGGCCATCGGCTTCAATAACCACATGGGCTCGCGCTTCACCGGCAGCCGCAACGGCTGCCGCCTGCTGTGCAGCCTGCTGCGCGGACAGGGGCTGTTTGTGCTGGACAGCATGACGCAAAACCATTCCGTGCTCTGCAAGGAAGCCCTGCAGCAGGGCCTCGTGGGGGCCGAGCGCAGCGTCTTTCTGGACAATGAACGCAAGGTCCCGGCCATCCTGGCCGCTCTGGACATCGCGGCCGCCAAAGCGCAACGCCACGGCGTGGCCATCGCCATCGGCCATCCCTACCCGGAGACCGTGCAGGCGCTGCGGGAGTGGCCCGTGGCCGCCGGACGCGAGGGCGTTGCCGTGGTGTCGCTGCGGCGGCTGGTCTGGCACCTGGCCGTGGCCCCCGGCAGACGCTGATCTTTCTTCCGGACGTGTGCCCGCTCACGGCGTGCGCCTGTCCGGCGTGTCATACTGACACACGTACACGCAACATTACGGAGGTCTTATGAAGTGGCTTGTTCATGCCTGCCTGGCGCTGGCCCTGCTGGCGGCGGGCGCGACCGCGGCCCGTGCGGACGCCTATCAGCTTTCCACGCATATCCTGGACATCAGCCGGGGAAAACCGGTCCCCGGTGTGGAGATCATCCTTTTCAAGATCGATACGGCCAAGGACATCTGGGTCAAGGTGGCCGAAGGCCGGACGGACGAAAACGGCCGGGTGGCCAATTTCCTGCCCGGCGTGGGCAATGACGGCACCTACAAGCTGCGTTACGAGGTGGCCCCTTATTTCAAGGCCCATAACGAGCCGTCGCTCTATCCCTTTGTGGAGGTCATCTTCGGCATCGAGGGGTCGGGACACTACCATATCCCCATCACCATGTCGGCCAACGGCTACTCCACCTATCGCGGCAACTAGGACCTGTTAACACGAATGCAACATGTTAGTGCAATGGATAAGGTAAATTATCCATGCACGCTCCCTTCCCCCCAACAGACAGCGAATAGAGCTTTTTCCGTTTGGAACGCGTTGCGTTTCCAAATGGAAATCGCTCCAGGGCGGGGCAACAGCACTGCCCGCACAAAAGCGCAAGGGCCCGTGGCGGATGATCCCGCCCGTGCCCTTTTTTGCTGCCGCGCAGCCGCCGTCACGATGGCCGGCGCGCCTGCGGCGGGGCTGGCTCTGGACTTTCCCTTCCCGAGAGCGTAGCAGGGGAGACGACCCCTTTCGCGGCGCGGACAGCGGCGACGGCCGATCGTTTGCCGTCCCGCACGCACGGGACAACAGGAGGAACGCATATGCACACATGCACTATTGCCTGCATCGGTTGCGGCAACATGGGCGGGGCCATGCTGGGCGGCTGGCTCGCCGTTGCCGCCGAGCGGGGATATGCCCTGACCGGCATGACGCGCACGCCGTCACGCGCGGCAGCCCTGGTGGCGCGCGGGCTCAGTCTCTGCGAAACGCCGGAGGAGGCCGCGCGGCAGGCGGATATCGTCGTGCTGGCCGTCAAGCCCTATCAGGTGGAGGACGTGCTGGCCCGCATGGCTCCGGCGCTGGGCCCCGAAAAGATCCTGATCTCCGTGGCGGCCGGCGTGAGCGTGGAGCGCCTGCGCGCGGCTTCCGACGGCCGTTGTCCGGTGGTGCGCTGCATGCCCAATACGCCCGCGCTGGTGGGCAAGGGCGTGTTTGCGCTCTGTTTTGACGATCCAGCCCTGACGCCGGATGCCCGGGAGCGCGTGCTGCGCCTTTTTGCGGATCTGGGCGTCTGCGTGGAGCTGCCCGAAGCGCGGATGACCGCTTTTTCCGCTCTGGTGGGCGCGGGCCCCGCCTATGTCTTCCAGATGATGCAGGGACTCGTGCAGGCTGGCGTGACGCAGGGATTTTCCTGGGCGCAGTCGCGCGAGCTGGTGGCGGCCCTCTTTGAAGGCTGCGCCTGCATGGCCCGGCAAGAGACGACGCCTCTCATGGAGATGCGGGACAACGTCTGCTCTCCGGCGGGGCTGACCATCGCGGGCGTCAACGTGCTCGACCGGGCGGGCCTCTCCGGCCTGCTGGTGGATGCCGTGCTGGCCGCCGAGCAGCGCGGCCGCGAGATGGAAGGCGGCAAGGCATGAACCGACCGGCGGGCGGCATGCGGAACCTCGGCCTGCTTGTCCGGCGGGAGGCTCCGCCGCTGCCCGTCTTCCAGACGACCCGCCTCCATGCCCGCTCAGTGAGCGTACGGGCGATGGCGGCGGAAGCAACGCACAACTGACGCGCTGCCTTTGACAGCGAAAAGGAGCGACCGACAATGACCCTGAGCAATATGGGCCTGCTGGCGCTGGCCGGGGCAATGGGCACGCTGGCCCGCTATGGCGCATCGGAGCTGGCCAACCGGCTGGCCGGGGGCCAGTATCCGCTGGGGACCTTCACGGTCAACGTGGTGGGATCCTTCCTCTTCGGCTTCATCTGGCATCTGGCGGCCGTGCGTCTGCTCATCCCCGACCATGTGCGCATCATCCTGCTGGTGGGCTTCATGGGCTCGTTCACCACCTTTTCGTCCCTCATGTTCGATTCCTTCGCGCTGGGGCAGACGCGCCTTGTGCTGCTGTTCTTCAACATCGGGGCGCAGGTGGTGCTGGGCATGGGGGCGCTGCTGCTGGGCATGACGCTGGCCCGGCAGCTTTGATGCACCGTTAATCCCCGCCGCCGCCTCCGTCGCAGCCTCCACAATCCCCCCCACCGTCGCCGTCGCCTCCATCGCCGTCCCCGCCAAAGAATCCCCCGCAATGAGGGCAGCGACCGCTTGTCGGGGCATGGGAATCGGGGGTGTCATCGAAAAAAGCGTCGTCCTTGCTCAGAGTGCCACCAGTACCGTCCACGGGGGCCCTCGAACCGAGGGCACGCTGTCTGGGGCGTCAGCCGCAGCGTTTTTTTATCATGTCGTCAAAGACAAGATATCGGAAGATGAAGTAAATCAGGAAGAGCAGAAAAACCACGAGTAAAAATTTACCAAGCAAGCTGAGCAGTTCCCATATCATGCAGGTCCTCCAGGTACAGGATTCCTTGTGTGTTTTTTGGGGGGGAGAAGTCTCCTCCTGCTGTGCTGGCGATGCCTGCCGGCGCGGCCCTGCGGGGCCCTCCCCGGAGCGTTGCCCTGCAGAAAGGCATTTTTTCCTCCGCACGCTCCTCCGCCTTTCCCCCACCCTCCGCCGGGGTGAGGAGGATGGGGCGCGAAGCATCCGTTCAAAGGAAAGAATATCTTCCTTTCCAGAGGGTCAGACTTCCCTCCTCGAGATGGGGTGTCTGATCATGCGTCCCGGCCCTGATGCCGTTCAATTCCCGCCGCCTCCGTCGCACGACGAACCGGCTGAGGATCCGCCCCCGGCATGATCGCCGCTACGGTTGCTGCCGGCGGGACGGGATGACGCGGCGGACGGCGTCCTTGCTCCGGGCGTGCTGTCGAAAAAGAAGCCGCCCTTGCGCGGGGGGAGTTCATTGTCGTTCAGCGGATCCCTCAGACCGAGGGCGCGCAGGTTGGGGCGTCAGCCGCAGCCGTTGCCCGCCGCGCCGTTGCCGATGAGGCGCGACAGGCCAAAGCCCAGCAGGCCGCAGATCAACAGGATAAGCAGGATATCCATACAGACCTCCCTTAAAGGGCGTTAGAGCGTTTCACCTTTGAAAAAGGTGAAACGCGAGGCGGCGGCACAGCGCCGCCCGGCCCAAACCAAGCGGAAAAACCGCGTTTTTTCCGCGAAACGCCAGACCGTATGGTTTGAAACGCAACGCGTTTCAAACTGGAAATGCTCTAGGACTGCCTTCATATATGCCGTCAAGCATGCCCTGCCCGGACGTTCTGGTCAAGGCAGGCCTCCCGGTAGGCGGCAAGAGCTTCGGGGAAAGGCGACAGCACCCGCTCCAGCACGCCCTGCGCCAGCGATATGGCCATACCGTAATTGGTCATGGGCAGATCGGCGCGCTGGGCCGTGATGAGACGGCGGGTCATCTGACGCCGGCTGAGGGTGCAGCCGCCGCAGTGCACCACGGCGCGGGGCCGGGGGGCGGCGGCATAGTCCTGCCAGTGACGCCCGGCCAGCAGGCGGCAGTCCAGTTCTCCGCCCGCCAGACGGGCCAGCAGGCGCGGGATCTTGACCCGGCCGATGTCGTCGGCCTGCGGATGATGCGAGCAGGCTTCCTGGATAAGGACCGTGTCGCCCGGCCGCAGGCTGTGGAGTGCCGCCGCGCCGCGCGCCAGCAGGGGCAGATCGCCCTTGAGGCGGGCCATGAGCACGGAAAAGGTGGTGAGCGGCACCTCCGCCGGCGCTGTGGCGGCGACGGCGGCGATGACCTGCGAGTCGCAGACGATGAGCTGCGGCGGCTCGCGCAGGCTGTCCAGCGCCGCGCCGAGGGCCTTGTCCGTGACCACGAGGCAGAGCGCGTCCCCATCCAGCGCATCGCGGATGGCCTGCACCTGCGGCATGATGAGACGTCCCTTGGGCGCGCTGCCGTCCTGCGGGCAGACGAGGAGCAGCCGTCCCCGCGGAGGCAGGAGATCGCGCAGCAGGGGAGGCTCTTCCTCCTGCGGCCGCAGGCGCACCAGCAGCTCCCGCACGCCGTCGAGCGCGCCGGCGGGCGTGGCCGCTCCGTCCAGACGGCAGATGGTCAACGGGACGGACGCGGGCAGGGCGAAGGCCTCCGGCCCCAGCTGCCGGGCAGCCTGTTCCGCCGCGTCGGCCCGGCAGTTGCAGACGATGCCGAACGGCACGTCCGCTTCCTTCAGCAGGGCGGCCAGTTCGCGTTCCGGCGCTCCCCAGCGCTGATCTTCCAGCACGATGAGGGCCATGTCCACTTCCTCGAGCGTGCGCAGGCTGCGGGCCACGCGTTGCGCGCCCAGTTCCCCCGCGTCATCCAGGCCGGGCGTGTCCAGCAGCACCACAGGGCCCAGCGGGGCCAACTCCATCACTTTTTCCACCGGGTCGGTGGTCGTGCCGGGCACCGGCGAGACGAGGGCCGCATCCTGTCCGCACAAGGCGTTGCACAGACTGGACTTCCCGGCATTGCGGCGGCCGAAGAGACCGATATGCAGCCGCTGGGGACGACGGGCATCAGACATGGGCGGGATCTCCTGCCGGAGGGGCGGCGGGCAGACGGTGCCGCAGCCCGGCGGCGGTTATGGCGTGGCGGGCGGCGGCAAGGCTCACCTGCGCCTTGTTGTCGTAAATGCGGTAGGCCGAACGGCAGGCGGGCGGCGTGAAGGAGGGCATGAGCACGTTGGCCCCGGCCAGCAGGCCCTGACGCTGTCCGTCCGCGGGGGAGAGGCTCGCCAGCGCCGTGGTGGCGGGCAGGTGCGCCGTGGGCAGGACAAGACGCAGGACGGCCAGCACCCGCAGGGTCAGCGGCACGTCGCCACGGGGCGCATGGGCCAGCGGCGTTTCGGTCTGCGGGATAAAGGGGCCCACGCCGCACATGGCCACGCCCAGCCGCCGCACCAGCAGGATGTCGTCCGCCAGCGACGTGGGACGCTGCCCCGGCACGCCCACCAGAAAGCCGGACCCCACCTCGTAACCCAGCTCCGCCAGCCATTCCAGCGCCCGCAGGCGTTCCGCCAGCCGGTGACCGGGATGCAGGCGGGCATACAGGGCCGCATCCGCCGTCTCATGCCGCAACAAGAAGCGGTCCGCGCCGGCTTCCCGCCAGCAGGCATAATGCTCGCGCGGCACTTCTCCCACGCTGAGGGTCACGGCAAGCCCCAGCTCGGCCTTGACCCACCTGACGATGCCGGCCAGCCAGTGCGGCGGGCGCTCCCATTCGCCGGATTGCAGGACGAGGGTATCCACCCCGGCGGCGGCCGCCTGCCGGGCGGCGGCCAGGATCTGTCCCTCCGTCAGGCAGTAGCGCCGCAGCTCGCGGTTGGCGCGCTGCAGGCCGCAGTAGCGGCAGTTGCGGCGGCAGAGGTTGGAGAATTCCAGCAGGCCGCGCACGAAGACGTGCCGCCCCACGGCGGCGCGGCGCTGTTGCTGCGCCGCCGCCCGCAGTTCGGGCCACGGCATGCGGAAAAGCAGTTCGAGGATCTGGCGGCGGTTCATAGTGCGGGAAAGCGGTCGGACAACGGACTGGACAGGCGGGGAATGACGGAAGGCAGGAGGCCGCCCGTATGAGCATTTTTCGTGTGAAACACTTCGCGTTTCACACCGTACGGCCTGGCGTTTCGCGGAAAAAACGCGGTTTTTCCGCTCACGTTCGGCCAAAGACAAAATACTCATACAAGCGACCCCCTGCCGGGAGATCAGCCGCGCGGCGCGCTGTCCGGCGAGGACTGGGCAAAGCGATCCACCAGCCGGGCGGCCTTGTCCGCCTCGGCCAGCACGCCCGCGCCGCCCACGCAGCCGCCCACGCAGGTCATAACCTCGATGAGGTTGCCGGGGCAGCTGCCGTCGATGTAAGACTGCATCTTGCGCAGAGCCTGCAGGGAAAGGCCGTTGATGAAGATGGGGCGTACGTCCTCCCGTTCGCTCACCACCTTCTTGACCGCCGCGGCCACGCCGCCGGAGATGGCGTAGCCGCGTCCGGCCCCGCTGGCATTGCCCAGCCCGGCCTCGGCGCAGTCTTCCACCACGATGCCCTTGGCGTCCAGCAGCGCGCCGACCTCCTCGAAGGTCAGCACGAAGTCCACCAGCGGATCGTTGAGTCCTTCAGTGCGCTTGGCGACGCACGGGCCGAGGAAGACGTTGATGGTCTCGGGGTGGGCCTGACGCGAGAGCTCGGCCGTGTAATGCATGGGCGTGCGCGTCTCGGAGACGAAGGGGAGCAGGTTGGGCGCATGACGGCGCACCGCCTCCACATAGGCCGGACAGCAGGAGGTGGTCATGAATTTGTCGCCGCGCGCCATGCGTTCCACGAATTCCTCGGCTTCCTTCTGACTGGTGACGTCCGCGCCGGAGGCCACTTCCATGACCTCGTCAAAGCCCAGTTCCTTGAGCGCGGTGATGATGCGCGGCAGGCCGCCCTTGAACTGGCCGACCATGGCCGGGGCCACCAGCGCCGTCACATGGGCCTCGCTGCGCAGGGCCTGCAGCACTTCCAGCACCTCGCTGCGCTCCATGACCGCGCCGAAGGGACAGGCCCGCATGCAGCGGCCGCAGCTCGTGCACTTGTCGAAATCGATCTCCGCGCGGCCTTCGGGGCCCTTGTGGATGGCCTGCACCGGGCAGGCGGCCTCACAGGGGACATTCAGGCGCACGATGGCCTGATAGGGGCAGTGCTCATGGCATTGTCCGCAGTTGCGGCACTTGTTTGCGTCGATATAGGAACGCCCCTGCGCAAAGGATATGGCCCCGAAACGGCAGCTCCCGGCGCAGGAACGCGCCACGCAGCCCTGACAGGCGTCGCTGACGAAATAGCGGGCCTTCATGCAGCCGTGACAGGCGATGTCGCAGACGGTCAGGATGGGCCAGTTGGGCGTCTGGTCGGCCAGGGCCTGTTCGGCCAGGTCGCGCAGGGGCACGCTGTCGTCCGTCTGATCTTCCAGCCGGAAGCCCAGTGCCGCTATGATGCGTTCGCGCAGGATGGCCCTGTCCTTGTAGATGCAGCAGCGCGTCTGCTCATTGCCGTTGCGCGGCCGCATGACGAAGGGGATGTTGTCGATGCTCTCGACCAGACGATCTTCCCAGAATGCCCGGGCAATGTGACCGATGACGCCGAGGCGCAGGGCACAGACCATATTCTTGTTTTGCAGGGTCATGTCATCTCCTGAAAAAAGGTCGAAGGAGGAGTTTCGTCCCGCAGGAACGGACCTTCTCAGCGCAAAACCGGTTTGCGGCTTCGCAGCATGGGCTTGCCGAGGCGCAACTCTTCCATGATGCGCGGGATCTCCGCCGCGCGTTCATCCGTGCCGCGCAGCAGAACCAGAACAAGATATAATTTGCCGCTGCGCTCCATGCGGGTGCGCAGTCCTCTGCCTTCCAGCCGCTGGCGCAGATCGTCCACCGAGGCCTCGTCCCGGAAGGCCCCCACCTGAAAAACATAGTCATGCATGGTGGCGGGCGCGGGCGGCGGGGCCTGCTGCCCTTCGGGCACGGCGGCCTGCATGCCCGGCGGCATGGGCGGCGTCTGGGGAGCGCCGGGAGCCGCCTGCCCCTGAGCGGGCTGCGGCGGCACCGCCGGCGGCAGCGGCGGGCTGGCCAGCTCCACCGTTTCGCCGGGCGCGGCACGCAGTACGCGGGAAAAACGCAGCTCCTCGGCGGAAAGGATGCCCTCCGGCTCCCCGTCCGCATCGCCCGGCTCCTGTTCCGGGGCCTCCGTCCCGGCAACGGCGCTTTCCGTGTCGGTCTCGCCGTCGGGACGCACGTTTCGGGGCGCGTCGCTGCTGTCGGTGCTCATGGGCGTGCTGCTTTCCCACTGGCTGCGGCCGAACATGACGCCGACCAGATAGGAGGAAGATATGGCGACCAGCGCCAGAAAAAGTACGGCCAGCATGGAAGGCAGCGTCAGCGGGATACCCGGGCGCGCGGCTTCCTCCTTGCCGGGGGTCTTTTTCGGGCGGAGGGTATTGGACATGGAAGCTCCTTGGGCCGTGTTCTCTCTGTTTGCCGTCGTAAGACATAACCTGACGGGTCCTGAAGGTAAAGAGAGGCGCGCCGGGCCCGCCGGATGCCGGGGCGGCGGCATTGACTTTGCAACGCTTCAACGTACAATGCGCCCGCCTGGCGCGCGCCTTGCGCATCCCCGTTCGGAAGGATGGCAGGGCGCTCCCTGTTTACGGCGTCTGGCCGAACATCCAGCCTCACGGAGGAAGCAGAGTGGCGAAAAACCGTGCCTTGCAGCAGTGGCGTGTGGAAGATTCCATCGAACTTTACGGCATCCGCAACTGGGGGGCCGGATATTTCAATGTGGCCGACAACGGCGATGTGGTCGTCTGCCCACAGGGGCCCAAGGGGCCGCAGATCCCCATCATGGAGATCATCGCCGGCCTGCATGAGCGCGGCTATGACATGCCCGTCCTCCTGCGCGTGGAAAATATCCTGGACGCGCGTATCAGCAATATCCATGACTCCTTCCGCAAGGCCATCAAAAATCTGGGCTACAAGGGGCAGTACCGCGGCGTCTTCCCCATCAAGGTCAATCAGCAGCAGCAGGTGGTGGAAAAGATCGCCCAGTTCGGCGCCAATTATCACCACGGGCTGGAAGTGGGCTCCAAGGCCGAGCTCATCGCCGCCGTCTCCCTCATGCGCGACACGGAAGCCTGCCTGATCTGCAACGGTTACAAGGATGAGGAATTTTTCGACCTCGGCCTGCAGGCCCAGCGGCTGGGCTTCAACGTCCACTTCGTCATGGAGATGCCCGGCGAGCTGGACCTGCTGCTGGAACGCAGCAAGGCGCTGGGCGTGCGCCCCAATATCGGCGTGCGGGCCAAGCTGGCCGTCAAGGCCGGCGGCCACTGGACCGATTCCGGCGGCGAGCGTTCGACCTTCGGTCTCGGCGCTTCGCAGATCGTGGATATCGTGGACAAGCTCAAGGCGCAGGGCATGCTCGACTGCTTCCGCCTGCTGCATTACCACCTCGGCTCGCAGCTCTCCAACATCCGCGACATCCGGCGCGGCGTCATGGAAGGCGCGCGCCTCTACGTGGGCCTCGTGCAGGAAGGCGCGCCCATGGGCTACCTCGATCTGGGCGGCGGCCTGGCCGTGGACTATGACGGCTCGCACACCAACTACATCTCCTCCCGCAACTACACGCTGGACGAATACAGCACCGACGTCGTGGAAGCCATCATGAGCATCCTCGACGAGCAGGATATCCCCCATCCGCACATCATCACGGAGTCCGGCCGCGCCACCGTGGCCTACTATTCCGTCCTGCTCTTCAATATCCTGGACGTGAGCGCCGTGGAGGAAGTGCAGCTGCCCGAGACCCTCGGAGAAGAGACGCCCGAACCCGTGCGCAACCTGCGCGAAGTGCTCTCCGGCATCACCCTGCGCAACCTTCAGGAATGCTATAACGACGCCATCTACTACCGGGACGAGATGCGGCAGCTCTTTTCCGCCGGCCGCGTGAACCTGCGGCAGCGCACGCTCTCCGAACGCTTCTTCTGGGCCATCATGCTGCGCATCGCCGAAGAAAAGCGCCGCCTCAAGACCGTCCCCCGCGACCTGCAGGACATCGACGCCAGCCTGGCGGACATCTACTACGGCAACTTCAGCGTGTTCCAGTCCCTGCCGGACTCCTGGGCCATCGATCAGCTCTTCCCCATCATGCCCATCCACCGGCTGAACGAGTTCCC
The DNA here is from genome assembly GCF_944324525.1 of uncultured Desulfovibrio sp. Lineage (GTDB taxonomy): Bacteria > Desulfobacterota > Desulfovibrionia > Desulfovibrionales > Desulfovibrionaceae > Desulfovibrio. The sequence continues at coordinate 27,658 of NZ_CALUWS010000006.1, forward strand.
CTCGCGCCAGGGCATCATCTCGGACATCACCTGCGACTCCGACGGCCGCATCGACCACTTCATCGACCCGCAAGGCCTCAAGCATACCCTCGACCTGCACCCCCTGCGCGACGGCGAGGAATACTACCTCGGAGCCTTCCTCGTGGGGGCCTATCAGGAGACCCTCGGCGACCTGCATAACCTCATGGGCGACACCAACGTCGTCTCCATCCGCTGCGCCGACGACGGCAGCTACGAATACGTCCGCGAGATCCGCGGCGACTCCGTGGCCGATATCCTGAGCTACGTGGAATACGATCCCCGCCGCATCCTCGATGAACTGCGCAGCACCGCCGAACGCGCCGTGCGTGAAAAACGCATCTCCCCCAGCGACCGCTACGCCATCCTCCAATGCTTCGAGGACGGCCTGCGCGGCTATACCTATTTTGAAAGATAAAGGGAATTTGGGGGGAAGGGCCCCTTTGTGGACAAAGGGGCCCTTCCCCCCACACCCCCCATCCCCCCAAAAACCTTACTTGTTCAGGTGCAAACCGTCGCGGCATACAGGCCGTCGCCCGACCTCACGCCAGCCAAACTCTGTGCAAAGAGGCCGGACAGTTTTCGCTGTCCAGCCTCTTTTTTCATGCCGGGGGGGCGTGACAGACGCGCGGCGTCTTGCGGGGCTGCGTCGCCATGCGCTGATCTGAATAAAAGTTTTGGGAAGGGAGAGGGGGAGCGCGAGGGGGAGAGGGAGAACCGTTTTTCAAAACGGTTTCCCTCTCCCCCTCGCAAAAAATATTCCCTTACGAAAGAGAGGCCGGTTTTCCCGCGTATCGCGCGGGAAAACCGGCCTCTTGCAAGCGCAGGGGATACCTGTCAGGCGTTAGGGCTTGAGGCCCATTTTCATGACGGCCTGCATGCCGCCCATGCTGTTGGAGAGGTCGGAGACGCCGTGGCGGGCCAGTACGAGCAGGGTGTCGTAGGCGCGCAGGCCGGTATTGCAGATGAGGGCCACCGGGCGGTCCTTGGGCACTTCATTGATGCGGGCGCGGATCTCTTCCAGCGGGATGGAGTGCCAGTCGGGGTATTGTTCCTGCACGGCCTTGCCGGCCTTGGCCGGGCGGGCGTCGATGAAGAAGACGTTGTTGTCCGCGCGGTTCTGCCAGAGTTCCATGAATGTGTCGGCGGTGATGGGGGTGAAGCGGCCGGCCAGCACGTTGTCGGCCACGTTGGCCACCACGTTGACCACGTCCATGGCGCCGGCAAAGGGCGGGGCGTAGCTGATCTCGAGGTTGGAGATGTCGTCCACCGTGGGTTTGGCGAACTGGAGAGCGCCGGCCACGGCGTCGATGCGGGCCTTGAGGGCGTCGCCGGCGGTGCAGGCTCCCTGCATGCCGAGGACGCGGCGGCTGGCCTTATCCACTACGATCTCAAGGCTCATGAGTTCCTTTTCGGGGTAGAAGTGAGCGCGGTCCACCTGTTCCACGCTGACGGACACGGCGTCGAAGCCTTCCTTGCGGGCCTTGTCGATGGTGAGGCCCACGCCGCAGAAGGACATGTCGAAGAGTTTGACGATCCAGGTGCCCACATAGCCGGGGAAGGTGGCCTTGCCGCCGGCAAGGTTGGTGCCGATGACGCGGCCCTGCCGGTTGGCCATGCTGCCCAGGGGCAGGTAGCCCGGTTTGCCGGTGATGAGGTTGGGGATGGAGACGCAGTCGCCGCCGGCGTAGATGTCCGGGTCGGAGGTCTGCATGTATTCATTGACGGCAATGGCGCCGAAGGGGGTGACGTCGAGGCCGGCATCCTTGGCAAGCTGGCCGTTGGGCGTGAAGCCGGCGGCAAAGATGACGAGCTGGGCCTCGATCTCCCGCTTGTCGGTCACGACCTTGCAGACCTTGCCGTCCTTGCCTTCCAGGCGCAGCACCTTTTCGCCGGTGTACACGTCGGCATTATGCTTGGTGCAGTCCACGGCGGCCATGCGGGCGAGCTGGGCGGAGAGCACGCCGGGCAGGATCTGATCCATCATTTCCACCACGGAGACCTTGACGCCCCACATGTCCGCCAGGGCCACGGCCGCTTCCAGACCGATGAAGCCGCCGCCCACGACCACGGCCTGTTTGACGGAGCCGTTCTCGCAGGCATGGCGGATGGTCTCCGCGGCTTCCAGACGGGTCAGGGAGAGGACGTTGCCGAGGTCACGGCCTTCCACCGGAGGCACGCGCGGGGTCGCGCCGGTGGCGAGCACCAGTTTGTCGTAGGAGAGGGTATCTTCCTGACCGGTCACTACGTTTTTGACGCGCACGGTCTTGGCCGCGCGGTCGATGGCGGTGGCGCGCGTCTGGATGCGCACGGTCACGTCCTTGAGTTCGGCAAAGAATTTGGGATCGCGGATGACGTTGTAGGGCGTGGCGCGCAGGTCGTTGACCGTGTTCACTTCGCCGGAGACGTAGTAGGGGATGCCGCAGCCGCCGTAGGAGATGTTGACGTTTTCGTCGATGAGGGTCACCTCGGCGTCGGGCAGGAGGCGTTTGCAGCGGCAGGCCGCCTTGGGACCAAGAGCAACGCCGCCGATAACAAGGATCTTCTGAGGCATGGCATGTTCTCCTGTTAGGAGTTGAGGGGGAATCAGGAGGGCTGACGCGTGCGCAAGTGCCGTGCGTCGCCTACTCTGACGGTGATCTTTTCCCTGTCCATGTATTCGAGCAGGGCTATGAGAAATTTGCGGGAAAGGCCGGTGATCTCCTTGAGGCCGGCAAGGCCGAGATCGTCGTGGTCGGCGAACCACTGCCGGGTGCGGGACAGGATCTCCTCCAGCGGGGCGGCGGCATAATAGAGGCCGTCGGCCACGCGGACGAGCGCCTTTTCCTCGCAGAGCAGACGCAGCACGGGAGCGGCTTCCTTCTGGCTGACGTCAAGTTCCGCGAGAACGTCCTTGAGGTTGGGCGGGGCCATGCCGCCCGCTTCATGGGCGGCCAGCAGCTTTTGCCGCAGGCCCTGCTGATCCCCGGCCAGGGAGACGGTATGCGAGGGCAGGCGCAGACCGTCGCCCTCCTGGACGAGGAGGCCTTTCTTGATGGCGCTTTCCAGGACGCGCTGCACGAGACGGGGCGGGAGGTCCTTGCTCCAGCCCGCACAGATGGCTCCCTGCCCGTGGACGGGCTTGAGGGGGTGCTTGCGGTGCAGTTCGTCGGCGCGCCGGCAGGCGGCCTGCATGAGCAGGTTGAAGGCCTCGCCGTCTATCCATTGGCGCTGCTCCCGGTTCCAGCAGATGAGCTTGCCGCGTGAGGCAAGATCCACCAGCAGCTTGTGCAGCTGCGAGGCGGGGAGGCCGGAAAGCGCCTGCAATGTCGGGACATCGCAGCCCATGACGTGCCGGATCTCCATGATGGCCAGCACAAGGGCCATGCCGCCGTCTTCGGCCAGGCGGGCGGGCGTGGCCAGTGCGGCAAGCTCGCGGAACAGTTCCAGGTTGCGGGCGCGGCGCGGGGCGCGGGCGCGCAGTTCCGGGGGCAGGGGCGAAACGATGCTGCCGCCGGCCACGGTACGCAGGGGCGAATAGGCCCGGACGACGCAATGATCCCCGAAGACGCCGGCCAGCGGCTGCGGGAAGCGCAGTTCCGCCAGGCAGGATTCGCCGGGAGCGAGGCGGTCCCGGTCGAAGAAGACGACGCGCGCGGCGCATTCCTGCGTCCCGTGGTGGAAGTGGACTTCCGTACGCTGGCGCAGGGCCCGGGGCGCGGAGGGAAGGCAGGTCAGTTGCAGCAGCCAGCGCCGGGCGGGGAAGAGCGTCCCCGGGCGGGCCAGCACCTGCCCGCGGCGCAGGCTGTCCGTTTCCGTGCCCTGAACGTTGATGGCGCAACGCTGGCCCGCGCGCACGACCTCGGCGGCCGCGCCGTGACGCTGCAGGGCCCGTGCGCGGACGGGGATATCCTCGGGCATGGCGGAAAGCTCCTCGCCGCTTTCCAGCCCGCCGGAGATGACGGTGCCGGTCACCACCGTTCCGTGGCCCTTCATGCCGAACACGCGGTCGATGGGCAGGCGGAAGAGGTCGGTGGGCACGCGGGGCGGGATCTCGGCCGCACAGCGGTAGATGTGGGCGCGCAGGGCATCGATGCCCTCGCCGGTGACGGAAGAGACGGGGAAGATGGGGGCCTGTTCCAGAAAACTCCCCTTGAGGAAGGAGCGAACGTCTTCCGTGACGAGTTCGAGCCACTGGGCATCCACCATGTCGCACTTGGTCAGGGCCACGAAACCGCGAGTGATGCCGAGCAGGGTGCAGATGTCGAGGTGTTCGCGGGTCTGCGGCATGACGCCTTCATCCGCGGCGATGACCAGCATGACGAAATCCACCCCCGCCGCGCCGGCCACCATGTTCTTGACGAAGCGCTCATGCCCCGGCACATCGACGATGCCCAGCCGTTCCCCGTCGGGGAGTTCGGCCCAGGCAAAGCCCAGTTCGATGGTGATGCCGCGCCGTTTCTCCTCTTCGAGGCGGTCGCAGTCGATGCCGGTCAGCGCGCGCACCAGCGAGGTCTTGCCGTGATCGATGTGTCCCGCCGTGCCCAGTACAAGCGCCATGAAACAACTCCTTTCCGCGGAAAGCGCATGGAAGAATTGCACTGGATATAGCCTGTTCCGGGGATAAGCGCAATGCCGTCGCCGCGCAGGCGGGGGGAAGATTTTTGGCTGCGGCCGGCCTTTCCCGCATCAGGAACGGCTGGAACAGCGGGCATCCCGCTGTTTGATGGGCTTGCCGGTATGGTATTCGAGCCAGTACCGCAGGAAGGTGAAGGCGTCGGCATGGTGCAGGCGCTTTTTTTCCTGCATGCGGATGTCCGCGGTATGGATGGTGCTGTACAGATCCGCCGCGTCCTCGCCGTTCCAGGTGGCATGTCCGATGCCGAGGAAGAGCGGCAGGCTGCTGTTGTTGCGGTTGTACTCCCGCAGGGACTGCTGGATGGCGAGGGTATGTTCCTCCGCCTGGGAGGCGCTGCAGGTGGGGAGGATGATGACGAATTCGTCCCCGCCCAGCCGGATGAGGCTGTGCGGAGCGCGGATGCTGCGTTGCAGGAGACGGCTGGCCTCGATGAGCAGGCGATCCCCCTGATCGTGCCCCAGAGTGTCGTTGATGAGCTTGAGGCCGCTGACGTCGCAGTAGATGACGCTCAGCGGCAGGGAGAGCTCGCTGTTCCATGAGGGGGCGTTCTGGGTGAGGAATTCGCGATTGTAGAGATCCGTAAGCGAATCGGTGAGGGCCTTGTGGCGCAGACTGGCCTGTATGCGGCGGTGCAGGGAGAGATCCGTATGCAGAGCGATGATGCGTGTGGCCCTGTTCTGCGCATCGCGCTGCACCACCTGGCCGCGCTGCATGACCCAGAGGAAGCGTCCTTCCTTGTGGCGGAGGCGGCAGCAGCATTCAAAGTAGTCGCCGCGTTCCGTGGTCAGGGCGATGGTGCGCTGCAGGGTCAGGATGTGCGTCCGGTCGTCAGGGTGCAGGGCATCGATCCACGCACTGACGTCATTGGGCAGCTCCTGCTCGCCGGAATAGCCCAGCATGGCCCGGTAATGCTGATTGAAGAAAAAGGCATCCGTCTGCGGGTTCCAGTCCCAGAGGCCGTCTTCGGAAGCGAAGGGGAAGGGCAGGGACCCCTGATCCGGCAGGGGAAAGAGGGGGCTTTCCTCCTCGGGAGGGAGGAGGGCGGCCTGCCGGTCGGCCGCGGCGACGCCATGCAGGCTGCCGCCGACCATGATGGCCCGGTTCTGCTCGTTGCGCAGCAGCACCGCGCCGAGCGCCACGAGCACGCTGCCCTGACGCGGCCCGCTGCGGACAAGGAAGGTGTCCCGCAGGCGGTCGCCCATATCCGCGTTGTGCAGGATATCGTCAAGGCTGGTGTTCTCGCCTATGGAGCCGAACATGTCGCGGATCTCGCCGCGCAGGATGCTGGCCCGTTCCGGAGGCAGGCCCAGCAAATGGCGGCAGGTCGCGTCAAGATGGATAAGATCCCTGTCGCCGTTGTAAAACCAGAACCCGCAAGTATCCGCTACGCCGTGGCAGGAAGGGGGGCTGCAGATCATAAAGTCGAATCTCCGACAGCGGTTTCAGCGTCAGGTTGAGGTTGGATGCCCGTTTTCGTGTCTCTATTGTATAAATTCGGCCTGAGCTGTCAACATATGCCCCTTTTTCGCCGGTATGGCGGCAGGAAAGGGGAAATTTGATGCGAAACGGCGAGTGGAAAGCAGGTAAAACCATTTTTGAGGGAGGCTGGTCTCTGGAAGGGCGGAAGCGTGCGGTACGCGCCCGCTGGGGAGAGCGTGCGGCCGTCCGGCAGGGAGAAAGGGGGCTGGGCCGCTTCCCTAAGGGGCACGACGGGAGTCGAAAAGCGAGACGGGCTGACTGGTGAGGCTTTCCAGCCACTGCTTCAGCTGCTGATAGGTCGTTTCGTGGGCAAGGGCCTTGTTGCGGAGCATCTGGTGGTCAGCGCGGGCGATGGTATCGGAGATGTCCGTGGCCGCGGCTTCCAGCGTGGCATGTCCCACGGAGATGAAAAGAGGCATGCAGCCTTCGGTGCCGTTGTGTTTCTGGATGGTCATCCGCAGATTGAAGACCAGTTCCTCGGTCTGCAGGGCGGAACAGCGGGGAAGCACCACAAGGAACTCGTCCCCGCCCTGCCGGATGGTCACATGCGGTACCTTGAAGCTGTTTTTGAGCAGATGGGCGGCGCTGATGAGCAGGGCATCGCCCACGCTGTGCCCCAGCGTGTCATTGACGAGTTTGAGGCCGCTGACGTCGCAGTACAGGACGCTCAGGGGCAGGTGCGGCGGCTGGGCCCAGTCCTTGATGTGCATGTCGAGACTGGCGCGGTTGCCGAGGCCGGTCAGCTGGTCGGTGTAGGCCTTTTCCAACAGGTTCTCGTGATCCTGCTGAGAGGCGGAGATGTCCGTGATCATGCCCATGACGCGCAGCGCGCGCCCCTGGGCATCCCGCCGCAGGACCTGCCCGCGGCAGAGTATCCAGAGGTAGTCCCCCTTGGCTCCCTTCAGACGGAAAGTGCACTCGAAATAGTTGGCGCCGTGCGGTTCCACGATATTGTAGAGGGCGCGATTGGCACGCACCCGGTCGTCCGTGTGGATGATGCCCTCCCAGGCTTCCATGCTGTTGGGGAACTGCAGGGGCGAATAACCGAGCATGGCCCGGAAACGCGGGCTGTATTCCACCCGGCCCGTTTTGGGGAACCAGTCCCACATGCCGTCGCCGCTGATGTCCAGCGTCAGCAGGGCCATGTCGGGATTGATTCCGGGATCGTCCACGCCGGTGTCGCTCAGCAGACGGATATTGCCCACAAGGCTCAGGGCCCGTCCTGCGGCATCCCGGCCCATGACCGAGGCGCGCACGGCGCATTGCCGGCCGCTGTAGGGGCCGCCGTACAGCGTGATGCTGCACAAGAGCACATCCCCTTCCGTCGGACTTTCGACCACCTGCTGGAAGAGGTTTTCCTCTTCGGGGTCGATGTGCAGGAGTTCTCGCAGATCGCTGCGGGACATGCAGCGTGAGGCGGCATCGACGCATCCCACAAGCGCCAGACTGTCCCGGTCCAGCCAGAAGCTGTCCCGTGTGGGGGTGTACTGCCAGAAGCCGGGCAGAAGTGTCGTCGGGGAGGAAAGCAGGGGGCTCACCACAGACTGCCTGTCTCACGTTGAAGCAGAGAGCCTTTTGAATGCCGGCGCCTTCAAAAGGCCCGCTGCCTGCATCCGGCGGAGGGACCATATGGTTTCCGCAGGGTGCGGGACTGCGTTCGGACATCCGCTGGAGTCGTTTCCACGAGAAGAACCAGCTCGAGCGGAGGGAAAAACCGTTTCCCGGCAATGTACGGAATACGGCAGGAGGCGTCAATGGGTCCCTGCCGCCTGCGTGTCCAGCTGCGGGGACAGGGGCGGGCCGGGAAAAGAGAGCCGCCTGTCCCGCCGCCGTCGTGCATTGGAGGAGAATACGACTGGACGGCGGAGGACAGGCGGCGCGTTGGGGGCAGGTTTACTTCGCCGGATCGCCGGTCACCTTGAGGGTGGCGGGGTCGATGAGGCGGAGGTAGCGGTCCGTGACGTACTCCGCATTTTTGACCTGTTCCAGCTCCTTGTCCGTTATCTGGCCGACGGTATGGGAAAAGGCGGCCATATCCATCATCCACTTGCGGGCCAGGCTGGGATCGCTGTTGATGGAGGTGAACAGGCTGAGCTGTTCAGGCAGGGAGAAGAGCGGGTGCTCCTTCAGATCGTTGCGGGCCAGGGCCGCATCGCACTTCCGGCTGCCGAAGGAGGCGCAGAAGCGCTGATAGTCCGCGACCAGGCTGTCCGCAGGCTGCGCCCGCACGAAGTCCGCGGCACGCAGGTAGACGGCCAGGAAACGGGCCGCGACTTCGGGGCGGGCCTTGGCGTAGGCCGTTTCCGCGACCAGCACCACGGGGATGGTCGCGCCGCTGTCATGCACCGTGGCGGCCACGGGATAGCCTTCCTCCCGCGCGCTGAAGAGCTGGGGGGCCCAGATGGCGGCGCCGCCGCTGAGGCTGCCGTCACGCAGGGCCGCCAGCGCCTGCGCCTGATCCACATTGCGCAGCACGACGTCGCCCAGGCCCAGACCCAGCGCCCGCAGCCAGACATAGAGGGCGTAGTGGGCGGAGGTGCCGTTGTTCACATAAAAGGTTTTGCCCTTGACGCTTTCGGCATTGCCCAGGATGTTGGGGAAGTCCTTCCGGGCATTTCGGACGGAGGCAATGGGACTGTTGCGGGTGAGCAGCACGGCATTGCAGAGGGATTCGTCATTGGCGATGCCGATGACCGAGATGCCGAGGCGCAGGTGCCCCAGCATGGCCGGCAGGGCCCCCATGCCGCCGAAGACCCATTCGCCGCGGCGCAGGCCGTCCAGCATGGTGATGCCGGAAGCGTAAAGCTGCATTTCCACATCCAGGCCGGCTTCCTTGTCCCAGCCTTTTTCCTTGGCCAGCCACATGATGAATGCCTCATGCTCGTCCAGCCAGCCTGTCGCGAGCTTCTGCGGTTCGGCGGCCGCCGCGCCGAGCGTCAGTCCCAGCGTTGCGGCGCAGGCCATGAGGAGGGTGAACAGTCTTTTCAACATAACGTGCTCCTTGATGTCGTACTTGGCGACAGGACGTGCGTTCCGCCGCCGTCCTGACCTCTGCATGCCTGATGCTTAAGCAAAAGATATGCCAGATGTTGAGCGGGTCAGTTCTCCCCGCTCACGTCGCCGCCGCGTATGCCGTATTCCCGCAGGCGGACATAGAGGGTGGAGCGCTTCATGCCCAGGATGCGGTCCGCGCCGCCCTCGCCGCTGACGCGCCCGCCCGTCTGCCGCAGCACATGGAGGATGTAGCGGCGCTCCAGTTCCCGCAGCGAAGGCAGGTCGGCGTACAGCGCATCGGCCGGGGGGGCGGCCTCCTTGACGGCGGGCCCGGCGGAGGGCCCCAGATGCAGGGAGACGCGCTCGCCGTCCGAGAGGATGACGGCCCGCTCCACGGCGTTGCGCAGTTCCCGGATGTTGCCCGGCCAGGCGTATTCGCGGATGTGGCGGAGCGTGGCCTCGTCGGGATAGGGCATCTTCTTGCCGTAGCGCCGGGCAAAGTGATCGGCGAAGTGCATGAAAAGCCCTTCGATGTCGTCGACGCGCTCCCGCAGCGGAGGGATATGGATGGGAAAGACGGCGATACGGTAGTAAAGATCCTCGCGAAAAGTCCCTTCCCGCACCATGTCCCGCAGATTGCGGTTGGTGGCCGCCACCAGCCGGAAGGAGGACTGCACCTCGCTGACCCCGCCTACGCGGGTGAAGCGGTGTTCCTGCAGCACGCGCAGCAGCTTGATCTGCATGTTCATGGGGATGTCGCCGACTTCATCGATGAAGAGCGTCCCCTTGTCGGCCAGCTCGCAGAAGCCGATCTTTCGTTCCGTCGCGCCGGTAAAGGCGCCTTTCTCATGGCCGAAGAACTCGTTTTCGAACAGGCTTTCCGAGAGAGCCGCCGGATGGACGGAGACCAGCGGCCCCGTGCTGCGGCTGTTTTGATGGATATAGCCGGCAAGCACCTCCTTGCCGACCCCCGTTTCTCCCAGCAGCAGCACGGCGGCGTCGGTGGCGGCCACGATGCGCGCTCGTTCCAGACAGGCCTTGAACGGTTCGCTGTGGCAGACGATGGCCGCCGGGGAACTGTTTTCGGCACGGGCGGCGGAGGGAGCGCGGGGGCTTGGGCGGTCACGCGCGCGCTCCTGCTGCAGCCGCAGGAAGTGGGCGAGTTCCGCGGCGCAGAAGAGCGTCAGGGTCTTCAGGTCGCTTTCCGAGCAGCGCAGCAGACGGCTGGAGCCGCAGGAGCTGCCGGCATAGAGGAGACAGTTCGTGCCGTCGTTGAGCCGAAAGGGCAGACAGAGCATGTCCATGCTCTCGTCCTTTATGTATTCCGGCCGGTCGCCTTCTATTTTTTCATTAAAGAAATCAGTGTGTTCGCTGAGTATTTCTTCCAGCTCCGCCCGTGAGACGTTGCAGAGCCCCAGGGCCTCCAGCCGGCTTTTCCCGTTGCGCAGCACGATGGCGCGCTCGGCGTGGAAGGCCCGCCGCAGGCAGGCCGCCAGGCCGTTGCCGTATTGCTCCAGCGTTTCCCATTCCTGAGAGGCGGCCAGCGCTGCGCAAAAGCGCGAGAGCAGGGTCTCCGCCGGACAATAGGAAGGGTCGTTGCCTTCCGGCAGATTGAGGGGCGCAAGCCGTTTGCGGGCCTCGCGTTCCGCGGCGTCGGCCTCCTCCGTGCGCTGGACGCTGCGGAGCAGATTGGCCCGCAGGCGCAGGGCCAGGCCGTGTTCCAGCGGCGTCCGGGCCCGTTCCAGGGCGGCCAGTCCCGCATCCAGGAGAGGCAGCAGCATCTCCGGCGCATGCTGCCCCCTGTGCAGCAGCAGCTCCACCCGGAAACGAAGGGCGATGCCCCGCATCATGGGGTTGGTGCTGCCTTCCATGCGGCGGAAAAGCTCCTCGAAATCGAGTTCGGCCAGCGTGGGCAGGTCATGCCTGGCATAGCTGGCGGCAAGTTCGATCATCCAGGGATAGTTGTAGGACAGGGAAAAGGCGGCGTCCTGCCGGGCATGGCGGAAGGCGCTGGTCAGCAGCTTGTAGGAGGCCTCCGCGTCGCCTTCATAGACATGGCAGAGCGCAAGGCCCGCATAGGAGCGCAGCAACATCTTGGGCACGGCGGCGATATGTGGGCTGGCCAGCACTTCCTGCAGGACGGAGCGGGCCTCTTCGGTACGGCGCATATAGGCATAGAGCACGCCGAGGTGCTGCCGGTAGAGCAGGCTGCGCAGGGGGACCCCCTCAAGCTGGGCCGTGGCGATGGAGGACTTGAGCATGCCCTCGGCATAGGTGAAAAAGCCGAGGTAGGTGGCTGCGGACGAGGCCTGGAGCCCCATCTGCGACTCCATGAGCGGCATGAGGGACTGGCGTCTGGCGCCGGCACGGACATCCTCGTAGCAGCGTATGACCTCAGTATAGTTGCCGGCCAGGAAATGCAGCAGGAGGATGAAGGGCAGCCCCTGATCGGCCAGCGTCTCGTCCCCCAGTTCGCGCAGCATCTCCGTGCCCTTGTCGCACAGGGCATGGGCCGATTCGTAGTCGACGATGCCCGCATAAAAGGTCATGAGCGCCCTGCCGAGGGTGAGCAGGGTCAGGATGTGCCGGTTGCCCTTGGCTTCGGCCAGTCCCGTGAGTTTGTCCAGGAGCGCGCGGGCCTGGGCGACGCATTTGTTCTGATAGGCCGCGGCATCCACGGCGGCCAGCGTCAGGCGCGTGAAGCGCTGCACATCCACGGTGCGGCTGGCTTCGAGCCAGCGCTCCAGGCGGAAAAGCAGCAGGTCGAGATAGCCCGCGCTGGCTCCCCCCTTGCCGTTGCGGAGCGAAAGGTAGATGCCGCGCAGGCAGACTTCGCACACGGCTTCCGGCAGGTTGAGATCATAGCCGGCCATGACCGCGGACAGCAGGCGCGCCTCGTCCACGGCCGTTTCGTCGGTGACGTCGCGCTCCACCGCCGTCAGCAACGCCTGCCGTTCGGCGGGAGAGGGCGTGGGCAGGCTGGCCAGAAGTTCCCGGCCTTCCTGCGTGAGGGAAAAGTGCTTGGCGTCGCGGGCGATGGCGCCTTGTCGTTCAAGCTCGCTCAGGGCGGCATCGGTCGCGGGACCGCCGGCGCCGAGCATCTGAACGAGGCAAAGGCGGGAGTGTTCATTGCGCAGATGGGCAAGCAGCCAGACTATGGCGCCGGCAGGCATGTCGGAGGGCACGGCATTTCTCCTGTATCTTCTTGAAATGTTGTGCAATCAGCAGAAAAAGGCGGTCTTTGCGCCACAGGGGCGGGCAGGGTCGCGGCCAGCGGCTGCGCCCTGCTGACGTCCTGCCGCCCAAATAGGGGAACCGACAGGATCGGCTGACAGTAAACACAGGGCAATAGTTTGTCCAGAATCTGGATTGTGGATTTCTGTCGGCATGATTTGTCCAGAATCTGGATTGCGGCCGCGTAAGGGGCCGTGCGTGGGCCCGTGCCGCTCTCACACGCGGCGTGGCATGTCTCTTGCTATTTCCACGGCAACGCAAAAGCACAACAGCGGCGGAACGCCGAAACATTAGGGAGGACTGTATGAAGCCTGCAACACAAATCTACCGCAACGGCAACATCATGACCATGGACTCGGCGGCCAGCAAGGCCGAAGCCGTGGCCGTGCGCGACGACGTCATCCTTGCCGTGGGACGGGAAGCCGACGTCATGGCGCTTGCCGACGCCGGCACGCGGGTCGTCGATCTGCACGGAAGAACCATGCTGCCGGGATTCGTTGACGGGCACAGCCATTTTTCCACGGCCGGCCTCATGGAGGCCACCCAGATCAACCTGTCCTCCTTCCCGGTCGGGACGATCCGCTCGCTGTCGGAAATCAAGGAGATCATCCGCCGCAAGGCCGCCACGACGCCCAAGGGGGAATGGATCCTCGGCTACGGTTACGACGACACCGGCCTTGAGGAAAAGCGTCACCCCACGGCGGCCGACCTTGATGAGGTCGCCCCTGAGCATCATGTGGTGCTGCGGCACGTCTCCGGCCATCTGAGTACCTGCAACTCGCTGGCCCTGAAGACCTCGGGCTATACGCGCGACATGCCCGACCCCGTGGGCGGCATCATCCGGCGTGACGAGCACGGCAACCCCAACGGCGTGCTGGAAGAGCCCCCGGCGCGCAAGCTGCTGTTCGAGCATATCCCGCCGACCACCAAGGACGACTGGGTGCGCGCGGTCAAGACCGCCAGCGAGATGTATGTGGCCAAGGGCGTCACGTCCGCGCAGGACGGCTTCACCGAGCAGACCATCTGGGACGCCCTCTTCCTCGGGCATGAAAAGGGCGTGCTCAAGAACCGCGTCCAGATCCTGCCCGGCGTCAACCGCATGGACATCGACGTCGCCGGCACGACCCGCTCCGGTACGCAGCTCACCCCGGACAAGAAGCTCAGCCTTGGCGCGGCGAAGCTGCTGGCCGACGGCAGCCTGCAGTGCTACACGGGCTTTTTGAGCAATCCCTACCACAAGATCCTGGAAAGCCTGCCCTACGGCGACGACTGGCGCGGCTATCCCATCAATGACGAGCTCGTCTTCTACGACATGGTCCGCGACCTGCACCGCAAGGGCTGGCAGCTCGCCATCCACGGCAACGGCGACGACGCCATCCAGATGATCATCAATGCCTACGAAAAGGCGCAGAAGGATTTCCCCCGCCACGACGCGCGCCATATCATCATCCATTGTCAGACCGTACGCGAGGATCAGCTCGACCGCATGCGCCGTCTGGGCATCGTCCCCTCCTTCTTCGTGGTGCACACCTACTACTGGGGCGACCGGCATAACGACATCTTCCTCGGGCAGGACCGCGCCGAGCGCATCGACCCCCTGCGCAGCGCCCTCAAGCGCGGCATCCCCTTCAGCCTGCATAACGACACCTTCGTCACGCCCATCGATCCCCTGCTTTCCGTCTGGTCGGCCGCCACGCGCAAGACCAGCAGCGGGCGCGTGCTTGGCGAAAACCAGACCATCCCCGTGCTGGACGCCCTGCGCGGCGTGACGAGCTGGGCGGCCTATCAGGCCCACGAGGATCATATCAAGGGCAGCATCGAGCCCGGCAAGCTGGCGGACTTCGTCGTGCTTGGCGCGGACCCGCTGGCTGTGGACAAGGATGCCATCCGGCACATCGATGTCGTCGCTACGGTTGTGGGCGGCGAAGTGGTGTACGGCGAACTGGACTAGACGTACGAGGAAAAGGTTATGGAAAGCTCGTTTTATCCCTATATCGGCGGTTTCTGCTGGGTCGGCCTGCTGCTCATGGTCGGAACCATCATCCGGGCCAAGGTCAAGATCTTCCAGACCATGCTTTTCCCGGCGTCGCTCATCGGCGGCATCCTGGGTTTCGTGCTCATCAACCTGGGCCTGATCGGCATGCCCAGCTCCTTCGGCTGGAAGGCCCTGACCCCCAGCGTGTTCTCCATGCTGACCTTCCATCTCTTCGCCTTCGGCTTCGTGGGCATCGGTCTGCTGGAAAGCAGCAGCGACAACAAGGAAGGCACGGGTAAGGTCATCGCGCGCGGCGCGTTCTGGATGGCGCTGATCTTCGGTTTCCTCTTCTCCATCCAGGCGCTCATCGGCAAGGGCACCTTCGATCTCTGGAAGATGTTCTTCGGCGGCGACTTCTTCACCGGCAACGGTTACCTGCTGGGCGCTGGCTTCACGCAGGGCCCCGGCCAGACGCAGGCCTACGCCACCATCTGGGAACACACCTATCAGGTCGCCAACGCCCTCAACGTGGGCCTGGCCTTTGCGGCCGTGGGCTTCCTCGTGGCCGGCGTGGTCGGCGTGCCGCTGGCCTACTACGGCATCCGTCGCGGCTGGATCTCCCTGAATGAAGAAGGCGGCACGCCCGGTTCCCTGCCGCAGACCTTCCTCAAGGGCCTCATGGACAAGGACGACCATCCCTGCTGCGCGCAGGCCACCACCCACCCGGCCAACATCGACAGCGTGGGCTTCCACTTCGGCCTGATGTTCGCCCTCTATGGCGGCGCGTATGCCTGGGGCCTGGCGTGGTTCCTCTACCTTCCCAAGGGCATCAACGGTCTCGGCTTCGGTCTGGTGTTCTGCTGGGGCATGTTCCTGGCCATGATCACCCGCAAGATCATGAAGAAGATCAAGATCAGCCATCTTATTGACCCCGAAACGACCCGCCGTCTTACCGGCACCACCGTGGACTTCATGATCTGCGCGGTCTTCATGGGCATCCAGGTGCGCGAACTGGCCGACGTGGCCGGGCCCTTCCTCGTCTCCATGACGCTGGCCTCCATCGCCACCCTGTTCTTCTGCGTGTGGTTCGGCCGCCGCGCCCCTGAACATGGCTTTGAACGCGGCCTGACCCTCTTCGGCTACTGCACCGGTACGGCGGCCTCCGGTCTGCTGCTCCTGCGCATCGTCGATCCTGACTTCAAGACGCCCGTGGTGGTGGAAGTGGGCATGATGAACGTCTTCACCATGGTCATCTTCAAGCCCATCTCCTGGTCCATGCCCTTCGCGCCCGTGGAAGGCTTCCCCATGTTCTGGATATTCGTCGGGGTCATCGTCATCACGCCCATCGTCATGTACTTCCTGAAGATGATCCGCAAGCCGGCCTTCTGACGCCAGCCTGCGCAACCGGGGCGCCCGCCGTCAAGGCGGGCGCCTTTTCCCTCAAACCCGGGCCGGGGACGGCCCGCGCAAATGCCGACTCTCGGCAACGTGGAGCAGTTCCATGGCTCACCATTTCGCCGGCGCAAAGGATTTTTTCCGCAAGACCCCCACAGCGGCGCTCCGTTCCGTGCTCACCCGCGACTTCCTGATCATCGCCGCCATCAACTTCTTCATGCTCGTGGCGTATTATGTGATCTTCGTGATCTCCACGCCCTATGCCATCCGCTTCTTCAACGCCACACCGAGCGAGGCCGGACTGACGGCGGGCATCATCGTTATCGGCTGTCTGGTGGGGCGCTTCTTTACCGGCTACCTGGTGGGCAGGGTCGGCTGCCGCGTGGTGTTGCTGACCGGCCTGCTGATCTTTACGGGCAGCCTTGCCCTGTATTTCCCCGTGGCTTCCCTGCCGGGCCTCTGCCTCGTTCGCTTCATCGGCGGCGTGGGCGTGGGTTTCATCGGCACGGCGACGGGGACCATCGTCGCCTATGTGGTGCCGAAGGAACATCACGGCATCGGCATCAGTTTTTTCAGCCTCAGTACGGCGCTGGCCCTGGCCATGGGGCCCTTCCTCGGGGTGACGCTGGTGCAGATCGTGACCTATCCCCAGCTGTTCGGCATCTGCCTTGCCGTGGGCTGCGTCAGTCTGGCGTGTTACATGATGCTGCGCGTCCCCAACCGCTTGCCCGGCAGTGAGGCCTCGTCGAAAAACCTGCTGGATCTGCGCAACTACATCGACTATTCCGTCATCCCCTTTGCCTGCGTGGTGCTGGTGGCGGCCATCTGCTGGGGCAACGTGCAGGCCTTCATCACCTTCTATGCCAAGGAACTCGGGCTCATGGGCGCGGCCAGCCTGTTCTTCCTGCTCTATGCCCTGACGCTCATCCTCACCCGGCCGGCCTCGGGCAAGATCTACGACATGCGCGGCGAGAACGTGGTGGTGGTGCCCTGTCTGCTGCTCACGGCGCTGGGTCTCTTCCTGCTGGGGCATGCCGTCTCGAACTGGAGCATGCTGCTGGCCGGGGTGCTGCTGGGACTGGGATTCGGCAATTTCCAGTCGGTCTCGCAGGCCATATCCCTTTCGCTGGTGCCGCGGGAGCGGTACGCGCAGGCCACATCGACCTTTTTCATCTTTTTCGACTTCGGCATGGGCTTCGGCCCGTACGTCTTCGGCAGCGTGGCCTCCCATGCGGGCTATGACGGTCTGTATCTGACGCTGTGCGGCGTGGCGCTGGTGGCGCTCGTGCTCTACATTCTGCTGCACGGCCGCAAGGTGGAGGCCTTCCGGGCCTGACGACGGGCCGCACACCAGCTTGCGGACAGAAGATTTCTCCATGAAGGGTGGGGAAAGCCACAGAAAAGGGGCAGGGATCGCATGATCCCTGCCCCTCTCATGTCATATCACGTCAGCCGGAACGTCCGGGCCCCGGCATACGATGTCCTCAGGCCAGATGGCGGACCTCGCCGTACCAGGCGGCGGCCTGCTCCAGCAGCGCGTTGCTGCGGGCGGCCAGGGCCTGCGGATCCTTGAGGTAGCCGTCCTGCAGCAGGCAGGCGTCAAAGAGGCATTCCACCATGTCGCTCAGGGTCTTGTCCGCGGCATCGGCCTTGTACATGCGCAGCAAACTGCGCAGCAGCGGGTGATCGCGGTTCACTTCCAGCACCTTGACGGGCAGGGAGTCGTCCTTCTGCATGACGCGCAGGAACTTCTCCATGCTGGAGGTCATGCCGCCGTCGGCGGAGACCAGCACGGCCGGGCTCTCGGCCAGACGATGCGACACGCGTACGTCCTTGACGCGCTCGCCGAGGATCTCGCGGATGCGGGCCAGCAGCTTGTCGAAGGTGGCGTTGTCGTCCTCGGAAAGCGGCGCGGCCGCGGGCTTGTCGGCATCGGCCTTGTCGGCGAAGGCATCCAGCGCGTCGTCGGCCGCCGTCTCCACGGATTTGAATTCCCATTCCTTGTAGGCGTGCAGGCCGTCCATGAGGAACTCGTCCACCGGTTCGTACAGATAGAGCGTCTCGATGCCCTTCTTGCGGAAGCGTTCCAGATGGGGGCTGAGGCGGGCGGCTTCCCGGTTGGGGGCCGTGACGTACCAGAAAGTCTTCTGGCCTTCCGGAGCGCGGGCCATGTACTCGTCCAGGCTGCTCAGGGCCTCGGCGTCCTCATGGATGGAGGTATTGAAGCGGAGCAGGGCGGCCACACGTTCCCGGTTGGGGAAGTCCTGATAGCCGAGCTTGAAGACCCGGCCGTGCAGCTTCCAGAAGCGGGCGTACTTCTCGGCGTCGTTGGCGGCCATTTTTTCCAGATGGCCGAGGAGCTGCTTGACGATGGTCTGGTGGATCTTGCGCAGCACCACATTTTCCTGCAGCGTCTCGCGGGAGATGTTGAGCGGCAGGTCCTCGGTATCCACCACGCCCTTGAGGAAGGCGAGGTACTCCGGCAGAAGTTCCTTGTTGCGGTGCTGGATGAGCACCCGGCGGCTGTAGAGGTCAAGGCCCCAGTAGTCACGGTCCATGCCGAAGATGTCCTGCGCGGCGTCCGGGATGTAGAGCAGGGCATTGAACTGCACCGGCGCGTCCACGGCGATGTGCAGCACGTCCAGCGGGGCCTTGGCGTCATAGGTCAGGTGCTTGTAGAAGGCGTCGTACTGCTCGCGGGTGACGGCGCTCTTGGGCTCGCGCCAAAGAGCGGGCTGCGTGTTGATCTTGTCCTCGCCCACGAAGATGGGGAAGGGCACGAAGGCGGAGTGGTTGCGGATGACGGTCTCCACCCGGAATTTTTCGGCGAATTCCGCGGCGTCCTCCTTGAGATGGACCACGATGCGCGTACCGCGCTTGAGCTCTCCGGCCTCGCAGGGGCTGACGTCGAACGTGCCCAGCCCGTCGCTGACCCAGACATGCGCCTGGCTGTCCTCGCCGAAAGCGGGCAGGGAGGTGACCTCCACCTTGTCGGCCACCATGAAGACCGAATAGAAGCCCACCCCGAAGCGGCCGATAATATTGGCCGCGTCCGCGGACTTGCCGTCGGCGGCCTGCGCGTCCAGCTCGGCAAGGAAGGCCTCGGAGCCGGATTTGGCGATGGTGCCCAGATTCTCGGCCAGCTCGGCGGCGCTCATGCCGAGGCCGCTGTCCGTGATGGTGAGGGTCCGCGCCTTTTCGTCCAGCGTGATGCGGATCTCCAGCGGCAGATCGG
This sequence comes from uncultured Desulfovibrio sp., assembly GCF_944324525.1. GTDB lineage: Bacteria > Desulfobacterota > Desulfovibrionia > Desulfovibrionales > Desulfovibrionaceae > Desulfovibrio. The sequence goes on from NZ_CALUWS010000006.1 coordinate 46,606, forward strand.
GCTCGCGCGGGGTCTCGCCGCGGCTCGTACGGAAGCGCAGCTTGTCCAGCGCGTCCGAAGCGTTGGAGATGAGCTCGCGCAAAAAGATCTCACGATTGGTATACAGAGAATTGGTGAGGATGCGCAAAACCTTGCGCACCTCGGCCTTGAATTGCTGTTCAGCCATGATGCAGCCTCCTGTCATGAATACCCCGTGAAGTAAGTCCCGCAGAGGATTCGTCAACCCCGCGCACGGCAAGGGGAAGATGGTTTTTGGCGGGAGTGCTTTTTGTTTTTGGGTGGGGGAAGGGCCCCTTTGTGGACAAAGGGGCCCTTCCCCCACACCCCCATCCCCCCAAAAACGTTGCTTGTCCGGATACCGGGCGTCGTACCCCACAGGACGACGCCCGGCCGCAAGCCAGCCAAACGCTGTACAGGACAGGAAGAACGACGCCCCGTGGGACGGCGGCACAGCGCCGCCCAAACGCCGGGCCGATTCCGCCATCCGCCAGACAAAAAGGAGATGCCCCCCTGTGCCGCGCCGGCTGGCCCACCCGCTGGAGAAAGAGGGGAGCAGGCCCGTCTGACGGCCCGGGAAAAAGAAAAGTCTAAAAATTAAAATAAGTTATATTACTTATCAGGATTTGCTCTTGCCTTATGAAACAGAGCGGTATACTAGTGGGCAACTCAGGAGGATGTCTCTATGGATGACGTTATACTGCTCTCGCGGCTGCAGTTCGCTGTCGCCGTTTTTTTCCATTTCATCTTCGTGCCGCTGACGCTGGGGCTGTCGCTGCTGATCGCCCTCATGGAGACGTGGTACGTCAAAACCGGCAATGAGGCCTGGCGCCGCCATGCCAAGTTCTGGGGCAAGCTCTTTGTCATCAACTTCACGCTGGGCGTGGTGACGGGGATCACCCTGGAATTCCAGTTCGGCACCAACTGGTCCCGCTACTCGGAGTATGTGGGCGACATTTTCGGCTCGCTGCTGGCCATCGAGGCCACGGTGGCCTTCTTCCTCGAATCCACCTTCCTGGCGGTCTGGCATTTCGGCTGGAACCGCGTGGGCAAGAAGGTGCACCTGCTCAGCATCTGGCTGGTGGTCATCGCGGGCAACCTTTCCGCCCTCTGGATCATCCTGGCCAACGGCTTCATGCAGAATCCGCTGGGCTACGTGATCCAGAACGGCCGCGCCGAACTGGATGACTTCTTCGCCGTGCTGTGCAACCCCTACGCCTGGGGCATGTACGCCCATACGCTCATGGCCGCCTGGATGCTCTCGGGCTTCTTCGTGCTGGGCGTGTCGGCTTGGCATCTGCTGCGCAAGAGCCATACGGACTTCTTCCGCATGTCCTTCCGCATGGCCGCGCCCATCACGCTGGTGCTGGCCGTGGCCCTGGCCGCGACGGGCGACCTGCAGGGCAAGACCGTAGCCCAGCTCCAGCCGGCCAAGCTGGCGGCCATGGAATCCCACTGGGAGACCACGACCAACGCGCCTTTCTACATGCTGGTGCTGCCGGACGTGGAGAATGAGCGCAACAGCGTGGAAGCCATCGGCATCCCCGGCCTCATGAGCTGGATCGCTTACGGCGATGCCAATGCCGAGGTGAAGGGCCTCAAGGACTTCCCCAAGGAGGACCGTCCGCCCGTGGCGCCGGTGTTCTGGGGCTTCCGGGCCATGGTGGGCCTTGGCGTGGTCTTCCTCATCCTGGCGGCGGCGGCCACGCTGCAGCGCAAGCGCGACATGCCGTGTTCCGGGCTCATGAAGGCGCTGGTCTGGAATATCCCGCTGCCGTACTTCAGCATCGCCTTCGGCTGGCTGGTGGCCGAAATGGGCCGTCAGCCCTGGATCGTCTATAATCTCATGCGCACCAGCGACGCCGTTTCGCCCGTGCCCGCGGGCAATGTGCTCTTTTCGCTCATCGGCTTCATCGTCGTGTACACCCTGCTGGGCGTGCTCGACATCTGGCTGCTGCGCAAGTATGCCTGCAAGGGCCCCGAGGAGGTCTAGTCATGCTGGAAACACTGCAAATCGTCTGGTTCATCCTCTGGGCGCTGCTCTGGGCCGTCTACTTCGTGCTGGACGGCTTCGATCTCGGCCTCGGCTCTCTCCTGCCCTGCCTCGGCAAGAGCGAGGAAGACCGCCGCATCATGTACAATGCCGCCGGCCCCTTCTGGGACGGCAATGAAGTGTGGCTCATCTCCGCCGGCGGGGTGACCTTCGCGGCCTTCCCCACGGTCTATGCGGTCATGTTCAGCGCGCTTTACGCGCCTCTGCTGCTCCTGCTCTTCGCGCTCATCTTCCGCGCCGTGTCCTTCGAGTTTCGCGGCAAGGTGGAAAGCGCGGCCTGGCGCGGCTTCTGGGATCTCATCCACTTCGTGTCCAACCTTGTGCCCTCCATCCTGCTGGGCGTGGCCTTTGCCAACCTCTTCATGGGCATCCCCGTGGATGCGGAGGGCGTCTATCACGGCAACCTCCTCGGCCTGCTCAATCCCTACGGGCTGGCGGGCGGCGTCTTCTTCCTGGTGATGTTCATGCTGCACGGTTCCCTGTGGCTGGCCATCAAGAGCGAAGGCGACCTGCAGCTGCGCGCCCTGGCCACGGCCAGCCTGCTCTGGCCCATCATGCTGGTGCTGCTGCTGGTCTTCCTCGGCATGACGTGGAGCTATACCCGTCTCTTCGACAACTACTTCGCTCAGCCGGCGCTCTTCCTGCTGCCGCTGGTGGCGCTGGCCGGTCTGGTGGGCGCGCGGGTCATGCTGCGTGCCGGGCGGCTCTGGCTGGCCTGGGCCTGCAGCGGCCTGTACATCGTGGGCGTGACCTTCTTCGGCGTGTCGGGCATGTTCCCCGGCATGATCATCTCCTCGCTGGATCCGGCGGCGACGCTCACGGCCTACAATGCCTCGTCCACGGAGCTGACCCTCAGCATCATGCTGGGCGTGGCGCTGGTCATGGTGCCCATCGTGCTGATCTACCAGTCGTGGGCCTACCACATCTTCCGCAAGCCGGTCACCGGCGAGGATCTGAAGGACGAGCACGCCTACTGATCCTCTTTGCTGAAGCCAACCACTGCGGCGGCTCCCGGTCTTTTCGGGGGCCGCCGTTTTTTTTGTGCCGAACTTCCCCAAAAGCCAGGCAGGGCAGGGCGCAACGGCCTGAAGGCTGCCGGGGAGCGTCCTCTTTTCGGGCAGGAGAGGTCCATATTTTCTTAATTGGTTGTAATAAAGGGTGCAAAATGGTTGACAGTGGTTGGATTGGTCTTCATAGTGGTTGCAAAGGAGAATGAAGCACATGGACGCCTTTTCCGCCAAGAGCCCGCAGCGCAGCTATGAGACCCTTCTGTCCCGCTTGCGGGCATTCATGGACGAGCTGCAGCTCAAGCCCGGCGACAAGCTGCCGCCGGAGCGCAGCCTGGCCAGTACCTTCGGGGTTTCCCGCAACAGCGTACGGACGGCCATCCGCACGCTGGCCGAGCAGGGCGTGCTGGAGAGCCGCCACGGGGACGGGACCTACGTTTGCAGCAGCGAGACGGATTTTCTGGAAAAGGCGTTGTTGTCGGCCGTGGACTCGGAATGCGCCATCTTTGATGAGGTCATGGAGTTTCGGCGCATCATGGAACCGGCCATAGCGCGGCTGGCGGCCCGCCGCCGTACGCTGGAACAGCTCAACGAGCTCAAGATCATCGTCTGCGACCAGCAGCGGCGGCTCCTCATGGAAAAGGGCGACGGCGACCTGGACGCGCGATTCCACCAGTGTCTTGCGCGCTGCACCGGCAACAGCCTGCTGGCCACGACCATGCAGCGGCTCAATACGGTCTACCAGCCCGGGCGTACGGCGGATCTGCGCTCCGAGGAGTGGCGGCAGTTCTCCATCAGCTCGCATCTGCGCATCATCGATGCGGTGGAACGGCAGGATGAAGAGGCCTGCGAGCAGGAATTGCGCCATCACCTCGGCACGGTCTCGGAGCGTCACCCTCTGGTCACGGCGAGGGATCGGTCATGATGGAAAGTCTTGTGCTCTACGGACTGCTGGGCATCGTGGCCGGACTGCTGGCCGGGCTGCTGGGCGTGGGCGGCGGCATCGTCATCGTGCCCATGCTGGTGTTCGCTTTCGGGCGTGCGGGCTTTGCGCCGGAAAGCATCATGCTGCTGGCCCTGGCCACCTCGCTGGGCAGCATCATGTTCACCTCGGTTTCCAGCGCGCTGGCGCATTCGCGGCGGGGCGCGGTGGACTGGCAGACCGTGTGGCGCATCAGCCCCGGCATCCTGCTGGGGACCTTTGCCGGGACGGCGGTGGCCGTGCTGCTGTCCCGCCGTTTCTTGCAGATCTTTTTCGTGGTCTTCCTGACCTATGTGGCCGTGCAGATGCTGCGCGGCAGCCGTCCGTGCGCCAGCCGGGAGCTGCCCGGCGCGTGGGGCATGGGGGCGGCCGGCGGCGTCATCGGCCTCACCTCCAGCCTGGTGGGCATCGGCGGGGGCACGCTCTCCGTGCCCTTCCTGGTCTGGCACAATGTGGAGATGCACCGCGCCATCGGCACGTCGGCGGCCATCGGCTTCCCCATCGCCGTGGCGGGCTGCTGCGGCTACCTGATCAACGGGCTGGGGGCGACGGGGCTGCCGCCGCACTGTCTGGGCTACCTCTACCTGCCGGCCCTTTTCCCCCTTGTCGTGTGCAGCATGCTCACGGCTCCGCTGGGGGCGCGCATCGCCCACCGTCTCCCCGTCAGCCGGCTCAAGAGCGCCTTTGCCGTCCTGCTGATCTGCGTCGGGATCAAGATGTTGTGGGACGTCCTGTAATAAAAATTTTATGTGGACCACATTTTTAAAATATGATGACACAAGTCAACTAGGAGGATGATGATGACGTTACGCGACAAATTGTCAATCTCACCAGCAAGATTTTTCTATGGTTTCATCGTGTTATACTTTTTGTTCATGCTTGATTTTGCTGCAAGATTAGGTATTACTTCCGCTTTTCCAAGCATGAAGAGCGAGCTTGGCTTTTCTGATACAACTATCGGTTTTGCAGGTTCTATTGTTTTAGCCGGAATGACAGTTTTTGTTCTTCCATTTTCTTTTATAGCGGATAAGACTTCAAAAAAGAGAAGCCTCAACGTCATGAGCGTCATCTGGGGAGGGGGATGTTGCATATGTGGTGCGGCTTCTTCAGCTTTTACCCTGCTGTTTGGACGTTTCTTGGTAGGAGCAGGTAACGCAAGTTACGCGCCGGTATCTGTAGCTATGCTCACGAGTTGGGTTAATCGGCCTTATTGGGGAACAATTATTGGTTTTTATAACTCGGCAATGTCGCTTGGACTCGCGCTTGGAACTTCTATTGTTGGAGTGCTGGTTCATAAATTTGGGTGGCGTGCGGCCTTTTATGGGGTCGGCCTGCTGACTCTTATTTTTGCTGTCTGTTCATTATCGGTGTCAGATGCCAAGACGAATAAGCCTAAAAATGAAGAAAATAGTGTTCGCCTTAGCGAAGCTTTTTCCTTTACCTTAAAAAATAAAACACTATTGCTCTTGGGGCTGGGCGTCGGCGCGGCCAACATGGGATATACGGCCATGATTACATGGATTCCCATGTATCTTGTAAGAATAATGGGCTGGAATACAGTAGATGTTGCCGCATACATGGGGCCTGTTTACCTTATTCAGGGGTTGTGTGTTACGGCTCTTTCAGGAGTTCTTATTGACTGGATCAGCAGAAAAACATCACCTAGGTCCAGAGCTTTAATAGGTGTCCCGGCCTTTATTGGTTGTGCTCTTACTTTCTACAGTGGATTTCACTATCAGTGGATATTAGGGCTGGCTTTTGGTATGTTCCTTTTTAAAATTCCTGTTACGGGTGTGCATGTAGCCACACAAGAACTTGTGCCCGCACGTTATAAATCTTCAGCATACGGAACCTATGTACTGCTCCTGCAGGGTATAGGTTTCTTCGGATCACTTCTTGTCGGTCTGCTTTCCGATACCTATGGTTTACAAAAAGCGGTAGAATATATGCAGCTTGTCTTCTGTGCAGGGGCTGTATTTATGCTTATCGGGGGTATTACCTATATGGTTGACTACAGAAGGGCCCAGGCAAATGATGATGGAAATATAGTAAAGTGAAGTTAAGTTAGTTAGATAATCTGATTTTAAGTGCTACTTTTAACCGAGAAAGGAGCGATGTATGGAACTTGCTCGATGGAATGAAGCTCTGAATAACTGGTTCGGCGAGCATGAGGCGGAGATGTATACCCTACTGGAGCAGCTGGTGAACATGGACAGCTTTTCACATGACGGCGGTGATGTGGACAAGGTGGGAGAAGTCATCGCAGAACACATGCGCGCGGCGGGCTTTACCGTGGAGACGCTGCCGCAGGCCCCCATCCCCGCTGACGAGCAGTGGATGACGAGCCTCGGCCATGTGGTGACGGCGCGTACCCATGCGCGGGAAGACGGGCCGGGGGTGGTGTTCATGGGGCACATGGACACGGTGTTCCCGGCGGGCACGGCGGCGGCGCGTCCCTTCCGCATGGACCGGCAGGCCGACAGGGCCACGGGCCCCGGCGTGCTGGACATGAAGGGCGGCCTCGTCATGAACATCTTCGTGGCGCGGGCCCTGAAGGAGCTGGGCCTCATGGACGTGCCCATGACGCTGACCTTTTCGCCCGACGAGGAGCTGGGCTCCCCGACGACGGGCTACCATCTGGGCCGCGAGCTCAACGGCGCGCATGCCGTCATGTGCACGGAGCCGGGCTATGTGGGGGGCGGCGTTTCCGTGGAGCGCAAGGGGTCGGGCCACATGCTGCTGGAGATCGAGGGCAAGTCGGCCCATGCCGGACGCAACTATGCCGACGGGCATTCGGCCATCCTCGAACTGGCCCACAAGATCCTGGCCTATGACCGGCATGTGGATCTCGACAGGGACATCACGGTCAACACCGGCCTCATCTCCGGCGGCACCTCGGCCAATTCCGTCGCTCCCTTCGCCTCGGCCCGCATCCACCTCACCTATCCGACCTATGAGCTGGGGCAGGAGCTGGTGCGGGCCATACGGGAAGAGACCGACAAGACCTATGTGTCGGGAACGCGCTCCCACATCAGCGGCGGCTTGCGCCTGCTGCCGCTGCGGCCCACGCCCAAGGTCATGGCCCTTTACGAGCTCATCCGCGCTGCGGCGGACTGCATCGGCTACCCCTGTTCCCTCGAGCGCTCCAAGGGCGCGGCGGAATCCGGCTTCTGCTGCAGCGTGCTGGACCTGCCCACCGTCTGCAGCATGGGGCCGGAGGGCACAGGCTTGCATACGCCGGAGGAATACATCATCCCGTCCACCTTCCTGCCACGGGCCAAGATCCTGGCCCTGACGGCGCTCCAGGCGGCACGGCGGTTTTCCGCGTCACCCAAGGTCACCCTGTAACCTCAACATCAACCGATCAACTTCGCCACGCACGGGGCTTTTTCCTCGCAGCGTCTGTACATGCTGATGGTGGAAAAGAAGCTCGGCGCGAAGCTCCCGCATGTGGCCTACACCAGCGGCCATGACGTCTCCACGGCCCTGCTGGGCGGGCACATCGCCAGCGCCTTCGGCGTGACCACCAACCAGCTGCCCTATGTGCAGGCGGGCGACTTCCGCATCATCGGCGTTACCAGCAAGGAGCGCGTCAAGGAATTGCCCGATGCCCCACCTTTACCGAGCAGTTCGACAATGATCCGGCGCTGGTCTTTCCCTCGCCCCACGGTCTGGTGGCTCCCCGCCGCACGCCCGACGACAAGATCATCGCCATGCAGAACCTGATCAAGGAAGCGCTGGAAGATCCCGGCGTACAGGCCAAGATGGCCAAGGCCGATCTGACCTGCAATTATCTGCCGCATGACGAGTTCCAGGAGGTCATCGACAGCATGTGGGCGACCATCGGCAAGGTGCTCAAGGAAAACAACATGGTCAGCAAGTAGCGTGTACCGCGCTGCGGCGTTCCCCTCCCGGGGAGCGCCGCCGCGCCGTCCCCTCATGAAGGAGAGTAGGCATGCGTTATCTTTCCGCACTGTTACGGATCCTGCCGGCGCTGATGCTGGCCCTGCTGCTCTGTCCCGCCGGCGCGCCCGCCGCGGCGGAGAGCGTGCCCCTGAAGACGGGCTGGCTCGGCGAGGAAGCCTTTCCCGTCTGGTACGCCCATGAACAGGGTTGGGACAAGGAAGCCGGCCTGGATGTGGAGATGCTCCGTTTCGACTCGGGCAAGGTCTTTATCGAAGGCATGAAGGTCTACAAGTGGGTCCTTGCCGGCTGCGGCATCGTGCCCACGGTCTCGGCCGCCTTCGGCTCGCCGTTCGAGGTGGTGGCCGTGGCCGGCGATGAAGCCGCCGCCAATGCCGTGCTGGCGCGCAAGGACGCCAAGTTCGCCGATGCGGCATCCGTGCGGGGCAGGCTCGTGCTGTGCCCGCAGGGCACGTCCGCCCATTATACGCTGGTGCAGTGGCTGCGTTCGCTGGGCCTGACGGAAAAGGACGTGAAGATCCGCTTCATGCCGCCGGAACAGGCTCTCGGCGCGTTCCGGGGCGGTCTGGGCGACCTTCTGGTCACCTGGGCTCCCTATACCTATGCCGCGGAAAAGGAGGGCTGCGCTCTGGTGGCCACAGCCGCCGACGTCAAGGCCTCCCTGCCGCTGGTGCTGCTGGCCGACAGACAGTTCGCCGCGGAAAACGCGGAGCTGGTGCGGCGCTTCCTGACCCTGTATCAGCGCGGGGCCGCCGTGCTGGCCGCGGAACCTGACGAGAAGGTGGTGGCGGCCTACGTGCGCTTCTGCAAGGAATGGGCAGGGCGTGAGCTGGATGCCGCCACCGCCCGTGAGGACTTGCGGGCCCACCGCGTTTACTCGGTGAGCGAGCAGCTGCGGCTTCTGGGCGACGGGCCCGGCTCGCTGCGCGCCACGCTGGAAGGCATGGCCGCCTTCCTTGCCGCAGGCAAGGCGGGCGACGGCGGCAAGGCGCCGGAGCTGCCGTCCATCCGCGCGGATTATCTGCAATCGTTGCCGCAATAGACTGCTTACCCCCAGTCTTTGCGGGGAAGGGGGCCCGTCGGATCTCCTCCCGGGCTTCCCTTCCCTCTTTTGAGAACCTTTTCAGGGGCAACATATACGGTCTGTCGTTTCGCGGAAAAGAACGTGGTTTTCCGCGGACGCTTGGTCGGGCGGCGCGCTCCGCCATCTTCCGAACGGACACGCCTCCGGCGGGCGCTGGCGGACGGGAGGGACGTCACATGGATATCCAGACCTGTCGGGCGATCATCGAGAAGGCCCTGCGCGGGCAGGAAGCGGCCATGCTGGCCCTGCTCAAGGAACTGGTGGACATCGATTCGCCCACGGACTGCGCCGAAGGCGTGCGCAGGGTGGGGCAGGTCTGCGCGGACTGGCTGGCCCGGGCGGGTTTTGCCACGGCTTGTCTGCCGCATGCCCCCGTACCGGAGGACGAAGCCTGGCAGGCGGAGCTGGCCAGCGCCTGGACGGCGCGGCATGGCGCGGCAGGGGCCGGGCCGGGCATAGGCTTCATCGGGCACATGGATACGGTCTTCCCTGTGGGGACGGCACAACGGCGGCCCTTTACCGTGGACAGGCAGGCGGACCGCGTCTACGGGCCCGGCGTGGCGGACATGAAGGGCGGGCTCGTGGCCATGCTCTTTGCCGCCCGGACGCTTGCCGAACACGATCTGCTGCCCTGTCCTCTGACCCTCATGTTCTCTTCCGACGAGGAGCTGGGTTCGCCCACGTCCTCACAGGCCTTGCGGCGGCATCTGCAGGGCGCGCATGCCGTTTTCTGCGCGGAGCCGGGCGGCGTGGGCGGCAGGGTGACCGTCTCCCGCAAGGGATCGGGACATATGCATATCCGCGTGCAGGGCGTGGCGGCCCACGCCGGGCGTGATTACGCGAACGGCGCGTCCGCCATCCTGGCCCTGGCGCGCAAGGTGCTGGCCTATGACCGTCTGGTGGATCTGCCCAACGGCGTTACCGTCAACACGGGGCTCATCTCCGGCGGCTCCTCCGCCAATTCCGTCGCCCCCTGGGCCGAGGCCCGCCTGCACCTCACCTACCGGCGTCTAGCCGACGGCGAGCGGGTGGTGGCGGCCATCCGCGACATAACGGCCGCCGAGAGCCTGCCGCATACGCGCGCCACGGCCAGCGGCGGCCTGCGCCTCTATCCGCTGGAACGCACGGCGGCCGGTGACCGCCTCTTCGCGCTGGTGCGGGAAGCCGGCAGGCTGCTGGACATGCCGCTGGAAGGGCAGCATTACGAAAGCGCCGCCGAATCCGGCTTCTGCTCTTCGGTGCTGGGCATCCCCACCATTTGCTGCATGGGGCCGGAGGGCGAGCATATCCACTCGGACAAGGAATATCTGGTGCTGTCCAGTCTGGTGCCGCGCGCCATGCTGCTGGCGCTCTCCGCCGTCATGGCCGCCCGTACGGATCTTGCCGTACCGGTCGTCTGAACCGCCGCGCTTGCCGGGAAGGGGGGCCGTCACTGCCGGGCGGCCCTGCTCAGGCATGGTGCGCCGTGCGGGAAAAGAGCTGGATGACCAGCACGCCGGCGATGATCAGCCCCATACCGACCAGGGCGGGGATGTCCATTTTCTGCCCGAACCAGAGATAGCCCATGAGCGTCACGAGGATGATGCCCAGCGCGCACCAGATGGCGTAGGCGATGCCCACCGGCAGATAGCGGAGCACCTGGGCAAGGCAGGTGAAGGAGACGCAGTAGCCCGCGATGCTGCCCAGCGTCGGCCAGAGGCGGCTGAGCTGCTGGGAGGCGTTGAGGCAGGAGGTGGCGAAGGTCTCGGCGGTGATGGCCACGGCCAGCAGGCCGTAGGCGATGAGGGGAGCTCCCATGATGTCTCCTTTCAGGCGGGTGTCCGCGCGCTCGAAAGGCGTTGCCGTATGCGCGGAGGGCGCAGGGAGCCAGTCCCCGCGCCCTCCTTGCCGGTACGGCTGTTACCCCTGTTCGATGGCGTAGTATTCGGCCAGCATGGGGCCGAAGAATTCCGCGCCGTCGCCCAATTCTTCCTCGATGCGGAGCAGCTGGTTGTACTTGGCCATGCGCTCGGAGCGGCAGAGCGAACCGGTCTTGATCTGTCCGGCGTTGACGCCCACGGCAAGGTCCGCGATGAAGCTGTCCTCGGTCTCGCCGGAACGGTGGGAGATGACCGTGGTGTACGCGGCTTCCTTGGCCATTTCGATGGTGTCCAGCGTCTCGGTGACCGTGCCGATCTGATTGAGCTTGATGAGGATGGAGTTGGCCACGCCTTCCGCGATGCCCTCGGCCAGGATGGCCGGATTGGTCACGAAAACGTCGTCGCCCACCAGCTGGATACGGTCGCCGAGGCTGCCGGTGAGCATGCTCCAACCGTCCCAGTCGCCTTCGGCCATGCCGTCTTCGATGGAGATGAGCGGGTACTTGCGGGTGAATTCTTCCAGCCACTGGGCCATTTCGGCATTGTTGAGGCTCAGGTTCTCGCCCTTGAGAACGTACTTGCCGTCCTTGTAGAATTCGGACGCGGCCGCGTCGATGGCCAGCGCCACTTCGCTGCCGGGATTGTAGCCCGCTTCCTCGATGGCCTTGATGAGGTAGGCAAAGGCCTCGTCATGGCTCTTGAAGTTGGGGGCGAAGCCGCCTTCGTCGCCCACGCCGGTGGAGTGTCCGTCCTTTTCCAGGATCTTCTTGAGGACGTGGAAGATCTCCGCGCCCATGCGCAGGGCGTCCCGGAAGCTCTGGGCGCGCAGGGGCATGATCATGAATTCCTGGATGTCCAGGTTGTTGGAGGCATGCGCGCCGCCGTTGATGACGTTCATCATGGGCGCGGGCAGCACCTTGGCGTTGACGCCGCCCAGATATTTGTACAGGGGCAGGCCGACGTATTCGGCGGCCACGCGGGCGCAGGCCATGGACACGCCGAGCATGGCGTTGGCGCCAAGGCGGCTCTTGTTGTCCGTGCCGTCCAGATCGATGAGGGTATTGTCGATCTGCACCTGATGCAGCACGTCAAGGCCGAGCAGGGCGTCGGCGATCTCGCCGTTGACGTTCTCCACCGCCTTGGTAACGCCCTTGCCGCCAAAGCGTTCCTTGTCGCCGTCGCGCATTTCGAGGGCTTCGCGGCTGCCGGTGGAAGCGCCGGAAGGCACGGCCGCCCGGGCGCTGTGGCCGGATTCGAGTGTGACTTCAACTTCCACAGTGGGGTTGCCGCGCGAATCGAGGATCTCGCGACCGTAGACAGAGGCGATGCTGCTCATGGCTGCTCCTAGTGTTGGGCTCTCCCGGGGGAGGGCGGGTATGGCGAAAAGCCGTCGCGCGCCCATGCGCTGCGTGCGGCAAAAAACGGCGCTCCCTGGAGCTCTTTTAGGTTGAAACGCTGTGCGTTTCAAACCATACGGCCTGTCATTTCGCGGAAAAAAACGCGGTTTTTCCGCTCACGTTGGGCCGGGCGGCGCTGTGCCGCCGCCTCGCATTTTGCTTTTTTCAACGGCAAAATGTCTAAGCCGGGCGGCATTCATAAAACAGGCGGCGCAGGCCTTCCAGCAGCAGGGAGGGCAGCACCTCGTCAAAAACCGGGCTCAACCGGGCGATGGACTGGGCAAAGCCGCCCGTGGCCAGCACGCGCGTCGTGCCCGGGAGCTGGGGCCGCAGGCGGGCCACGAGACCCTCCACCATGCCCACGAAGCCGAAGACCAGACCATGCTGGATGCTGGTGACCGTATCCCGCCCCACGGCGGGCACCAGGGCGTCCACTTCGAGGTCCACACGCGTGAGCTGGGCGGCATGCCGCGCCAGCGCCGCCAGGGCCGTCTTGGGCCCGGGAAAGATGAGCCCGCCCTCGTAGGCGTCGTGCGCGATGCAATCGAAGGTCACGGCCGTACCGAAGTCCACGACCATGAGCGATTCCGGCTCCGGATAGAGACGGCGGGCGGCATAAGCGCCCACCAGCCTGTCCGCGCCCACCTGTTCCGGACGGGCGTAGCGGTTCGTCAGGGGCAGCGGGACGTCGGCAGGCACGAAAAAGACGGGCCGCCGGACATAGCGGGCCAGGGCCTCGCGCAATATGGGAGTGAAGTCCGGCACCACGGAGGAGACCATGCAGGCGCGCACGCTGTCCCTGTCCAGACCGGCATGGCCGCAGAGGGCCAGCAGGCTCAGACCCAGGCTGTCGGCGGTCTGTTCGGCGTCGGTACGCAGGGAATAGGTGGTCAGCACACGTTCCGCATCGGCCAGGCCGATCTTGGTGGACGTGTTGCCGATGTCGAAAAGCAGAAGTTCCGCCCGCATAGCCGCTCCTTGCCGGACGTTCGGGATGCGTTGCCGCCGGAGCGCATCCGTGTGCCGATTGCCGCGGCAGTATGCCAGACTGCCCGCCGACACGCAAGCGCCGCCCTTGCCTGTCGGGGGCGGGACATGTAACATGCCTGCCGGAATCGGGGACGACGCCCGCAAGGAGAGCCCATGCCGCCCATGCTTTTTTTCCTGCATATGCCGCGAACAGGCGGCACGACGCTCAATACCGTGCTCAAGGCCAACTTCGCGCCGGAAGAGATCCTGAGCATCTATCACAAGGAAGATTACGAACGCTGCCGGGAGCTCGACCCCGCACAGCTGGACGGCATCCGGCTCGTCATCGGCCATCTCATGCCCCAGTCCGTGGAGCCTCCGCGCTTCTATGACCGGGAGGTGCGCATCTTCACCCTGCTGCGCGAACCGGTGGCGCGCATCATCTCCGAATACCGTTTCCAGAAGAGCTGGCCGTCCAACCATCTGTACGCCCGACTCAACGACGGGCAGGTCAGCTTTCGCGACTATCTCACCAGCCGGGAAAAGGGGCTGCGCTACCGCGGGCGCAACTTCATGACCCATACGCTGGCCCACTGCTTCCGGGAGGACATGCCGGGGGACGAGCTGCTGGACATGGCCCGGCACAATCTGGAACGCCTTTTCTTCTTCGGCGTGCAGGATCATTTCGATGCGGGCCTGCTCATGCTGGCCGACCGCATCGGCCTTGGGGAGATCTTCTACGAAAAGCAGAACATGCTCAATCCCGCGGGCTTTGCCCCCGTCAGCGAGGAAGACAGGGAGCTTGCCGCTCAGTGCAATGCGCTGGACAGCGCCCTTTATGCGTGGGCGCTGCGGCGCTTCGAGGAACGCATGGCCGCCGCCGGGCCGGCCTTTGCCGCGCGCCTGAAGACCTTTCAGGCCGTCAATGCCCGCTTTCACAAGGTCTGCCGCCTCATCAACCAGAAACTGGAACTGGAGGAGCGCGGCGCCATCATCAATCCCAAACGCTGATCGTCCGGCGATCGGCGCAGACCACACGAGGAACCTCCATGAATACGCAAGAACTGCTGGACATCATGCAGCGTCACAACATCCAGGGCGAAGCCGACAAGGATGGGGACATCCATTTCACCCACGAAGACATCTCCATGACCCTGCTGCATGACGACGACGATCCGGAGTATATTTCCCTGGGTGCGGGCTTCGAGGACATCGACGAGGAGCTGCACGAGGCCTGCTATGCGCTGGCCGCCGCCATTTCCCAGGCCTACAAGGTCGGCAAGGTCATCGTGTTCGACGATGAAGAGGGCTTTGCCCTGCGCTTTTCGGTGGAGGCGCTGGTCTCGCCGGAGACCTTCGAGCGCGACCTGCCCCGCTATCTGGATATCGTGACGGAGATGATCGCGGACTTTTTCGACGCGGCCTCGGGCGAGCAGGAGTAAGTCCTCTCGGCACGAATTTTAGGACCTATTGCCCAGGATAAAGTGCAGTGACCAGACGCGTTCCGCCCCCATCTCTGGGGGCGGGCATGTTTCGTGCCTCTATCACTCTTCGTTACTTGTTTGGGGGAAGGGGAACCCCTCCGCCGGCGCGAGAGGGGTTCCCCTTCCCCCAAGCCCCCCATCCCTTCCCCAGCGCGCTTTTATCAGGGGGAAAAGCAGGGAAGCGGGGTATGTACGGTTGATTTTCGTATCTACTGAAATAATTGGTGAAATTTGTTCTTGTAGGCTCTGAACGACGCGGGGGCCTTACGGGCATCGACGCAGAGCGAGGGGTGCCCCTTCCCCAAAAAATAACGAACAGCGTCAACAGCTCCTGCGCGGTTCGTCGGTCGGATCCTCAGCCCCCGTACCAGGCGGGGCGGGCGCCGGGCACGTCGGCCCGGCAGCCCTGCCAGAGGCCGCGGGCGGCCAGGGCCCGCCGTATGTCGGTGATGATGCCCCGTTTTTCGGCGGCCCAGGCCGGGGCCAGCAGTTCGCCGGGCGCGGGGTCGGCCTGCAGGCGGTGCAGGACGATGTGCGAGGGGATGCGGGGCAGGGCGGCGCAGAGCAGGTCCACATATTCGTCCCGGGCAAGGGGGCGATAGTCCCCGGCGGCATGCAGGGCGGCCAGGGCCGTGCCGCGCGGCACATAGGTATTGTGCAGCTTGAGGCCCGCTATGGGCAGGGCCAGCGCCCAGTCCAGCGAGGCGAGGAAGTCCGCTTCGTCCTCGCCCGGCAGGCCCGCCATGAGATGCAGGCAGACCTGCAGCCCGGCGGCGGCCGCCTGTCTGACGGCCGTGGCCACGCCGGCGGCGTCATGGCCGCGGTTGAGGCGGGCCAGCGTGGCGTCCGAGGCGCTTTGCAGGCCGAGCTCAAGCCATATCTCCGGCAGGCCGCAGCCGGTCAGCAGGGCCAGCTTTTCCGCATCCAGACAGTCGGAGCGCGTGCCTACGGCAAGGCCCATGCAGCCCGGCAGCCGCTTCACCTCGTCCAGCAGCCGGCGCAGCCTGTCCGCCGGGCCGTAGGTGTTGGAAAAAGCCTGCAGATAGGCCATGAACAGCCGGTCGCTGTCCGTGGCGGCATACTTGGCCTGCCAGCGATTCCACTGCTCGGCCAGCGAAAGGGCGCCGAGGCCGGAGCCGGAACCTTCCGCATTGCAGAAGAGGCAGCCGGCGCGGGAAAGCGTGCCGTCACGGTTGGGGCAGGACGCGCGGGCATCCAGTGGAATTTTTTGCACCCGGCTGCCGTAGCGGCGGCGGAACCATGTTGCCAAAGTATGCCAGAGAAGCATGTATTTCGCCTCGTTGACGGTTGCCGCAGGTACGCGGAAGGCAGGGAAAATTTTTGTACCGACCGCTCCAAAGCTTGACTTGCGACCGGTTTTAGTCGAACAAAAGCGGCTGAACCTCCGCGTATGGCGCGGGCGACTGCTTTTTCTTCTTGTCCCACACGGCCTGTTGCCGTTTTCCAGGCAGCCGAAACCATACGCATACCTGCAAAACGAGGCAAGCTTCATCCATGTCCAAGATTCTGGATTTCGCTCTGGGAATTTTCTCCAATGACTTGGCCATCGACCTCGGCACGGCCAATACCTGTGTCTATGTGAAGGGGCAGGGCATCGTGCTGCGCGAGCCGTCGGTGGTGGCCGTGAAAAACGATTCGCGCGGCAACAAGGTCGTGCTGGCCGTGGGGCAGGACGCCAAGCGCATGCTGGGCCGCACTCCCGGCAATATCGAGGCCATCCGTCCCATGAAGGATGGCGTCATCGCGGATTTCGAAGTGACGGAAGCCATGCTGCGCCACTTCATCGCCAAGGTGCACAATTCCCGCCGGCTGGTGCGCCCGCGCATCATGATCTGCGTGCCCACCGGCATCACCCAGGTGGAGAAGCGCGCGGTCAAGGAATCCGCCCAGTCCGCCGGCGCGCGGGAGGTCTACCTCATCGAAGAGCCCATGGCGGCGGCCATCGGCGCGGATCTGCCCATCCAGGAGCCGACCTCCAACATGGTGGTGGACATCGGCGGCGGCACCACGGAAGTGGCGGTGATCTCGCTGGCGGGCATCGTCTATTCCCGCTCCGTGCGCGTGGGCGGGGACAAGATGGATGAAGCCATCATGACCCATGTCAAGCGCAAGTACAACATGCTCATCGGCGAATCCTCGGCCGAGGAGATCAAGATCAAGATCGCTTCGGCCTATCCTCTCGATCCCGAGCAGCAGCTCGAGGTCAAGGGCCGCGACCTCGTGACGGGCATCCCGCAGAACATCATCATCACTTCCGAGGAAGTGCGCAAGGCCATCTCCGAGCAGGTGGACAGCATCGTGCAGGCGGTGCGCATCGCGCTGGAACAGACGCCGCCGGAACTGGCCGCCGACATCGTGGACCGCGGTATCGTGCTGACCGGGGGCGGCGCTCTGCTCAAGGGGCTTGACCAGCTCCTGCGTGAGGAGACCTCCCTGCCCATTACGGTGGTGGACGATCCGCTCTCCACCGTGGTGGTGGGGACCGGCAAGGCCCTGGACAACCTGAGCGTGCTCAAGGAAGTGTGCATCGACTAACCGGCATGCAGTCAGGGCGGCTGCCCGCAGGCAAACCCTGACGTGCGGACCGGCGGCAAGCCGCCGTCCCGTGAGGGGATGCCCCGCCAGAGCCTTTTCCGCAGATGCCAGAGCCCTCCGCGCGACCGGTAACGGACACGCCGGAGGGTCTTGCGTCTCGAAAAGGGGAAATCCGGCAGCCCGGGAAGCCCGTCCGCCGCTCGCCGCCCAACGGAACAGCCTGTGACCTTTCGCCGACTCCTTCTCATTGCGGGAACCCTGCTGATCCTTTTTCTGGGTATGTTCACCTGGAATCAGCGCACGCGTGCCCTGGATGACTTTGCCGGGATGCTGGGACTGGAAGTCACGGGGACGGTGCTTTCCTTCGTGCATGCCGTGGAGAGCGGCGTCAGCGAGACCTGGGATCACTATTTCGATCTGGTCGGCGTGCGTGAGGAGAACCAGCGCCTCAAGGCCCGCCTGGAAGAACTGGAAGCCCGCATGATGGCCACCGGCGAGGACCTGGCCGAGCTGCGCCGCCTGCGCAAGCTGCTCGAGCTGCCCGTGGACGAGGCCTGGAAGCCCGTGGGCGCGCGGGTGCTGGCCGGGCGCATGGGGCCCAACGGCCTGCTGGACAGCATCACCATCAACCGGGGCTACAGCACCGGCGGACGGCCGGGCACGCCGGTGGTGACCCAGCTTGGTCTGGTGGGCCGGGTGCTGCGCGCCAGTCCGCATTCGGCAACGGTGCTCCTGTTGACCGACCCCGGCAGCCGCATCGCCGTTTTCTCGCAGGAAGGCCGCGTGTCCGGCATCCTGTCCGGGCAGGGGGTGCATCAGCATCTCGAAGTGCGGTTCGCCCAGCTGGGCACGCCGGTGAGCCCGGGCGAAGTGCTGGTGACGTCCGGTCTGGACGGCAAATATCCCAAAGGCATCCCCGTGGCCCGCGTCATCAGCGCGGAGCCTTCCAACTACAATCAGTTCCTGACCATCAAGGCCCAGCCGCTGGTGGACCTGCGCAATCTCGAGGAAGTGCTCCTGCTGGAATCCACGGGCATCGTCCGCCCCAACCTGCCCAGCGGGCCGCCACCGGAATTTGTGGGACCGCCGCTGCCCGCCACGGCCCAGCCGCTGCCATGATCATGCTGCGTCATGTCCTCTGGTGGTCGGCCTTCATCGTGGCCGGCATTGCCCTGCAGTCCGTCGTGCCGGGGCTGGATGCCTTTGCCGTGGGGCTCATCCTGTTGCTGGAAGACCGGGACTACCGCAATCTGGCCTGGCTCCTGCCGGTGTTCATCATCCTGCAGGAAGGCATGGGCACGGCGCTTTTCGGCAGCAGCGTGGCCTGGTATACGGCGCTCGTCCTGCTCTACAAGCTGGGGCGCTGGCTGTTCGAAGTGAACAATTTTTTCTTTGTCCTCCTGCTCTCCACATGGTTCGGCGCCGCCTATTTCGGCATTGCCTGGCTGATGGCGCCCCTGCAGGACGTTCCCGGTTTCGATGCGCAGGGGACCCTGGACAAGAGTCTCATTCAGGCGCTCTACGTGCCCGTGGCCTGGTGGCTGCTGGCCGGCCTGCGCCGCTGGATAGTGCCACGTGAAGAATAAGCATCCCGCCGATTCGTCCCGCGGTCCTTCGCTGCAGCAGCCGGAACCGTCCCGGCGCTCCCGCTGGTTCGGGCCGCAGCAGGTGGATAACGAAGGGTACCAGCCGCCCCGCACCGGGGCCCTGCTGCTGCAGGGACTGGTGGCCATCTTTTTTTTCGTCTTCGTGTCCCGCTTCTGGTATCTGCAGATGCACAAGGGCGAGGAATTCTCGCGGCAGGCGCAGGCCAACCGCCTGCGCGAGGAACGCATCTTCGCGCCCCGCGGGCGTATCCTGGACGACAGCGGCAAGGTGCTGGCCGACAACCGCACGGCCTGCGGCCTGGCGCTCATCCGCGAGGATTGTCACGACATCCCGGCGACCCTGGCGCAGATCAGCCAATGGACCGGCATCCCGCTGGAACAGGTCTGGGAAAAGTATCAGGTGGACCGCTTCAAGGTGAAATCCTTCGAGCCGCTGCTCATGGTCACGGACATGGATTTCGAACTGGTGGCCCGCATCGAGGCCGAGCTTATCGACTGGCCGGGGCTGGAGATCTCCGTGCACAGCAAGCGCAGCTATCCGGAAAAGGATCTCTTTGCCCATGTGCTCGGCTATGTGGCCGAGGCCAATGAGAAGGAGATGGAAAAGGACCCCGATCTGGCTATGGGCGATCTGGTGGGCAAGCAGGGGCTGGAATACAAGCTCGAGCAGCGCCTGCGCGGCCGCAAGGGCCTGTACGGCGTGGAAGTGGACGCGCATGGCCGCATGCTGGGCAAGACCCTGCGTGAGGAGCCCCGCAGCGGAGAGGAGATCTGCCTTTCCCTCGACCGCGACCTGCAGGAGACCGCCTGGAACGCCCTGTCCGGCGAGGCGGGCTGCGTGGTGGTCATGGAGCCGGATACGGGCAAGCTGCGGGCGCTGGTCACGTCGCCGGCCTATGACAACAATCTCTTTGCCGCCGGCATCTCCAAGCGTGACTGGGACGCCCTGCGCACCAGCAACCGCTTCCCGCTGCAGAATCGCGTCATCCAGAGCGTCTACCCGCCCGGCTCGGTCTGGAAGCTGCTCATGGGCGTCTTTTTCCTGGAGAACGGCATCAGCCGTTATGAGACGGTCTTCTGTCCCGGCCAGGTCAAGCTGGGCAATCAGATCTTCCGCTGCTGGCGGCGCGGCGGACACGGCAGCATGAACCTCGAGTCCGCGCTCATCAACTCCTGTGACGTCTATTTCTACATCATGGCCGAGCGTCTGGGCATCGACAAGCTGGAAGCCTTTGCCAAGGCCAGCGGCTTCGGCTCGCCCACGGGCATCGACCTGCCGCACGAGCGTTCCGGCCTCGTGCCCTCCCGCGAGTGGAAGCGCCGCCGCTTCAAGGCTCCCTGGGTACGCGGCGAGACCTATAACGTTTCCATCGGACAGGGCTACACCCTGGTGACGCCCGTGCAGATGGCCGTTTATGTGTCGGCCCTGCTCAACGGGGGCTATCTGCTCAAGCCCCAGCTGCTCAATGACGCGCCGCGCGAGGTCCGCGGCCGTATCCCCGGCAGGCTGGAGACGCTGCGTTTCATCGTGGAATCCATGCGCAAGACGGCAGGCGGCGGCACCGCCCGTGTGGTGGGCCGCAAGGACGCCGACATGGGCGGCAAGACCGGGACGGCGCAGGTGGTCAAGCTCAAGATGAGCGGCGACCGCCGTCTGCGTACAGCGGAAATGGAATATGCCCAGCGCGACCATGCCTGGATCGCCACCTGGGGCTACAAGAACGGCAAGGCTTATGTGGTCATCGTCATGGTGGAGCATGGCGGCGGCGGTTCCAGCGTGGCCGGGCCCGTGGCCAAGAAGGTCTATGAGCATCTTTTCGGACCGGATGCGGGCGCGCCGCAGGTCATTGCCGCCAGCGACGGCGAGGGCGATGTGTCGCAGCCGCCGGTGCTGACGCCGCCGGATCTGCCGGGTCTGCTGAAGCCGGTGCCGGGGGGCCGCCAGCAAAACACGCGGGGCCGCCGCGAGGCACGCGTGTCCGGCGCCACGCTCGCGCCGCGCCCGACCGCTCCGGCTCCCATCCTGCCGGACCTTCCCGCCCGGCGCGGCGCGCCCCGCGGCAGGGTCATCGATCCGTCCGCCCCGCCAAGTCCTCTTACCGGGCAGCCCTAGGAGAGTCTCATGGACAAGCGTCTCCTCAGCCATCTCAACTGGAGCCTGCTGGCCTGTACGGTGCTGCTGTTCTTTCTGGGCGTGGGCAATCTCTTTTCCGCCAGCGCCATCCGCGTGGAGGACGGACTGACCTTTTCGAGCTTCTACCAGAAACAGCTGATCTGGGGCCTGTGCGGTCTGGGCTGCATGATCGTGGCCATGTGCTTCGACTACCGGCAGATCCGCAACCTCGCCTGGCCCTTCTGGCTGGTCTGCGTGGGGCTCCTGCTGCTCGTGCCGGTCATCGGGGTGACGACCATGGGGGCCAACCGCTGGATCTCCCTGGGCTTCATGAACCTGCAGCCGTCCGAGCCCACCAAGCTGGCGGTCCTCGTGCTGACGGCGCGCATCCTGGCCCAGCATAACCGTTCCCTGGGCTGGAAAGACTTTTTCAAGGTGCTGCTCGTGGGGCTCATCCCCTGCGCGCTCATCCTGGAACAGCCCGACCTTGGGACGGGCACGCTGGTGCTGCTCATCATGGGCGGCATGATCCTCTTCCACGGCTTGCGCAGCTATGTGCTCAAGACCTGTCTGCTGGCGGTCCCCTGCGTAGCGGCGCTCATGTGGTTCGTGGTCATGCACGATTATCAGCGTCAGCGCATCCTGACGTTTCTGGATCCCGGTTCCGACCCGCGCGGCGCGGGCTACCATATCCTGCAGTCGCTCATCGCCATCGGCTCGGGGCAGATGTGGGGCAAGGGCTTCACCGAAGGCACGGCAGGGAAATTGCGTTTTTTGCCGGAGCGGCATTCGGACTTTGCCGTGGCCGTTTTTGGCGAGGAATGGGGCTTTGTGGGCTGCGTTGCGCTGGTGACGCTGTTCTCCCTCTTCCTGCTGTCCATTTTTTCCACGGCCATGCAGGCCAAGGACCGCTTCGGCAGCTTGCTTGTGGTGGGGGTTTTCTTTTACTTCTTTTCACAGATCGTCATCAACATGGGCATGGTCATCGGGCTCATGCCCGTGGTGGGCATACCGCTGCCTTTCATCAGCTACGGGGGCAGCGCCACTGTGGTCAACTTTACGCTGCTGGGCATCGTGCTGAACGTGTCCATGCGGCGGTTCATGTTCAAGGGATAAAACATCTATGGCAAAATGGGGGTTGAGCGTGGGCAAGGATGAAATCAACGCTTTTCTTGGGGCGGGGACCGTTTACGAAGGTAAGCTGGCCTTTCAGGGCTCCGTGCGCATCGACGGGGTCTTTTCCGGCGAGATCACCAGTGACGGTACGCTCATCGTCGGCAAGGACGCGCAGATCTCCGGCACGTTCCACGTAGGGGAGCTCATGCTTTCCGGCAATATGCGCGGCGACGTGGTGGCCAAGCGGCGAGTGGTGGTGCACAGTACGGGCGTGCTGGACGGCACGCTGCACACCCCCTGTCTGCTGACGGAAGAGGGCGGCATCATCGACGGACAGATCTTCATGAAGAAGGGCGGTGCGGAAAAGCCCAAGGGCTAGACCGTCCTTTTCTTCCCCCTGTCCGGTACGACCGGGCCATGGCGGCCATGCGGCGGGCAGGGCCCGTCGCCGCGTGCGCCGCTTACCCTCTGACGGGGAGGCGGAGACGGCAAGGTGGGCAGCGGCACGACCAGCGGATGGACCGCCGCTGTGCCATGTGTGGCCGCATTAGAGCGCCTTGTCTTTGAAAAAGATAAGACGCGAGGCGGCGACACAGCGCCGTCCGTTCAAAGTGAGCGGGAAAAACGCATTTTTTTCGCAAAACGCCAGGCCGTATGGTTTGCAACGCGGAGCGTTGCAAACTGAAAATGCTCCAGGGCCTGTTGATATGAATTTTATAAACAATTCCAATAGATAAGCTAAGAAAGTCGTTCACGCGCCAGTTGTCATTGGGGCGGGGGGCTTCGCGTTCCTGACTCTACTCCCGGTAAAAGTGAGCTGGGGAGGGGGGAAGGATGACGAGAATGCTTTTTTCGCTTTGCTGCAAAAAGGTTGGGCCCTCCCGCGCCGGCGGCGACCAAAGGCGGCCCCGAAGGGCCGTGCCCGTTAGGCCGCAAGGCCTTACGGGCATCGACAGCAGAGCGCGACCGAAAGGCGGCCCCGAAGGGCCGTGCCCGTTAGGCCGCAAGGCCTTACGGGCATCGACAGCAGAGCGAGGGCTTCCCTTCTCCCCAACAAACGCAAATAGCGCCACCAGGCTCTAGTCGTCGAGCACGCGCAGGGGCAGTCCCGGGGCTAGTCGCACGATGCCTTCCACCACCACGCGGTCGCCTTCCTTGAGCTCGCCCTCCACGACGCTGTTCCCCTCATGCTCGAAAAGGACGCGCACCTTGCGCAGCACGGCGGTGTCGTCAGGCCCGGCAAGATAGAGATAGGCGCCGTCCCGACCGGACTGGACGGCGGTGCTGGGCACGGTGAGCGCGTTCTCCGCCCGGCCCAGCGGCAGATCGACGGTGACGAACTGCCCCGGCCACAGGCTGTGGTCCTCGTTGGCAAAGGTGCCGCGCAGGCGGATGGTGCCGGTGCGGGTGTCCACTTCGTTGTCCACGAGCGTCAGCAGGCCGCGTTCGGGCTTGCCGCCCGTAGGTGTGGCGGTAAAGTGGACGGGCCCCTGCCGCATGCGGTCGAGGATGACGGAAAGGTGCACTTCCGGGACGGAAAAGGTCACGTAAATGGGCGAGAGCGTGGCGATGGTGACCACAGGAGTGGAGGCATTGCCCTGCACCATGTTGCCCTTGTCCACGGCAAGCGCGCCCACACGTCCGCTGATGGGGGCGGTAACCCGGCAGTAGGAGAGATCGAGCTCCGCGCTTTCCACGGCGGCCTTGTCCGACTGTACGGTGGCCTTGAGCGCGGCGGCCTCGGTGGCCGTCTGCTCATAGGATTCGCGGCTCACATAGCCGCCGCCCACCAGTTTGCCGTAACGGCCTCGGTCGTCGAGGGCCTTGTTGAGCTGCGCCTGCGACTTGGCCAGCAGGCCGCGCTTTTCGCGCAGCACCGCTTCAAAGGGGCGGGTGTCGATGGTGATGAGCGGATCGCCGGCCTTGACGTTCTGGCCCTCGGTAAAATGGACTTCACGGATCTCTCCGGTGACGCGCGGCGTGACGGCCACCGTGGCCGAGGCCTTGACGTTGCCCACCACATGCAGGAGGCGGGGCAGGCTCTGACGCGCCACAGGGCGCACATGTACAGGGGCCGCCAGGGCCGCCTTGTCCGTATTCTTGTCGCCGGAGCAGGCAGGCAGGAGCAGCAGACCGGCGGCGAGGAGGGGGAGACAGAGTTTTCGCATGGCATTCCTCGAATGCCGTCAGCCTGCCTTATGCGCCTGCCGACGTCAAGGGCGGGCGTCGGCCGTCCGGCGTCGGCCCGGCGGCGCGAAGACAGGCGAAAAAAAAGCCCCGCCGAAGCGGGGCCGCGTAAGCGTGGGGACTGCCGTTATTCAGCAGCCTTGTCCTTCTTGCCGTCCTTCTTGTCCGCCGCGGCGTCCTTGGCGGCTTCCTTCTTGTCGCCGGCCGGTTCGTCCGCCTTGGGGCCTTCATCGGCAGGGGCATCCAGAGGAGCGAAGTTGACCTTCTGCTTGTTCATTTCCACCAGCAGGTCGTTGGTCACGTCCAGCTTTTCATCATAGGAGGACAGGGTCTCCGCGCTGAGCAGGACATCATAGCCCTTGGCCTTGCGGAATTCATCCATGACGCGCTTGGTGACGTTCTGCAGCTGGAAGAGCACGTTCTGCTGCTCTTCGCCCATCTGCTGCTCGGCACTCATGTACACGGTCTGGAGCTGCCGCTGGAGCTGCTCGTTTTCCGGGTCCTTTTCCAGTTTGGCCTGGATGTCGTCAAGCTGTTTCTGGATGCCCGCCCGCATGTCTTCAAGATATTTGATGCCCGCCTTGCCGGCTTCGCTGTCACGCATGACGCGCACGAGATCCACGACGGCGATGCTGGGGCCGGAGGCCTTTTCCTCTCCCTGCTGGCAGGCGGCGCACAGCAGGCTCAGCAGCAGGAGCGGAACCGCCATAAAACGAATACGCATGTAGATTCTCCTCTCGCAACGGATGGCCGTTGACGAAATAATTTTTGTAGAGCGGTATGCTACGTTTTTTCGGCAGCCGGCACAAGCTCTTTTTCCCACGCGCGGGGAGATAGTCCGTGATTGCGAGTCAGGGCGCAGCCGTGTACACTGCCCGAAAAAAAGGACAGCCCATGCACCAACCTTCCACGCTTCAGACTCCGGCCATGCAGCGCCTCGACAGCGTTGCGGAGCGTCTTTGCCACGAGGATTCCCTTTCCCGCGTCTGGCATTGTCCGGCCAAGGGCGCGCCCATGCCGTCCCTGACGATGCTCAGGGAGATCATGGATCGCCTGAGCGCCGCGCTTTTTCCCGGCTATTTCGGGGTGGAGCCTCTGCGCGAAAGCCTGCGCTACCACCTTTCGGCCAATCTGGACAGCATCTACCGCCTGCTGGGCGGGCAGATCCTTTGCGGCAAGTGCTTTTCCTGCGACGGCACGCAGGGCACCTGCGAGCAGTGCCGCGAGGACAGCCGCGAGCTGGCGCTTTCCTTCATGGACAGGCTGCCCCACATCCGTTCCCTGCTGGCGGGCGACGCCCAGGCCGCCTATGAAGGCGACCCCGCGGCCACCAGTCCCGGCGAAGCCATCTTTTGCTATCCTTCCATGCACACCATGCTCCATCACCGCATAGCCCACGAGCTCTATGCGCTGCGGGTGCCGCTGGTGCCGCGCATCATTTCCGAGATGGCGCATTCGCAGACGGGCATCGACATCCATCCCGGCGCGACCATCGGCGAGGATTTCTTCATCGACCACGGCACCGGCGTGGTCATCGGGGAGACCTGCATCATCGGCCGCAGCTGCCGTCTCTACCAGGGGGTGACGCTGGGGGCGCTCTCCTTCCCCAAGAATGAGGACGGCACCCTGACCAAGGGCATCGCCCGCCATCCCATCCTGGAAGACAACGTGACCGTCTATGCGGGAGCCACCATCCTGGGCCGCGTGACCGTGGGCCGGGGCGCTGTCATCGGCGGCAACGTCTGGATCACCGGCGACGTGCCCGCCGGCGCCAAGGTGGCGCAGGAGCGGCCACGATAGGGCGGGCCCATGCCGTCCGGCAGGGGGCGTCCACAGAGCGCGGGATGACGGAGGAAGGGATGCGTTACGCCATGATCCTGATCTGCTGCCTGCTCATGCTGGCGGGCGGCTGCGGCGTCAAGGTGACGGCCAGAGGGCAGATGGAGGGCGGCGTCGGCGTGGGACAGGGGCTGCGATAGAGCAATTCCACATTGAAAATGGGGATTGCTCTGGTAGTCGCGAGAGCGACTACCCGCAAGCGAACACACGGAAAAACCCCGCTTTTTCCGTCGTGTGAGGGCAGCGTCAGCATTGAAATGGGACACGATTTCCATGCGAATCCGCTCTAGGGCGGGCCGCCGCCGTCGCTCCCGCTGCCGCGTCTTGCGGTCCGCAACAGAAAACTGGGCATCGACGCGCCGGTCCGCCTTCAGGCGAAGAGGGCCGGCCGGTGCCGCAAGCATGCTCCATACGGGGAGGCAAGCGTGAGAACCGTGCTTCAGGGCGGCGCCGTGGTGCGCCCGGACGGCGTCTTTGCCGCGGATATTTCCTTTGAGAACGGCCGGATCCTGGAAATAGGGGAGCGTCTGCCCGCTGACGGGGCCGACGTGGTGGACGCCTCGGGCTGCTATGTGCTGCCCGGCGCGGTGGATGTGCTGGTGCACTGCCTGCCTGAGCATCTGGAAGCCACCGGGTACGCGGCCGCGCAGGGCGGGACGACCTGTCATGGCTGGGCCGCGCCCGCAGGCTGCGCAGGGCGGGACGTGCCCGCGCAACTGCCGGTGGATATGGTGCGTCTTGCGCCTCTGGAGGAAGAGGGGAGCACGGCTTTCCCCCTGCGGCTGCTGGATGCCCTGCGTCTGGAGACGTCCGGCACTGCCGCCGCGCTGCGCGAGGCGGCCCGATCCGGCGCAAGCGTGCTGCTGCGTCCCGAGCTGCCCGGCCTGTCTCGTTTTCTGGAAGAAGAGCTGCGGGCGGCGGGCCGCACGGCGGTCAGCAACTGGGCGGCCGCCGCGCCGGAATATGTGGAGGAGGAGGCCGCGCGCCTGGCCCTTTCGCTGGCGCGGGCGGCAGATTGCCGCCTGGCCCTGCTGCCGCTGTCCTCCGGCGGTTCGCTGGAGGCGGTGCGTCTTGCCCGGCAGCGCCGGCAGCCCGTATGGGCGGCCACCAGTCCGCAATATCTCCTGCTGGACGAGACCGCCTATGAGGAAGGCGCGGCGGAAGGCCTGAAGTACGCCATGCGCCCGCCGCTGCGTGCGGCGGAACAGGCTGCCCGCCTGTGGGACGCTCTGGCCGCGGGCCTGCTGGATGCCGTGACGTCCGACCATCACGATGCGACCTTTGCCGCCAAGTGGGAGGCCGGCGCCGCCGATGCCTTTGCCTGCCCGGCGGGCATCCCGGGGGTGGAAACGCGTCTGCCGCTGCTGTTCTCGGAAGGGGTGCTCAAAGGGCGTCTGACCCTGCCCCGCTTCGTGCAGTGCCTGTGCGGCAATCCCGCGCAGCTCTTGGGGCTCGGGCAGCGCAAGGGGGATCTGCGTCCCGGCTTCGACGCGGACATCTGCCTGCTGGACCCCTCGGAGGAGCGGCTGCTCACGGCGCGGCGGCTGCATCAGGGCGACTACACGCCTTTCGAGGGGTTGAGCGTGCGCGGCTGGCCGCGGACGGTCTGGCTGCGCGGGAACCGCCTGTCCGTGGACGGCCGCGAAGCGAACCCGGCCCGCACCCGGCACGGGATGTGGCTTTCCGGCGGCGCGGACTGACCATATTTGACTTGGCAGACGGGGCGAGGACGCGTATAACGCGCCTCACCGGAGGCAATTGTGCGAAATGGCGGCGCTGCGCACGCCGTACAAGCCCCGCGCATCGCTTCCGGTGACGGCTGGGGCTGCGCTGCGGTCCCGCACTGCCGGTCAGCAGGAACAGTCTTTTTTGCGCACAGGGGTTTCAGGTTCATGGATCAGAACATCATCAGCGAGGTGGTCAGCACCACCATCAAGATCTACGCCATGATGACGCCGCCTGCCGTGCTCAGCGCCTTCATCAGCGGCACCAAGGATTACGACAAACGCCGCAAGACGGCCACGGCCATCAAGACCTCAGCGGCGGCCTTCATCATCGGGCTGGTCCTCTATCTTTTCGGAGCGCATATCTTTGCGCTCTTTGGTTTTACGCTGGATGCCTTCCGCATCGGATCGGGCGTGCTGCTCTTCCTGACGGCCGTTTCCCTCATGGGCGAGGAGAAGGACAAGGACCACACCCAGAAGGAAGGGGACATAAGCGTGGTGCCGCTGGCCATCCCCCTCTGCATGGGGCCTGCCTCCATCGGCGCCATCATGGTCATCGGCGCATCGGCCAGCACGCTGCGTGAGATCCTGGTGGGCGTGATCTCCCTCCTTTTCGCCGCGCTGGGGATCTTTCTCATGCTGCTCATGTCCCACAGCGTGGAGCGCGTGCTGCACAAGACCGGCATCGCCGTGCTGGCCAAGCTGACGGGCCTGCTGCTGGCGGCCATCGCCGCACAGGTGATCTTTACGGGGATGAAGGCCTTTTTGAATTAGGGCCTGTCCACACTATTCGTTGCCTGTTTGGGGGAAGGGTCCTTCCCTCAGGATACGCCACGCCGAGTGGCGGCAGGTTCCCCCCGCCTGCCGTACCGGGCTCCCCGGACAGGATGTCCAGACACGATCGACCTGCCGCCGGCGTGCAGCGCGGCAACGGGCGAACTCCCTAAAAATGCGGATGGCTTGGCGTGCACGGCAAGAGCACATCCGGCAAGGAGAGCATACGGCCCATGATGGAGCGTCTCTTTCGTCTTTCTGCCCACGGCACCAGCGTTCGTCAGGAATGTCTGGCCGGCCTGACCAGCTTCATGGCCATGTGCTACCTGATCTTTGTCGTGCCCGGCATGCTGGCGGATGCGGGCATGCCGCGGGAGTCGGTCGTGGCTTCCACCATCTGGGTGACCATCATCGTCACCCTCATCATGGGCTTTTGGGCGCGCTTTCCCGTAGGGGTCGCGCCGGGGCTCGGCATCACGGCCTTTTTTGCCTACTATGTCTGCGGGCCCGCCGGTTATACCTGGCAGACCGGACTTGGCGCGGTCTTCATCTCCGGCATCGTCTTCCTGCTGCTGACCGTGACCCGGGTCCGGCAGATGATCATCGACGCCGTGCCTATGGACCTCAAGTACGCCATCGTGGTGGGGGTCGGCGCGTTCATCGCCTTTATCGGCATGAAGAATTGCGGGCTGGTGGTGGCGGATGCCTCCACCTTCGTGGCGCTGGGGCATCTGAACGAGGCGTCCACCCTGCTGGCCGTGGCGGGGCTCTTCCTCATCGGGGCGCTCATGGGGCGCAACGTGCCGGGCGCCATGATCATCGGCATCGTGGCCGTGACGCTGACCGGGCTGGCGCTCGGCGTGAGCCGGCTGCCGGAGGGCGAGCTGATCTCCTTCAGCGTGCCGCTGCCCACGGAGACGTTCGGGCAGATGGATCTTGCGGGCGCGCTGCATCACGGGCTCTTCTCCATCATCTTCACCCTGACCATGGTGGATCTGTTCGACAATATGGGCGTGCTCATCGGGCTGGCGCGCAAGGCGGGCTTCATGCGCGAGGACGGCCATATCGACAATCTGGACCGGGCGCTCATCACGGACTCCATCGGCACCATGGCCAGCGCCGTGCTGGGCGCCACCACGGCCACCAGTTATCTGGAATGCGCCGCGGGCGTGGCCCAGGGCGGGCGCACGGGGCTGACGGCCGTGGTCATCGTGGCCCTGTTCGGGCTGACGCTTTTCTTTGCGCCGCTGGTGGCCGCCGTGCCGGCTTACGCCACGGCGCCGGTGCTCATCATCGTGGGGGCCCTCATGATGCAGGATGTGGTGCACATACGCTTCCGGGATTTTACGGTGGCCCTGCCCGCCTTCCTGACCATCATCACCATGCCGCTGACCTTCAACATCGCCACGGGCTTCGGCTTCGGCTTCATCAGCTTTGTGGCCCTGCGCCTCTTGTGCGGCCGGGGACGCGAGGTCAGTCCCATCATGTACATCGTGGCCGCCTGTTTTGCCGCCAACTTCATCTTGCGGAGCCTGTGACATGGAAGCCGATCTCATCCTGAAAGGGGGAACGCTCATCTGCATGGATCCCCAGCGTTCCGTGCGCCAGGCCGATCTGATCATCAGCGGCGGCCGCATCGCCGCCATCGAGAGCGCGACGCGGCAGAAGGCCCGGCGCGTCCTGGACGTTCGGGGGGCGGTGGTCCTGCCCGGTTTCGTCCAGTGCCGGACACGGCTGGGCATGAGCTTTTTCCGCTATCCCGAAGAACCGGCCTCCCGGGACCGGCAGCGGCGGCTGGCCGCGCTGGAGGCGGGGCATGACCGGGCGTCGGCCTTTTCTTCCGCGGCGCTGGGGGTGGCCGAACTGCTGCGCAGCGGCACCACCGCCGTTCTGGACATGGGGGACGCCACGCAGGCGGAGATGCTTTTTCAGGCCGCCGACGCCATGGGCCTGCGCGGCGCTTTCGGCAGGACGCTGGCCGACAAGGGCGAAGGCCTGCCCAAGGCCCTGTGCGCGTCTGTGGAAACGTCCCTCAAGGAGGGGGAAGTCCTTTGCCGTCGCTGGCACAATGCCGACGGCGGGCGCTTGCGCTATGCGGTGAGCCTGCGGGGCCTCATGTGGAGCAGCAAGGTCCTGCTCGCCAAGGCGGCCCAGACGGCCCGCGGACAGGGCCTGCTGCTGACCGCCGCCGTCGCTCAGGACAGGGAGGCCCTGCGCGAACTGTCCGAACGCTACGGCGTCGATCCTCTGCGCTATCTGCTGGACAGCGGCTTTGTGGGGCCGGATACGGTGCTGGCCCAGTGCGACGTCTGCCGCGTCGAAGATTTGCCCCTGCTGGTCCGCAGCGGCGGCAGCATCTGCCATTGCCCGGGCAATCCCGTCGTGTGCGGCGAAGGGCGCGTGTCCCTGCCGGAGATGCTCTCGGCCGGCGTCAATGTGGCCCTGGGCTGCAGCGATCCCCTGTGGAACCCCGCTCTGGACATGTTCACGCTCATGCGGCGGGCCATAGAGCTCCAGGAAACGCGGGAGGGCGGCCCGGCGACCCTCTCTCCCCGCGCCGTGCTGGAGATGGCCACGCTGGGCGGGGCTCGGGCGCTGGGCATGGCCAGCGAGATCGGTTCGCTCATGCCCGGCCGCAAGGCGGACATCACCGTCCTGCGCCTAGATGCGCCGGATGCGGACGCCCGCGAGGATCTGGTCGCGCATGTGGTGCGTACGGCCACGGCGGCGCAGGTGAGCCATACCCTTGTGGGCGGACGGGTGCTGCTGGATGAAGGACGTCTGGCCGATGTGGACTGGGAAGGTCTGCTGGTGGAAGCCGCTCGTGAGGCCGCGGCCCTGCGGCGGCGCGCGGGCGACGGGGAGGCCGGCGCATGAGCGCGCCCCGCGAGATGCTGGGCAGCCGTCTGGGCTTCCTGCTGCTGTCGGCGGGCTGCGCCATCGGTCTGGGCAATGTCTGGCGTTTTCCCTATATCGCCGGGGCGTACGGCGGCGCGGCGCTGGTGGGCATCTATCTGCTCTGCCTGCTGGCGGTGGCGCCCATCCTGGTCATGGAACTGGCCGTGGGCCGAGCGGCGCGCTGCAACATGGGGCGCGCCCTGCGGGTGCTGGAGCCGGAGGGCACGCACTGGCACCGCTGCGGCTGGTTCGCGCTGGTGGGCAGCTATCTGCTCATGATGTTCTATACCACCGTCACGGGCTGGCTGCTGGCCTACTGCTGGTACATGGCCTCCGGGGCGCTGGCGGGGCGCGACCCCGCGGGCGTGGGGGCCTTTTTCGGGCAGATGCTGGCCACGCCCTCGGTACATGTGCTGTCCATGAGCGTGGTGGTCGGGCTGGGCTGCCTGATCTGCGCGCTGGGCGTGCGCCGGGGCGTGGAGCGGGTGGTCAAGCTCATGATGCTGGGCCTGCTGCTCATCCTCGTGCTGCTGGTGCTGCGGGCCGTGACCCTGCCGGGAGCGGGGGAGGGCATCGCCTTCTATCTGGCCCCCGATGTGGCGCGCCTGCGGGAGGCCGGGCTGTTCACCGCCATCAATGAAGCCATCAAGCAGGCCTTTTTCACCATCTCCGTGGGCATCGGCTCCATGACCATCTTCGGCAGTTATCAGCCGAAGGAACGTTCGCTCACCGGCGAGGCGGCCCTCATCGTGGGGCTGGACACCTTTGTGGCGCTCATGGCCGGGCTGATCATCTTTCCGGCCTGCTTTGCCTTTGGCGTCAATCCCGATGCCGGGCCGGGCCTCGTGTTCGTGACTCTGCCCAATATCTTCAACAGCATGCAGGGCGGGCAGATCTGGGGGACGCTCTTCTTCATCTTCATGGGCTTTGCGGCCCTGTCCACGGTCATCGCCGTGTTCGAGAACATCATCTCCTACAGCGTGGACGTCTGGGGCATGTCCCGCCGGCGGGCCACCCTGCTGCACTTCGTCGGTCTCTGGATCTGTTCTTTGCCCTGCGGTCTGGGTTTCAACGTGCTGGCCGGTTTCCAGCCGCTGGGGCCGGGCACCAACGTGCTGGATCTGGAGGATTTCCTCATCAGCAACAACCTGCTGTTCGCCGGGACGCTGCTCTTTCTCTTCTTCTGCACCAGCCGGCGCGGCTGGGGCTGGGAGAACTTCCTTGCCGAGACCAACGCCGGGAAGGGGCTGCGCTTCCCGTCCTGGCTGCGGGTCTATCTGCGCTGGGTGCTGCCCTGCCTGATCCTGCTCATCTTCATTATGGGCTATGTGGAGCGTCTGGAAAAGCTGCTGCGGTGAGCGCGGCGGGCTGCTGCTCCGCGAGCGGCGGACAGGGCGGCATTGCGTCATGGGCCGGACTGGGCTATGGTAGGCGGCTGCGCGCGGGCCCGCCGCCTTGCGCGCGGGACTTCATCCGCAAGAGGATCAGCTCATGTCTGAACATGCGCAACGTGAAATGTTGGGCAGCCGCCTCGGCTTTCTGCTGCTGTCGGCAGGCTGCGCCATCGGCCTCGGCAACGTCTGGCGTTTCCCCTACATCACAGGGGCGTATGGCGGGGCCATCTTTGTGGGGATCTACCTCCTTTGTCTGGTGGCGGTGGTGCCGACCATGATCATGGAGTTCGCCGTGGGCCGCGCCGCCCGCCGCAACATGGGCCTGGCCTTCCGCCTGCTGGAGCCCAGGGGCAGCCAGTGGCATCACTGCGGCTGGTTCGCGCTGGTGGGCAGCTATCTGCTCATGATGTTCTACACCACCGTGACGGGCTGGATGCTGGCGTACTGCTGGTACATGGCTTCCGGCGAGCTGAGCGGCCTTGCCCCCGAGGCGGTGGGCGCCTTTTTCGGCGCGACCCTCGGCAAGCCCGACGTGCAGGTCATCGGCATGACGCTGGTGGTGCTCATCGGCTGCGGCGTCTGCGCGCTGGGCGTGCAGAAGGGCGTGGAGCGGGTGGTCAAGCTCATGATGCTGGGCCTGCTGCTCATCCTCGTGGCGCTGGTGCTGCGTTCCGTCACTCTGCCGGGCGCCGGGGCGGGCATCGCCTTCTATCTGGCGCCGGATGCCGCCAAGATCGAACAGACCGGTCTGTTTGCCGTCATCAATGCGGCCATGAACCAGGCTTTCTTCACCCTGTCGGTGGGCATCGGGGCCATGTGCATCTTCGGCAGCTATCAGCCGAAGGATCGCGCCCTCACCGGCGAGGCCGTGTGGATCGTGGGACTGGACACCTTCGTGGCCATCATGGCCGGACTGATCATCTTTCCGGCCTGCTTCGCCTTCGGCGTCAAGCCCGACGCCGGGCCGGGCCTCGTGTTCGTGACGCTGCCCAACATCTTCAACAGCATGGAGGGCGGCCGCATCTGGGGGGCGCTCTTCTTCGTCTTCATGAGTTTTGCGGCCCTGTCCACGGTCATCGCCGTGTTCGAGAACATCATCTCCTATACGGCGGACGTCTGGGGCATCCCGCGGCGGCGCGGCACGGTGCTGCACATGATCGGCCTCTGGGTGCTTTCCCTGCCCTGTGCGCTGGGCTTCAACCTGCTGGCGGACTTCCAGCCGCTGGGGGCGGGTTCTTCCGTGCTCGATCTGGAGGACTTCCTCATCAGCAACAACATCCTTCCGCTGGGCGGGCTGATCTTCCTGCTGTTCTGCACCATGCGCCGCGCCTGGGGCTGGGACAACTTCATCACCGAGGTGGACATGGGCGAAGGCCTCAAGTTCCCGCGCTGGCTGCGCGGCTATCTGACCTATGTGCTGCCCTGTCTCATCGTCTTCGTACTGGCAATGGGCTATGTGGACAAGTTCTGGAAGTAGGAGCCGGAGCCTGTCCTTTCCCGTGAACCCGTGAGCATTCCCGCCTGCGGCAGGGCGGAAAGGTGTGTTATGAGCGAGATTCTGGGCGGCGGCCGCCGCCGCAAAAAATCCCTGGTGCGCGAATATGCCGAGGCGCTGGTGCTGGCGCTGCTGCTGGCGCTGGTCATCCGTACCTTTATCGTGCAGTCCTTCAAGATCCCTTCGGAATCCATGATGAATACCCTGCTCGTGGGGGATTATCTGCTGGGGGACAAGTTTACCTTCGGCCTCAAGATCCCTTTTACGGACATCTCCATTTATGACGGGCGCGACCCGCGGCTGGGGGATATCGTCATTTTCGCCTATCCCAAGGATCCTTCCGTCGATTTCATCAAGCGCATCGTGGGCGTCCCCGGGGACGTCATCGAAGTGCGCAACAAGCAGCTTTACCGCAACAACGAGCCGGTGAGGGAAGGTTTCATCCGCTTCACCGACCCGGACAACATCCTGGGCGTGCGGGACAATTACGGCCCCGTGACCGTGCCCGAAGGGCATTATTTCATGATGGGCGACAACCGTGACAATTCCCAGGATTCGCGCTTCTGGGGCTTTGTCTCGCGGGACGCCATCCGCGCGCGGGCCTGGCGCATCTACTGGTCCTGGGATTCCGAGGCGGCCAGCCTCATGCAGTCCCTCCGCTTCGACCGGCTGGGCAAGGCCATCGAATAGAGCGCTTGACACGCGAGGCGGCCGTACGGCGTTTTCCGGGGCCAAAGTGAGCGGAAAGCCGCGTTTTTCCGCGAAACGCCAGGCCGCATGTGTGAAAAGCGAAGCGTTTCAAACGGAAAACGCGCTAAAAAGGACGGACGAAAAAGGGCATGGCGCGGGTCGTGCCCTTTTTTGCGCAACAAGAGCGTTTCACCTTGGAAAAAGGTGAAACGCGAGGCGGCGGCACAGCGCCGCCCGGCCCAAGGTGAGCGGAAAAACCGCGTTTTTTCCGCGAAACGACAAGCCGTATGGCTTGAAACGCAAGGCGTTACAAACGGAAAATGCTCAAGGACGGCACGCTATGGTCATTCGCCTGAACAGCGCCGGATGGGAAGGAGTGGACGCTTACCGTGTGGACGTGGAAGTGGAGCTGGTCCGGCAGGGCCTGCCCGCCTTTTCCATGGTCGGCCTTGCCGAGGCGGCGGTGCGCGAGGCCCGGGACAGGGTCTTTGCCGCGCTGCGGGCCGGGCAGTTCCGCCTGCCCCCGGCGCGCATCACCGTCAATCTGGCCCCGGCCGGACGGCGCAAGAGCGGCACGGCCTATGATCTGCCGCTGGCGCTGGGCCTGCTCATGGCCTCCGGTCAGCTGCCGCCGGACTGTCTGGCGAATGCCTACATCGCCGGGGAGCTTTCCCTTTCCGGCGAGGTGCGGCCGGTATCCGGCGTGCTGCCGCTGGCCATCCTGGCCCGCCGTACGGGCGCGCGCCGCTGCATCGTGCCTCCGGCCAACGGGCAGGAGGCGGCCGTGGTGCAGGGGATGAGCGTGTACGCCCCGCGGACGCTGACCGAATGCGTGGCCTTCCTGCAGGGGGAGACGCGGTTGGAGCCGCTGACGCCGGATGCGGACGCGCCACTGGCGGGCGGCTGTCCCGGGGGAGGGGATTACGCCGAGGTCAAGGGGCAGCTGGCGGCCAAGCGGGCGCTGGAGGTGGCTGCCGCCGGCGGGCACAACCTGCTCATGATCGGCCCGCCCGGCAGCGGCAAGACCATGCTGGCCCAGCGGCTGCCCACCATCCTGCCGCCCCTGTCCTTTGAAGAGGCGCTGGAAGTGACCACCATCCACAGCGTGGCCGGACGCCTGCGGGATGGCGGCGGACTGGTGCGCTCCCGCCCGTTCCGCTCGCCGCATCATACGATCTCGGAAGTGGCGCTGGTGGGGGGCGGAGCGCATCCCCGGCCGGGAGAAGTCTCGCTGGCCCATCGGGGCGTGCTCTTTCTGGACGAGCTGCCGGAATACGCCAAAACGGCGCTCGAGGCTCTGCGCCAGCCGCTGGAGGACGGCGTGGTCAGCATCGCCCGGGCCAGCCAGAGCGTGACCTTCCCCGCCGACTGCATGCTGGTGGCGGCCATGAATCCCTGTCCCTGCGGCTATCACGGCGACCCGCAACACGCCTGCACCTGCCGTCCCGAGCAGCGGGCGCGCTACCGGGCCAGGCTGTCCGGGCCGCTGCTGGATCGCATCGACGTGCATGTGGAGGTTCCCGCCGTGCCGTACGAGGATCTGCGCGGCGGTCAGGCGGGCGAGAGTTCGGCCGATATGGCGCGGCGGGTGGCGGCGGCGCGGCAGCGTCAAGAGGCCCGCTTTGCCGGAACGCCCGTGCGCTGCAATGCCGGGCTTTCCGGCGCGTTGCTGGAGCGGCATTGCGCCCCCGATGCCGAAGGGGAGGCCCTGCTGCGGGCGGCCGTGCACAGCCTCGGCCTGTCGGCCCGTGCGTATACCCGTATCCTGCGGCTGGCCCGCACCATCGCCGATCTGGACGACAGCGACTCCCTGCGGGGGGAACATCTGGCGGAAGCCATTTCCCTGCGGGTGCTGGACCGCCCGGCGGACTGACCTCTCCGGGGCTC
Organism: uncultured Desulfovibrio sp.; assembly: GCF_944324525.1. Classification (GTDB taxonomy): domain Bacteria; phylum Desulfobacterota; class Desulfovibrionia; order Desulfovibrionales; family Desulfovibrionaceae; genus Desulfovibrio. The sequence goes on from NZ_CALUWS010000006.1 coordinate 83,642, forward strand.
GCCGCGGCGACTGGGGAAGGTAAAGATTTTTTTGTTTGCTGTGATTTCACCCCTCGACCTGCGGACGCAAGTTTGGCATGCTTACGCCCGTCCTTCTTCTTGGCCTCGCTGCCGTGGGTGGCGCGGGCGAGGAGCGCACCTTTGCCGCGAGCGTATGTTTCCCTCCATGCACCAGCCGAGCCTTTCCGTATCCAGCCGAGTTCGTCTTGCCTTTGTCCGTCCTGAAGCCAGAGAGCTGTATGCCGGCGCGCTGCAGCCGGCTACCCGGTTGTCCGCCGGTCTTGATCTGCGCGCCTGTCTGGACGCGCCCGAGGTCCGCATAGCGCCCGGTGAGCGTATCTGCGTGCCCACGGGGATCAGCGTGCAGCCGGAATGCGCGGGGCTGGCTGGCTTTCTGTATTCCCGCAGCGGGCTTGGCGCGCGCGAGGGGCTGACGGTGGCCCAGGGGGTCGGCCTCATCGATCCGGACTACACGGGAGAGATCCTCGTCATGCTGCTCAATACCTCGGGTGAGGAGCGCGTGCTGCGGCACGGCGAGCGCATGGCCCAGCTCGTTTTCCAGCCCGTCGTCCGGCCCGACTGGGACGTGGTGGAGCGACTTGAAGATACCGAGCGCGGCAGCGGCGGCTTTGGACATACCGGACGATAGCGCATGTTTCGTTTGCAACGCTTCGCGTTACAAACCAGACGGCCAGTCGTTTCGTGGAAATATTTTTCAGTGGCGTTCCGTTACGTCGAGGGTCTGCCGCCCCGGACGGAGGCCCGGCCTCCCGGAATCGCCGGAACAGTTTAGCGCCGCCTTGCGGCCCCATGAGGAAAAGTGTCATGTCGGAAGCGTATGATGCCGTTGTTGCCCGTGAAGAAAACCTGCTTTGCCGTTCCTACAGCCGTTATCCGCTGGCCATCGTGCGCGGCAAAGGCTCGCGCCTGTGGGATGTGGACGGCAAGGAATATGTGGACCTGCTGGCCGGTATCGCCGTGGTGGGCCTGGGCCACTGCAACGGCGAGATTTGCGACGCTCTGGCGGCCCAGAGCCGCAAGCTCTGGCATGTGAGCAATCTTTTCTATCAGGAGGAGCAGCTCGATCTGGCGCAGAAGCTGCTTGCCACCACCCATCATGAAAAGGCCTTCTTCTGCAATTCCGGGGCCGAAGCCAACGAGGCGCTCATCAAGCTTGCCCGCCGCTACATGCGCAGCATCAAGCAGCGTGACGCCTATGAGATCATCACGCTCGGCAACTGCTTCCACGGGCGTACGCTCGGCGCGCTGGCGGCCACCGGCCGGGAAAGCCTGAGCGACGGCTTCACGCCGCTGCCGGAAGGCTTCCGCCAGGTGCCCGCCGGGGATCTGGCGGCGCTGGAGGCGGCCATCAGCGACAAGACCGCGGCCGTGCTGCTGGAGTGCGTGCAGGGCGAGGGCGGCGTGCTGCCGCTGCCCGCGGAGTATCTCAAGGGCGTGGAAGCCCTGTGCCGCAAGAAAGACATCCTGCTGCTCTGCGACGAGGTGCAGGCCGGTATGGGCCGTACCGGCAAGTTCTGGGCCTTCCAGAACTACGATATTCGCCCGGACGCCATCAGCGTGGCCAAGTCGCTGGCCAACGGTCTGCCCATGGGCGCCATGCTGGCCACCAGCGAAGCTGCCCGCGGCTTCGTGGCCGGGAGCCACGCCACGACTTTCGGCGGGGGCGCGCTGGTCTCCGCCGTGGCGGCCAAGACCATCGAGATCATGGAGCGTGACGGCCTTGTGGAACGGGCGGGACGCCTTGGCGCGGAAGTGCGGGCGGCGGCCACGGCCCTCATGCAGCGCGTGCCCGGCAAGATCCGGGAAGTGCGCGGACTGGGCCTCATGATCGGCATCGAGCTGTGCGCGGACGGTACCGACGTCTGGAAGGAACTCATCCGGCGCGGCTTCATCTGCAATCTGAGCCACGGCGTCACCCTGCGCCTGCTGCCGCCGCTCAACGTGGACAAGGCCGACCTCGACGCCTTCCTGGCCACGCTGGAAGATATTCTGCAGGGCCGCTAGGCCTTTTCGGTTTACAGCCGTCCGGCTGTGTGCTACACGACGGCATCACTCATACGGCAACCTTGCTGCGGCAAGGTTGCCGCTTCCTTTGCCAAGGAGAAAAGCATGGATGTTTTCGATCAGGCCACGGAACTGGAACGACTGGACAGGGAGTCCGCCCTGCTGCGCGCCCGCTCCCAGATGGACCGTGGCGGCCCGGAATGGATAGACGGTGTCCCCTGCTGCCGGGAATGCGGTGAACCCATCCCGGCCAAGCGCCTTGAGGCTCTGCCCGGTGTGGGGCTGTGCCTGAGCTGCCAGGAAGAGCGGGAATCCAGCCATTAGGGCCTGTCTCACAACGAATATGTCTATGGGGGAAGGGGTGTGCTCCTCTTCCCCCATTTCCCTTCTCCCCTCGGCGCGTTCGCTTAAGGTCAGGACTCATTATCAGGCAATATGTTCTGACTGAGATATTTTTATAACTTGTTGTAAAATAAATACTTAT
>NZ_CALUWS010000007.1 GCF_944324525.1 uncultured Desulfovibrio sp.
TTCGGCTCTTGGCAGAAAACCTCCAGCTTCATGTCTGAACGGAGGGTGAACAACGTGTTGACACTCTACACCTAGGCATTGCCTTCATCCCCGAGCGCTTCGCGGAAGCGTTCACGCAGGGCCAGCAGCTTGGCGCGGTTGTCCAGCAGGGTCTCGGCCCGTTCGCGTTCCCGGGCCACCACTTCGGCCGGGGCGCGGCTGGTGAAGCTTTCGTTATGCAGCTTGGCCTGCACGCCGGCCACGTCCTTTTCCAGCTTGGCCAGCTCCTTGTCCAGACGGGCCAGCTCGCCGTTGAGGTCCACCGCGCCCTTGAGCGGCACGATGACCTGACAGCCGCAGACCACCGAGGAGGCCGACGCCTTGGGCGCGGTGAGGTCCGTGCCGATGGCGAGGCTTTCCAGCCGGGCGAGCGGGAAGATCATGGCCTGGCTCGCTTCCAGCAGGGCGGCCTGGGCGTCGTCGGCGGGATGCAGCAGCAGGCTCACCTTGTGGGCCGGGCTGATGTTGAGCTCGGCCTTGATGGTACGCACGGCCACGATGACGCCCTGGATGAGCTCCATACGCGCGGCTTCTTCGGGACGGACGCAGGCCGGACGGGCGGCGGGGTAGGGTTCCAGCGCGATGTCCGTGGCCGTCTGACCGGCGGGCACGGGCAGGGCATGCCAGATCTCCGCGGTCACGAAGGGGACGATGGGATGGAGCAGGAGCAGCAGCTCGCGCAGCACCGTCCAGAGCACGTATTGCGCCACGGGCTTGCGAGTCTCGTCCTGCATGTCGGGCTTGATGAGCTCCAGATACCAGTCGCAGAACTCGTTCCACAGGAACTTGTAGCCGGTCTGGGCGGCGTCGTTGAAGCGGTATTCCTCCAGCGCCGCGTCCATCTCCTGCTTGACGGCCTCCAGACGGTGCAGGATCCACTGATGATGCAGGCCCTCCACCGTGCCCGGATCCACCGGGGCGGGAGCCGTTTCCGGCAGGTTCATGAGCGCGAAGCGGGCCGCGTTCCAGATCTTGTTGATGAAGTGGCGGTAGCCCTCGATGCGGGCCTCGGACAGGCGGATGTCCCGGCCCATGGCCGCAAAGGCAGTGAGGGTGAAGCGCAGGGCGTCGCAGCCGTACTTGTCGATCATCTCCAGCGGGTCGATGACGTTGCCCGTGGACTTGGACATCTTGCGGCCCGATTCGTCCCGCACCAGCGCGTGCAGATAGACGTCATGGAAGGGCACCTGACCCATGAAGTGCTGGCCCATCATCATCATGCGGGCCACCCAGAAAAAGATGATGTCGAAACCGGTCACCAGCACGCTGGTGGGATACCAGCGGGCAAGGTCCTTCGTCTTTTCCGGCCAGCCCATAGTCGAGAACGGCCAGAGCGCGGCGGAGAACCAGGTGTCCAGCACGTCCTCGTCCTGCCTGAGGTCGGTGCCGCCGCACTGCGGGCAGGCGGTCGGATCGTCCTCGCTCACGATGAGCTTGCCGCACTGGGCGCAGGTCCAGGCCGGGATGCGGTGGCCCCACCAGATCTGACGACTGATGCACCAGTCGCGGATATTGTCCAGCCAGTGATAATAGGTCTTGGCCCAGGATTCGGGCAGGATGCGCGTCAGTTCCGGCACGGCGGCGCGGGCGGCCGGGGCCATCTTGGTGGTGGCCACGAACCACTGGGTGGAGACGTGCGGTTCCACCACCGTATGACAGCGGTAGCAGTGGCCCACGGCATGGTCCAGCTCTTCCACGCCCAGCAGGTCCCCGGCGGCCTCGATGTCGGCCACGATTTTCTCGCGGCAGGCTTCCTTGGTCAGACCGGCATACGGCCCGGCCTCGGCCTTCATGACGCCGTTCTCGTCGATGACCTGCAAAAATTCCAGCTTGTGCGTGCGGCCCAGCGCCCAGTCGTTGTGGTCATGGCAGGGCGTGACCTTGAGGGCGCCGGTGCCGAACTCCCGGTCCACATAGCTGTCCGCGATGATGGGGATGCGGCGGCCCAGTACGGGCACGATGGCCGGCTTGCCCACCAGATGGGCGTAGCGTTCGTCCTCGGGATGCACGCAAATGGCGGTGTCGCCGGGGATGGTCTCCGGGCGGGTGGTGGCGATGACGATGTCGCCGCTGCCGTCCTCAAGGCGATAGCGCACCTTCCAGAGCTTGCCCCGGTGCGGCTCGTGCTCCACCTCGTCATCGGCCAGCGCCGTGTGGCAGCGCGAGCACCAGTTGATGATGTAATCGCCCTTGTAGATCAGGCCCTCGTTGAAAAGCTGCACGAAGACCTTGCGTACGGCGCGGGACAGGCCCTCGTCCATGGTGAAGCGCAGGCGCGTCCAGTCCACGGAGGCCCCGAGGGCGCGGACCTGATTGAGGATGCGGTGGCCGTAATCTTCCCGCCATTGCCAGACGCGCTCGATGAAAGCCTCGCGGCCCAGATCCTGCCGGGTCTTCCCCTCCTTGGCAAGAGCGCGCTCCACCACGTTCTGGGTGGCGATGCCCGCATGGTCCGTGCCCGGGATCCAGAGGACGTTCTTCCCCTTCTGGCGGGCATGGCGGCAAAGCACGTCGATGAGCGTCTGGTTCAGGGCATGGCCGATGTGCAGCGCGCCGGTGACGTTGGGCGGCGGGATGACGATGCAGTAGGGATCGCCCGGCGCGTCGGGGTCGGGCGTGAAGGTCTTGCTGTCCTGCCAGTGGGCGCGCCAGCGCTCTTCCACATCTTGGGGCTCATAGCCCTTGGGGAGGGTGTCAGCCATCTTGCTTTCTCCATGAAAGGCGGCAATACTATCTTGTTATGCAGGTCACGCAACCCACGATATTCGTCCTCTGGGACGATTCCCACATCTGGGGTCTCATGGTCTGGCGCGCTCTTCGCGCGCTGGGCCTGCCCTCTCGTCTGGTCAAGGGAAAAGACATAGCCAATGGCGGCCTTTTAGGCAAGCCGCTGGAAGGGGGCCGCGCCGCGCCTCTGCTCATGGTGCCGGGAGGAAATGCCCGGCTCAAGGCGCAGGCCCTGGGCGAGGCGGGCCGTGAGGCCGTGCGCCGCTGGTTGCGCGAGGGCGGACGCTATCTGGGCTTTTGCGGCGGGGCGGGTCTGGCGCTCAGCCATGCGCGGCCCGACGACGGCCTGCATATCTGCCCCTGGTCGCGCGGCAGCTATCCCGAACGGCAGCAGCATCTCATTTCCGGGCATGCGCTGGTGCGCGTGCGCTCCTGCCTGCCGGACGAGGACGATGCCCGCTCCGCTGTGCCGGCCGGCGCGTCCGCCGCTGTGCCCGCTCCCGATCCCCTGCGTCCGCCGCTGGAGGACGACGCCTGTTCGCTGGTGCCGCCCTGCTGGCGGGGCTGCACGCGGGCCGGCATGCGCGGACGCTGCGAGCGCGGCCCCGCGCCGGAAGCCGCCGCCCACAGGCCGTCCCTGCCGGTCTGGTGGCCGGGCCGCTTCGCCCCCACGCCGGGCGACAGCGTGAGCGTGCTGGCCGGCTATCACAGCCCGGACAGGGATTTCTGGCTGGCGGACCTGCCTCTGCAGCGCATCCCGCCGCATGTGTTCGAGGCCTGGCAGGCGCTGTACGGCGTGAATCTTTCGGCGGACTTCCTGACGGATCAGCCGCTCATGGTCGCGGGCAACTATGGGCGGGGCCGTTACGTCCTCAGCTATTCGCATCTGGAGACGCCGGACAGCCCGGACGCCAACCGCTGGCTGGCCCATCTGCTGCATGAGCTGGCCGGCTGGGAAGCGCCCACGGAACAGGTGCCCGCCTGGGATATGGATGCCCCGGCGGAGGCCGCCTTCTGGCCCGTGGCGGCCCGCGCGCCCCTGCGGGAGGCGCTGCGCTGCGTCCGGGACGTGCTCGATCTGGCGGCGGAGCATCACCTTTTCTTCCGGCGCACGCCCTGGCTCTGGGGCTGGAAGGCGGGCCTGCCCGGCGGCACCTGCAACAACCTGCATACCGCCCTGCACACGCTGGCCTGCCTGACGCCCTCGCCGCAGGCGCTGGCTTTCTGGCAGGAATGCGGGCCGCGGCTGGCGGATCTGGCGCACCTTTTCCGGGCCGGGGCCGAAGGCTATCTGCTGGCCTGCCGTCTGGCCGAGGCCCTGGCCCCCACCGTGCCGGACGCCGTGGACAGGCGCGGTCTCGACAATCAGCGGGGGGCCATCTTCGGCCATCCCATGCGGGGCGGCGGCCTCATCGAGGAGCTGTTGCTCATGGTCGAGGAACTCATCTTTCTTTCCCAGCAGGTGGAGCAACCCGCCTTCTGAAGCCGGCGGGGCCTCTTCCGCCGGAATCGTGCAACGGAGTTCAATGATGACGGATAACGTGTTGCGGCGCGGCCTTGCCCGCTACCTCGCGCCCGAACAGCTCGCGCGTTTGCAATCCGTGCGTGTGGGCATCGCCGGGGCGGGGGGGCTGGGCTCCAATGCCGCGCTGATGCTGGCCCGCAGCGGCGTGGAGCGCTTCCTGCTCATCGACGATGACGTGGTGGACGCCTCCAACCTCAACCGGCAGCAGTTCTGGCCGCGCCATGTGGGGCGGCCCAAGGTGGACTGTCTGGCCGAGCTTTTGCGTGAGCTCAATCCGGCCGTCACGGCGGACTGTCGTCAGGAGCGGCTGACGGCGGCCAATGTGCCGTCACTGCTGCCGGAGTGTCCGCTCTGGGTCGAGGCGCTGGACGGCGCGGCGGACAAACGGCTGCTGGTGGAACAGGCCATGCTCGGCGGCCGTCATGTGGTGAGCGCCTCCGGCATGGGCGGATACAATGGCGCGCCCATGCAAAAGCGCGCCCTGGGCAGCCTGACCCTGGTGGGGGACTTCACCACCGACATCCTGGAAGCGCCGCCCCTGGCCCCGCGCGTGACCGAGGCCGCCGCCCTGCTGGCGGACGCGGCCCTGACCTGCATTCTTGATGTGCTGCCCGCCGAGGCCTTTGCCGCTCCGGCATGCTGAGACGGGCCATGCTTTGCGAGGAGATGCCATGAGCGATGAATTTTCCCCTTCCGCCGACGGCGCGGCCCCTCTGCCCGACGGGCTTGAGGAGCTGGCCCCGGACAGTACGTTCCGCTTTGCCTGCCATCCCGGCGTGCCCTGTTTCAATCGCTGCTGTCACGATCTGGCCCTGCCGCTGACGCCCTACGACGTCATGGGCTTGTGCCGCTTCCTGGGCATGGACGGCGAAAGTTTCCTGGAACGTTACGCCACGGTGCGCACCTTCCCTGATACGGGCTTTCCCCTGCCTTTCCTCAATATGGATGACGTGGAGACGCTGCCCTGTCCCTTCGTGGGGCCCGAGGGCTGCTCGGTCTACGCCGCGCGGCCCGCGGCCTGCCGCAGCTATCCGCTGGGCCGGGGCAGCCGTCTGGGCCGGCAGGGCGTGGAAGAGCGCCACTTCCTGGTGCGGGAACCGCACTGCCGCGGCTTTGCCGGGACGCAGGAATGGACGCCCCTGCGCTGGCAGGAAGATCAGGGCCTGCCTCCCTACAATGCCTTCAATGACCGCTACATGCGGCTCATGAGCATGGTGGGCGCCACAGGCAAGCCGCTGGAACCGCAGCTGGCCACGCTGGCGCTGCTCTGCCTGTATCAGCTCGACGCCTTCCGGGCGCTCATCGAGGAAAAGAAGCTCTTCGAGCATGTGGAGATTTCCGCCCAGCGGGCGGAGGACGTACTGTTTGCTGACGAAGCCACCCTGGATTTCGGGCTGGACTGGCTGGAACTGGTCATCTTCGGGCGCTGTCCGGGGTTGTCGGCCCGGGGCCGCTGAGCCGGAGGTCCGCCAGCGGCTCAGTCGGATGGGAAAAAACTGCCTTTTGCGGGGGCCTTGCCCGCAATTTTCCGGTGAGGGATGTGGCGGCAGCCGCGTTCTTCGCCGGATTTTCTTTTTTGGCATCCTTCTTGCTGAAAACTAGGCAACCGTCTTTGACTGGAAAAAACAGCCGCTCAGGCACAAACAAAGGATGTGGATCATGGAAGTTTCCGGCATTACCGTCAGCCCCAATTATATTTTCCAGCTGCCCGAAACGGACGACGAAGGTTCGGCCCCTGCCGCCCTGCGTGACGCCGTCAGCTTCTCCACCCCCTATCTGCTTCCCGACGAGGAGGCTGAAGTGGTGCTGGATGATACCATCAACCTTATCGGGGCCGACTACACGGCGGCCTTTTCCGTGCATGGCGGCCTTAACGAAAATCGTGTCTACCAGCTGCTCGGTCTGATGTAGGCAAGGGCCCCGCGCGCCGGCGCGGAGCCCTTTTCCCTTCCTCAGCTTTCTCAGCCGGCGTTTGACAGCCGCGCCGCGCCCGACGTATGGTCATGGCGCGGCGTCGCCTTTTTTCGGGTGGCGTCGCTACTCTATCACAGGGAGAGATCGATGCTGGATATTGATCGGCAGATGGCCGTCATCAAGCGCGGTGTGGCCGAGCTCATCGACGAGAAAGAGCTGCGCAAGAAACTGGAACGCGGTACGCCCCTGCGGGTCAAGGTCGGTTTTGACCCCACGGCGCCCGACCTGCATTTCGGGCATACGGTGGTCATGCACAAGATGCGCCACTTTCAGGAGCTGGGGCATACCGTCATCTTCCTTATCGGGGACTTCACGGGACGTATCGGCGACCCCTCCGGCCGCTCGGAGACGCGTCCCCCGCTGACGGAAGAGCAGGTGGTGGCCAACGCCGAGACCTACAAGAAGCAGCTCTTCAAGATCCTTGATCCTGAAAAGACGCTGGTGGAATTCAACTCCCGCTGGCTGGGCAAGATGGATGCGGCCGATTTCATCCGTCTGTGCTCCCGCTATACCGTGGCCCGCATGATGGAACGCGACGACTTCGAGAAGCGTTACCGGGAACAGCGCCCCATTTCCATCCACGAATTCCTCTATCCCCTCTGTCAGGGCTACGATTCCGTCTCCCTCAAGGCCGACGTGGAGATGGGCGGCACGGACCAGAAGTTCAATCTGCTGGTGGGCCGCACCCTGCAGGCGCAGTACGGCATGGAGAGCCAGTGCATCCTGACCATGCCCCTGCTGGAAGGTCTGGACGGCGTGCGCAAGATGTCCAAGAGCTACGGCAACTACATCGGCATCGACGAGCCGCCGTCGGAGATGTTCGGCAAGGTCATGGCCGTTTCCGATGAGCTCATGTGGCGGTATTACGAGCTGCTCTCCTCGCTTTCGCTGGAAGAGATCACCACGCTCAAGGCCGACGTGGCCGAAGGCCGGGTGCATCCCAAGGCCGCCAAGGAACAGCTCGCCAGCGAGATGGTGAGCCGCTACCACAGCCCGGCGGCGGCGGAAGAGGCCCGCATGGGCTTCAATGCCGTCTTTGCCGGCGGCGGCGTGCCCGATGACGCGCCGTCCCATACCTGCGCCCACGGCGAGGACAGCACGCCCCCGGCCTTCCTGGAAGCGGCCGGGCTGGTCAAGAGCCGTGGCGAGGCCAAGCGTCTCATCAAGGAAGGTGCGCTTTCCGTGGATGGCGACCGTTGCGATGACGCCCTGACGGCGCTGGCCCCCGGCGAGTATGTGATCAAACTCGGCAAGAAGCGCTTTTTGCGGCTGACGGTCACGGCGTAGGCCGGGCCGTTCGTCAGCACTGGTCACAATGCAGCGCGCCGCGGTCCCGCAAGGATAACGGCGCGCTGTCGTTTTTTGGGGCTATGGTTTGAAACGCAAAGCGTTTCAAACGGAAAATCCTCTCAAAGGAAGACTGCATGAGCGGCGAAGAGAAAAAAACGGAGACCTCCCCGCCTGAAGCCATCCAGCAATGGATAGCCGAAACCAAGCGGGATGGCAGACCGCTGGTCTGCTTTTTTGTGGACAGGCTGCTTTTGAATCCTGACGAATATTTTCGCTTCATCGAGCGGAGGCTCAGGAAGGATTTTTCCTTCATGGCGCTGGTTTGCGGCGAGGGCTTCGACGTCAATCTGCCGGTGAAAAAGTTTTTCATCGAGGATGAGGGCCTGGCGTCCTTGTTCGGGATCGACGTGATCCTCCTGATGAACAGCGGCTCGCGGCATCCGTTCCCGCAAGATGCGGCGGTGGCGAGCTTTTGCCATTCCTTCGGCGCGTATGAGCATTATGACTACACGGACTATGCTTATATGATGCAGTTCTGTGATGCGTTCTTCGTGACGTCCGAACATATCTTTGCCGACCGGCAGGCCATCGAGAGCAGCCACGTCAACATGATCGATCCTCGTTTCCTGCAACGCACCCGCACGGCGTATCGCTACCTCCCCACCGGCTATCCCCGGATCGCGGCGATCCGGGACAGGCTCGCGCAAGCCAAAGTCGAGCCGGATGCGCTGCTGTACGCGCCCGTGGGGATGTACAGCAATCCCGGAGAACGCCGCAACAGGATCTTTCCCTGCTATGGAGAAAGCGTGGTGGCGGCGCTGCTGGAGAATTTCCCCGACTACCAGCTGCTGTACCGGCCCTACAGAGGGGCCTGGGGCGTGGAGCCCTATGAGGCCATAATCCGCAAGTTCTCCGGGCATCCCCGCTTTGAGGTCAGCCGGAATGTCGACCGCATACCGGACTTCGCACGCGCCGTGACCTGCATCACGGAACACAGCAATATCGGCGAGGTGTTCGCCCTCGCCACGCTGCGTCCCGAAGTCGCCCGAACCTTTGATACGCCCTACGCAACGCCCCGGCTGACGCGGACCGGGGTGGGGCAAAGCCCGGCGGGGGACATCGTGCCGGCCGTCAGGATGGCGCTGGACCAGCCCGCGGCATTCTGGCGCACGCATCTTTCCGCGAGTTTCGGCAAGTACATCATCCACCCAGACGAGACGGTGGACCGTATCCGGCAGTGTCTGCTTGCGCTGGCCGGGCGCGTCCCCTTTCCGCCGCATGTGGCCATCCCGCGTCAGGCGGGGCTGCCGGTCTGGAGCCAGCAGCATTACCTGCATCAGGCGCTCAAGGGGCGCAAGATCAACATCCGCCTCCTGAGCGACTGGATGCGCGTTTTCCCGGATGATGCGGTGCCTGTTGCCCTGCGGCTGCTGGCCGGCATGCAGGGGGACGATCAGCTGACCATCATGGGAGACGGCTGGCTGACGGATGATATCCTGCGGCTGCTGCACGAAGTGGGGGGATTCTGCTGTCAGAAGGACACGCCCTATGCCCATGTGCCCGCCGATACCCCGCTGCGACTGATACAGTACGGCGTGGAGCAGGCCGTCAAGGAAGGCAAGACCGTGTATGCCGACCTGCTGCGTCACTTGAGGCTCTCCTGATCTAGAGCGGTTTCGCATTGAATTTGTGCCCAAATTCCATGCTGACGCTGCCATCACACGCCGGAAAAAGCGTGGTTTTCCGTGTGTTCGGTTACGGGCAACCGCTCTCGCGACTACCAGAGCAATCCACATTTTCAATGGGGAAGTGCGCTAAAGCATTTTGCCTTTGAAAAAGGCAAAATACGAGGCGGCGGCACAGCGCCGCCCGGCTGAAAGTGAGCGAAAAAAACGCGTTTTTTCCGCGAAACGCCAGGCCGGATGGGTTGAGATGCAAAGCAGTTCAAACTGAAAATGCTCTATGGGCCGGGGCTGCCTTCCCGGCAGCCTGAACGCAAACAAGACGGCAAAACGACGCCCGGCAGGGGAGCAAAGGCTTCCGTGCCGGGCGTACCTCTTTCTCGTGGGGTAGGGCTGGGTCGGGGCAGGCGCGTTCAGGCGATGTGTCGGGCGTTCCGCCTTCTTGCCGCAGTGCTGCTGAGAGGTGCTGCCTTCACCGTTCGTGCCGTGTTGCGTCTGAGGGCAGTGCGCATCCTCCCTTGTCTGCGGTCCCGCCGCCTTCTCGCGTAGGCGGTCTTGCCGGGCGTCATGGCCGGCCGTGTGCGGGGGAGTGCGCTGTCCGGCCTTTGCCCGGCCGTACCCGGAAAAGATGACGCTCCCGACAGCGGAACGCCCCGGATCTCGTTCTAACGCGGCAGTCCATCGCCGGGAGCGCCGTTAGGGGCCTGTGTCGGTTCGGGGGCTGGCTTGGGCGCATCTTCCCGCGGCACGTCGAAAGAGAAGGTCTCGTACCAGTAGAGGTGGGCGCGCTCATTGCGCCAGCTCTTGGAGGGGATCCCGGCCTTGAGGCAGAGGTTCTCCAGGTACATCTGTTTGTTCCAGCCCTGCTCGATGGGCACTTCCGGCAGAAAGACGCCGCTGCTGCCGTCCAGTTCCAGCAGGAGGCCGTGCCGTCCCAGTTCGATCTGGTCGATGGAGGGGCAGGGGCTGAGCGGGCCCAGAACGGAAATATGGATATCCAGCCGCTCAAATTCTTCCGGCCGCAGGGGCGGGAAGCGCAAGTCCTCGAATGCGGCGGCGCGTGCCATGCGCCAGACATTGCGGAAAAGCGGTTCATGCCCGATCATGGTGCCGATACAGCCGCGCAGATGGCCCCTGATCTTGAGCGTCACAAAGGAACCCAGCGATTTGGACAGCGTGCTTTTGGCCAGTTTGGGCGGCAGGGCCGGGGCCTGCTTGGCCGTTTCTCCGGCAAGCTGCGTCTTGATGGCAAGCTGTGCGCACATCCCCAGGAGTTTCTTTTCCACTTCCGTCAGCATCGTTCCCTCCTTGCGCGCGTGGCGCGCGAAAGCGTTTTCTTTGAACAGGGGAGCCGCTGCGGCGGACGTGAAAGAGATGTTCACGCCCTGCAGGCGGATGAGTGACTTTTTGCGCCGCGGCTGCCATCTGCGGGGAGCCCGTCTTTCAGACTGGCAGAGCCGGGGCAGGCCTCGGAAAAGACGAGAACGCTCCGCGAGAAGACACGGCGTCGCGGCAACCTCATGCGGTCAAAAAAAGCGTTCGTGCCCCAAAAGAAGAAATGCCACAACTTGCGTTGCGGCAATTCTTGTAAGAGGCCGAGAGGTCCGCGGCATTGCAGGCAATGCGCGCAGGCGGCCGACTAGTCTTCGCCTTCGGCGTGGGACTGCTTGCCGGCGCCCTTGAGACCGTACATGGTGGTGGAACCGGAGGACCAGAATTCCAGCACTTCTTCATTGACCAGCTGGGTGAGCAGCTTTTTCACTTCGCGGGGACCCTTGTCGGGGAAGAGATCCGTGAAGTCCTTGAAGTAGAACTTGGACTTGGCGGCGGACTTGCCCTTGAGGAAGTCGATGATAACGTCTTTGTCAGCCATTTCAGTCTCCTGTCCCGGCGGCGCGTTATGCGCCGCCGGGGTTGAATCAAACCTGGACTAGAACTTGAACTGGGTGCTCTGGCGCCAGGTGTAGTAGGCGGGATCGCGGAAGTCGTCGATGAGGTGATGGGTGAACTTCAGGCCGGTGAGCTTGAAGAAGGATTCCCAACCGATGCGGTTGGCCCAGTCGCCCAGACGCTCGTACTTGTTGGCGTTGGCCGCGTACACGTCAAGGATGTGCTTGACGGTCTTGGTGAGGGTGGGCCAGCGCGGCGGTTCGTTGGGGATGTAGCCCACGACCACCTTGGAGAACTTGGGCATGGTGATGCGGTTGGACACCTTGCCGCCGACCATGATGGCGATGCCGTCGCCTTCGCCATCGGAGATGGGCAGGGCGGGGCACATGGTGTAGCAGTTACCGCAGTACATGCAGCGATCCTGCTTGATGGCCACGGAGTTCACCTTCTCGCCGTTGTATTCCACCTTGGTGGGACGCACGGCGGCGGTGGGGCAGGCGGCCACGGCCAGCGGGATTTCGCACAGCTTGTCGGCCCACTGATGGTCGATCATCGGAGGCTTGCGGTGGATGCCCACAAGGCCGATGTCGGAGCAGTGCACGGCGCCGCACATGTTGATGCAGCAGGCCAGAGCGATGCGCACAGGGGCGGGCAGGCGCATGTTCTTGAACTCTTCGAACACGGTGTCCATCACGCATTTCACCGGGCCGGAGGCGTCGGTGGCGGGGGTGTGGCAGTGCACCCAGCCCTGGGTGTGGACCATGTTGCTCACGCCGGCGCCGGTGCCGCCCACAGGGAACTTGTAGGAGCCGCCGGCGAACTTGCGGGAGTTCAGGTCGTCGCGCAGAGCTTTCATGGTAGCTTCGTCTTCCACCATGAACTCGATGTTGTTACGCGTGGTCCAGCGCACATAGCCGCCGCAGTACTTGTCGGCGATGTCGCAGATCTCGCGGATGTTGGTGATGGACATGGTGCGGGTGCCGCCCACGCGGACGGTGTACACCTTGTCGCCGCTCTCGGCCACGTGCAGCAGAACGCCGGGCTCGAGGATCTCGTGATAGAGCCACTTGCCGAAGTTCTTCTTGATGACCGGCGGGAAGTATTCGTCATACTTGTGGGGGCCGATGTCGGTGATACGGCCTTCCATCGGTTTTTCGGGATTGTACCCGGAAGAAATAAAAGCCATGTTCTTCTCCCCCTTAAACTAGCGTTGATGACGGTTGCGGTAAGCAGCGAGGTCGCGGTCCCAGCCGCCGGGCACTTCTTCTTCCTTGAAGAAGATGTACGGGTTGGAGCGGGGCTCGCGCACATGGTAGGCGGCGGCTTCGGTGTCGGTCACTTCCAGCAGCTTCTGGAAGGACAGACGCTTCATGGTTTCGCCCACGCGTTCGCGGTTCTTGCCTTCTTCCATCCACCAGTCCCAAATCTTTTCGATGACTTCCTTGACGTCGTCATAGGGGGCTTCACAGGAGATGAAGGGCACGAGCAGCGAACCCATCTGGGCGCCGTCCACCACGGGGGCCTTGGCGCCCACGAGGATGCTGGCGCCGCGTTCGTCGCCGATGTGCAGGGCGCGGGGCATGGTGTTGATGCAGTGCATGCAGCGCACGCAGTCGGCGGTCTTGATGGAGAGCTTGGAGCCATCCCAGCTCATGCACTTGGAGGGGCAGAGGTCGATGACTTCCTTCTGGATGTCGAACTTGCCCCAGTCACGACCGGAGTGAGCGCCGGCGTTGGGCTTGAACTCGCCGCCCACATAGGCCTTCACGGCGTCCTGGTCGATCTTGATGTCGTCCTTCCAGGTACCCACCACAGCGAAGTCGGAACGGGCCATGGCGCAGACGCAGCCGTTGGGGCAGCCGTCGAATTTGAACTTGAACTTGTAGGGGAAGGCGGGACGGTGCAGTTCGTCCTGGTAGTCCATGGTGAGCTGGTAGCACATGTCCTGCGTATTGTAGCAGGCGTATTCGCAGCGGGACTGACCGAGACAGGCTTCGGGGGTACGCAGGTTGGAGCCGGAACCGCCGAGGTCCACGCTCATCTTGTGGGTCAGTTCGTGGAAGATTTCTTCCAGCTGCGGGGTCTGGGTGCCGAGCAGCACGATGTCGCCGGTGGAACCGTGCATGTTGGTCAGACCGGAACCGCGCAGAT
This sequence comes from uncultured Desulfovibrio sp., assembly GCF_944324525.1. Lineage (GTDB taxonomy): Bacteria > Desulfobacterota > Desulfovibrionia > Desulfovibrionales > Desulfovibrionaceae > Desulfovibrio. The sequence goes on from NZ_CALUWS010000007.1 coordinate 13,279, forward strand.
CCCAGATGTCGCACAGGTCACGCAGGAATTTGCTGTGGTAGTACTTGGCCGCGGGCTGGGCCACACGCACCGTGTGGAAGTGGGCCACGCCGGGGAACTTTTCGGGCTGGTCGCAGTAACGGCCGATGACGCCGCCGCCGTAACCGAACACGCCCACGATGCCGCCGTGCTTCCAGTGGGTTTCCTTTTCTTCGTAGGAGAGCTCAAGGACGCCGAGCAGATCTTCGGGGCAGTCGACCGGGATCTGATAGTCGAGGCCCTTCGGATTGGCGGCGCGGTTGGCCGCTTCCTGTTTGATGTCGGACACGAAGCTCGGCCAGGGGCCGCTTTCCAGCTGGTCCAACAGGGGGGTTGCATGTTTCGCCATTGCCATACCTCCACGTGGTTTTTGTGTATCACGGCGTTGCGTGATGTGCCTTCATGCGTGTGCGGAACCTGTGCTCCAAAATGGCCGCGGCAGGCCCGCAGGCGCCGATTGCCATCTTTTTCACGCAGAAGCTGCCCCAGGGGAATTTTCATGTTTCCCCCTTCCGCCGTCTGTGCCGGGGAAAAGAGAATGCCGTTTGCGGGCGGCATTCAGGGCAACTCTTTCTCTGCGGCCTATAACGTATTTTTTCGAGGAACACAACTGCTGACGCCGTACGACTTTTTTTTCACAAAATTTTCAGGCCCGGCAGGGGCCGCACTTGGCAAGCTCCGTCCTTTGAGGCTATACAAGGCCTGTCGCAACAGCCCTGCGGGCAAACGCCCCAGGCCAAGCAGAGGAACAACGCATGAAGGATACTCTGGGCCTCTACTACCATCCGCAGGCCGGCAATCCCGGCGTGCGCGTCTATGTGCGGCGCGAGCCGGACGGCAGCGTGGCCTTCCGCCTCTGGCGGCAGGACCTGCCCGAAGCGTGGGAGCGGCATGGCTGGGTGCCCTATGCCGTCCTGGAAAGCGCGGCCCGTCTTTACCGCGAGGAGCGCAATCCCGAAGCCGATCCGCTCCGTCTCTATGACATCAAGGTTGCCGAGGCGCTCCTGCAAGAGGACGGCCGGTGAGCGAGCGCTGGCTGCTGGCCCGCCGGGCCTACTTTGTCCGTGATCTCGTGCGGGACTTCTGCACGGTCTATCTCGGCGTGGAGGAACAGAACCGGCTCTTTACGCGCGACGGGCTCGTTTCCTACGCGGCCCTGCGCGACCTGCTGGGCGAGGTCAACCGCAAGGGCGTTTTCTGGCGTCTCAAGGATACGGCCCATCATCTGTTCCGGCAGACGGCGGAACATCCCTCCGATGACGCCATCCTGCTCTGGCAATATGCGGGCAGCGCCGCGCCCGATGGCGTGACCGTGCAGACGCCGGTGGAGGCTCTGCTCGACTGGTGCATCGGCTATGCCTTCCATGAGTGCGCCAAGCTGCGCGAGGACGCCTTCCAGCGGCAGCACTATTCCAGCCGCCTGGCGCAGCTGGCCCGGACGCCCTCCGTGACGGATGACCTGTATGATCCCCTGCGCGAGCTGGCCGCTCAGACCAATGAAAGCTCCGCCCGCGAGCTCCACCGTATCCTCTATGTGCTGCGGCACGGTCTCTTCCTGCTCACGCGCTATCTGGAAGAGCAGGGCGGCAACCGGCATCTGGCCCGCTGGCTTGCCGTGGAGGAAGAGATTGCCCGCCGGGCCTTTGGCGAGTTGTATGCCGTCCTGCTGCAGGCCCTGTACGGAGACCGGCCCCACCGTCTCTTCCGTCTGGCGGCGGAGAACCTGCTGGATGCGGGACGGCCGCTGCAGGCCCGGCAATTGCTGCTGAACGCCCAGTCGCAACACCGGCTGGACGAGGAGGGCATCTCTCTCCTGCATACCCTTGATGCGGCGGGGGACCACCTGGAGCGTGCGGCGTCATGAGGCGTATCCTGCACGGCCTCGGCCTTTTTCTTGCCGTTCTCTGCATCTGTCAGCTCTGCGCCTGCGGTTCCTCCTCCTGGCGCAAGGGCGGCGTGCCGGGCTCCAAGCCTTATACGGTACGCGGCAAGACCTACTATCCCCTCAAGTCCGCCCACGGTTTCGTGGAAGAGGGCGTGGCCTCCTGGTACGGGCCCGGCTTCCACGGCAAGACCACGGCCAGCGGCGAACGTTTCAATCAGTACGCCCTGACGGCGGCCCACAAGATCCTGCCGCTGGACACCAAGGTACGCGTCACCAATCTCGCCAACGGGCGTTCCCTCATCGTCCGCATCAATGACCGCGGCCCCTTCGTGGACGACCGCGTCATCGACCTCTCCAAGGCCTGCGCCCAGCGGCTGGGCGTCATCGGCAAGGGCACGGCCCGCGTCCGCATCCAGAGCCTGAGCGGCATCCCCCAGATCAAGGAGGATGGCGACATGGTGGGGGATTACTATGTGCAGGTGGGGGCCTTCGGCGTCAAGGACAACGCCCAGGGGCTCATCAGCAAGCTGACTTCGGCGGGCTACACGGGGCGCCTCATCTTCGGCAGCAACAACCTGTGGAACGTGCAGGTGGGGCCGTGGCCGGATACCGCCAAGGCCAAGGCGATGCAGGAACTGCTCAAGCGGCTCTATCCGCATGCCTTCGTAGTCGGGGGCGGCAACTAGGGGCTGTTGACTCTATTCGCTGTCTGTTTGGGGGGAAGGTGCCCCCAAACAAGTAGCACATAGTAAAGCGTCAAACGTCAAGATGCGCCGCTCCTTTTCAGGGGAGCGGCGCATCGTCGTTGTGGCGTATCTTTGGGCGACGGCTGGCGGGAATCCGGCGGCCGTTCTGTTTAGAGGGAGCGTCTACAAAGAGACCCGCCGTCCGTGCAGGAAGTAATAGACGGCCAGCGCGCCCAGCACCACGACCGCCAGACTCTGGTACATGCCGCCGTAGCCTACGGCCGGCACCATGAAGCCGAAAAGATAGGGCCCCAGACCGATGCCCAGATCGAAGAAGATGTAGAAGGTGGTGGTGGCCTGCGCGAAACGCGAGCGCGAGACCAGCGACAGGGAGACCGCCTGCCCCGCGGACTGGAAGTTGCCGAAGCCCGCCCCCAGCACCAGCCCGGCCAGCAGGAGGACGGCGCTGTGCTGCGCATGGGCCAGCAGGGTCAGGGAAAGCGCCGTGAGCAGCAGGGCCGGATAGAAGATGACGTTCTCCCCGCGCAGGTCGAACAGGCGGCCCGACAGGGGGCGGGTGAGCAGGGCGACCAGCGCATAGAGCAGGAAGAAAAAGCTTGCCGCGCCGGTCAGGTCGCGTTCGGCGGCGTAGGACGTCATGAAGGCCTGTATGCAGCCGTAGCTCAGGCAGGTGATGAGCGCCACCAGCGAAAAGCGCACCACACGCGGGTCGATGTAGCTGTACAGGGCGAGGAAGGGACGGCGGCGGTGGCGCATCTCCGGCAGGCGGCCCATGACGAAAAAGATGGCGATGCAGGCAAGGCCGATGCCCAGACAGGTCTGGGCCAGGACGGCATAACTGGTGCGGGCGACGATCTGTATGCCCAGGAAGGGGCCCAGCGCCAGCGCGAGGGCCGTGCTCATGCTGAAGAGGCTGATGCCGAGGCCGTGATGCTCGTGCGGGACGACGTAGGCCACGATGGTCCCCGTGGCCGTGCCGATGATGCCCACCCCGATGCCCATGCACAGGCGCTGGACGAAGAGCAGCGCGAGACTGGGGACCCAGAAGAAGGCGGCGATGCTGGCCGAATAAAAGAGCAGGCCGCCCAGCAGGATGATGCGGCAGCCCAGCAGCGAGAGCAGGTTGCCGGTGGCGAAGCGCCCCACGAGGCAGCCGATGACCATGATCCCCGCCGTGAGCCCGGCAGTGCTCAGGCTGGCCCCGTAGGTCGTGCGGGCATAGCCGGTGCTGGTGACGAACATGAGGTAATACGCCGTCATCAGCAGAAGATTGATCAGGGAGACCACGGTAAAGTTGCGGCTGAAGATGGCGCGCAGCGCCTGGAGGCCTTGCTGCGGCGGGCAGTTTTTTTGACGTGCTTTCGGACGGCGTTGTGCGGGCATGTCGCTTCCTCGGGTGGATTGTTTCAAAATGTATTGTTGCGCGTGCAACGATTTACGTTGTCTTCACCGAGGTGTCAAGGTATTCTCCTCGCGTCGGGCGACGGCGGAGGGGCTTCGCGCCCGGGGACGCAGGCGGGTGCCATGCGGCAGGCAGGCCCGCAGGATGGCGGACAAGCTCTAAAAATCCGCAGGATGCCGTGTGCCGGCATCCCGTGGGAAAGACGTTCGGGAGCAAAAGTGGAACTGACGTATAAATGGATCGGGCTGGCGCACAGGTGGTATCAGCTCTACCTGAACCGGCGGCTTGCGGAGTACGGTCTGAGCGGCAGCCAGTATCTTTTTCTCGTATATATCTGCCGGGAGCCGGGACTCACGCAGGACAGGCTGCCGGAGCTCGCGCATCTCAACAAGAGCAACGTCACGCGGGCCCTGGCCCAACTGGAACGGCAGGGCTATATCCGGCGGGAGCCTCACCCGCAGGACAGGCGGACGACGGCCGTGTTCCCCACCCCGCGTGGCGAGGCGGTCTATCCGCGGATCATGGAGATCATCTCAGGCTGGGATGTGTCGGTGACGGAGCCGCTCACCGAGGAGGAGCGCCGCACCCTGCAGGAGCTGCTCAAGAAGGTGGTGGCGGCGGCGCAGGCATACAGTGCGGAGGAGAGCGGCCCTCCTGCGTAGCGGCGGCCTGCCTCGTGTAAGGGGCTGCCGGGCGGAGCCTTTCCCTGTTGTTCCAGACGATGGATGGTGCGGCGTCACAGTTCTCGGGGAAGTAGAGGGCTTCCTCCTTGCCGGAAGCCCGGCGGCCGCTCGATGGACAGGGCGGGGATGCCGTTTCAGCGTCTCGCAAGGCGTCTTGTCCCGCGCACGCTGGCTGCCCCCCAGCCCGTCCCGCCGTTACTGCTTGCCGCGCATGGCCTGGAGTCTTTCCCGTACTTCCTTGGCCCAGCCCTGTTCCTTGCAGTAGTCCACCATATCGCGCGGGTAGAAATTCATATCGCGGTAGCTGCTGTCGTCCAGGTCGTTCAATACGGTCAGCAAGCCGGTCTCAAAGGCCCAGTAGCCGAGATGCACAGAGGGCTTGAAGGAATGCCTTTCACGCCAGTAGCATCCCCTGATGGCCTTACTCTTGTACCAGCGCTTGAGATAGGCTTTCATGGCTCTTTGCTGGTCTTCTTTGCTGCCGGCAAGGGAGTCATACAACATGCCGTAGGGATCCTCATGCAGCAGTCCCGCCTGCTTTCCCGGAAAGTCATGTACGCCGAGGGCGGAAAACAGCGCGTAGATGAAGCTGTCCTCGCCGTCTTCCGGGTCCCGGCTAATATTGGCGATAAGGATGTCCAGGCATTCCGGCAGATTGAACAGCACGCTCCAGCTCATGAGCAGTAAGGTGTAGTAATAGGCGTCCGGCTCCCAAAGTTTGTAATCAGCTTCCGGAAAGGCCTCTTTATGCCGCTGCAAGTCTTCAAATGCGTATTTCACGCGCTCTCGTACGTCCTCCAGAGCATCCCCCGAGGAATAGCGTACCCACGGCTCTTCAATAAAGCTCATGGAGCGATACGAACTGACCCGGCGCGCGGAAGTAAAATCTTTTGTGAGCTTCTTGATCTGGTCACGGTTTTCCGCAAACGTTGGGTTAGTGAACATGCGCTTTGAGGTACCCAAACATGCCCGATAGGCCTCTTCAGTGATGAAGGGATCTCGTTTCCTTTCTTCAAAGGGCAGCATATTTCCTCCTTGTCCTTCCACAGGTGGGCGTTCTTTGCCTTTGAAAAAGGCAAAATGCGAGGCGGCAGCACAGCGCCGCCCGGCCGAAAGTGAGCGGAAAAACGCGCTTTTTCCGCGAAACGCCAGGCCATATGGTTTGAAACGCCAAGCGGTTCACACGGAAAATGCTCTAGATGACGGGAGCATCCAGCAGGGAGAGAGTCTTGCCTGATCTCGGGAGGGGCGTCAAGCCGTGATCTTTTGGGGCGTCTGTCGGAAGAAGCCCGGAAGGGCGGGGCAGTGAGCGGTGCGCCCCGGCACGGGCGCGAAACACGGGAGGCCGAAGCCTCCCCTTGCTGTAGACGCTGTTATCCGCCGGAAGATCCGTTGTTGTTTTTCTGTACGGTCGCGGGCGGTGGGCGCAGTCCGCAATGGGTTTGTCCCGTGGGGCCTTGCCAGGCGGACGGTTTCAGCCCTCGGGGAAGTAGAGGGCTTCCTCCTCCGGGATGTCCGCGCCGTTCTCATAGCGGTCGTCCCGCCAGATGAGGGTCCAGGTGCAGGGCAGATCGTCTTCCAGCGTGACTAAAGTAATAAAAGGGGCGGGCATATCGACGTGCAGGTAACGGATGTCTCCGTAGGGAGCGGAGAGATAGATGCCGGGCACGAAGACTATATCATTGCTTCGGCAGACCAGCGGGCCGCCGCGTTGTCCTGCGGGAGCCCACCAGGGGGCGTTCTGGTTTGGCAGGATGACGGGTTCGGGCACGGGCGGCAGGTCCGCCGGGATGGGGTAGCGGCTGAGAACTTCATAGAATTCTAATTCGAACGCAAAGTCCGGCATATCAGATCGTTGAGGTAAATAATCTTTCAGCATGGAGTGTTCCGAGGAATACATTTGCGAGATGTTTACGCAATAGGGGGCTATTCCTTCTGGCGTTCCCGTGAGTGTGACGTTTTCAGCGGCGAGACGGAAGGCTTGCCAGGCCAGCATGGTCAGTGCGGCTTTTTCCGGGATGATGGGATCATACATGGAGTGGTAGCCTTCTCTGGGGTGTATTCCCTGGAAAAACCAGGCCAAATCAAACAGGCAGCGTTTGGCCTGCGAAGCGAGAAGGGGAGCTGGCGGTACGATGCCGAGGGCGCGCTTGTCCCCCCTGCGCAAGCGGGCCAAGGCGGCGCGGTACTCGCAGCGCCATTTGAGCTTGTGCTCCCAGCCTGGCCAGACGGTGAACGGTTGGGAGTCAGGGGGCAGCCCCACGGCATAGGTGCCGAAAGGTTTGGCGGCGAGTTCAGGGAGCAGGCTCTCCATTTTGTTGATGACCGCGTCAAAGGCGGCAAAGGCGCGTGCCCAGGCCGTGTAGGAGCTGTGACGCTTGATGACCCAGAAAAGTTGCCGCCGGACGGCATCGGGCAGTTGATCTGGAAAGATCCAGTCATATCCATCCTCGCAAAGCGGTCGGATAGATATTTTTTCCTTACTGGAGGCGTCGTCAGCAGACATGGTGTTCTCCTTGTATTCGGGCGGGGCATCCTCGTTGATAGCGTGGATAGGGCGGCCCTGCAAGGCGGAGGTCTAGAGCGTTTTCCTTTAAAAAGGGAAAACGCGAGGTGGCGGCACAGCGCCGCCCGGCCCAAACCAAGCGGAAGGAGCGCGTTTTTCCCTCGAAACGACAGGCCGTATGGGATGAAACGCCAAGCGTCTCACACGGAAAATGCCTCAGGGGCTGTCAACACAAATTTTATAAATAATTTCAATGGATAAGCAGAATAGCTTGTGCATGTCCCGCGCTTTTTGGGGCGGGCATGCCTCGTGTTCCCGATTCTCCTCCCGGTAAAAGCGCGCTGGGGAAGGGATGGGGGCTTGGGGGAAGGGGGTGAATAGTGGTGACAGGCCTGTTGCGCCGGACAGCGGACGGAGCGCGTCGCCGCGACAAAAAAGGGGAGGCCGAAGCCTCCCCTTGTCATATACGCTGTTATCCGCCGGAAGATCAGTTTTCGCTGTTTTCCTGCGCGGCCTTGAGCAGTTCGCCCAGGCTCTGGCCGGATTCCTGCGGGCCGGCATGGAATTCCTTGGGCTTGCGGCGTTCTTCCTCGTCGCGGATCTGCTTGATGGACAGACCGAGGCGGCGTTCTTCGGCGCTGACATGGATGACCTTGGCTTCGATCTCCTGGCCTTCCTTGTACATTTCGGCCGGGGTCTTGACCTTCTTGCCCGACAGTTCGGACACATGCACGAGGCCCTCGATGCCTTCTTCCACTTCCACGAAGAGGCCGAAGTCCGTGATGTTGGTGATCACGCCCTTGACGGTGCAGCCCACGGGGTAGGTGCTGGGCACATGGCCCCACGGATCGTCCACCAACTGCTTGATGCCGAGGGTGAACTTTTCGTTTTCCTGATCCACGGTGAGCACCTTGGCCTGCACGGTGTCGCCCACCTTGTAGATCTCGTTGGGATGACGCACCTTCTTGGTCCAGCTGATGTCGGAGACGTGGATGAGGCCGTCGATGCCGTCCTCGATGCCGATGAACATGCCGAATTCGGTGATGTTCTTGATGACGCCTTCCAGGATGGTGCCTTCAGGATACTTTTCGGCCACCAGTTCCCAGGGATTGGGACGCACCTGCTTCATGCCGAGGCTGATGCGCTTCTTTTCGCCGTCCACGCCGAGGATGACCACTTCCACTTCATCGCCGGTGTGCACCATCTGGGAAGGATGACGCAGCTTGCGGGTCCAGGACATTTCGGAGATGTGCACGAGGCCTTCCACGCCGGGCTCCAGCTCCACGAAGGCGCCGTAGTCCACAAGGTTGGTGACCTTGCCGGTGCACTTGGCCCCTTCGGGGAAGCGGGCGGAGATGTCCTGCCACGGATCGGGCACGAGCTGCTTGAGGCCGAGGGAGACCTTGTTGTTCTCACGGTCGAAGGAAAGCACCTTGAGGGTCAGGTCCTGGCCCATGGTGATCATTTCCTTGGGATGGCGGATGCGCTTCCAGCTCATGTCCGTGATGTGCAGCAGGCCGTCGAGGCCGCCCAGATCCACGAACACGCCGTACTCGGTGATGTTCTTGGCCTTGCCCTGCACGATCTGGCCTTCTTCCAGCGTGCGGAGCAGATCCTGCCGCTTGGAATCGCGCTCCTCTTCCAGCAGGACGCGGCGGGACACGATGACGTTGCTGCGGCGGCGGTTGATCTTGAGCACGCGGAACTCGAACTCCTGGTTGACCAGGGCGTCCATATCCGGCACGGGGCGCAGGTCCACATGGGAGCCGGGCAGGAAGGCTTCCACACCGCCGATGTCCACGGTGTAGCCGCCCTTGATGCGGCGCACGATGTGACCCTTGATGACCTGATTGGTCTCCTGCACGTCCTCAAGCTTGTCGAAGACCTGCATGCGCTTGGCTTTTTCAAAGGAGAGCGTGATGGTGCCTTCGCCCTCGTTCTTGCGAACGACGTACACGTCCACCGTATCGCCCACCTTCACGGTCATGTTGCCGGCGGAATCGCGGAATTCGCTCGCCGGAATCTGACCTTCGGACTTGAAGTTCACGTCCACCAGCACATTGTCATCGTCAACGCGAACGATCTCGCCCTTGACGATGGAGCCTTCTTCGAGTTCGCCGAAGTCGGTGTTGAGGTAGTTTTCAAGGGCGCTTTCGAAATTCATTTCGTTTTCGTGCCCGGTTTCCTTGTCAGCCATCTGCCATGCCTCCAAACAAATATTTCCCTCATATTTTGAGGGTGAGCGACCATAGCAGAAATGCAAAGGGAAGACAAGGGGCGGCTGTCCGTCCGCCCCGCGTCCGGCGCACTTTTCGCGGGATGGCCGCCGTTCGCGGCCTTATTTCCGGCTGTCCCGCTGCTGGGCCCGCAGATGGGCCTTGGCGTCGGGGTCGCCGTTCTTGGCGGCCAGCTCGTACCAGCGTTGCGCCTCGCTGAGGTTGGCCTGTACGCCCGTGCCCTGATCGTACATGAGGCCCATGCTGTACATGGCGGCCGCCTCGCCGTTGTCCGCGGCCTTGCGGTACCATTCCACGGCCTTGGCATAGTCCTGCGGCACGCCGCGTCCCTGTTCGTACATGTAGCCCAGATTATACTGGGCCTCGGCATAGCCCGCCTCGGCGGCGCGGGTGTACCACTCCACGGCGCGGGCGTTGTCCTGCGCGAAGCCGCGGCCTTCGGCGTACATGAAGGCCAGGTTGTTCATGGCCTTGACATGATCCTGCTGCGCGGCCCGCTCGAACCAGTGCGCCGCCTTGGTGTCGCTCTGATTGCTGCCCTTGGCGTTGAGGTAGGTCCAGCCCAGGGTGTACTGGGCCTCGGCCAGTCCCTGATTGGCGGCCCGGCCGTACCAGTCGATGGCGTCGTTCTCCCGTTTGGGGACGCCGCGTCCGTGCGCGTAAAGATAGCCCAGCGCGAACTGGGCTTCGGCCAGCCCCTGTTCGGCGGCCTTGCGATACCAGCGCGCGGCCTCCCGGAAGTTGCGCTTGACGCCGTTACCGGTGCAAAGCGCCGTGGCAAAGGCGTTCTGAGCGCGCATCTCGCCCTTGTCGGCCGCTTTTTTCAGGAGGATGGCCCCCTGCTTCACGTTGCGTTTGGTGCCCTTGCCCTGCATGGTCAGCTCGCCCAGCACATAGAGGGCCTCGGGGTTCTCGGCGTCGGCCAGCGGCTTCACCAGCTCCACGGCCTGCGCGTGGTTGCCGGCGTCCAGCGCCTTTTGCACGGCCTGCAGGGTCTTGCCCTGCTCGGCGGCCAGCTTTTGCGCCTCGGGCGAAGGTTCGGCGGCCTCAGCGGGGCCGGCCGCCTTGTCCGGCGTTTGCGTGGCGGCGGTCTGTGCGGCGGCAGCGGCAGCCGGGGAAGAGGGCAGGGCGGCGGGCAGCAGGGCCAGCGTCAGCCCCAGCGCAAGGCAACGCGCATAGCGCGCGGAACATGTCGGGATCGATTTCATGGATGCTCCAAAGGCCGTGCCGTCATGGACGAAAGGGCGGGCCGCACGGCAAGGGCCGGCCCCCGTCGAACCTAGCCGCTAACCCGCCAAAAGGGAAGGCCCGCCCGCGGCGGCCGCACGGACGGGCCGCCCAGGCAGGACAGGCATTGACTCCGGCGTCCGCCTGCGGCTAGGGTCAGGACGCATACGCGTGCCGGCCGTGAAAAGCGGTTTTTTCGCGGGGACGGGCGTCGGGACGGATCGGGCGCGGCTCTATGGACATGCCGCAAGCCCGGTGTCCCTTCGATATCGACGTTATGCGGGAAACGGCGGCCCGGCCCCGGAGGCTGGGGGTTTTCGCCCCTCGCCGTGCGGGCGCTTGCCGGCGGCAGGGCGGCGAAGGTGGAGAAAGAGCGCAGGGCGGCGGGGGGAGCCTCCGCCGCGAGAAGCGGCGCGCGCCGCGGCGGGAGGGGAGGCATCATGCGGGAAACGGCGGCCGGATACGGCATGGCGTTGCTGGCGACCGTCATCTGGTCGGGCAACTTCGTGGTGGCGCGGGCCGTGGCGGACATGATCCCGCCCTGGCAGTGCAATTTCTGGCGCTGGGTCGTCGCTTTCGTCGTGTGTCTGCCCTTTGCCTGGCGGCATATCCGCGAGGACGCGCCCCTGCTGTTGCGGCACTGGCGTTATGTGTCGCTCATGTCGCTGCTTGGCGTGTCGCTCATGAACACCTTTTTTTACAAGGCCGGGCAGACGACGCCCAGCCTGAACATGGCCCTCATCGCGCCGACGGCGCCGATCATCATCCTCCTGCTCTCCCGCATCATCTACGGCGAACCCATCAGCCCGCGCCGTCTGGGCGGCATGTGCGTGGTCATGGCGGGCATCGTGGTGCTGGTCAGCCGGGGCGACTGGCAGCGTCTGGCCTCCCTGAGCTTTGCCGGGGGCGATCTGTGGTCGCTGGGCGGGGCGCTGAGTTTCGGCCTCTATTCCCTGTTCATGCGTTCCCGTCCGGCCGGCCTGTCCACGCTGGGCTTCAGCGCCGTCACCTTCGGCCTGGGGAGTCTGTTCTGTCTGCCCATGGTCGCCGGGGAGATGTGGCTGCTGCCGCCTGTCGCCTGGAACCGTGAAGTGATCATCGGGGTGCTCTACGCCGGCATCGGCTGTTCCTTCGTGTCCTTCAGCCTCTGGACGCGGGCCATTGCCGGCATCGGGCCGGTACGGGCGGGCATCGTGTACTATTCCCTGCCGCTTTATGCGGCGCTGGCGGCCTGGCTGGTGCTGGGCGAGGCGGTGAGCCCGGCGCAGGTGGTGGGCGGTCTGCTCATCGTGGGCGGCATCGTGACGGCGACCCTGCAGACGCACAGGACGCCGTCCTGAGAGTGGAGGAGGAAATCATGGCGAAATGTGAGCGGGTGGTGCTTGCCACCACCAATGCCGGCAAGGTCCGGGAGCTGGCCGAACCGCTGTCCGCCCTCGGGGTGGCGGTGCTCGGCCTGGACAGCTTCCCCGGGATCGGCGACATCGTGGAGGATGGCGACAGCTTCGAGGCCAATGCCTGCATCAAGGCGCGGGTCGTGGCCGCGCACAGCGGGCTTGTGAGCATCGCCGACGACTCGGGACTGGAGGTGGACGCCCTGCACGGCGCGCCGGGCATCCATTCGGCCCGTTACGCCGATGACTGGGAATTTCTTGCCGGAGAGAGCAGGGACGCGCGCAACATCCGCAAACTGCTGCATGTGCTGCGCGACGTGCCCGAAGCGGGACGGGGCTGCCGCTTCGTCTGCTGCATGGCCGTGGTCTTCCCGCCCTCTATGGGCGGACGGGAGTGGGCCGTGCGCGGCGTCTGGGAAGGGCGGTTGCTCGCGGCTCCCCGCGGGACGAATGGTTTCGGCTATGACCCCGTGTTCTGGGATCCCGAACTGGAGCGCAGCGCGGCGGAGCTCTCCCGCGAGGAGAAGATGGGGCGCAGCCACCGGGCCCGGGCTCTGAAGGCCTTGTTGGCCGCCTGGCCGCTCAGACCCTGAACGTACCCTAAATATATGCCGGATCGCGCCGTTAAGCTCTAAAAGACGCATGCAGGGCGGGTGTCTGCCGGATGCATGCCGGACTTTGTGTTTGGCGTACATTTTGCAAGTGATTTTTGCCGGGAAAGTCTTTCCCGAAGAAAGCACATCGTCCCATATGTAATCAAGCGAGGTTGCCATGTCGAGTTCCATTGCTGGCTCCATATATTATTCCGGTTTGAGCGGTTCAGGCACCGACTGGACTCAGACCCTGGAACAGCTCAAGCAAATTGAGTCCATCCAGCTCAATCGCCTTCAGGCCTGGCAGGACGACTGGAACCTGCGCTATCAGGCCTTCGGCAAGATCATCGAGGCCGCCCAGAGCACCAAGAGCCAGATCGCTACGCTCAAGAACCGCAACAATTTCGTCTCCAAGCTGGTGACCAGCTCCGATGACGGCGTGGTGACGGGCACGGCCAACTCCAATGCCCAGAACATGCAGCACACCATCAACGTGAAGCAGGTGGCCAGCAACTCCGTCTGGGCGAACAAGCATGTCTTCTCTTCCAAGAACGACATCATCAACAAGACCGACAATGCGGTGGACTTCAAGTTCACCTACGGCGGCAAGACGGTCTCCATCTCCGTCCCGCCCAACACCACGCTGGACTCCTTCGTGAGCCTGGTGAACAACTCCAAGGACAATCCCGGCATCACCGTCAGCACGGTGAAGACGAGCGGCGGTTATCTGTTCCAGGTGGCCGGCAAGGATACCGGGGAAGAAAACAACCTCGTCATCTACGACTGCGCCCTTGAAGGCATGTCCGCTGCCGGGACGAGTTCCTCCTGGTCCACCAGCAAGGAAGTGAATCTCGGCGAAGTGCTCACCGACCCCAGCGATTTCGTGTTTGACCTTGTTTACGACAACGGCACGAAGAAGAGCATCTCCATCAAGGGCAACTCCTCGCTGAACGACCTTGTGGATGCCATCAATTCCCAGACGGGGCGCAAGATCGCGAGCCTTGACCCCAGCGGCAATCTGAAGCTGGACGGCGTGCAGTCCTTCAAGCGCCGTGAAAGCTCGGAAGACGCCGACGTGCCCCCCAGCGTCAAGGTCTATGCCGGGACGAAGGAGGACATGTCCAAGCCGCTGGTCGATGGCGGCACCGGGCGGGATCTGACCTTCAACGTGGTGGTGGACAAGGGCTACGGCTACAAGAGCACCATTTCCGTGACGGTCAAGGATACCGCGACCCGCGAGGAATTTCTGGCCACCCTGGCCCAGGCCACGGGCAATACGGCCAACATGTCCATGTCGGATGACGGCCGCTGGTATATGGGCCTTTCCGGCGTGGAAAGCATCACGCCCGCGGGGGGCGGCAGCATGCCCACCGGCATCAGCGTGGAGCAGACGCCGGCCAGCGGCACGTCCGTGGACTACACGGGCGGCGCGACCAAGGTCTTCAGCACGACCCTGACCTTCTCCAAGGACAAGCTGAGCGAAAAGCTGAGCGACGCCAATCCGCCGAAGGAGCTCACCTATACCTTCACCATGGGCGACGGTACCACCAAGACCGTCAAGATCAGCAGCGACAAGACCAATGAGGAGCTGCTGAATGCCATTCAGGCGGAGATGGGCGGCAATATCGTTGACGAAGCCAACGGCGACAAGACGCTCAAGCTCGACGACGTGCGCGGCATGGCGCTGACGCAGGGCTATGTGGACCATCAGGGCTACAGCGCCACCGTCAAGGCGGAGATGACCATCGCCAACGGCACCATCGCGCCGGAATCGGCGGGGGCCGGCGGGGGCGAGAATCTGCTGGAAACGCCGCCGGATCTTGAGTACACCGTGGTGAAGAACGATGGTACGGAGGTGAAGTTCTCTCTGGCCAGCGGTTCCACCATGCAGAATGTGCTGGATGAGCTGAAGAGGCAGGGCCTGGATGCCTCCGTCGTGGGCGGAAAGCTGGTCGTCAAGGACATCGTGTCCCTCACGGGCCCCGGCATCACCGGCCAGATCACGGATTCCGACAACTGGAACATCAAGCAGTCCGCCAATGCCATCTACACGGTGGACAACTGGCCCATGGAGCTGGAGAGCTCCTCCAACTCGATCTCGGACGTCATCGAAGGCGTGACGATCAACCTTCAGGGCGTCGGCGAGGCCACCATCAACGTCAACACCGACGGTGAGGCCCTGCAGGAAAGCGTGCAGACCTTCCTGGATGCCGTGAACAGTCTCCTGACGACGGTGCAGACCTTCACCAAGTACGACGAGAACGCGGAAACGACGTCCACCGACCCGGAAGACGACAACTACAGCATGTCCCAGTTGACGGCCCAGAAGGGCGGTCTTCTGCAGGGCAACTACGGCGTGCAGCTCTTCAATTCGCGCTTCAAGTCCATGCTTTCCGGCACGCCGGCCGGTTATCAGACGCGCACCTCGGCGGACGACATCCTGTCCGGCGACCTGCTCGCCAACCTGGCCAACATGGGCATCAAGACCGATACGGACGAAACCAGCGAGACCTATGGCCTGCTGGTCATCGCGCCTGCGTCCACCATTGATTCGCTCACGGAGCTGGACCAGGAAAACTACAACAAGATGATGTCCGAGAACATGGAAGCCGTGGTGGACTTCTTCTGCGGGCCGAGCACGCCGGGTACCTCCACCACCAACGCCTTCCGTTACGCCAGCAGCGTGCAGGGCATCACCCAGGCCGGCATCTATGACGTCAGCTACGAAGTGGACTCCGCCGGCAACATCCTTGAGGTCTACATCAATGGCGTCAAGGCCAACAACGACCCCAGCATGGGCAGCAACTACTACTCCTGCCCGTCGGGAGATGCCCGCGGTCTGTCCATCCTCATCGACGACCTGTCGCCCGGCAAGCATGAAGGCCAGGTGCGCATCAAGTACGGCCTGCTGGATACCGTGGACAATTTCCTCAAGGCGGAGCTGACCTGGCAGGATACCGGCGACGGCGTGGACGATGATTCCATGTCCATCAAGTCGCAGAACGGCGCCCTGATGATCTTGCAGGATAACTACAAGACCATCATGGAGAATATCCAGGAAAAGATCGATCGGGAAAAGGATCGTATCTCGCTCTGGGAAGAGCGGCAGAAGGCGGCCTTTGCCCGTCTGGAGACCCTGCTTGCCCGGTACAACAAGACGCAGACTTCCCTTGAGAGTCAACTCAAGCAGTTGAGCGGCGGCAGTTAACAGGTAAAAGAAAAGAGACCGACGCTTTCAGTGAAGGAACGGAATAGATGAATACTCGCGCCACACAGGCCTATATGCAGACGAATGTCGGCACCGCCGATCAGGGGCGTCTTTTGCTGATGCTCTATGACGGGGCGCTGAAATTCCTGCAGCAGGCCCGCGAAAAGATGTTGGAAAAAGATTATGCCGCCAAGGGCATCCTCATTTCCAAAGTCATCGACATCGTCAACGAGCTCTCCTCCTCGCTCAATATGGAGCGGGGAGGGGACTTGGCGGTCAATCTCAGCAACCTGTACTTTTTGTGCACGGCACGCCTGCTCGAGGCCAACCTCAAGATGAGCGTCGAGCGGCTGGACAGCGTCTCCCAGATCCTGTCGGGACTGCGCAGCGCTTATGCCCAGATCATCGACAAGCCTGAAGCCAAGCAGGCGGTCGCCGAGATATCCGCCCGCATGAAGCCGGCGGCCTCCATGCAGCAGCGCAAGGCCGTGCCGCAGGCCATGCCCGGTCTTTCCGCCGTCGGGCATATGCCCAGGGCTATGGCGCAGGCCGCGTACGGGCGCAACGCCATGCGGCTGGACCCCACCGGGGATGCTGCCGCCGCGCCGCAGGCCGCGGCTCCCGCTGCGGAGCCTGCCGCCACGCCGCCCCTGGCGGCCCAGCAGATGGCGCGTCCGGTGGCCAAGCCTGCGGAAGCTGAAGCGCCTGCCGCCGCTCCGGCGAACGCGGGCGAAGCGGCCGACAAGCCTCGTCTGAGCGGCTTGCCGCCCCGGCGTGTGCCCAGCGTCTACGGCAACAACAAACCTTCCTAAGCTCGCGTGAGCGGCTCCTCATGGCTGCAGGAAAGCATGCCCTGAGCGAGAGTCTTGTACGTTCTCACCGAGAAAAGCTTTTGGCCAGAGCAGCCGGTTCGTCGCATCGCGGCGGGCCGGCTGTTCGTTTTGCGGAAAGGCGGGCATGCCTTTCCCGTCATGCGGCGTCCACGCAAACGGCAGGCGGACGTCACGCAACTCTCCTGAGCATTTCCCGTTTGAAACGCGTTGCGTTTCAAACCATACGGCCTGGCGCTTCGCGGAAAAAAACGCGGTTTTTCGGCTTGCTTTCGGCCGGGGCGCTGTGCCGCCGCCCCGCGTTTCACCTTTTTCAAAGGTGAAACGCTCTTGCGTCCGCGTGCGTTTATGGCTAGCGTGCATTTGTCCGCGGCTGTCGTTTTCCCGTTGCGCGGGACACGGCGGACGTGAGTTTTTCCCCAAGGAGAATGCCTATGTCCACGGCGTTTTGTCCTGATTTCAGCAAGGGGCTCATCCCCGCCATCGCGCAGGATGCGGCAACGGGCGAAGTGCTCATGCTGGCCTATATGAACGAGGAGGCCTGGCAGCGCACGCTGGCAACGGGCGAGGCCCATTACTGGAGCCGCAGCCGCGGCGAGCTCTGGCATAAGGGAGGGACGTCCGGCCATGTGCAGAAGGTCCTTTCCATCCGCCTGGACTGCGACAACGACACCGTCCTGCTGCGCATCGAGCAGGTCGGCGGCGCGGCCTGCCATACGGGTCGCCGTTCCTGTTTTTACCGGGAGTGGAAGGACGGCGCGGTGACCGACTGTTCTCCCGTAGTGTTCGATCCCCAGAGCGTCTACGGGCGCTAACCACCCGTACGCACCGCACGCTTAACACGAGGGCGCCATGCGCCCGGAGCTTATGCATGAACGCACAACCCATCATCAAACTGGGCGTCCCCAAGGGCTCGCTGGAAGAAGCCACCATCAACCTTTTTGACCGCGCCGGCTGGAAGATCCGCAAGCATACGCGCAACTACTTCCCCGAGATCAATGACCCGGAGATCAGCGCCTCGCTCTGCCGGGTGCAGGAGATCGGCGGCTACGTTGCGGCGGGCATCCTCGACGTGGGCATCGTGGGGCTCGACTGGCTGCACGAAGTGGAACATGACAAGGACGTGCAGATCATTTCCGAGCTGGCCTATTCCAAGACGTCCTGCCGGCCCTGCCGCTGGGTGCTTGCCGTGGCCGGGGACTCGCCCTACCAGAAGCCGCAGGATCTGGCGGGCAAGCGCATCGCCACCGAGTTGCAGGGCCTGACGCGCAAGTATTTTGCCGGACTGGGCATCGACGTGGACATCTTCTATTCCTGGGGGGCCACCGAGGCCAAGGTGGTGGAAGGGCTGGCCGACGGCATCGTGGAAGTGACGGAGACCGGCACGACCATCCGGGCGCACGGCCTGCGCATCATCGACGAGGTCATGAGCTCCTATCCCGTGCTCATCGCCAACCGCGAGGCCTGGGCCGATCCGCGCAAGCGCGTCAAGATCGAGCAGATCGACCTGCTCCTGCAGGGGGCCCTGCGGGCGGAAAACCTGGTGGCCATCAAGATGAACGCGCCTGCGGACCGTCTGGACGCCATCCTCCAGATGCTGCCCTCGCTCAACTCGCCCACGGTGTCTCCGCTCCAGAACGAAAAATGGCTTTCCGTGGAAACGGTGGTCAATATCGACGTGGTGCGCGATCTGATCCCGCGCCTGCGTCAGGCCGGCGCCGAGGGCATCATCGAGTACGCGCTGAACAAGGTCATTTAGGGCGAGGCGGAGACGCCGCGTCACCCGGCCAAAAGAGTGCGGAAAACCATGTTTTCCACGCAACGACAGGCCACATGGTTGGGAAGGTAAAGCCTTCCAAACGGAATATGCTCTGAGAGGGGCGTGTCCTCACGGACCGAAATGGTGAGCCCGCACACGGCAGCCGCGCGAAGATGGCGCGGGACGTGTGCGGGCTTTTTTTACGGCGGCGTGTCCGCTGGCCGCGTGAGCGTTTTGCCCGTCAGGCGGCAGACCGTCCGCAGTTGGCGGGTCTGGTCATTCGCACTTGATGATCAGGTTGCGCATGGGGATCTCGCCCACGGCGGACGTATTCTGGGACATGATCTGATATTTGCCGCCGTCGCACATGTCGGCGGCCTTGTTGTAGCATTCGGCCCAGTCGTTATCCATGCCGTTGCAGTTGACGGAATAGCCCTCCGTCCCGTCAGGCAGACGGGCGGTATTGGCGCCGCCGCAGCCGGCGGCCAGCAGGGCGCAGAGGCCGAGCGCCAGAGTAAGCAGTTTCATATCGTATCTCCTTGGAAAGAGCGTCCGCGGCAGGGCTAGCGCAGCAGGGCGCGTCCCATGCCGACCACGGAAACCAGTATGAGGAACAGCAGGACATAGCGCTTGAACCGCGCTTCGTCCACACTATGGAACCAGCGTGTGCCGAGCCACATGCCGATCCACATGAACGGCAGCACCACGAGGGCATCTACCACGCTCTGCCAGGACATGAGGCCCGAGTGGATAAAGAAACACGAGGTCAGCACATCCAGGGCCAGAAAGAAGACGATGAGCGTGGCCCGTGCCGCCTCGGCCGGCAGGGTGACCAGCATGAAGAGCACGACCGGCGGCCCGCCGTTGGAGGATGCGCCGTTGACGAAGCCCGTGGCCGCGCCCACGCCGACGATGCCGAGCGGGCCCAGCGGGCGCGAGGGCTTGACGCCGGACAACAGCACCAGCGTCAGGACGAGGACCAGCGCATTCACGCCGATGGTCATGGCCTGCGCCGGGACGTGGATGAGCAGGGCCATGCCCACAGGCGTCAGCGGGATGACGCCCAGCAGCAGGAGGCCGGTGACCTTCCAGTCGCATTGCCGCCAGACAAAGGGGGCGTGCCCGGCGCTGGCGAGGATCTCCCAAAGCAGGAGCAGCGGCACCACCTGCGCCGGCGGCATGACGAAGGTCAGCAGCACCAGCGCCAGCATGGAGAAGCCGAAGCCGGTCGCCCCGCGAATGATGCCCGCCGCAAATACCGCGAACGCCGCATAGGCAAATACGATCCATCCGAATGACATGACCGACCTCCTGACCGCCGCCTGCGGCGGCTCGTCCCCGATAGCACAACCCCGGGCGGAAGAGAAGGCTTTACGAAGGCGGCGTAATGGCCTATGAATAAAAAAATTCACCACACGCCCCAGGGCGTGACCCGGCAGGAACTCATGAAGAATTCGCACGGCGTGCTGAGCGGCACACTCTGTCTTGCTCTTGTGGCGGTAGCCTACTGCGTCTGGACAGCCTTCGGCAATGACGTCAACGTCTGCGTGACCGAAGGGTGCAGTCTGTACCAGGATGCCAATCTCGGCGGCGTATCCCTCTGGTGGATCGGCGCCGTGACCTTTGCCGTCCTGGCCCTGCTGGCTCTGGTGGGCGCGGCCCGCGTGGGACGCGTCATCGCCGGGCTTGCCCTGGCGGGGGACATCGTCCTCCTGCTGCTCATGGCGGCTACGGCCCCCTGCATCAGCTGCCTCGGGGCGGCCCTCTTCTTTGCCGGCGTCTACGCCTGCTTCCGCCGGGCGGACATGGATCCGCAGGGCAAGGGCGTGCCGTCGCGCCGTTCCATCCTGGTACTCTGCTGGCTTGTGCTGTTCCTCATCAATGCCGGGGCCTCGGCCCGCCTTGCGGCGTCTGTCTGGAGCATCAGCGACCCCAGCGGGACGCCGTCCGTGCGGGTGTTCTACTCGCCTTCCTGTTCCGCCTGCGCTCAAGCCATCGAGGCCCTGTCGGGCAATGTGAGCGTGGCGTTCTACCCCGTGGCGGAAACGCCGGAGGACGTCTACATGGTCGCCGCCATGCGCGAGGCCGTGGAGCGCGGCCTCAATATGAAGGAAGCTCTCGAACTGGCCAAAAAGGCGGAAAATCCCGGTGGACTGGCCGCCATCTCGCCGGACATGCTCTGGCTGCGCCTGCGCCTGCTGCGCAACAAGGCCCATGTCTACCTTTCGGGTTCGCAGACCGTGCCCTTTATCGAATACCACGGACTGCCGTCCATGCTCGTGTCCAAAGCGGAGAACAAGACCCGGCGGCAGGCTGCCGTCCGGCAGGAAGAAGCGCCCGCGCAGGACGCCGCGCCGCGTCCTTCCGCCTCTTCGCTGCCGCTGGAGCCTGTGACCGGCGGTCTGACGCCGCGGGGCAATGCGGCCCAGGGGGAATTCGGAACGCCAAGCCTCTTTGACGATCCCGTAGCCGGGAGCTGCGGCGGGCAGATCCCCTGCCCTGAATAAGACAGGCCCTGCGGGCCGTGGATTGCATGCGCGTCTTGCCCTGCCCGTCCCGGGACAGGGCTTGACGCAACATGTGCTTGTCTCGTATATCTAAACGCCTTTTGACTCTAGCTTGTGAAAAGTTGGTCCCATGAAAATTCACGATATCTTCCGCCCGCAGAAGGATGCGGTGGTCAGCAAGTGGATAGAGGCCGTGTACGAGACCTATCCGCTTGAAACGACAGGTTTTCTCAGGACGAGGAAAGATCCCTTCACCAATCCGGTGGGGGACATGACGCACGAGGCGGCGGGGCGTCTGTTCGACGCCGTGTCCGGCGAGGACACCGACCCCGTGACGGTGCGGCAGGCCATCGACCGCTTCGTGCGGTTGCGGGCCGTGCAGAAGATGACCCCCAGTCAGGCCATCGGGGTGTTTTTTCTGCTCAAGCCCATCATGCGGGAGTTGCTCCTGCCGCTCTGCGCGGGCGACAAGGCCCGCGCGGCCTATCTTAATGCGGAATCACGGCTGGACAGCATCGTGCTGCTGGCCTTTGATATGTATACGGAGGCGCGCGAGACGCTGGCCGAATCGCGCATCACCGAGATCCGCTCCCAGTATGCACAGGTCGTGCGCTGGGCGCAGACGGTGGATGGCAGCCCGGTTTCGGGCAAAAGCTAACACATTTCCAAGCGAGGTAGGGAATGATCGCAGCGTTGGCGATGGTGGCGCTCATCGGGTGCATCGCCTGGGCGGGAGCGGCCGGCGGGCTTGCTTTCCTGTTCAGCGTGGTGCTGCCTTATGTGGCGGTAATCATCTTTGTAGTGGGCGTCATCAGGCGCATGGTGTATTGGGCGAAGTCGCCCGTGCCGTTCCGCATCCCCACGACGGGCGGCCAGGAAGCGTCCCTGGATTTCATCAAACAGGAAAAATGGGACTGCCCCTGTACCAAGGGTCAGACGGTCGTCCGCATGCTGCTCGAAGTGCTGACCTTCCGGTCCCTCTTCCGCAATACGCATGCTGAAGTCCTGCTGAACGACCCGGTCAACAAGGGCCCCCGCGTCGTCTACTATTCCTCCAAGTGGCTGTGGGTCTTTGCCCTGCTGTTCCACTACTGCTTCCTCGTGGTATTCATCCGGCATTTCCGCTTCTTCATGGATCCGGTGCCGGGTTGCATCACCCTCATCGAGACGCTTGACGGTCTCATGCAGGTGGGCGTGCCGCGCTTCTACGTCAGCGGCGGTCTGCTGCTGGTGGCGCTGCTCTTCCTGCTGACCCGCCGTCTGGTCAACGAGCGCGTGCGCTACATCTCGCTGCTCAACGACTACTTCCCGCTGCTGCTGCTCATCTGCATCGTGGCCACCGGGCTGTGCATGCGGTACTTCGACAAGGCCGACATCGCGTCCATCAAGGTCTTCATCATGGGGCTTGCGCACCTTTCGCCCGCCAGCACGGAAGGGCTGCCCTCGCTCTTCGTGGTCCATCTGACCTTTGTGAGCGTGCTGCTCCTGTATTTCCCCTTCTCCAAGCTCATGCACATGCCGGGCATCTTCTTCAGCCCCACGCGCAACGTGCCCAACGACACGCGCCGCGTGCGCCACGTCAACCCCTGGAATCCTCCGAAGCAGTTCTTCACCTATGCCGAGTACGAGGATGAGTACCGCGAGTTCATGGCCGACGCTGGCCTGCCGCTGGAAAAGCAACCCGAAAAGGCCGCCGAGTAAGGAGTTTACATCATGGCTAAATTGCCTACGCCACACGAACTCATGGCCAGCCGCAAGGACTTTCCCGCTGGCAGCTGGCTTGACGTAAAGCCGGAATTTGCGCCGGGCAGCTTCTGCTATCCGGCCAAGGTCGAGACCATGGAGCGCCTGCACATGCCGCATCCGCATGAGTGGGACCCGGCCGCCGAGGACTGGAACCTGCCCGACAACTGGGAAAAGATCCTCTGTGACGCCTTCGAGGAACGGCTGGAAAAGCACCGCTCCCTCAAGCTCTTCATGGACATCTGCGTGCGCTGCGGCGCCTGCGCCGACAAGTGCCACTTCTTCCTGGGCACCAACGACCCCAAGAACATGCCGGTGCTGCGCGCGGAACTGCTGCGCTCCCTCTACCGGCGTGACTACACCATGCTGGGCAAGCTGCTCGGCGCCAGCGTGGGCGCTCGCGGCTGGGACAAGAGCGTGGTGAAGGAACTGTTCTACTACGCCTATCAGTGCACCGAGTGTCGCCGCTGCTCCCTCTTCTGCCCCTACGGCATCGACACGGCCGAAATCACGGCCATCGTGCGCGAGCTGCTGCATGAAGTGGGCCTCGGCACGCACTGGATCATGGACCCGGTGAAAAACTGCTCCTTCACGGGCAACCATCTGGGCATCCAGCCGCATTCCTTTGTGGAAATCGTGGAAATGCTGGCTGACGACTGCGAGACCATCACCGGCATCCGTCCCAAGACGCCCTTCAACGAGAAAGGCCACGAGATCCTCTTCATCACGCCTTCCGGCGACGTGTTCGCCGATCCGGGCATCTACACCTTCATGGGCTATCTGCTGCTCTTCCATGAACTGGATCTCGACTACACCTTCTCGACCTACGCGTCCGAAGGCGGCAACTTCGGCTCCTTCGTGTCCTTCAACATGGCCAAGAAGCTGAACGCCAAGATGTACGCCGAAGCCGAGCGCCTGGGCGCCAAGTGGATCCTCGGCGGCGAGTGCGGCCACATGTGGCGCGTCATCAACCAGTACATGGGCACCTACAACGGCCCGGCCCCGTCCTGCATGATGGACGTGCCCACCTCGCCCATCACCGGCACCCGCTTCGAGAACGCGGCGTCCACCAAGATGGTGCACATCGCCGAATTCACGGCCGACCTCATCCGGCACAACAAGCTCAACCTTGACCCGAGCCGGAACGATCACATCATCACGACCTTCCATGATTCCTGCAACCCGGCGCGCGCCATGGGCCTGCTGGAAGAGCCCCGCTACATCCTCAAGGCGGTGTGCAACAACTTCGTGGAAATGCCGGAGAACACCATCCGCGAGCAGACCTTCTGCTGCGGTTCCGGTTCCGGCCTGAACACCGAGGAAATCATGGAGCTGCGCATGCGCGCCGGCATGCCGCGCGGCAACGCCCTGCGCTATGTGCAGCAGAAGTACGACGTCAACCACATGGCCTGCGTCTGCGCCATCGACCGTGCCACCCTCACCCCCCTTGCCAACTACTGGGCTCCGGGCGTGACCGTGAGCGGCCTGCACGAGCTGGTGGGCAACGCCCTCGTGATGAAGGGCGAACAGAAGCGCACCATGGACCTGCGCCAGGAAGACCTGCCCAATGTGGATCCCGATGAACCCGAAGACGATGCGGAGCAGGGGGAGGAGTAGTCCATGTATAACGCCAAAGCAGTCATTGTCGGCGCCGTCATCTTCGCGGTGCTGTTCAGCTCACCGTTCTGGCTCAACTTCGGCAAGGACGATTACAAGCGTCCCGACGTAGTGCTGCCCAAGAACGAAAAGGAATGCGTCGAGCCTGTGGAGTACATGCGCGCCGAGCACATGGCCCTGCTCAATCAGTGGCGGGATCAGGCCCTGCGCAATGAAAAGCGCGTCTATGTCTCCTCCACCGGCAAGGAATGGACCATCAGTCTCCAGAACACCTGTCTGAAGTGTCACAACGACTACGCCAATTTCTGCGAAAAGTGCCACATCGCCAACAGCGTGTATCCCTACTGCTGGACCTGCCACATCACTCCCGAGGGGAAGAAGTAATGAACAAGAGCAGAAGAAGCTTTCTCAAAGTGGCGGGCCTTTCGGCCTTTGCCCTGAGCAGTGGTGTGGCTGCGCTGTCCTCCACCGCGCAGGCGGCCGCCACCATGCCGGGCAGCAGCTACAAGATGGGCGCCGCGGCTCTCAAGGCCAAGCGCTGGGCCATGGTCATCGATACGCGCGCCTTCAAGGGCCCGGAAGACTACCAGCCCCTCATCGATGCCTGCCACAAGGCGCACAACGTGCCGACCATCAAGGGCAGCAACCAGAACATCAAATGGTTCTGGCTGGACAAGTTCGATCATGCCTTCCCGGATGACATCAACGCCTACCAGGCCGCCGGCATCAAGGAGCGCATGTTCCCGCTGCTGTGCAATCACTGCACCAATCCGCCCTGCGTGCGCGTCTGTCCCACCCAGGCCACCTATCAGATGCACGACGGCATCGTGGCCATGGACTACCACCGCTGCATCGGTTGCCGTTTCTGCATGGCCGGCTGCCCGTACGGCGCGCGTTCCTTCAACTTCATGGATCCGCGCAAGCATCTGCCCAAGGAAATGCCCAACCCCACCTTCCCCACGCGCATGATCGGCGTGGTGGAGAAGTGCACCTTCTGCGCCGAGCGTCTGGCCGTGGGCCAGATGCCCGCCTGCGTCGAAGCTGCCGGCGGGCGCATCCTTTTCGGCGATCTGGACGATCCCAATTCTGATGTGCGGCACGCCCTGGCCGAAAACTACAGCATTCGCCGCAAGCCGAACCTCGGCACGCAGCCCGGCGTGTACTACCTCATCTAGGGAGATCTGGCTATGCTTGAAAAAGTGCTTACCGGTCCCAGGACCTTCTATTTGTGGCTGCTCTTCCTGGTCTGCGTCATCGGGGCCTGCGGCCTCGTGTACTGGCAGCAGCTGCAGCAGGGCCTCTCCATCACGGGCATGAGCCGTGACGTGTCGTGGGGCCTCTACATCTCGCAGTTCACCTACTTCGTGGGTGTGGCGGCCTCGGCCGTCATGCTGGTGCTGCCGGCCTACTTCCACCATTACAAGAAGTTCAAGCGCATGATCATCTTCGGTGAGTTCATGGCCATTGCCGCCGTGTGCATGTGCTCGCTCTTCATCCTGGTGGACCTTGGCCAGCCGCAGCGCATGCTCAACGTCATGCTGCATCCCACGCCCAACTCCGTCATGTTCTATGACATGATGGTGCTCATCGGCTACCTGACCCTCAACGCCATCATCGGTTGGGTGACCCTGGAAGCCGAGCGCCTGGACGTGGAGCCGCCCAAGTGGATCAAGCCGCTCATTTACCTGTCCATCATCTGGGCCTTCTCCATCCACACCGTGACCGCCTTCCTGTACGCCGGCATCCCCGGCCGCCATTACTGGCTCACCGCCATCATGGCCGCCCGCTTCCTGTCCTCGGCGTTCTGCTCCGGTCCGGCCATCCTGCTGCTGCTGGTATTCATCGTGCGCCGCCTCACCGGCTTCGAGCCCGGCCGCGACGCCGTGAAGACGCTGACCACCATCATCACGTATGCCATGTGCATCAACGTGTTCTTCTACCTGCTGGAGATCTTCACGGCCTTCTATTCCGGCATCCCCGGTCACCAGCACCCCATGACCTTCCTGTTCGGTGAACACGCCGGTCATGTGACCTGGGTCAGCAACTGGATGTGGGCCGCCGTCATTATGGCGCTGGGTTCGCTCGTCATCCTCATCCCGCCGGCGTGGCGCAACGGGCCCCTGCTGCCCTTCGCGCTGATCATGCTGGTGGTGGCCAGCTGGATCGACAAGGGCCTGGGCCTGCTCATCGGCGGCTTTACGCCCAACATGTTCGAGACCATCACGGACTATGCGCCGACCTGCATGGAGATCTCCGTGGCGCTCGGCGTGTACGCCATCGGCGCGCTGGTGCTCTCCCTGCTCTGGAAGATCGCCCTCGGCGTGAAGAGGGAAGCCGGTCACTTCAGCGACTAGGCATACGTCCCACGCATTCCTGAACCCCGTGCTCCGGCACGGGGTTTTTTCATATCCGGCCCGGGGGGAACGCCAGAGCACCGTTGCGGCCTGCGCCGTTCTGGCGTATAGTTTTTTGGTTAGCCGCTCAAACGGCTGGAGCATATCGTATACCCCCCGCCGCCACAGGAGATTGCCATGCACGAAGCGCTCAAGGTAGCCACCACCATCTGCACGACCATGCTTCGCAATGGGTATGATGCCCATATCGTCAACGCGCCCCTGCAACAGCACCTGCTGGAGACCAGCGACGTTTCTGCGGTGGATATTGCCTGTGAGCCGGATATCGAAGTGCTCGGCAAGCTTTTTCCCGCGCTTGTGCCTGTGGAGGAAGGCCCCCTCATGGCCCAGCTGGAAGAAGAAGGCGTCACCATTCGTTTTTATCCGCTGGTGGTGGAGGATTCGAGCCATCCCGAGCTCTCGCTCATGCGCATCACGCCGACCATCGCGGCCCAGCTCGCTCCCCGCGAACGCCTGACGTTGCGCCTGAGCGGCTGCGCCGCGCCGCAGGATCCCGGCAACATCTATGACGGTTTTTCCGAAGTCAAATCCGGGGCCATCCGTCTTTCCGGCCTGCCGGACGAAACGCTGCGGCACAATTACCTGCTGGCCATCCGTGCCCTGCGCTTTGCGGCCAACTTCGATGTGCCCATCGAGCCCAATACCTGGCTGGCCATCGTGCGCAGCGCCTCGCGCGTGCTGGATTATGTGCCCGCCGCCGACATCATGGGCGAATGGCGTCAGGTCTCGGCCGAGGCCATGCACCGCTTCGTGCGGCTGCTCTATGATGCGCAGATCCTGCAGGGGCTCATTCCCGAAGTGGCGGCGCTGGCCTGCATCCGCGAACGCAATACCAATACCGACGAAGAGGAATCCGTTTTCGAGCATACGCTGCGCTGCATGCGTCACTACCCCGAAAAGGATTTCCATTACGACTGGCTCGGCACGCTGGCCATGCTGTTCCATGATGTGGGCAAGCTCTTCACCGGCGAATACTTTGACGGCGAGATGACCTTTTATCAGCACCACCGGGTGGGGGCCAAGGTGACGCGCAAGATCCTGCGCCGCCTGCACCTCACCACCGAGGATATCGACCTGCTCTGTCATCTGGTGCGCTACCATATGCGTTTCCACTTCATGATGACGGACCGCGGCATACGCCGTTTCAAGGCGCTGGACGAATACCCGCGCCTCATCGCCATGGCCCGCGCCGATGTGGAGGCCCGCGACGGCAACTTCACGGCTTTCAACCACAATATGAAATACCTTGAGCGGGCCGAGACGCCGGAACAGATGCTCGAGCCGCTGCTCAACGGCAATGAGATCATGAACGAGACGCGTCTTGCGCCCGGCCCGCTGGTCGGGGTCATCCGCGATGCGCTCCTGCAGGCGCAGATCGCCGGCGAGGTGACGGACAATGACTCCGCCGTGCGCTTCGTGCGTGCCTACGCCCGGCGGGTCAGCAGCTAGGCGATATGGTCAATCTGCTCGATTTCACGCTGCCCGAGCTGACGGACTGGATGCAGCAAGAGCTGGGGGAACCCCGCTTCCGGGCGGTGCAGGTCTGGCAATGGCTGTGGCAGCGCATGGCCCGCGACTTTGACGAGATGAGCAACGTCTCCAAAGCCTGCCGGG
This sequence comes from uncultured Desulfovibrio sp., assembly GCF_944324525.1. Classification (GTDB taxonomy): domain Bacteria; phylum Desulfobacterota; class Desulfovibrionia; order Desulfovibrionales; family Desulfovibrionaceae; genus Desulfovibrio. The sequence continues at coordinate 41,623 of NZ_CALUWS010000007.1, forward strand.
CCCGTCTTGCTCAGTGCGCGTCCATCGACTGGCCGGAAGTGGCCCGCGTGCAGGAAAGCCGCGACGGCACCACCAAGTTCCTCCTGCGGCTTTCCGACGGGGCGGAAGTGGAGACGGTGCTCATCCCCTCGGAATCCCGGGACGGCAGCCGCCGCTGGACGCAGTGCCTGTCCTCGCAGGTGGGCTGCGCCATGGGCTGCACCTTCTGCAGCACGGGCACCATGGGCTTTGAGCGCAACATGCGCATGGGCGAGATCCTGGGACAGATCCTCGTGGCCCGCGCCCATCTGGGCGATAACCGGCCGGACTGGCCTATCTTGCGCAATCTGGTCTTCATGGGCATGGGCGAGCCGCTGCTGAACCTTCAGGAGGTCATGCGGGCGCTCAAAAGCCTCAATGACGACAAGGGGCTCAATTTCTCGCCCCGGCGCATCACCGTTTCCACCTGCGGCATCGAAAAGGGCCTGCGCGAACTGGGCGAAAGCGGTCTGGCCTTTCTGGCGGTTTCGCTACACGCGCCCACGCAGGAGTTGCGCGCGCGCATCATGCCCAAGGCGGCCCGCTGGCCGCTGGACGCGCTGCTGGCCGCGCTGAAGTCCTATCCCCTCAAGACGCGGGAACGCATCACCTTTGAGTATCTGCTGTTGGGCGGCGTCAACGACGGGCCGGAGCATGCGCGGGAGCTGGCGCGTGTGGTCAGCGACATCAAGGGCAAGCTCAACCTCATCGTGTACAATCCCGCCGAAAATGCCCCTTATGAGGCCCCCACGCCGGAACGCGTGCTGGCCTTCGAGAAAATGCTCTGGGATCGCCATATTACGGCCATCATCCGCAAGTCCAAGGGGCAGGACATCAAGGCCGCCTGCGGTCAGCTGAAGGCCGATCAGGCCGCCCGCCAGTCGTAGCCCTTTCGCTGACCGCCAGGAGGGCGCTTTGCGTTTGAAACGCTGCGCGTCTGCAACCGTATGACCTGGCGTTTCGCCGAAAAAGCGCGGTTTTTCCGCTCACTTTGGGACGGGCGGCGCTGTGCCGCCGCCTCGCGTTTTATTTTTTTCAAAGATAAGGCGTTCAACCGGTCAATTCCCCGTCACACGCTTGTGCGAAAACTGAAACAGGCCTGCGGAGAGCAGGCCTGTATGTTTCTAAAATTTGTCTTGCAAGCCTTGGGGCAGCGGCGAACCATTTCCCCGGCAGGCATCCGGCTATTGCTGCCATTGCGTGATACGGCGTCCGTTTCGGTCTCTGAACCGGCCGCAAAGCGCAAGCACGATATCGATGAGCAGCCATATCTCCAGCAGCACGAGCAGGATCCCCCCAGCGATCATCACAGGGATCGCCTCCTGAGAGTACGAGGCCACAAGGATGATGGCGCTGCACAGGACGGCAAACAGGCCGGCCAGGAACAGCAGCAGCATGATGATGCCGGAAAGGATGCGTCCGGCATAAAAGCGATGCGCGCCGAGCACGCCGAGAAAGCCGGCCAGCAGGGAAAGCGCCAGCCGGTTCTTGGGGCTGCACGCTTCCGCGGGGGCAGCTTGTGCGCCGGGAGCGGCCGTGCCGCCGTTTTCGGGGGGTGTGGGCCTGCTGGTGATGGGGGTCCCGCATTCGGGACAGCTCATGGCGTCATCCGGTACGGATTTGCCGCAATGGGTACAAAACATGTTCACTCCTTGCTCAGCGCCAGCTACGGGGATCACGTTGCTGCCGCGCCGCTTGACCGTATGCGGACGCCCCATGAAAAAAGGGGAATCGAGGCTCCGTGTCCCTCTGGTGGTCACCAGTTTTTGATAAGCTTGCCGCTTCCGTCCTTGAAGCGCCCGATCAGCGCCAGAATGAAGTCAATGAGAGCCCAGACGTTGGCGGGGAGGACGAAAAAAATGCCTACTCCATAGAAGGAGCCGATGCAGCCCAGCAGGAAAAGCGCCAGCATGACGGAGCCGGAGGGCATGCGCCCGGCGTAAAGGCGGTGGATGCCCAGGGTGCCAAGAATGAAGGCCAGCAGGGAGAGGGCGGCCCGGCTCTTGGGGCTGGCGGCATCCAGACGGTCATTCGCCGGGTGGCCATCCGCCTGACGGGCATTGGCCGGTGTGGCCAGGGCAGGGAGCGCCTTGCCGCATTCAGGGCAGGTGGCGGCGTCATCCGAGACAGGTTTCCCGCAATGGATGCAAAACATGGCCTCTCCTTGCGTGAGCGGCAGCCGCGGAGGCGCGACGCTACCGTCCAGTCTGGCCGTGCGGCGGACGGCCAGAGAGCATTTTCGGTTTTGAAACGCTTTGCCGCCGCCCCGCGTTTTGCCTTTTTCGATGGCAAAACGCTTAAAAAAACGGGGAACTTGACGTTCCCCGTATTCCGCTGGCGGTTACCAGTTCTTGATGGTTTTGCCGTTTCCGTCCTTGAAGCATCCAGCTACCACCATGATGAAATCGACGAACGCCCAGATGCTGACGGGGAGCAGGATTAAAACGCCTACGACGAAAAAGGAGCCGATGAAGCCCAGCAGGAAAAGCCCCAGCATGATGGCGCCGGAGAGCGTGCGCCCGACATAGAAGCGGTGGATGCCCATGCCGCCGAAAAAGAAGGACAGCAGCGTAACGGCAAGACGGCTTTTGGGGCTGAGCTCAGGCTGTTCGGCCTGTCCTGCGGCGGCGGGCTGAACACTGGGGGCGGCTTCAGGCTGGGCGGTCCGGACTGCGGCAAGCGGCTGCCCGCATTCCGGGCAGTTTTCGGCAGCATCGGGGACGGATTTTCCACAATGAGGGCAAAACATGTTTTCTCCTGGTGTTGATGGGAAAAAGGTCAGGGCAGGACTTCGAGATAGCGGACGCGCAGATGCGGGTCCTGTCGGTCGGCATGCCGTTTGCCGCCGATCTCGCCGGTAAGGCGGATGATCTGCTCCGGCCGGACATCGGTCTGGCCGAAAACATGGGGCGGGATGTCCACAATGATCCGGCCGTCCTCGGCTTCAAAAAGATAGCGGATCCGGCGTTCGTGTCGGGTCAGGTGTCCGGTCAGGACGCAGGTGGTCATTTCCTCGGCGCGGGCGCACTCGGCAAGCGAGGTCGTGGGGCCGCGGCATTGCTGGGGCCGAGAAAGCCGGCCCGTGCCTCCTGCAGAGGAAGCAGCGCGCACGCCGAAAGCGCGGCAAGGCAAAGCAGGCGAAGCTTCATGCGGTATCCTCCTGCGGCTAGCGGATGGCGCAGTTGCCGTCCTTGCAGTCGGTGGACGGCACGACGGGCGTGGCCTGGAACAGAACGACCTGCTCCGTATCGCCGTTCTTGGCGATGACGATGGAGTAGCGCATCAGCCCTTCCGGCAGGGCGGGGGTGGCCTTGCCGCGCAGGATGCCGTTGCCCGTCATGAGGGTGCAGCCGCCGATCATGCTGCGGCGCAGGTTGGTCAGCGTGAGGTGATTGATGACGAGCTGCTTGTTCTTGATGCTTTCGATGAAATGCTCCTTGTCCTGGATATGGCCGTTGGCGGCGACATGCCAGTAATTGGGGGCAAGCACCTTTTCCAGCATGTCCGTATCCGCGCTGATGACGGCATTGGCATAGAGCTCGACCACATCGGCCTTGGCCGCGGCCGTCCGCAGGCCGAGGCTCAGGGCAAGGGCGCATACGGCAAGGGCCAGCAGGCTGGTACGAATGAACTTCATGAGCAACTCCTTGTGGCAGACAGTGCTGATATATCAGGGCGGAAGGCTCCGCCTTTCCTCTTGCGGGAAGCTACGTTCTGAGCTGCGGATCTGTCAAGGAGGCCTGTCGTTGCCAACAGGGGATGTTTGGCCTATCATTGAAAAAATACACCGCAGAGAGGATTTCATGCTGACCACGGTTTTGCAAAGCATCGGCAATACCCCCTTGTTACAACTTTCCCCCCTGTGCAGCGACCTGCCCGGCAGGGTCTGGCTCAAGCTCGAAAATTGCAATCCCGGCGGCTCCATCAAGGATCGTGTGGCCTTTCACATGGTGGATCGTGCCCTCGACAGAGGCGACGTGCTGCCCGGCGGCACGCTGGTGGAGGCCACCAGCGGCAACCTCGGCATCGGCCTTGCGCTGGTGGCGGCCGTTCGCGGGCTGAAATGCGTCCTGACCATGCCCGAGACCATGAGCATCGAGCGCCGGCGGCTGCTGGCGGCCCTCGGAGCCGAGGTGGTGCTGACGCCGGCCGGGGACGGCATGGGAGGCGCCCTCAAGGCGGCGGAACGGCTTGCCGAAGAACGCGGCGGCATCATCCTTGGGCAGTTCACGAATCCCTGGGCCGTGGAGGCGCACTACAGCACCACCGGTCCGGAGATCTTCCATGACAGCGTGGGCACCATGCAGGTGCTGGTGGCGGGGGTGGGGTCCGGTTCGTCCATCACGGGCATCGGGCGCTACCTCAAGGAAAACGGTACGGACGTCAGCGTGTTCGCGGTGGAGCCGGCCGAGTCGCCGTTGCTTTCGGGCGGCAAGGCCGGGCCGCACGGCATCCAGGGCATCGGCGCGAACTTCGTGCCGTCCATCCTGGATCGCGAGCTGCTGGACGGCGTGCTGACCGTCACGACGGAGGAGGCCCTGCGCACCGCCCGCCTGCTCATGCGCACCTGCGGCGTCTGCGCCGGCATCTCCACGGGGGCCAATGTGGCCGCCGCCCTGCGGGTGGCCGCCCGTCCGGCCATGCGCGGCAGAAATATCGTCACGCTGGCCTGTGACACGGGCGAACGCTACATGTCCACGGAACTCTTTGTAAAATAAGCTTCTCCAGTACAGTTGCGGCATGCGCCCCGGTCGAAAAGACGGCAGGGGCGCTAATCTTTTTTCAAGGCCTGCCGTAAAGGTTTGGTGACAACTTTATATGAAGTTTGTATTGCCCCATCCGGAGTACCTATGTCGCAGACCAACATTCTTCTTGAAACCGGCACCAATGAACTGGAAATCGTGGAGTTTTATGTCAATCAGGACGGGTACGAGGGACATTATGGACTGAACGTGGCCAAGGTGGTGGAGATCATTCGCCGCCAGAACGTCACGGCCATGCCGGAAATGCGCCATCCGGCCGTACTGGGGGCCTTTTCCCACCGCAACGGACGCATCGTTCCGCTCATCGACATGGCGAAATATCTGGGCAGCACGCCCATCGCCAATGATGACGCCAAGATCATCGTCACGGAATTCAATACGGTCTGCACGGGGTTCCTGGTCTCCGGGGTCAATCGCATCTACCGCCTGAGCTGGACGGATGTGGAAGCGCCCGGCAAATTCCTGCAGAACATCAGCCAGAGTTCGGTCATCGGCGTGGTGCGTCTGGAGGAGCGCGTCATCTTCCTGCTCGACCTTGAGGCCATCGTGGCCGAGCTCCACCCGGCCATGGCCATCCGCTTCGATCTGGAAACGGCCAAGCGGCCCGTGGACGGTCGCGTCTACAAGATCCTGCATGTGGACGATTCCTCGTCCATCAGGGCGCTGGTGCTCGACCTGCTGACCAAGGAAGGCCGCTTTGAAGTACAGCAGTGCGTCAATGGTCAGGAGGCCTGGAGCGAGCTCTGCCGCCTGCGCCGCCTGTGCGAAGAGAACAACGTCTCCATTTCCCATTATCTGCAGGGGATCATCACGGATATCGAGATGCCGACCATGGACGGCCTGGCCCTTTGCAAGCGCATCAAGGAGGATTCCATCCTCAAGTCGCTGCCGGTGGCCATCTTCTCGTCCATGATCAACGAAAGCCTGGCCCGCAAGTGCGGCGTGGTGGGCGCCAATGCCCAGTATACCAAGCCTGACCTCAAGGCCCTTTCGGAGAAGCTCTACGATCTGGTGGTGGCGACCTGGGGAACTGGCGAGCTGTAGCAAAGCGCCCCTTTCCTGTCATGTGCGCGGGAAATGCGGCGGCAGTGTTTGCCCCTGCCTTCCCGCAGGAGAACGATTTCCCTTGTAACGGAGTGGCCGCGGCGGAAGCCTGTGGCATGTGGCTGCTCCCCAGCCCCTGAGAATGCCATGAAAATGCGTCTGCTGACAAAAATGCTGCTGTTCGTTCCCGGCCCTTATCGGGCTGGTGGTGGTGGCTGCCGTCAATTATGGAGCGTCACGCAATACGCTGCGTGCGCAGCTCATGGAAGATCTGGACACTATGGCGAATTTGCAGCTGAGCGAGCTGCGGACAGCTTCCACCTTGTTGCGTGGCGTCCTGCGCTCCACCACGGACGTGCCGCAGATCGTCGCCTACCTTGAGGCGCTGGCCGGCGGCGCGCCGGCCGATACCCTGAAGGAACTGGAGCAGCGCGCCACCTCTTACCTGCGGGACATGAACGACAATTACAGCCTTCTTGACGGCATCGGGGTTACGGATCCCGCGGGCAAGATCGTGCTGCATTCAGATGCGCCTTCCGTCGGCCTGGATATCGGCGGCCGGCAATATTTCCAGGAGTCCATGCGTTCCGGCGACTACGGGGTGGAAGATGTGCAGAACAAGACCAACAAGCGCACGGCCAGCATCATTTCCCTGCCAGTGAAAGCGTGAGGGGAAGACGCTGGGGCTGGTCTTCGTCAAGCTGGACTGCGAATCCTTTGCCAAGCTGACGACCAACCGCGTGTCGCTGGGCGAAGAAGGGCAGGCCTACGTCTACAACGCCGCCGGTATGCTCGTCCTCTACAAGGACGGCAAGCAGATCGGGCGCGTGGATGCCGAAGTGCCCCATGTGAAGGAGATGCTTGGGCAGAGCGAGGGCAATCTTTACTATACCAAGGAAGACGGCGATATCCATGCCGTGCATTTCAAGCAGCTGCCCGACATGAAGTGGTGGGTCTGCCTGGAGGTCAGCACGACGGAGATCTATGCCCCCGTCAACAGGCTGTTCATGATCAGCGCTGTCCTTGTGCTGCTGTGCGGACTCGTGGTCGGCCTCATCATCTTTTTCAATATGCGGGGCGTGGCCAGGGGGCTGTCCGGCGCATCCGGCGTGGTCAGCCATGTGGCGGACGGGGATCTGCAGCTCTCGCCCGCTGAAGATGTCCAACTTGCGCGCAACGAGCGCCGTGGCGACGAGCTGAGTACGCTCTCGCAGGGCATCCGGCGGATGATCGACGGTCTGCGCCGTCTGCTCAAGGAAAGCGAAGACAAGGCGCTGGCGGCGCAGCGGGCGACGGAAGAGGCCCATGCCGCCAAGGCCGCTGCGGAAGAGGCCGCGCGCCGCGCGGAAAGAGCCAAGCGCGAAGGCATGTTCGCCGCGGCGGGCCAGCTGGAAAGCATCGTCAACGTCATTTCCTCCGCGGCAACGCAGCTCTCTTCCCAGATCGAGCAGTCCAACCATTCGGCCACCGAATCGGCCACGCGCCTTTCCGAGGCGGCGGCGGCCATGAATGAAATGAACTCCACCGTGCAGGATGTGGCCAGGAATGCCGGCAGCGCCTCGCAGATGTCCGGCGAGACGCGCAACAAGGCCAGCGAAGGGGCGGAGATCGTGCGCAAGGCGCTGAAGAGCATCCAGCGCGTGCATGACGTTTCTCTGGCGCTCAAGACGGACATGGCCCAGCTCAACACGCATGCTCAGGCCATCGACCAGATCATGGGCGTCATTTCCGACATCGCGGATCAGACCAACCTGCTGGCGCTCAATGCGGCCATCGAGGCGGCCCGCGCCGGCGAGGCCGGACGCGGTTTTGCCGTGGTGGCCGACGAAGTGCGCAAGCTGGCCGAAAAGACCATGTCGTCCACCGCGGATGTGGGCAATGCCATCCGCGCCATCCAGGAGAGCACCACCAAGAGTTCCGATGCCGTGGAGCGGGCCGTGAAGGAAGTGGAGCAGGCCACGGAATTCGCCAATGAGTCGGGCAGCGCCCTGGAAGGCATCGTGCAGGATGCGGACAAGACGGCGGATCAGGTCAGCGCCATCGCCGCGGCCAGCGAACAGCAGTCCGCGGCCAGCGAGCAGATCAACCGTTCCATCCTTGAAGTCAACGACATGTCCTCCCAGTCCGCCCAGGCCATGAACGAGGCGGCGCAAGCCGTTTCCGATCTGGCTCATCAGACGCAGGAGCTCACGCAACTCATCGAAGACATGAAGCGTAGCTAGCCGCTGCGGCACACTAGCGCAGAGGAAAAGGGCGGGGAAATCCCCGCCCTTTTTGTTGTCTGTCGTCGCGGCCCGGGTCTCTGCGGAAGACTGGCGTGCGTACCGGCCGTATCCTTTTGCCGTTTGCGCATCAGCCCCGACGCCGCAGGAAACGTCCGGCAAAGGCCGTCAGTTCGGCGCGTTGCAGGCCGGCCAGCGCGGGCAGCAGCAAGAGAGTCAGGCCGACAGCCAGCGTATAGAGCAGGCCGGAGCAGAAAAAGCGCGGTAGGGAGGTGCTGCCCCCCAGCCCGAGCAGCAACGTCAGCTCGTGGCAGCCCCAGGCAAGCCCGAGCAGGACGGCGAGACACCAGAACTGATGGGCAAGGTTGCGCAGCCAGGAAAAGGGGATGAGGCGCGAGGCCATGTAGAGCTGGATATTGACCGTGACGAACTGCACGCCCACGGTCTTGCAGGCCAGCCCCACGGCGCCCAGATGCAGGCCGAAGTATTCTTCCGGCGCGAGCAGCAGCCAGACGGCGGCAAAGCCGTACACGGCGTCCAGCATGGTGATGTTGCGGGTGGTCCGGGTGCGGCCCGCCGCGTGGAAGACCGAACTGGCCAGTTGCATGTAGGCCTGATGCAGCGGGTAGAGGGCCATGATCTGCACCGGCAGCACGGCGGGAGCGAATTCCTCCCCGCCGAACAGGCTGACCAGCGCGCCGGCCTCCACGGCGCTGAAGCAGGAAAAATAGGCGGCAACGGCATAGAGCAGCGGGGCGAAGCGCCGCATGAGGCGGCCCATGGCCGCCATGTCCTTGTTGCCCCAGGCAATGGAGAATTCGCGCATGATGAGGGGCGTCATGGCGGAAACGAAGAGGAAGCAGGCGATGCAGACCTTCTGGGCCAGGGCGTAATAGGCCTGCTGGGTGCTGCCGTCGAACCACTGGAGCAGCCAGCGCTCCACGCTCAGCATGGCGAAGGTCAGCAGGGCCTGTACGAACAGCGGATGGCTGTAGTCGAAAAACTCCCGGGAATAGGCGCGCACCTCGCCGCCGTGCAGCCGCAGGCTGAAGCGTCCCTCCCGGCCGAAACGCTCTTCCCAGGCTTTTTTGCTTACTATCCAGTAGCCCAGCGCCGTCGCCGCCAGCATGGCGTACTGCTGGCCGAACAGGCTGTAGACGTTGAGGACATCCAGCCAGTAGAGGCCGGCCAGCGCAAAGACCGCGAGCAGGGCGATGACCGTGCGGGACATCTCCGAGGGGACGGTGGCGCCAATGGCGTCGTTCATGGAGCGCAGCACCCGTCCCCACCAGGTCAGGAAAGCCCAGACGGCCGCCAGCGGCGCGAGCCAGCCGGGCACATCGGGCATGAGCAGGCCGCCTACCGGCGGGATCTGCATGAGCCAGGCCACGCCAAGGCTGATGCAGGCCACGAGCAGGCTGACCCGCAGGTAAAAGGCGATGAGGCCCGTCTCGTGCTGGCGGCGGGACAGGGCATTGTAAAAGCAGGTGGACGTGCCCATGTCCAGAAAGCCGGAAAGCTGCTGGAAGAGATTGGTGGCAAAGCTGTAGTTGCCATACATCTGCGGCCCCAGCGCGCGCGGCAGGATGGCCTCCATGACCAGATAGACCGGCACGGACGCCACGTTGGCCAGAAGTTTGCACAGATAGCGGCGGGCCAGGGTGGGGGTGGAGCTTTGCATGGCCGCCAGACTAGCCGACTTCCGCCGGGCATTTCAAGGGATTTCGACACTGGCCGGCGGCAGGCGGCGGGCTGGGACGGCCCTTCCCAAGGCCGGGCTTTTGCCGTACAAAAAGGCCTGTCCGGCCCGGGGGCCGGACGAATACGTCTTTTCAGCACAAGGATGGCATCATGGACGAAAGCCGCAGCAAAAAAATGAAGGCCGGGCTGGAAAAGGCCCCGCATCGTTCCCTCTTGTACGCACTGGGGCTGACCCGCGAGGAAATGGAACGCCCGCTGGTGGGCGTGGTCAACGCGGCCAGCGAGGTCGTGCCCGGGCATCTCCACCTCGGCAAGCTGGCCGAGGCGGTCAAGGCGGGCGTCCGCATGGCGGGCGGCACCCCGGTGGAGTTCCCCGCCATTGCCGTGTGCGACGGTATCGCCATGAACCATGAAGGCATGCGTTTTTCCCTGCCGTCGCGGGAATTCATTGCCGATTCCATCGAGATCATGGCCCGCGCGCATGCCTTTGATGCGCTGGTCTTCATTCCCAATTGCGACAAGTGCGTGCCCGGCATGCTCATGGCCATGATGCGCCTGAATATCCCGTCCGTGCTCGTGTCCGGGGGGCCTATGCTGCCCGGCAGTCTGGACACGGACCGCAAGGGCGACCTCATCACCGTGTTCGAAGGCGTGGGCCGCGTGCGCAACGGACAGATGACGGAAGAGGAACTTGCCCGCTGGGAGGAACGCGCCTGCCCCGGCTGCGGTTCCTGCGCGGGCATGTTCACGGCCAACTCCATGAACTGTCTGGCCGAGACCATCGGCGTGGCCCTGCCCGGCAACGGCACCATCCCGGCCGTGCATGCCGCCCGTATCCGGCTGGCCAAGCAGGCGGGGATGCGCGTCATGGAGCTTCTGGAGCGGCACATCCTGCCCCGCGACATCGTGACGCGCGGCGCGGTGGAAAACGCCATCGCCGTGGACATGGCCCTGGGCTGTTCCACCAATACGACCCTGCATCTGCCCGCCGTCTTCCATGAGGCCGGGCTCGACATCGACCTGTCCGTCTTTGACGAGGTGAGCCGCAAGTCCCCCAACCTTTGCAAGCTTTCGCCCGCGGGCCGGCACTACATGGTGGATCTGGACAATGCCGGCGGCATCCCGGCGGTCATGAGCGAGCTGGACAAGCTGGGGCTCATCCACAAGGATTGCCTGACCGTGACGGGGAAAACCGTGGGCGAGAACCTTGCCGAACGTCATGCCCGCATTCTCGACCCCGAGGTCATCCGTCCGCTGGAGAATGCCTACTCGAAGGAAGGCGGCATCGCCATCCTGCGGGGTTCGCTGGCCCCTGACGGCGCGGTGGTCAAACAGTCCGCCGTGGCGCCGGAGATGATGTGCCGCGAAGTGACGGCCCGCGTCTTCGACAGTGAGGAAGACGCCATGCGCGCCATTCTCGACGGCAAGATCAAGCCCGGCGACGGCGTGGTGGTGCGCTATGAGGGGCCGCGCGGCGGGCCGGGCATGCGCGAGATGCTGTCGCCCACGGCGGCCATCACCGGCATGGGCCTCGGCAAGGATGTCGCCCTGTTCACCGACGGGCGCTTCTCCGGCGGCACCAATGGCGCGGCCATCGGCCATATCTCGCCGGAAGCGGCCAACGGCGGCCCCATCGCGCTGGTGCGCGACGGCGACCGCATCCTTGTGGACATCCCCAACCGCCGTCTGGAGCTGCTGGTGGACGAGGCCGAACTGGCGCGCCGGCGCGGCGAGCTGACGCCGCCGCGCAAGGAGTGCCCGTACCCCGTGCTGCGGCGCTATGCCAACATGGTCAGTTCCGCCGACAGCGGCGCCATGTACAAGCCGGTGTAAAAAAGACGGATTTTCCGATCCAGCAGGCTGTTCAATGAAAGGGAAGGGGAGCCTGGCTCCCCTTTCCGCTTTTCCGCCGCCGGACATTGCGCCCGGCGGACAGAGGCGACAGGCAAAATATTGCCTGCGGGACTCAACTTTACAGGCTTTTTGCCGATAGAAAAGAATGAGTCCATGTCCTTTTCTTCCGTGCGTCTGAGGTTGGCCCCCCTGCCCCTCGGCAGCTTTCTCGTGCGTTACGGAAAACTGGTTCGCTTGATGTTTTAACGATCCCCTGAGAGGCTGTCCATGAAACTGAAACTGCAAGGCAGGATGATTCTTTTTATTCTGGTGCCCGCCCTGCTGGGGCTGTGCGTCCTTGCCGGTATGTGCTATTCCAGTTCCGCCCGGGCCATCTACAATCAGATCAGCAAGGACGCGCCGGTGGTGCTCGATACCCTCAAGATCGGTATCGACAACTTCTTCACCACGTTGCGCCAGGGCATGTACATGCCGGTGGAAAACCAGCGCATCACCTATTTTCTGGAAGCGCATGAAGCCGGCGTGAAGGGCAGCGAGCTCAAAACCTATTTTGACAGCGCCAATGAGTCTCTGCGCCATTACATCGGCGTGACCAACGCCATCAATACCTGCGGGGTGGTGGTCAAGGACGGTACGGTGGTGCTGCACCGCGTTTCCGGCCGGGACGAGCCGGGCAATCTGCTCGGCAAGAACATGGGCGACCGTCCCTACATCCAGTCCGGTCTGCAGGGCCAGGAAAGCCTCGGCACCTACAAGAGCCGCGCCACCGGCGAGACGACTTCCATCGTCAGCCTGCCCATCCGCCTGGACAAGACGGTCATCGGCGTTTTTTACGCGGGTATGAACAACATCCGGCTCAGCCGGAACATCCTCGGCGCTGTCCGGCTGGGCGAATTCGGCGCGGCCTATGTCTATAATCCGCAGGGCGAGGCCATCATGCACAGCGATCCCGCGCGCATCGGCACTGACGAGAGCTCGCTGCCCCATGTGCAGGAGATGCTGAAGAAGCAGCAGGGCCAGCTGGAATACGTCAACAAGGACGGCTTCACCCGGATCGTCTACTTTGAGACCATGCCCAGCGAAGGCTGGATCATCTGCGTGGAGCTGGACAAGACCGAAGTCATGCAGCCCGCCCGCGACCTGTTGTTCCAGGTGCTGACGTTGGTGCTGGTGCTGGTGCTGGTGGTCGGCGCCATCATTCTGGTCACCGCGCGCGGCATCGCCCGTCCGCTGCGCGTTTGTTCCGAACTGGTGGCGCATGCCGCCAAGGGCAATCTGGAAACGTCGGCTGTCGAAAACGCCGAGCTTGGCAAGGCTGAACGGCGCGGGGATGAGATCAGCATCCTGGCGCGCGGCATCCGTGAGATGGTGCAGAGCATCAAGAACCTGCTGCAGGAAAGCGAAAACAAGACGTCCGAAGCCCTCAAGGCCACGGAAGAAGCCAGGGCCGCCACGGCCCGCGCCGAAGAGGCCGCCAAGCGCGCCGAAAATGCCAGGCATGAGGGCATGTACGCCGCCGCCACCGAGCTCGAGGAAGTGGTGAGCATCATCACCTCGGCCTCCACGCAGCTTTCCGCCCAGATCGAACAGTCCGACCACACGGCTTCCGATTCGGCGCAGCGCCTTTCCGAAGCGGCCACGGCCATGAATGAAATGAACGCGACCGTTCAGGAAGTGGCGCGCAACGCCTCCGACGCCTCCAAGATGTCCGCCGAAACGCGCAGCAAGGCCGAGCAGGGCGCCGTCGTGGTGCAGCAGGCTGTGGACAGCATCGAAAAGGTGCAGGAGGTGGCCGAGGTGCTGCGGACGGACATGCAGCAGCTCAACGAGCACGCCCGCTCCATCAGCGCCATCATGAGCGTCATCTCGGACATCGCGGATCAGACCAACCTGCTGGCGCTCAATGCCGCCATCGAGGCGGCGCGCGCGGGCGAAGCCGGAAGAGGCTTTGCCGTGGTGGCCGACGAGGTGCGCAAGCTGGCCGAAAAGACCATGGCCTCCACTTCCGAGGTGGGCAGCGCCATCAGCGCCATCCAGCACAGCACCACCAAGAGCATGGAAGGGGTGGACAAGGCCGTGGCCCAGATCGGCCAGGCCACGGAGCTTTCCAGCCAGTCCGGCGTGGCCCTGCACGAGATCGTCACCGATGCCGAGACCACAGCCGACGCGGTGCGGGCCATAGCGGCGGCCAGCGAGCAGCAGTCCGCCGCCAGCGAGGAAATCAATCAGTCCATCGTGCAGGTCAACGACCTGTCCGACAAGACGGCGCAGGCCATGCGCGAGGCGGCGCAGGCGGTATCATCCCTGGCGGCGCAGGCGCAACATCTGGAGACGCTCATCGAGGACATGAAGCGGCAGTAAGCCGAAGGCCTCCCGCATGCCGGGCATGCGGGAGGCCTTCGGCTTTTTGCGGTCGTGGAGGGAACCTGACACGGCCCTGGCCGCCCGCTGCCGCATGCTCCCTGCCGGAGGTCATCCCGGGGGATGTGCGGTGGCGGAGGGCTTTTTTTGTCCCGGGAGAGGCGCGGGGCATCCCCCGGGCCGGCTTGCGCTCACAGGCGAAATGAGGCAAGAGTGCGGTGACGCCGTCATTGCCCGTGCCAGCCCGCAGCGGCCGTCGCGCGGCGCTCCTGCACGCGCGGCACAGGCGCGGCGCGGCGGCGAAACTGGCGCAAGCGACGGCGCGACACCTAATATTCGTCCCTTTCGCGCCGATAAAGCAACAGATGCCTGTGATCATAACGGCTTGCTTGGAGGATATATGAGCCAGGAAATTTCCCGTGAAGACGGTCTCCTGCAACTGGTGACCTTTCACATCGGTGAAGAAGAGTTCGGGGTGGATATTCTGGCCGTGCAGGAGATCATCCGCATGATGCAGATAACCCCGGTGCCGCGTGCGCCTGTCTATATCGACGGGGTCATCAACCTGCGCGGCAAGGTCATCCCCGTGGTCAACATGCGTTCGCGCTTCAGCCTGCCCGTCCAGGAGCCCACGCCGCAAACGCGTATCGTGGTCATGGAATTCGACCAGAAGATCGTGGGCTTTCTTGTGGACGCCGTTTCCGAGGTGCTGCGCATTCCCTCCTCCACCGTGGAGGATCCGCCGCCGGTGGTGGCCGGCATCGGCTCCGAATACATCCGCGGCGTCGGCAAACTGGACGAACGTCTGCTTATCCTGCTCGACCTTGACCGCCTGATGTCGCATCTTGATATTGACAGCCTCTGATTGCGAGGATGCGCCCCTGAGGGTCGACGTCATCATCCCCCCCTTTCGCAAAAGGATGCCAGTATGAAGCTTTTTACGAAAATGACGCTTACCATCCTCTGTCCGGCGCTGATCGGTCTGATCATCCTGGGCGGCGTGAGCTACCGCAACGCCTCCTCAGCGCTGATGGAGCAGATCGAGAACGATATCCCCACCCTGCTCGTGGCGCAGGAGATCGGCACGGAGATGCTGTTCAGGACGCTGCGGCAGGGCATGGAGATGCCCGCCCAGAACATCCGCATCCTGGAGACCCTGCGTTTTTATGCCAACGGCATCAAGGACGAGCAGGACATCGCCGATGTGGACTCCCTGCTGGCCCATTACATCAAGACGACGACGGGCATCGCCATTTGCGGCCTCGTGGCGCCCGACGGGATCATGCTGGGCTGCCGCAATGATTCCGACGATGCCCCCGACAAGCTCAGGGACAGCAATGTGGCGGACCGTGAGTACGTCAAGGCCGGACTGGCGGGCAAGGCCAGCATCGGGACCTACGGCAGCAAGGAGTCGGGCAGGCTGAGCACCATCGTGGGGGTTCCCGTGAAGGACGGCAACGACTATGTGGGCGTGTTCTTCGCTGGCCTGGACAACGCCCAGTTGTCACAGCTGCTGCTGGGACGCATCAAGGCCGGCAACAAGGGCCGGGCCTATGTGTACAGCGCCTCCGGCGAAGTCATCCTGCACAGCGACACGTCGCAGCTCGGTCGCAACGATGCCGCTGCCGAACAGTTCAAGGCCATGCAGGGCAAGGAAGCCGGGCGCATCGAATTCACCACGGCCGACGGCGACGCCAAGATCCTTTATTTCCGCCTCATGCCCAGCGAAAACTGGTACTGCTGCATCGAGCTTGACGAAACGGAAACACTGGCCAGGATACACACGCTGCGTACGCTCATCATCGTGCTGGCCGTGGGCCTGGCCCTGCTGGTGTCGGCCATCATCTTCGTCATGGCGCGCGGCATCACGCGGCCGCTGGGCGTCTGCTCCCGTGTGGTGGAGCAGGCGGCGCGCGGCGATCTGGATCTTTCCGCCGAGACCAGCGCGGCCCTGGATCAGGCGACGCGGCGCGGCGATGAGATCAGCGTCGTGGCCCGCGGCGTGCGGCACATGATGGACGGCATCCGGCGTCTGCTCGGCGAGAGCGAGGCCAAGACCCGGGAGGCTCTCAAGGCGACCGAAGAGGCCAGGGCCGCCACGGAACGCGCCGAAGAGGCGGCCAGGCATGCCGAGCTCGCCCGGCGCGACGGCATGCAGAGCGCGGCCAACCAGCTCACGGAAATGGTGGACGTCATCTCCGCGGCGGCCACCCAGCTCTCGGCCCACATCAGCCGCTCGGACGTGACGGCCTCGGAGTCGGCGCAGCGCCTTTCCGAAGCGGCCACCGCCATGAATGAGATGAACTCCACCGTACAGGAGGTGGCCCGCAACGCTTCCGCCGCGTCGGAAATGTCCGCCGAGACCCGGCACAAGGCCGAAGACGGTGCCGCCGTGGTGCAACAGGCGCTGGTGAGCATCCAGGAAACGCAGCAGCAGACCCTTCGCCTCAAGGACGACATGCACCAGCTCAACGAGCATGCCCGTTCCATCAGCGCCATCATGGGCGTCATCTCGGACATCGCGGATCAGACCAACCTGCTGGCGCTCAATGCCGCCATCGAGGCGGCACGCGCGGGCGAGGCCGGCCGCGGCTTTGCCGTGGTGGCCGACGAGGTGCGCAAGCTGGCCGAAAAGACCATGGCCTCCACCTCCGAAGTGGGCAATGCCATCAACGCCATCCAGCAGAGCACGGCCAAGAGCATGGACGGCGTGGACAAGGCCGTGGAGCAGATCGATCAGGCCACGGAGCTGGCCAACAAGTCCGGCAAGGCGCTTACCGAGATCGTCTCCGATGCGGAGACCACCGCCGACGAAGTGCGCGCCATCGCCACGGCCAGCGAGGAACAGTCCGCCGCCAGCGAAGAGATCAATCAGTCCATCGTGCAGGTCAACGATATGTCCACGGAAACGGCGCAGGCTATGGCCCAGGCCGCCCAGGCCGTGAACAATCTGAGCGAGCAGGCCAGGCGGCTGGAGCAGCTCATCAACGATATGAAGGCCGGCTAGGACAAGCCTGCCGGAACGAACAGGGCGGCGCAGGCCGCCCTTTTTTATGGGCGCATATCCGTTCGCGCGGTCGTACGGGGAACAGACAAGGCTTGCTCCCGGGGCTTTTAGAGGATATGCAGGTATCCATTCCATCCGTCTGGAGGACAGTATGCAACTGCGTCTATCGCGCTCCATCGTGGGCGTCTCCGAAGCCGAAGCCGTGCGCCGTGTCATCGAGGAGGACGGCTATCTGGGCATGGGGGCCGAGACCCGTCGCTTTGAGGAAGAGCTGGCCGCCTGGTTCGGCGTGGAACCGTGGCAGGTCATCACCACCAATACGGGGACGGCGGCCCTGACGCTGGCCGTGGACAGTCTCTTTGCCGACAGCCGCCTGCCGGAGCGCGGCGGAGCGCTGCCCAAGGTCCTCGTGCCTTCGCTGACCTTCGTGGCCTCCTTCCAGGCCATCGTGGCGGCCGGCTGCCGGCCTGTCGCCTGCGACGTGCTGCCGCAGACCGGCACGCTGGATCTGCGCGACGCCGAGAGACGCCTGGACGGCGACGTGGTGGCCATCATGCCGGTACACTATGCCAGCAACCCCTGGCATCTTGACGACGTCCACGACTTCGCCCGCCGCAAGGGCCTGCGCGTCATCGAGGATGCGGCCCATGCCTTCGGCTGCCGTCACCACGGCAGGAAGATCGGCAGTTTTGGCGACCTCGTGTGCTTCAGCTTCGACGGCATCAAGAACATCACCAGCGGGGAGGGCGGTTGCCTTGTGGCCTTTGACCGGGAGTGCGCCCAGCGGGCCGCCGACGCCCGTCTGCTTGCCGTGGAGGGCGACACCCGCTCCCGTTTCGCCGGGACGCGTACCTGGACGCCGGACATCAAGCGCCTTGGCTGGCGTTTCCACCTCAGCAACATCATGGCCGCCATCGGCCGCGTGCAGCTTGCCCGGCTGGAGCCGGAATTCATCCCGGCCCGCAGGGCCCTGGCGGCGCAGTACGCGTCCCTGCTTGGCGACGTGCCGCATCTGGCCCTGCTGGAGACCGATCCGGAAGACTTCATCGTCCCCCACATCCTGCCTGTCCGCGTCCTGGACGGCCGCAAGGATGCCTTCAAGGCGGCGATGGAGGCGCGCGGCATCCCCACCGGCGTGCATTACAAGCCCAATCACCTGCACAGCTTCTTTGCCGCTCCGCCCTTGCCGGTCTGCGAGCGGCTCTATGCCGAACTGGTGACCCTGCCCCTGCATCCCGGCCTGAGCGCCGAAGATGTGGAGACCGTGTGCCGTGCCGCCCGTGAGGCGCTGATCTGAAGCAGGCCAAGGAGAAGAAATGACTTCAGATGAATACCGCCGCCTTGTCCGGTCCATGTTGGCCCGGCGCTGGGTTCGCTTTTCCCTCGTTACCGGCCTGACCGCTCTGGTCTACATCCTGCTGGGGGCCCTGCTGGTGCAGCTCTGGAGCTGGCCGCTCCTGCTCGGCAACGCCGTGGCCTATGTGCTCAGCCTCGTGGTGGCCTTTTTCGGTCAGTGCCGCTGGACCTTCCAGCCCGCGGGCGGCCTGCGCAAGGATATGGCCGTGCGCTTCTTCTGGGTGCAGGTGGGGGGGCTGCTGCTGAACTCGGTCCTGGTCAGCATCCTCACCTGGCTGCTGGGGCTCTCCTACGGGCTGGCCATGCCGCTGGCCAGCATCCTTGTGCCGGTCTGCCTCTATCTGCTGTGCCGGTTCTGGGTGTTCCGTCCGAGCGTATCCCCGACGGCCGCGGAGACCGACCCGCGTTTCCTGCCGCCGGCCGATGCCGGGCAGCATCTTGCCGAGACGGCCCCCGGCGATCCGCCGCGCGTGTCGGTCATCATGAACAGCCTGAACAGCGCCGACAAGCTGGAGGAAAGCCTGCGCTCTCTGGCGGCCCAGACCTTCACCGACTTTGAAGTCATCTTCTGGGATAACGGCTCCACGGACCAGAGCCCGTTCATCGCCCAGGCCTATGCGCCCCTGCTGGGCCGCCTGCGCTATTTCCGCGGGGAGGAGACCGTGCCGCTCGGCGCGGCGCGCAATCTGGCCCTGCGTGAGGCGCGTGGCGAATATATCGCCTTCCTCGACTGCGACGACCTGTGGCGGCCGGAAAAGCTGGCGGCTCAGGTGGAGATCTTCGACGCCTTCCCGCAGGTGGGCCTTGTCTGTACGGATACGGAGATCTTCAACGGCAAACGGGTGCTCCGGCGCATCTTCGCGCATACGCGGCCCGTGGACGGCATGGCCTTCGCCGAACTCATGCGGCGGCAGTGGATATCCATGTCCTCGGCCATGCTGCGCCGCAGCGCCCTGGAATCCCTTGCGCCCATGCCGACTGACGGCAGCGCGCCGCCGTGGTTCGACGAGAGCCTCAACGTCTGCGAGGAGGCGGACCTCTTCTACCGCATCGCCCACGACTGGGAGCTGGCCCATGTGGATGCCCCGCTCACGCTCTGGCGCGTACACGGCATGAACACGACCTTCCGCAAGTTCTCGCAGTTCGCCGACGAGACCCTGCGCATCCTGGAAAAGCACTGCCGCATCTATCCCGGCTATGAAGAGGAACACGCCGATCTCGTGGACTTGCTGAGCCGCCGCGCGGCCTTCCAGCACGCCGTGGCCCTCTGGCGGGACGGCAAGGGCGCGCAGGCTCGCGACCTGCTGGCCCCCTTCGGGCTCAAGTCCTTCAAGCACCGCCTGTTCTATGCGGCAAGCTTCCTGCCGGGCGGCTGCTTTGATCTGGCGGCAAAGCTCTACTTCGCTCTGCCGTCCCTGCTGCGGCGTTAGAGGCCGTCTCAGTATGAGAGCATTTTCCGTTGGAAACGCGTTGCGTTGCAAACCATACGGCCTGTCGTTTCGCGGAAAAAACGCGGTTTTTCCGCTCACTTTGGGCCGGGCGGCGCTGTGCCGCCGCCTCGCGTTTTCCCTTTTTCAAAGCTAAAACGCTCTATTCGCTTCTGTTTGGGGGACGGGAGAGCGTTCTTGCCCTGACAGGTATGATCAACAACAAAGAAGCCTGTGCGGCTCGATGGCTGCACAGGCTTTTTCGTTGCAAGACGCTTTGGAGCGGGGCGCCTCGTGTTCCCGACTCTTTCCCCGGTAAAAGCGCGCAGGGGAAGGGATGGGGGGCCTGGGGGGAAGGGGAACCCCGCCCGCGCCGGCGGCGGGGTTCCCCTTCCCCCCAACAGACATGTCAACAGGCCTTAGAATCCTTCTTCCAGCGGGGGCCAGACGAGCCACTGGCCGTCCGGCTGCACTTTCGCCTTTTGCGAGGGGGCAAGGTGCACCTGCCGTCCGCGCACGCTGATGCGTTCTTCCGCCAGCCATTGCAGGGCCTGCGGGTAGATGCGGTGCTCCATGACGTGGATGCGCTGCATGAGGCTTTCCTCATCTTCTCCGGCATTGACGGGCACGGCGGCCTGGATGATGACCGGGCCGCTGTCCACCTCCTCTTCCACGAAATGCACGGTGCAGCCGCTGAGCTTGACGCCGTAGGCCAGCGCGTCCGCGCCGCCGTGCACGCCGGGGAAGCTGGGCAGCAGGGCGGGGTGGATGTTGATGACCCGTCCGGCGAAGGCGGAGAGGAATTCCTGCGAGAGCAGGCGCATGTACCCGGCCAGCACCACGAGTTCCGCGCCGCTTTCGCGGATGCGGCCGACCAGCTCGCGGTCGAAGCTCACCCGGTCGGGGAAGGCCGTGTGATCCAGCGCGCAGCAGGGGATGCCCGCGGCCTGCGCCCGGGCGAAGACGCCCGCGCCGGGGCGGTTGCCCGCCACGAGGCGGATGTCCACATCCAGCAGACCGGCTTGCATCTTGTCGATGAAGGCTTGCGCGTTGGTTCCGTTGCCGGAGGCCAGGATGGCGATCTTCAGGGGCATGCTTACCTCGTGTAGTGGCTGACCAGCGCCTGGACAAGGGCGGGGATGGTGTATTCTTCCGGCATGATGTGGCAGGGCAGGCCGTGGGCTTCCAGCGTTTTGGCCGTCACCGGGCCGATGGCCGCCAGCCGCACGTCAGGATGCGCGCGCAGCGTCTCCGCCGGGATCAGCGAAAGGAAGTTCTCCACCGTGGAGGAGGAACCGAAGGTCACGCAGTCCAGCGTGCCGGCCCGCATGCGTTCCAGCACCTCGTCCTTGCGGGCGGCGGCGGGGATGGTCTCGTACGCGGAGATGACGTCCACGCGGGCCCCGGCCTTGCGCAGCTCGTCCGGCAGCACTTCGCGCGCCTTGGCCGCGCGCGGCAGCAGCATGCGGACGCCGTCCACCTTGCCGCGCGCCAGCAGGCCTTCCACCACGCCCTCGGCCACATAGCGCTCGGGGATGAAGTCGGGCCGGATGCCGCGCGCTTCCAGCGCCTCGGCCGTGGCGGGGCCGATGGCGGCCACACGGCAGAGGCCCAGGGCCCGGCTGTCCTTGCCGGCGGCTTCCAGCCGCTTCCAGAACCAGCGCACGCCGTTGACGGAGGTGAAGATCAGCCAGGCATATTCCGACAGGCGGTCGATGGCGGCATCCAGTTCCGCATAGTCGGGCAGGGGGCTGATCTCGATGGTGGGGCACTGGATGACGTCCGCCCCGAGCTGGACAAGCTCCTGCGCCAGGCCGCTGGCCTGTTCCCGCGCGCGAGTCACCACCACGCTGCGGCCGAAGAGGGGGCGTTGCTCGAACCAGCCCAACTGGTCATGCAGGGAGCAGACCTTGCCCACCACGATGACCGAGGGATTGCTGAAGCCCTGATCCACGGCGGCCTGCGGCAGAGCCGCAAGCGTGGCGACCAGACTGCGCTGGCGGGGCGTGGTGCCCCGGTAGACGAGGGCGGCCGGGGTGGCCGGGTCCATGCCGGCGTCCAGCAGGTTGCGGGCGATGTCGGGCAGGTTCTTCATGCCCATGACGAAGACCAGCGTGGAGGCGCTTTGCGCCAGCGCCTGCCAGTTGTGGACGGAGCCGGGCTTGTCCGGGTTCTCGTGGCCGGTGATGATGGTGACGGAGCTGGCGAAGTTGCGGTGCGTCAGGGGTATCCCCGCGTAAGCCGGAGCCGCGATGGTGCTGCTGATGCCGGGCACTTCCTCGAAGGGGATGCCCGCTTCCAGCAGGGCTTCGGCCTCTTCGCCGCCGCGGCCGAAAATGTAGGGATCGCCCCCCTTGAGGCGGGCCACCACCTTGCCCTCACGGGCTTTCTCCACCAGCAGCCGGTTGATGCCGTCCTGCGGCAGGGCATGATCGCCCGCCACCTTGCCCACGTAGATCAGCTCGGCGTCCTTGCGGGCATGGCCCAGCAGGGCGTCATTGGCCAGCGCGTCATAGATCACCACGTCGGCCGCGGCCAGACAGTCGCGCCCCCGCAGGGTGAACAGGCCCGGATCGCCCGGCCCGGCGCCAATAAGGTACACTTTCATCTAGACGCCTCCTCTGGCAAGTTCCAGCAGGGTTCGCGCGCCGAAGCCCGTGGCGCCCGCCGCGCCAAGGGGCTGCTCGCTGTCGGTCCAGTCCACCCCGGCGATGTCGAGATGCGCCCAGCGCACGCCTTCCCGCAGGAAATGCTTGAGGAAGAGCGCGGCATGGATGGCGCCGCCTTCACGGGGGCCCATGTGGCAGATGTCGGCCACCTGGCTTTTGAGATTCTTTTCGTAGCCTTTCCAGAGCGGCAGCCGCCAGAGGTGTTCTCCTCCCAGTTCCGCGCCGGCCGTCAGGCGTTCGGCAAGGGCATCGTCATCGGTGAAGAGGCCGGCCACCTCGCCGCCAAGGGCCACGGCGCACGCGCCGGTGAGAGTGGCGATATCCACCACGGCGGCGGGGGTCCACATCTTCTGGGCATAGTGCAGGGCGTCGCAGAGCACGAGCCGTCCCTCGGCGTCGGTATTCTGGATTTCCACAGTGTCGCCGGAGGCGGCGCGCACCACGTCGCCGGGACGGCAGGCGTTGCCGTCGGGCATGTTCTCGGCGCAGGCCATGAGGCCGACGACCCGGCGGGGGGTCCCTTCCTCGGCCAGGGCCACCAGCACGGCCAGCACGTCGGCCGCGCCGGTCATGTCGCACTTCATGGTGTGCATCTTGGCGGCGGGCTTGATGCAGATGCCGCCGGTGTCAAAGGTGATGCCCTTGCCCACCAGCACCAGCGGCTTGTCCTGTTCATGGCCTTCGGGGGCGTGCTCCAGCACCACGAGACGCGGCGGCCGCGCGGAGCCCTGCCCCACGGCCAGCAGCGCGCCCATGCCTTCGGCGCGCATGGCCTCCTCGTCCAGCACCGTGCAGCCGAGGCCCACGCTGCGGGCGATGCGCTCGGCGCGTTCGGCCAGGTCGGCCGGGGCCAGCATGTTGGGCGGGGTATTGGCCAGATCCCGCGCCAGCATGACGGCCTGCGCCGCCCGTTCGCCGCGGCGGGCCGCCTCGCGGGAGGCGTCGGGCACATAGTCGCCGTCAAAGGCGAACGTGAGCCACTGGGGATCGCGGGGCGCGTCGGGATCCTCCTTCTTCAGGTCCCGGAAGGCGTAGAGCGCCAGCAGGGCGGCGTAGGCGCTTTCTTCCACCAGGCGGTCCCGTCCGCCGGGCAGGCGGGACAGCAGGGCCTCCGGCAGCAGCAGGCCTTCCACTTCCAGCGCCCGGCAGCGGCGCACGGCGGCGGCCACGGCCTCGCGCAGGACGCCGGGCGTGAATTCCTCGGCCTTGCCCAGACCGATGGCAAGGACGCGCGGCACGTTCTGCTGCGGATGCCCGTGCAACAGGCTCAGTTCATTTTTCTTGCCGCGAAAATCGCGCGCGGCGGGCGCGATGGCCAGCCACGGGGCGGCCTTGTCCAGCAGGGGGCTGGCTTCATGCAGGCTTTCCCCCTGGAAGACGGGGGCAAGCAGAACCTCGGTTTTCCAGTGATCCGGGCCGAGGCATTGAAAACGCAGTTCCATATGTTCACTCCGTAAGCTGCGGATTGCCTTTTGAGGAAGGGGAATATACGCTGTACGGCGTCGTTTGCCAAGCTTGCCCCGCAAGGCGCAAGGAACGGCTCGCATTTTGCAAAAATCCGTTATCGACCTTTGGACGTCATTTTTTCGACGCTGTTCACGGACATTCCCCATGCTTGTGTATATCCACGTTCCCTTTTGCCGGACCCGTTGCAACTATTGCGCGTTCTACTCCACGCCTCTGGGCCGCGGCGTCGCGGCCAGCCAGTCCGCCGCCGTGCGCGACTATGTGGACAGTCTTTTCATGGAAATGGCCCACTGGGGCGATCGCCTCAAGGGCAAGGAAGTACATTCGGTCTTTTTTGGCGGCGGCACGCCGAGTCTGCTGCCCCCGCGCATCATCGGGAGCATCCTTGACCGCCTGCACAAGGCCTTCGCCTGGTCGCCCAAGGCGGAAGTGACGCTGGAGGCCAATCCCGAATCCCTGCGGGGCGGACATATCACCACCAAGTACCTCGATGCCGGCATCAACCGGCTTTCCATCGGCCTGCAGACGCTGGACGACACGCTGCTGCGCATGCTCGGGCGGCCGCACAAGGCGCAGGACAGCCTGCATGCGGTGTTCATGGCCCGCGAAGCGGGCTGCGCCAATATCAGCGTCGATCTCATGTGGGGGCTGCCGGGGCAGGGCGTGCGCCAGTGGCTGCAGACCCTCAAGGACGTCTGCCGCATGACGCCTGACCATATCTCCTCCTACGGGCTGACGCTGGAGCCGGGCTCGCCCCTGGAGCAGGATTGCGCCGCGGGCAGGCTGACCCTGCCGCCGGAGCGGGATCAGAACATCATGTTCTCGGAAGGGGCGGCTTTCCTGGAGAGCAACGGCTACCTGCATTACGAGATATCCAATTTCGCGCGTATGGGCTTTCAGTGCCGGCATAACCTCGGCTACTGGGAAGGTGCGGATTATCTGGGGCTGGGGCCTTCGGCCACCTCCACCATCGACGGCCGGCGCTGGACCAATCCCGCCGGGCAGCGCGCCTGGACCGAGGGCATACGCGCCGGGACGCTGGATGCTCAGGCGGAGATCCTGACGCCCAAGATCCGCATCCTGGAGCTGCTCATGCTGCGCCTGCGCACCGCGCGGGGGCTGCGGCTCAAGGATTACCGGGAGCTCACCGGGCGGGACTTCATGCGCGATCATCAACGGCTCGTCCAGGCCCTGCACGAAAACAAGCTGGTGCGCCTGCGTGACGGCTATCTGCGTCTGACCCGCAGCGGCATGCTGGTATCCAATTCCATCCTGCGCAATCTTTTTGAGCGAACGGGCACGCTTCTGGAACAGCTGCCCGCCGAGGCCGCCGCGGCCCTGCAGGAACGGCAGGCCCGGCTGGAAGCCGCCAAGAACGAACTGCCCGACGATGACGAGCCCAAGTCCATCAACTGGGAAAGGCTGGGAGAATAACGGCGGCCCGCGACGGACCGTCCGACGGAACAAGGCGGGAGCCGGGCCGTTGTGGCCTGGCCCCCGTGTGTTTTTTTTGCGAGGCTGGCCCCGGAGGCCTCTTCCCGCGTTCATGAGCATTTTCAGTTTGAAAGGCGAAGCGTTTCAAACCATACGGCCTGTCGTTTCGCGGAAAAAACGCGGTTTTTCCGCTTGGTTTGGGCCGGGTTCACCTTTTTTAAAGGTGAAACGCTCTAAAAAGAACTCACGCGGCCTTGCGGCGGCGCAGGAGGCAGGCGGCAAGGGCCAGATTGGCCAGCAGGCTCAGCCCCAGCCCCGCCCGCAGGGGCAGGCCGGCGCTCGATCCCGCATCATCCGCCGCGGTGGCGGCCGTGGCCGCCGGCTTGCCCGTCGCGGCGACCTCCACGGCGTGCTCCACCTTGTGCCCCATGCCGTCGGTCACCGTGATGCGCCAGGTGCCCGCGGCATCAGGGATAAAGGCAAAGCGGCCGCGGGCGTCGGTGCGGCCGTTCTGGAACTCCTTGCCGTCCGCGCCGATGACGCGTACGGCCGCGAATTCCGCTCCTCTGTCGTCGGAGTAGGCGAAGCGGACGAGCACCGCCTCTCCCTGCCGTTCATGGACGGCCCGCAGGGCGTGGGCTCCGGCGGACGACGGCAGACATGCCATGCCGCCGCATGCGGCCAGCAGACAGCCCATCAGTATTTTTTTCATGATGTTCCCTCGTGAGGCGACGGTAAAAATACGGGAAGGGGAACGTCATCCAGACAAGGCGTCCCCCTTCCCCCAGGAGTGCGTATCCTTCCGGCAGGCGGGGGATGCCTCCGCCCGCCGTGCGGCTACTTCACCGGAAAGACCAGGGTGGAGCGCAGCTGTTCCTCGTCCACGCCCTTGCCGTCCTTGACCGGACGGGTGACGGCCACGCGGGCCAGCCACAGGCCGGGCGTATCCAGCGGCAGGGCGACCTTGCCGGCGGCATCGGTGTGCAGCATCTGCTTGTAGGTATCCTCTTCCTTGGTGTAGCCGTCATAGCTCAGGCCCACTTCGGCCTGCGGCACGGGCTTGCCGTCCAGCAGGACCAGGACCGTCAGCGTCTCCCCGGCGGTAAGGCCCGCCGGCGAGGCCTGCGGCACGATCTCCAGCGTCTGGCCCAGCGAGGTGGTCCAGAAGGCGGCATCCCCGCCCGGGACAAAGGCCGTCTTGGCGAACTTCTCGTAGCGGCCCACCGAGCGCACGGTCTTGCCCTGCGCTTCCAGCGCGGCGCGGTCGCCATAGAGGACGCCTTCCGTGGTGGAACTCCAGATCTCCGGCAGGCGATGGCCCACCAGCCAGGCCGGTGCGGCGACGGGGCCGTCCACCTTGCCTTCCAGCGCCTTTGAGGCGTCGGAGGGCGCGAGGGCGAGCGCCGTTTTCTTGCCGCCGGCGGTCAGCAGCTCTACGCGGACGTTTTCCGCTTTTTCCGCTTCTTCGCTCTGCATGAAGACATGGGCGGCCTGGGCTTCCACCGTGATGGGGGCGGCCTTGGCCGCGTCGCCGCGCGGTACGACGAGGAATTCGTGGGCCTGGGCGGCAGCGGTGAGGAGCGGGACACTCAGCATGGCGGCGGCAAGGAGGGAGGCAAGACGCATGGGCATATCCTGTGGTTGAGGTGGGACGGATGGCAGGGGCGCGCGGGTGGGCGGCCGGCCTGAACAAACATATCGTAGCACGATATGAAAAAACGTAATACCAGAACCCCCGTCTTCAGGCAAGGAGAATTCTTTCTCCGGCACGCAGTCGGGGAGGTTTTCTTTTTTTTGCGGGATGATGGATGTGGCCGGCGCGGAAGGATGGTTGCCCTGCGGGCATGAGGGCTTCGCGGCGGCCGGATGGTGCCCGCCGGACGGGCTCCGCGCTTGTTGGGGGAAGCGTTACAGCGTTTCACCTTTGAAAGAGCTGAAATGCGAGGCGGCGGCACAGCGCCGCCGCCTCGCATTTTGCCTTTGAAAAAGGCAAAATGCTCTATGCCAGCGCGGTCAGGTCGTAGGTGGCGTGCTCCACGATGTCGGCTTCCACCAGCGCGCCGGGCTGGACGCCGGGCCCGCTGACATAGGTGAGGCCGTCCACTTCCGGCGCCTGGAACCAGACACGGCCGGTATGCAGGCCCGGCCACTCGGGATGCGGGGCATCCACCAGCACGTCCGTACGTTGTCCCACCTGCGCGGCAAGCAGGCTCTCGCTGATCTCGGCCTGGAGTTCCATAAGGGTGGCGCGGCGGCGCTCCTTGACGTCATCCGGCACCTGATCGGGCATGGCCGCCGCCGGGGTGCCGTCTTCCGGCTGGTAGGCGAAGACGCCGAGCTGCTGGAAGCGGGCGTCTTCCACGAAGCGGCAAAGTTCCTCGAAATGCTCTTCCGTCTCGCCGGGATAGCCCACGATGAAGGTCGTCCGCAGGGCGGCCTCCGGCAGATGCTCGCGCACCGTCTCCAGCACATGGCGAGGATTGCGGGCAAAGGGGCGTCCCATGCGGGAAAGCACATCAGGATGCGCATGCTGGAGGGGGATGTCCAGATAGGGGAGCAGGGGCCGCCCCGCTTCGCGCAGGAAGCGCAGGAATTCCGGCGTGATGCCCGTGGGATAGAGGTAGAGCAGCCGCAGCCAGGCCAGACCGTCCAGCGGCAGGAGGGTTTCCAGCAGGGCGCGCAGGTCCTGCGGCGGAGCAAAGTCGCTGCCCCAGGCGCTGCTGTCCTGCGCCACGAGCACGAGCTCCCGCACGCCCTGCGCCAGCAAGGCACGGGCTTCTTCCTTCAGGGCGTCGGCCGGCGTGGAGCGCAGCCCGCCGCGGATGGAAGGGATGGTGCAGAAGGCGCAGGCATGGCGGCAGCCCTCGCCGATCTTGAGCCAGGCATAGGAGGGCCCGGTGGAGAGCAGACGCCCCGGCACAGGGGCCTCATGCAGGGCAAGGGCCTGCGTCAGCATGGCGGGCCACTCCGGCAGGCGGTCGGTGGGCAGCCAGAGATCCACTTCCGGCAGCTCGGCGGCCAGTTCGGCGGCGCCGTAGCGTCCGACCATGCAACCGCCCACCGCCAGCAGGGGACGCCGCTTCAGGGGAGCGAGGCGCTCGACCATATCCAGGATGCTGCGGACGGACTCCCGCACGGCCGGCTCGATGAAGCCGCAGGTATTGATGAAGACCAGCCGGGCGTGGCCCGGGTGGGCGACGCTGCGGACGGGCATACCCAGCGAGCCGAGGGTGTGTTCCGTGTCCACACGGTTCTTGGGGCAGCCGAGGCTCAGGGACCAGACAGGCAGGGTGGCGGTGTACTGTTTCATGGCGACATGCTAGCCGCAGGCCGGGCTTTTGTCATCCGCCATTTTTCTTGCACAGCGGCAGCGCTTGGGCTAGGGTCGGGGCACGGAAAAAAGTGAGCTTTCCCTGCCGCGAGGGGGCGGAGCGCTTGCTTTCGTCACATTTTCACGGGAAGGACGACGCGGTGCGTCCCCGCTCTGCGCATCCGTTCCCGGAGGGACGGCATGTCCGAACAGCTTGTTGTACATCCCGCATGTTCCCAGTCGCATGCTTGTCAGAGCAATGGACACTTTTGTCCATCGGTGTTGCGGCAGCTCTATGATGCCGTTCTGCTGGTGGATGTCCGGAAAAACACGGTATCCCTGGCGGAAAGCAACGGGAGCTTCCTCCTGCAGTTGCCGGAACATGCCACGCCGGACGGTTTGCTCGAGCGGCTGGTGGACCCCGCCGATGCCGGGGCCCTGCGGGCCCTGCTGGCGCCGGAAGTCTGGCGGCGGCTGCAGCTGGGCGGCGAGACGCGCCTTTTGCATGTGCGTTGCCTGCTGCCCGACGGCCGCCGGATGAGCATGGAATTCTTTATCTATCCCCTGCCTGAAAACGAGGGTGAGGGGTGCTTTTTGCTGGGCCTGCGCCAGGCCCGGCACATCGCCCGCACCGAGGCGGATGCCGTCCTGCCGAAATGCTGCCGCTACTGTGAGGCCGTCCGTTTCCGCACGGCGCTGGCCAGTACCCGTACCCTCGTTTTCGAGTGGCGCGCGCCTCTCGAGCTGACCTATGTTTCCCCGAAGATCATGCAGGATTTTGCCGGGAACTACGACGGCCGGCATCTCTTCGCCGTCTGGCGGGAAGATGATGTGGTGCATGCCGATGACCGGCATATCCTGCAGGACTGCCTGCGCCAGCTGGAGCTGGGCGAAGCCGGCGGTCACGAGTTCCGCCTGCGGCTCAGGAACCGGGAAAACCGCTTCTGCTGGTATCAGGTGGCCTGGCTCAGCACGGGCGAACAGGCGGATCGGCGCTTCATCGCCACCATCAACAACGTGGACAAGGCCGTCCGCGACGGGCACAACCTGCGTTTCCGCGACGTCTACGACGAGCTGACGGGCGTCCCCAACATGGGGACATTCTGTGCTCAGGCGCAGATGCAACTGCGCGAACCCGTGCCGCATGCCATCGTCTGCTTCGATGTGGGCAGCTTCAAGCATTTCAACAAAAAGCATACCTATGAAGAGGGGAACCGCCTGTTGCGGGCCATTGCCTTCATCGCCTCCGGCATGCTGCAGCGGGGCGATCTCATCGGCCATGTGGCCGTGGACATCTTCGTGGTCTGTCTGCGGGGGGGCAAGGACCGGGCGCGGCATTTCGTGGCCGGCGTGTGCGACACCCTGCATCATGGCTACTCCAGCAAGATGGACGTGCGCCTCTACTTCGGCACGCGCATCGTCGAGCCCGGAGAGGTCGGGCAGGTCCGCCAGTTCTATGATCAGGCGCGCGAGGCTCTCAAGACCGTCAAGGGGAGCTACCTGCGCCACCATGCCTTTTATGACGCGAGCCTCGGCCGTAAGCTTGATTGCGAGCATCTTGTGGAAAGCAATATGGTCGAAGGCATCGTGCAGCATCAGTTTGTGCCCTTTTTCCAGCCGCGCATCAGCATGCACAGCGGAGAGCTCGTGGGGGCGGAAGTGCTGGCGCGCTGGCAGCAGAGCCCGGACGTCCAGATCTCGCCGGACAATTTCGTCCCCCTGTTCGAGCGTAACGGCTTCATCGTACGTTTCGACCATTACATGTGGGAATGCGCCTGCCGCCAGCTGCGGGCCTGGCTGGATCAGGACCTGACGCCGCCGCGTCTGTCGCTCAACGTTTCCCGTATCCATTTCCAGGACGCGGGCATAGCGGACTTTTTGCTCAACCTGCTGGAAAGCTACCATGTGCCGCCGTCCCTGCTGGAGCTGGAGCTGACGGAGAGCGCCTTCGTGGGCAATGAGATGCACGCCCGTCCCACGATGGACAGGCTGCACAAGGCCGGCCTGACCTTTTCCATCGACGATTTCGGCACGGGGTTTTCCTCCATCACCACGCTCTGTCTGTTGCCCTTCGACGTGCTCAAGCTGGACAAGGGCCTGCTGGTCAACTGCCTGAGCAATCCGCGGCTGCGGACGCTCCTGCATCATCTGGTGCCGCTGGGGCGGGAGATGGGCATGGAAGTGGTGGCCGAAGGCGTGGAAACGGTGGAGCAGGCCCGCTTCCTGCTGGAATGCGGCTGCGATCAGGCTCAGGGCTTCCTCTTTTCCCGTCCGCTGGCGGCCGGGGACTTCACACGGCGCTGTCTGGAGATCGAAGGGCCGTTCTCAGCCCCCCTGCGGGCCGAGCGGACGGCGGAGGAGGACACGCCCCCTGCCGCGCCCTCTCCCGCCGTCTGAGCGTTTCCCCTTTGAAAAAGGGAAAACGCGAGGCGACGGCAAAGCGCCGTCCGGCTCAAAATGAGCGGGAAGAGCGCATTTTTCCCGCGAAACGACAGGCCGGATGGCTTGCAGCCTTAAGCGCTTCAAACGGAAACTGCGCTTAGCGTGGCGTATGGTCAGGGGGAAGGGGGCCTGCCGTGCTCCATCTCCGGGATGGCGCGCCCCGCCGCTCCCGGCCCGTCCGCAGGTCAGCGCTTGTCCTGCCGGACGGACGCACGGCTCGACTCTTCCTTGTCTGCGGCGGCATTGGGCAGCAGTCTTTCCCTGGCTTGCTCGTTCAGGGCGGCGAGCTTCTCCCGGGCCTGCGCGTAGCAGCGGGCAAGGCGTTCTTCGGCGGCGGCATGCCGTTTGCGATTCGCTTCCAGAAGGCTCCTGTGGAAGGCCATGCCCTCGGCCCAGTGGGCGGCAAGCTTTGAGCGTGCGCTGTCGTCGAGGGGCTGCTTCGCTGCCGTCTCCTGCACCTCGCCCAGGGTGAGGGGACGGCTGAAATATTGAAAACCTTTTTGGGCGATGAAGCAGATATAGTAGATGGCGGCATTACGGCCGTCCGTGTCCGGGAATTTGCCGTTGTGGTAGTTCTCAAACAAGGTGTAGGCGGCCAGATGATCGCCATATTCCACGGCCTGCCGCAGCCAGTGTTCGGCCCGTGCCTTGCCGGGCCTCTTCTGATCGAGATACTGCATGCCCAGCATCCTGGCGAAAGACGGTTCGTATTCGGCCAGACGGTAGCGCCAGTACTGGACTTCCGGATCCAGATCCTCGCTCTTGTGCTTGTGCTTGCGGGGGACGGGCAGCGGTTTCGGCAGGGGGGCCGGGGGCGTGAAGGGGAGATCGTGGCCGATGCGGGCCAGCAGACAGGCGGCCGCCATGCCGTCGATATGGCCCGCGGTGGCGCTGCGCCGGAAATGTTCGATGGCCCGACGCCAGGCGTCCGGCGTCACGGCCTCGTTTTCGGCGGCGAAGGTTTCGTACAGATAAAGATAGCTCAGACCGAGGAGGAACTGCCCCTCGCCCTCGTCCATCAGGCTGAGGAAGCCTTTCTCCCAGAAGTCCGCCTCATCGTCGGGCAGGCCCTCCGGACAAAGGCGGCAGAGCGTCGCCATCAGGGCCGCGGCATAGACGTTTTTTTGCAGGCGGACAGCCAGGAACCAGCGGTCTCCGGCCGCGAGAACCGAGCTGCCGCGCATGAGGGCGCCCTGTTCCCAGGTTTTTTCCAACCCCTTGCGCCTGCGCAGCAAGTCGGCGAGCTCCTTGCGGAGGCTCTTGTCCTCATCCCGCGTGCGGGCGAAAGCGGGAAGCTCGACCGCGCCCCTCTGGAAGGGCGTGCCCTGTAAGCCGGCGTACAGGCAGATGATCGTTATGAAAACTAAATAAAACGCCACCATGTCCGACCCCCGTGTCTGAAAGGCATTGCGGACGAGCTTCGCGGTCCAGGAGCATTTTCCGTTTGGAACGCTTCGCGCTTTACGCCATGCGGCCTGTCGTTCCGCGGAAAAAACGCGGGGGCCCGCCCGGTTCGGCCGGACGGCGCTGTACCGCCGCCTCGCGTTTCACCTTTTTCAAGGGTGAAACGCTTTAAAAGGGCAAACGCAACAGACGGATGCTCTCCGGCTGGATGATGAGCAGCTGTTCCTTGCTGACCTGCGTGGCATCGGTGACGAAGGTCCCCCGGCGGATGTTGAGGATGGCCTCGGCCTCGTGGCTGCAGTCGAAAAGGTGCAGGACGCTGTCATCCATCCTGTCGATGACCGTCCAGTGCCGGTTGACGGCCGGGCCGTCGGCGGTGAGGTGGCGCAGGAAGCGCATGACGACGGCTCGTTTGCGGTCCGCATCCAGCCATTTCCGGCAGACGTTCCAGACGGCATCGGGGCTGGGTCTGTCCCGTTCGCTGAAGGGGGCCTCCACCCCCAGCGGGAAGGCCCGCTGCTGGGCGCGCAGCATGCCGTCCACCAGCTCGATGTAATTGGTGTCCTGATCCAGCACGGCGCGCAGGGCCTCGGGCCGCGCGGCCAGCGCCATGAGCGTGTCGTTGAGGATCTCCCGCGCCTTGAGCGTGCGGATGCCGTGCGTCAGACGCAGGGCGTTCAACACGGCATAGATGGCACAGAAGGTGTCCAGTTTTCCCTGATAGAACGGCTTGATCATAGCGCCTCCCGCCTTCTTATGCCCGCATGGCGGCGGCGGGTCAATGCGTCAGGGCGTTTCCCCGGCGCGGCGGGGAAAAAGAAGGCTTTACAAGCGCACGTCTGGCGGGTATAAAAGACTTCCCGTTAACAATATCACAAAACCTTGATATGCAGATATTAACCTCACCCCAGGAACTGGCGGCCCTTTGCCGCCAATGGCGCATGGCTGGCGAACGCGTCGCCCTCGTCCCGACCATGGGTTATTACCATGCCGGGCATGAATCTCTCATGGCGCGGGGGCGCGAGCTTGGCAGCAAGCTGGTGGTCAGCCTCTTCGTCAATCCGACCCAGTTCGGCCCCAATGAGGATCTGGCCGCCTATCCGCGCGATCATGAGCGGGACGCGGCCATAGCCCGCAAGCAGGGGGCGGACGTGCTCTTCATCCCTGAAGAGGGCAGCATGTACGCGCCGGATCACGCTACCTGGGTGGAAGTGCCGGACATGGCCCGCGGCCTGTGCGGGGCCAGCCGTCCCATTCATTTTCGCGGCGTCTGCACGGTGGTGATGAAACTGTTCTGGCTGGTGCAGCCGGACGTGGCCGTGTTCGGCCAGAAGGACTGGCAGCAGCAGGCCATCATCCGCCGCATGGTGCGGGACATGAACGTCCCCGTGCGGATAGAGACGCAGCCCACCATGCGCGAGGCTGACGGGCTGGCCATGTCGTCCCGCAATGTCTACATGACCGAGGCCGAGCGCGCGCAGGCCCCGCAGCTGCGGCAGGGCCTCGAGCTGGCCCGCCGGCTGGCCGCACAGGGCGAGACCAGCGCCGCGCTCCTGCGGGATGCCGTGCTGCGCTACTGGGCCGAGCATCTGCCGCTGGGCCGTCTGGATTACCTGAGCGTGGTGGATGCCGATTCCCTGGAGCCGCTGGATACGCTCAACGGGCGTGGTCTCATGGCCTGTGCCGTGCACATGGGCAAGGCCCGCCTTATCGACAACATCCTTTTGCAAGACTAATTCCGCCCATAAGGAGAAAACAATGCAGACCAAGGGCAAATACTTCTTTACGTCCGAATCCGTCACCGAAGGCCATCCCGACAAGGTGGCCGACCAGATCTCCGACGCCGTGCTGGATACCCTGCTCAAGCAGGATCCCGACGCGCACGTGGCCTGCGAAACGCTGGTCACCACCGGTATGGCCGTCATCGCCGGCGAGATCTCCACCACCGGTTACGCCGACCTGCCGCATGTGGTGCGCGAGACCATCCGCAACATCGGCTACACCAGCTCGGATATGGGCTTCGACGCCGACACCTGCGCCGTGCTGTCCTCCATCGACCATCAGTCCCCGGACATCGCGCAGGGCGTCAAGCGCGCCGCTCCCGAAGAGCAGGGCGCGGGCGACCAGGGCATGATGTTCGGCTTTGCCTGCTCCGAAACGCCCACCCTCATGCCGGCCCCCATCTTCTGGGCGCATCAGCTCTCGCAGCAGCTGACCCGCGTGCGCAAGGACGGCACCGTGCCCTTCTTCCGTCCTGACGGCAAGACGCAGGTCTCCTTCGAGTATCAGGACGGCAAGCCCGTGCGCATCAACAATGTGGTGGTGTCCACCCAGCACGCGGCCAGCGCCTCGCAGGACGACATCATCGAGGCCGTGAAAAAGCACGTCATCCGTCCGGTGCTGGAGCCCTCCGGCTACTTTGACGAAAAGGCCTGCGAGATCTTCATCAACACCACCGGCCGCTTCGTGGTCGGCGGCCCCATGGGCGACTGCGGTCTGACCGGCCGCAAGATCATCCAGGACACCTACGGCGGCAGCGGTCATCACGGCGGCGGCGCCTTCTCCGGCAAGGACGCCTCCAAGGTGGACCGTTCCGGCGCGTATATGGCCCGCTACATCGCCAAGAACGTGGTGGCCGCCGGTCTGGCTCCTGTCTGCGAAGTGCAGATTGCCTACTGCATCGGCGTGGCCGATCCGGTGAGCGTGCTCGTCTCCTCCCAGGGCAGCGGCGAAGTGCCGGATGAAGTGCTGACCAAGGCCGTGCGCGAAGTCTTCGATATGCGCCCCTACTTCATCACCAAGCGTCTGGACCTCAAGCGGCCCATCTACTCCAAGACGGCCTGCTACGGCCACTTCGGGCGCGAACTGCCCGAATTCAGCTGGGAAAAGACCGACGCCGCCGCCGACCTGCGTACGGCCGCCAAAGTCTAGTCCGCGCCATCTTCCCGTCATCGTGCCTCGCCCCTCCGGGGGCGAGGTTTTTTTTCCGCGAAACGACGGGCCGTATGGTTTGCAACGCTGAGCGTTGCAAACGGGAAATGCCCTGGAGTGAATGCCTCCATGACGTCCTCTCCCCCCGTGTTGCTTCCTTCCCGGCCCAGTCTGCTGGACGGCCTGGCCCATGCCGCGCTGGCGCGAGCCTGTGCCGCCTTCCGTCAATCTGGTTCCGGGGAGTCCGGCCTGCCTCCCGTGCTGGTGGACGCCACGCTCGGCAACGGGCACGATGCCGCCTTTTTGCTGACCTGCGCGCCGCCCGGCTCGCTCGTGCTGGGGGTGGACATCCAGCCTCAGGCCGTCCGTGCCGCGACGGCGCGGCTTGAGGCTGCCCGTCAGGCCCGCCCGGACTGCCGGGTGCAAATTTTTTGCCGCGCGCATCAGGAGTTGCCGCAGATCTGGGCGGGATTGCCGCCGGAAGAGCGGCAGCGGCCCCTGCTGGGCGGCATATTCAATCTGGGCTGGCTGCCGGGCGGGGACAGAGCCTGCCTCACCCGGGCCGACACCACCCTTGCGGCGCTGGACTTCCTGCTGGAACGGCTCATGCCGCAAGGCTGCCTCAGCGTCCATTGCTATACGGGCAATGACGGCGGCCCGGAAGAGGAGAGCGCCGTGCTGCGGCGGGCCGAGGCCCTGCCGCCGCGCCGCTGGCGGGTCGTGCACTGCCGGGACGCCAACCGTGAACCCGCCGGCGGCAGGGCGGAAAGCCTGGTGCTCATGGAACGCCTGCCGGTTTCACGACGGCGGATGCAGGCTGCGGACGGGCCGCAGGCAGAGGGAAGCGGGGCCTAGGTGTAGAGTGTCAACACGTTGTTCACCCTCCGTTCAGACATGAAGCTGGAGGTTTTCTGCCAAGAGCCGAA
>NZ_CALUWS010000008.1 GCF_944324525.1 uncultured Desulfovibrio sp.
GGGCAGCGTCAGCAGGGAAATTGGACACAATTTCCATGCGAATCCGCCCTGGAACAATTCCACATGGAAAATGTGGACTGCTCTGGTAGCCGCGAGAGCGGCTACTCGCAACCGAACACACGGAAAACCACGTTTTTTCCGTAGTGTGAGGGCCGCGTCAGCAGGGAAATTGGACACAATTTCCAGGCGAATCCGCCCAAGGGGGACGGCAGAGACGGGGAGGGGAAGAGGGAGGCCCGTATCTATCAGCCGATGAGGCTGAGCAGCATATACGGGAAACTGTTGGCCTGACTGAGCATGGCCGTCGCGGACTGCGTCAGCACCTGGTTGCGCACGAACTGCGTCATCTCCTGCGCTACGTCCACGTCGGAAATGCGCGATTCGGCGTTCTGGAGGTTTTCGGCCTGGATGGTGAGGTTGGTAACGGTGTTTTCCAGCCGGTTTTGCAATGCGCCGAGGTGCGCGAGGATCGCATCCTTGGAAACGATGGCCCGGTCTATGGCCACGAGGGCTCTTTGGGCCGCCTCCTGGGTGGAGATGGTATAGCCGGCGGCAGCTGTGGCCTCTCCTGTAAAGCGTTCTTCATAGGTGACTTTTATGGTGGTTGTGACGGACGGCCGCAAATTGTCAAGGATGAGCTTGTCCGCGGGATCGTTCGGATCGAGCCCTGTTCGCGTAGGATTGGTGGGATCGGCAGCAAAAGAAGCGCCATCATCCGCCGTATAGTAGTGTAAACCTGTTCGGACGTCTTCATAGACAAGGTATTCCGCAGGATAGGGTAGCTCCTTGATGTAGTTTGTTGTCATGGAAACAGGTTCAAGATTGGCGATGGTATTCAAATCGCCGGGATTGTTTTTGCTCAAAGCGATAGACGTAAAATCTTTTGGATTTGTAAGATAGTTTGTCTTGCTCCCAAATGACATGGTATAATATTTTTTATTTGTAGTTTTGTCTATATACGAATCAAGAGGGATTAAAATCTGTTTATTTTCCTGTTCTGGTCGGAGCATGGCGATGAGCGAATTGTCAGTGACTTTGTTTTTGAGCTGCTGATCATAGTAGAAATTCTTTCCATCAAGCGAATAGTATCGATCAAGCGTATTTATTTTATTATAAACCTTCAGGTCGTATCCAGGTTTTACGATGCCATGATCGACAATATTGGCCATTATGTCGGCATAGTTTGGATCAGATTTATCAATGATGCTCCCTGACGGATCATTCAGGTCCGTAAAAATGTTTTGTTTATTATCAGCGGAGTAGTATACCAGCGAAGGATTGCGCTGGTCCCTGTACACCTGATATTCGATATATGTATGGAGGGTTCTGTTGACTGGCGTCAGTTTGGCGATCTCCGCATCATCCTTTCCCGCACTCAGATCGGCGAACTCGGGAGCATACAGCTTGTTTTCGGTATAGAATGTTTTTCCATTATCGAAAGAGTAATATTTTACATTTGTATCCGAATGGATAAAAGTTTTGTAGATGGTATATGTGATTTCCTGTTTCGGAAGAACGACAAGCCTGTTGATGACAGCCGAGTCCAGAAATGGCGTTGAATTCGGATTGGCGGTCGTATACACGGTTTGCAGATTGTCATTGCTGTAGTATCTTTTCTGGGTAACGGGATCCTGATATGTAATGAATTCAATGTCCGTTGTCATTTTGAATGTTTTTTGTTCGACAACCTTATTGAGCGTATCTATGATTTTTCGATCATCAGGATTGACGGAGGACAATATATTCGATGTTGGTCTGCTTACATTTTTAACAAAAGTTTTTCCGCTGTTGCAGGTATAATACGATACTCCATTCGGATCTTTGTATTCATTCCATGTTATTACTACTTCATAGTCGTTTCCTGTCGCTGTCAGTCTGTTGATAAGGTCATTGTAATTCGGGGAGTTTTGGTCAACAAGTCCATCGTAAAAGTTGTTTATATCTGTAGTATATCTATTTCCGAATTTCTGCTTGTAATATATCTTGCCATCAACACTATCGTAGTATTCATCATATTGCTCTGTTGTTGTTCTTGTGGAATTTTTCATTTGTAATCTTTCAATGATTTCCTTGTCATTTTCCGCATCGAGTGCGGTTTCAAAAGGTTTTTGATGATTTTCATAGAATATTTCCCCGTCTGTATAGTATGTTTTTCCTGAATCTGGATCGACATAAACGGTATAAGTGTTTTTTTGCTTGAATGTCTGCTGTGTTTCCACCAGCGTTTCCACACGGACGCGGGTCACGCCCGCTTCCGTATACTGGGAGGTGCTGCCGACACCCAATGCCCCGGCGGTACAGTTGCCGATGGTGATGTAGTAATAATCTTCCGCCGAATCGTTGGCCGTGCCGAAATGCACCTTCAGCGCGCCGGTGGACGAAAGACCGCTGCCGTCGTGTACGCCGGACAGAGAGCCGTCCAAGAGTTTGACGCCGTTGAACGCGGTGGAATTGGCGATGCGGTCGATCTCCGAAGCCATGTGCTGATATTCGGATTCGATGAGCAGCCGCTGTATGGAATCATAGGTCCCGGTGGCCGCCTGTTCGGCCAGTTCTTTCATGCGGATGAGCTTTTCATCGATGATGGCCAGCGCTCCGTCGGCGGTCTGGATGAGGGATACGGCATCATTGGCATTGCGCGGCCTTGTCCCAGCGTACGGATATCCGCGCGCATCAGTTCCCGGATGGCAAGGCCTGCCGCATCGTCCGCCGCGGAATTCACGCGCAGGCCGCTGGACAGGGCTTTCGTCGAGGAGGACAGACGGGCATAGTGACAGGTCAGGTTCCTGGCCACATTGGGCGCCATCAGATTCGTGTTGAGGAAAAGTCCCATGGAAACTCCTCATCAGGACACCGCTAAGCGTGCGGGGCTGCCATGCGCTGCCAAGACCGGAACAGTCCCACGGGCACTTCACACGCTCATTTCGGAAAAACAACACAGCTAGAGCATTTTCAGTTTCAAGGCCTACGGCCTGTCGTTTCGCGGAAGAAACGTGGTTTTTCCGCTCACGTTTGGCCGGGCGTGTGCGGGTCACCCGCCTTCTGTCCTTTTCAAAAAGAAAGCGATTTATGTATATTTTGCTGTTTTTTACCATTTTGTTGAAATAAGGGCAAGCCGTCCGCACATCTGAGACAAAAAGGAAATTTTGAGTAAGATAGCAAGGATAAGCGAGTTCTATCAGGTTGTAACAAATGACAATCCCTATCAGGTAAAGTACGGGAGGGCAGGGGGGCGCAGCTCTCCGGTGATGAGACGGCGCGGGGATGGCGGCTGTGGCGAGCGAAGGGGAGGCCTGGCCGCCGCAGGAGGGGCGGCGGATGGGACGCCCCGGAGGAGACGAGGAAAGGAAAAGGGGAGACGTAAATCGTCTCCCCTTGAGCATTTTCAGTTTGAAACGCGTTGCGTTTCAAACCATACGGCCTGTCGTTTCGCGGAAAAAACGCGGTTTTTCCGCTTGGTTTGGGCCGGGCGGCGCTGTCGGCCGCCTCGCGTTTTACCTTTTTCAAAGTTAAAACGCTCTTGTGCATCACGTATTCAGCAGATCCGCGGCAGTTGCGCGCCCTCGAGCATGCCGAGCAGGCGCTGCCCGCCAATGAGGGTACGCAGGACGACCTGTCCGGCGCGTTCCGCACCGACGGTGCCTATGCGGGCGGCTTCCCGGCCGTAAGGCGTGGAGCGCATGGCCGCAAGCACGGTATCGGCCAGAGCTTCGGGCACGATGCAGAGACATTTGCCCTCATTGGCCAGGTAGAGCGGATCAAGGCCGAGGAAGGAGCAGCCGCTGCGCACCGTCTCATGGACAGGGATGGCCTGCTCGTCCAGTTCGATGCTGACGCCGGACTGCTCGGCGATCTCGTTGAGGGTGGTGGCCAGTCCGCCTCGGGTGGGATCGCGCAGCACATGGACCTCGCCGGGCATGCCCGCCGCCTCGGCAGCGGCGAAGACGGCGCGGACAAGGCCGTTGAGCGGCGCGGAGTCGGAACGTACGTCGGTCAGGAAGGAAAGACCTTCCCGGCTGCCCATGATGGTCAGGCCGTGGTCGCCCACCGCCCCGCTCACCAGCACAGCATCGCCCGGACGCGCCCGATGGCCGGAAGGCTCGGTCTGCACGAGCAGATGGCCGATGCCCGTGGTGTTGATGAACAGCTGGTCGCAGGCCCCGCGCTGCACCACCTTGGTGTCCCCGGTGACGATCTGCACCCCGGCCTCCCGCGCGGCGGCGGCCATGTCGGCGGCCACCCTGTCCAGCGTGGCGAGAGGGAGGCCCTCCTCGATGATGAAAGCGCAGCTCAGATAGCGTACGTCGCCGCCAAGCATGCTCACGTCATTGACGGTGCCGTGCACGGCAAGGGTGCCGATGCTGCCGCCGGGGAAAAAAAGGGGCGTGACGGTGTAGGAGTCCGTGCTCATGGCCAGCGGCCTGTCGTGAGCGGAAGCCACGGGCAGCAGGGCCGCGTCGTCCATGCGGTCAAGAAGGGGATTGGCGAAATGGCGCAGGAAGCACTGGCTGATGAGGCGCTGCGAGGCGCGGCCGCCGCTTCCGGCATCCAGCAGAATGCAGTCATCCATAAGGAGTTCTCGGCAAGGTTAAAGGCTGGGGTGCGTATCCATGTATAGTAAATTTAATAGATAAGGAAAATACGTTGTACTTGCTCCGCTTGCCTTTGGGGCAAGGTCATCCCGGGTCCCCGACTCATCTCCGGTAAAAACGCGTTGGGGAAGGGATGGGGGGCTTGGAGGGAAGGGGAACCTCCTCCCGCGCGAGGCGAGGGGTTCCCCCTTCCCCCAAACAAACAGCAAATAGCGTTAATTGTCCTCATTTCGGGCGTATTTGAAATAGGCGGCGCA
This sequence comes from uncultured Desulfovibrio sp., assembly GCF_944324525.1. Classification (GTDB taxonomy): domain Bacteria; phylum Desulfobacterota; class Desulfovibrionia; order Desulfovibrionales; family Desulfovibrionaceae; genus Desulfovibrio. Next base: position 4,850 of record NZ_CALUWS010000008.1, read on the forward strand.
ACTGCCTTCGGTGGAGACCATGCATGGGCCGACGGGGGTCGCCGGCGTACAGGCCTTGCCGAAGAGGGGGCATTGCGGCGGCGTGAGGCGTCCCTTGAGGACCTGGCCGCAGCGGCAGCCGGGCAGGGGGGGCACGTCGGGCAGGCGCATATCCAGACGGCGCATGGCGTCAAAGCGGGCAAATCCATCACGCAGAGCCAGGCCGCTTTGCGGGATGCGGCCAATGCCGCGCCACAGGGCGTCGGCAGGCTGGAAACACTGATCCAGCAGGGCGCGGGCGCGGGGGTTGCCGCCATCGTCCACGGCGCGGGCATAGGCATTGACCACCTCGGCCTGGCCGTCCCTGCGTTGTTCGGCCATAAGGCAGAGGGCCAGCAGGATGTCCGCCGGTTCAAAGCCGCCCACCACGGCGGGCACACGGTATTCTTCGGCAAGGAAGGCGTAGGGGGCCAGCCCGAGGATGGTGGAGACATGGCCCGGCAGCAGGAAGGCTTCGATGGGCTGCTCCTGCTGCTGCGGATCGTCCAGCAGGGCGCGCAGGGCGGGGGGCACGAGCTTGTGCAGGGAAAGCACGCAGAAGTTGTCCAGTCCTCGTTGCCGGGCGGTCAGGATGGTGGCGGCCACCGTGGGGGCGGTGGTCTCAAAGCCGATCCCCAGAAAGACCACCATGTCTCCCGGATGCTCGGCGGCCAGCGTCAGCGCATCGAGCGGCGAATAGACGATCTCGACGCGCGCGCCCTGGGCCTTGGCGTGTTTGAGGCTTTTGCCGCCGGGGCCCGGCACGCGCAGCAGATCGCCGAAGGTGGCCAGGATGATGCCGTCACGCCCGGCAAGATCGAGAAAGGCGGCCACTTCCGCGTCATGGGTGACGCAGACGGGGCAGCCCGGCCCGGAAAGATGCCGCACCTGTTCCGGCAGCAGCGAACGCAGACCGCTTTGGAAGATGGAAACGGTATGCGTGCCGCAGACTTCCATGAAGCGCAGGCTGCGGCCGTCAAGCGCCGCCTGCAGACGATCCAGCAGGCTGCGGCAGAGCTGCGGGTCCCGCAGGGCGGCGGTCAGGCGGGAGGACGGGTTGTCGAAAGCTGGGCTCGGGGATGTGGGCTGTTCCGCCATGATGCTGGTTCCTCAGGAAAAAAACGGGGTTGGTGATCCCTCAGCGACGCGCAGAGCGCCGAGCACGGCACGTTCCCCCTGAAAAAGCGCGCTGGGGGAGGGGTGGGGCCTGGGGGAGGGGAACCCCCTCCCGCGCGAGGCGAGGGGGTTCCCCTCCCCCAAAAAGAACAGGCCGACTGTCTGGTCGCCACGTTCTACGGCATGAGGGGGGCCAGTTGCAGCCCGGTCTCCACCGGCAGGCCGCACATGAGATTGGCGTTGGCGATGGCCTGCCCGGACGCGCCGCGACAGAGGTTGTCGATGGCGGAGACGATGATGAGCCGCGAAGTGCGCGGATCGACCACAAGGCCGATATCGCAGAACATGGTGCCGCGGACATTGCGTGTCTCCGGCAGGTTGCCCTTGGGCAGGACGCGTACCCAGCGGCTGCCGGCCCAGGTGCGGACATAGGCGGCGTGCACCTCGTCCAGCGTGGTTTCCGGCCGTTTGAGCTTGGTGTAGATGGTGGAGAGGATGCCGCGGTTCATGGGGACAAGGTGCGTATTGAAGGAAAGGGTCACCGGCTTGCCCGCCAGCAGGGAGACCTCCTGTTCGATCTCCGGCGTATGGCGGTGCTTGCCGAGGCCGTAGGCCCGGAAGGTGTCCGCCACTTCGCAGAACAGGGAGGGCACGACGCCCTTGCGCCCGGCGCCGGTGGTGCCGGACTTGGCGTCGATGACGATGTCCTCGGCCTCGATGAAGTCGTTCTTGAAGGCGGCATACAGGCCCAGGATGGCCGAGGTGGGGTAACAGCCGGGATTGGCGATCAGATAGGTCTTGGCGGCCTCGGCGGCGTAGAGTTCCGGCAGGCCGTAGACCGCCTGGGGCAGGAATTCCCTGCGGGTATGCGGCACATACCACTGCTCGTATACGTCCACATCCCGCAGGCGGAAGTCGGCGGACAGGTCCACGACCTTGGTCCCTTCATTGACGAGGTCGGCGGCCATTTCCATGGACTTGCCGTGCGGGACGGCCAGGAAGACCACATTGCACTCGCGCGCCATGCGGCGCGGTTCATATTCGGTGATCACCACCTCCGACCCGGAGAAACGCTCCAGGAAGGGGTAGAACTCCCCAAGGCGGCGTCCGGCCTCGGCTCGGGAACAGGCCATGTTCAGGCGCATGCAGGGATGGGTCGCCAGCAGGCGGGCAAGTTCCATTCCGGTATAGCCGGTAATGCCCACAAGACCGGCGCGAATCATGTCAGGCATGGGGATCGCTCCTTTGGTATGAGGGTTGGCAGGGACGCGTGGCGGCGTCTCGGGTATGCTGGGACGGTCTTCGCTCCCCCACGGGCGCTTCCCCGGCGGAGAGCGCCTGCGGGGCCGCATGTCGGCATCAGGCCTTGCCCTGTCCCGGATCGCCCGTCGCACCGCATTTCATGACGTATTTCATGCGCAGCTCGTAGAGCAGGCTTTCCAGCAGGCGGCGCTCCTGGTCATCGAGGCCCTGGGTGGTCTTGCGATGCAGCATTTCCAGCATGTCGATGCTGTGCCGGGCCAGACGGGGATGCATGGCCTGGACGCCGGTCTCGGGATTGGGCACTTCCCCGAGCTGCACCAGCGCCGCGGAAGCCAGCGACATGATAAAGGTGGAAAAGGTGACTTCCGGCAGAGCGTCCCGGGTGGGGCCGTCGTTGTTCTGACTCATGCTGCGTGTTCCTTTGCTCCGGCAGGCGCGGCCTGACCGGCAGTGGGTGACGAAAGGGCAGAGGCCGCTAGCCGTGATGCCGTATGACCGGCGTACCGGGAGGAAGGGCAAGGGCCGCCTCGTAGGCGGCAAGGCCCTGCTCCAGATAGTCCCGCGCGCCGCTGTAGCCGCCCACGGCGAAGATGCAGCGGTTCAGCGCGAAAAGACCGGCCGTCACGTCGGCCCAGTCCACCCAGCCCATATGGCCGATGCGTACGATGCGGCCCTTGAGCTGATCCTGTCCGCCGGCCATGACGACGCCGTAGGTGTCCTGCGCCAGGCGCAGCACTTCCACGCCATCGACGCCCGCCGGCAGGCAGACGCTGGTGATGCCCCAGGCGAAGTGGGAGGGGGCAAAGAGCTCGAGCCCCATGACGGAAAGGGCGGTGCGGGTGAGCATGGTCAGGGCCCACTGCTTGCGGTAGATCGCCTCCAGCCCGTCCTTGAGCAGGATGTCCAGGCTGACGTCCAGCCCCACGAGCAGGTTGACCGGCGAGGTGAAGAGCGTCTGCCCCTTGAGCACGTTGTCGCGCTCCTTGGGGAGATTGAAGTAGAAGCAGCCGGAGGGGATGCTCTCGGCCTTGCGCCAGGCCCGCGCGGAAAGGGCCAGCAGGGCCAGACCGGGCGGCAGCATCAGGCCTTTCTGCGAGCCGGTCAGCAGGCAGTCGATGCCCCAGTCGTCCATGGGACAGGGGGAGAGCCCCACGGCGGAGATGCCGTCCGCCACCAGCAGGACGTCGCGCGTGCGGGTGATGGCCGCCACCTCGCGCACGGGATGCAGGACGCCGGTGGACGTCTCGGAAAGCTGCATGAGCACGCCGCGGATGCCGGGATCGGCCTCCAGCGCCTTTTCCACGGCGGCGGGCTCCACGGCGCAGCCCCACGGCACGTCAAGCCGCACGCATTCCAGACCGCGGGCGGCGGCGATATGCTGCCAGCGTTCGCCGAATTTGCCGCCGTTGACCACAAGCACCTTGTCGCCGGGCGCAAAGAGGCTGTGCACGGCCGCCGTCATGGCGCCCGTTCCGGAACAGGAGAGAGGGAGCACGGGCTGTTCCGTGCCGAAAAGCGTCCGCAGCTTGCCCTGGACCCGCAGCATGATGTCCTTGAAGGCGGCCTTGCGGTGATGGATCATGTCCTGAGCCAGCGCAAGGCGAACCTGTTCCGGCAGAGGCGTGGGGCCGGGAGTGAGAAGACGGGGTTTGTTCAGCATGGCGTTTCCTTCAGGGCCCGGCCTGCCGCCGGGCGGTTAGTGGGCGGAGCGCGGCCGGTCAGTCGGCGCGCTGGGCAATGAAGCACTTGAGATAGGCCGTTTCCGGCATGGCCGCATGGACGGGATGATCGGGCCCCTGCCCGCCGGCGAAAAGGAGGCGCAGGGCGGTCTTCCGCCGTGCGGCGGCCTGCCCCAGACAGTGGCGCAACTCGTCGGCCGGCAGATGGTGCGAGCAGGAACAGCTGGCGATGACCCCGCCCGGCGACAGCAGCTGCAGGGCCAGCGCGTTGATCTTGCGGTAGGCGGCCAGGCCCTGCGCCGCATCCTTGCGCCGCTTGATGAAGGCGGGCGGATCCAGACAGATGAGCGAAAAGCGCCGGCCGCTGTCGTGCAGTTCGCGCAGCAGGTCAAAAGCATCGCCGCACAGGGTGCGGATGGCGTCGCCGGTGAGCTGGGGCGCATTGCGGGCGGCATTGGCGCCGGCCAGCTCCACGGCCTGCGGCGAGGCGTCGAGGAAGGTGACGGAGCGTGCCCCCCGCGCGGCCGCCGTGGCCCCGAAGCCGCCGGCATAACAGAAGATGTCCAGCACGTCCGCGCCCTGGGCGTAACGCGCGGCCTCCAGCCGGTTGACGCGCTGATCGTAGAACCAGCCGGTCTTCTGGCCGTCCAGCAGGGGGGCGGTAAAGGTGCAGCCGTTTTCGGGCAGTTCCAGCCGCCGGGGCACCGGCCCGGACAGGACGTTCTCGCGGGAAAGGCCTTCCAGCGAGCGCGAGGCCAGATCGTTGTCCCAGAGCAGGGAGGCGGGATGCAGCAGTTCGTCCAGACAGGCGGCGATGGCCTCCCGTCGCGCCTCCATGCCCGCCGTGCCCAGTTGCAGGGTCAGATGATCTCCGAAACGGTCGATGATCAGGCCGGGCAGCAGATCCCCCTCGCCGTGGCAAAGGCGGTAGTAGGGCTGGTCAAACAGGCGTGTGCGCAGGGCCAGCGCCGCCTGCAGGCGCTGCCGCAGCAGGCCGGCATCCAGCTCCGTATCCGGGGTGCGGCTGTAGAGACGGGCGCAGATGAGCGAATGCGGATTGACGAAGGCGCTGCCGATGATGCCGCCGCGGGCATCCCGCACGGTGACGGCTTCGCCGGGACTGAAGGCGGAGAGCGGACTCCGTTTGCCGTCCACCTCGTTGCCGAAGATCCAGAGGTGCCCGGCGCGCAGGCGGCGATCCTCACCCTTGTTGAGCCAGAGGGTACGCATCTACTGCGCCGCCTTTTCCCGTTGAGCCTTGACGCGTTCCTCCAGCGGGGACCCAGGTACGGCTTCCAGCTGCAGGCGCGTCACGAGCTGCAGCAACCACAGGGGATTTTCGGCCTGGATGGGGATCCATTCGTCGCCGTCGATACCTATTTTCAGCTCGCCGGGCGTGGCGATGAAGGTCTTGACGGCAGGCAGCAAGGTTTCGCCATTGGGCAGGTTGGCGGCGAGCATCTGGGCCATGCTTTCCATGGTCATGCGGGCAACGGCAGGTTCCTCGGCGATGTTGAGGGCCGTGAGGGCCATGAGGCCCTTGTCCGTCAGACGCATGTCAAGATGACGAAACGTGTTCATCGGGGAGAACATGCCGGCCATCTGGCCCTCGACGTTGTAGTCCAGATCGCACAGGCCGTCCGCTGTCAGGCTGCCGCTTGCTGTAACGATGCCGTTGTTGAGGCTCTGCCGCTCCGTGAACTTGCAGCGCAGTTCCTTCAGGCCGATGTGCACAAACGGCATCACCGACATGGGGATGACGAGATCGGTGATGGTGTTGGTGGCGTTCTGCGTGTCCCCTTCCGCATTCCAGAGCGTTTCCACCTGATCCGTGGTGACCGTGACCTCATTGAAGGTCAGGCGTATATCCTTGACCAGGTGGCGGGAGAAGAACGGCTGGAAAGAGTGTTTTTCTCCCACGGGACGGTCACGGCCTATGAGCTCATCCACCCAGGGAAGCGAGTCGCTTTTGAGAAAGGCGATGGCTTCGGCAAGCAGGACATCGTGCAGCTCCTGACGGCCAAAGTTCACGACAATCTCCGTCGGGAGCTGAGCGGAAGGCGGGAGCATCAGGTTGACCTGATCGATGACGAGCTGCTTCAGCATGCCGGCTTTTTCGCCGCGCGTCATCTCCAGCATGGCGAAGTTGTACGCGGGCTTGCTGGACGCGTCGTTCGGGGCGGCAATCTCCAGCTTCCCGTCCTTGATCTGGAGCGTGCCGCAGACAAGATCCGCGAAAAGCGCCTCCCAGAAGGTGTCAGGCGAGCTCTTCTTGAACACTTCCCAGATCGTTACGGGCCGCAGCTCCGTCAGCGTCGTTTCCTTCAGGCGCAGGCTGTCTTCGCCGGCATGGCAGGAAAGGTCAGTCAGCAGGATACGGCCGATCAGATCCTGCCGGATATCCGCTTTTTCCAGCTCAAGCACACCGGCTTCCATCTGTGTGGGAGCCATTTGCCCCTCCTGCCAAGTGAAGGCCGGCTTTTCCAGCTTGAGCGAACGGAAGGCGCAGCCGCGCAGGATGGCGGCGGCATCCGCTGAGGCATTGCGCAGGTTCTTGAACTGTTCCACGCTGACCGCCAGGGTGGAGCCTGCGACACTGGCGATGGCGCAGTCGTTCTTCGCGCCGTCGGCCAGGTTCTGGCGCAGGGTAACGTCCGTACCCTGCCAGTCGTCCAGCAGGGTCAGATAGCCCTGGGGCGAAAGCAGGAAATCCAGCTGCGGCGCGGCGTGCAGGATGGCGCGCAGGCTGATGGCGGCCTGGAGTTCCCGCGCCGTGAAGGTCAGGCCGTCTTCAGGAGAGGAATACTCTACGTCACGCAGGACGAGACGGCGGGAAAAGGAAGCGTAGTCCCAGGAAGCCAGGCTGACGCGCTTGTCGGCCTGCAGTTGCCGCAGCGTTTCGGCAAGCTGGGCGCGGACCGCCCTGTCCGCGGCATAGCACAGGCCAGCCACGGCGATAAGGAGGACAAGGAGAAAGATGACGGCTCGTTTCATGGCGCTCCTCTGAAGTAAAACTATGGCGACTGCTGCCAGTCGTCCTTTTTCTTATTTCTGTTTTTTCTTCATGCTGTCAATCTGCGCGCGCAGCGTCTCGGGGCCGGGTTCCATCGTGATGAGGAGGGGGAGAGTCTCTTCCGCCGGCAGGGCGGCCAGCGGATTCCAGAGCGCGCCCTCCGGCATGCGGATATCCAGCGTTCCGGGCTGCCGCCAGAAGCGCAACAGGGCCTCCCGCAGGGCTTGCGGCAGCGGCGCGGGCAGGTGCTTCTCCAGCAGGGGCAGGGGATTGCGCAGAGCCTCCGGCTGGTTCAGGGCCACGAGGGCCAGCAGGCCCTTGTCGGCATAATGGATGTCCAGCTGGCGCAGGCCCTCGTTTCCCGCGGGGATGACGGCCGAAAAGCTGCCGTCCGCCAGGCTGCCCTGCCAGTTGAGGCGTTCCTCCGTCCCTTCGGCGGTCACACGGCTTTGGGCGCTCATCTCCCAGTGCCAGACGGCGCCCGCGGGCAGCTCGAGGCTCAGAGCCCGGGCCAGGGTGTCGGCGTAGAGCTGTCCGCCTTCAAGGCGGCGCTGCGAATCCCTGCCGTCCAGATCCGCGTCCTTCTCCCAGGTAAGGCTTCGTATGGCGAACAGCGGGGCGTCGGCCAGACGGCAGAGCACATCCTCAAGGCTCCAGCCGTTTTCCCCGCGATATCCGGTGGGCTGGCTCCGGCCGGCTACCGAGGCCGGCACCAGACAGCGCGTCAGGCTCGCCAGCATGTCCGGGGCTGCCAGCATGTCGGCCAGCGGCAGGGCGGCATGGCGCAGCTCATGGCATTCCACGACATACGGGGGGCTGGCCAGGTTGATGTCTTCCCCCTTCAGGCGGAGGAGCTTGCCGTCCGCAAGGGCATCGGCCGTGAGTTCCCGTATGCCCAGGCGCAGGGGGGCAAGCAGGGAAGGCGCGTCATAATCGCAGAACTGGGCGGCATAGCCGGAGAAGCTCACGCCCTTGCGGAAGGTCTCCAGGGTGGCGGTGCCCCGGTCCAGGGCCCAGAGCAGCGAGGAGGAGATCTCCAGATGGCTGATGTGCTGGCGCTGGGCGCTCCAGGCGCCCTCGGCGGTCTGCAGGCGCGTTCCCCGCAGAGTGACGTCATCCAGCACGAGCGGGCCGCGCTCTTCGCCGGGCAGGGAACTCTGCCCCCGTTCCAGCGCCTGCAGCGTGGCGTGCAGATGTTCGGTATTGAGGCTGACGGAAAGCTCGCTGACCTGAAGGCGCAGGCCGCCCCCGGGCTGACGGATGTCCAGACCCCGCAGATTGATGCGGCCGGCCAGCAGGGAGACCTCGACGCTCCCCGTGACCGTTGCCTCCTGGCCCTGACGGGAAAAGAGGTGCGGCAGGCCGTCCAGCAGGGCACGCTCCATGCGCTGCTCCGCCTGCTGCAGAAAACCATAGGCCGCCAGACAGAGCAGCGCCGTCAGGACGAACAGGACAAGAAAAAATTTTCTCATGGCAGGATGGGAAGGGGCGGCCCGGGCCGCCCCTTCGTCGATCAGTCGATGCGGTGATGGCAGCCGAGGCTGTGCGGATTGCGCATGGCGGCCTGCGTGATGACATAGGCCGTCTGCGAGCCGTGGAACAGGTCGACCAGCCGGCGGGAGATGCGCGTGGTCTTGTAAAAGTCGTGGATATGGCGCACAAGGTCGCGCATATCCTCGAAGGCGCGGCGCAACCGCGGTTCGGAGCGGGATATGCCCACATAATTCCACATGGTGCTGCGGATGTTGAACCAGTCCTGCGCCACCAGCGCCGGGTCGTCGCGCTGTTCGTCGCCTTCATGCTGCCAGTCGGGGATGGCGTCGGCAAGGCCCTTGGGGATGACGCCATGCTTGCGGCCCACCTGCTTGGCCAGATCCCGTCCGCAGGCCACTCCCCAGACGACCCCTTCCAGCAGGGACGTGCTGGCAAGGCGGTTGGCGCCGTGCAGGCCCGTGCAGGCGCATTCCCCGATGGCGTAGAGGTTGGGCATGGAGGTGCGTCCGCTGGCGTCGGCCAGGACGCCGCCGCAGAAATAGTGCGCCGCCGGGACCACGGGGATGGGTTCCTTGCGGATGTCGATGCCCACTTCCAGACACTGGTTGAACACGGTGGGGAAGCGGGTGGGCAGGTCCTGCTTGACGCCGCTCACGTCGAGGAAAAGGCAGGGGGAGCCGCTGTGCAGCATCTCTTCCATCATGGCTTGCGCCACGATGTCGCGCGGGGCAAGGTCGCCGCGCTTGTCATGCCGCAGCATGAAGGGCTGTCCGTTCTCGTCCAGCAGGCGCGCGCCCTCGCCGCGCATGGCTTCGGTGATGAGGGGGCGGCGGTTGCTGCGCTCTTCATAAAGGGCCGTGGGATGGAACTGCATGAACTCCAGATTGGCCAGGGCCACACCGGCGCGCGCGGCCATGGAGATGCCCGCGCCCACGCAGCCCGGGGCATTGGTGGAATGCAGGAAGACCTGCCCCACGCCGCCGGTGGCGAGCACCGTCCAGTCGGCGAGGATGGTTTCCGGCTCGCCGCTCTCCTCGTTGAGGACGTACGCGCCGAGGCAGCGGTTGGTGATGCTGTAGCGGTGCTGGGTGATGCGGTCGTGGTGGCGGCTGGTCAGCAGGTCGATGGCGGCACGGCGGAAAAGACGCGTGATGCGCGGATGGGCCGCCACCTGCGCCGTCAGGCCGTCCATGATGGCCTTGCCGGAATAGTCGGCCCGGTGCAGGATGCGCGGCGCGCCGTGACCGCCTTCGCGCGTGAGGTTGAAGCTGCCGTCCGGGTTGCGGTCGAACTGCACCCGGGCGCGTTCGAGGAGCATCTCGTCCACGCAGACCGGCCCCTGCCGGCAAAGCTGCCGTACGGCGGAACGGGAATTGTAGCGGTGGCCCGCCACCATGATGTCATGTTCCAGGGCGCGCGCTTCGGCATCCGTATCGTCGGTGGCGGCGCGGTAGATGATGCCGCCCTGCGCCAGTTCGGAATTTCCCTGACCGAGGTTGTCCCCGGCGCTGATCAGCAGGACCTCATGGCCGGCGTCTGCCAGCGTGAGCGCGGCCGTGCAGCCGGCAACGCCGGACCCGATGATCAGGACCGGCACATGACAACGAGAATGACTCATGATCTTGCCTCATGCCCACAGGCGGTTACAGGCTTGCGCCGGAGCAGCGCGGCGTCGGCTGCTCCGGCGGCGGGGAAGGGGCGCGGCGCCCCGGAAGATGACGCCTTGTCCGCGACGCCTCAGGAGGCGGCGCAGATCTCCAGCATACGGGTCAGGGTCTGACGGGCCGGCGGGCAAAGGGCCTGATCCACTTCCAGAGGCTCAGCCGTGCCGGTCTCGATGGCCTGCAGCGTGGCAAGAAGATTCTTTTCGGTCACCTTGCCCATGTCGGGACAGATGGCCGGTCCCAGCGGCAGGACGGTGCAGCTCCCGGCGTGGCGTTCGCCCAGCCGGTCCACGAGGTTGGTCTCCGTGCCGACGATGAGGGTGCTGCCGGGTTTTTCCGCGGCAAGGCGGGCGGCTTCGTTGATGAGGAAGGAGGTGGAGCCCGCGCCGTCGCACAGGTCGATGACCTCCGGGCGGCATTCGGGATGGGCCATGACCAGGCAGCCGGGATGGGCCGCACGGGCGGCGGCGATCTGTTCCACGGTCAGATGGTCGTGGATGGGGCAGCAGCCCGGCCAGAGCAGCAGCGGCGTCTTCCAGAGGCGATGGGCGGGATCCCGTTCCGCCGGGGAAAGACCGTCGGCCCCCAGTTCCAGCAGATGCCAGTCGTCCGGGCCGAGGCCGAGCTGTTTGCCGACATTGCGGCCCAGGTGGCGGTCCGGCAGGAAGAGGACGCCCTGTCCCTGATCCAGCGCCCAGCGCATGACGGTGCGCGCATTGGCGGAGGTGCAGACGGTGCCGCCAAATTCGCCCACCACGGCTTTGAGGGCCAGCGTGGTGTTGACGTAGGCCACCGGGATGACCCGGCGGCCGCCGTCGTGCAACTGCCGCAGGACGGCGCGGGCGCTCTCGGCGGGCGACATGAGGGACATGGCGCAGTCGGCATCGGGGGCGGGCAGGTGTACCTGCTGGCCGGCCTTGGCCAGAAGGACCGCGGATTCGCCCATGAAATAGACGCCGCAAAAGACGATGTGGTCGGCCGTGATGTCCGGTACGCGGCGGGCCAGTTCCAGCGAGTCGCCGGTGATGTCGCAATGGCGCACCACGGCGTCATTCTGGTAGTGGTGGCCCATGATGCAGACTCGGGAGCCGAGGCGGGACTTGAGGGCGGTGATGGCGGCAGCGGTATCGTGCATGGGGTTTTCCTCAGGGATGGGCAGGCCCGCGGGCCTGGCCCTGTTGCAGGGTCATGCTGAAATCCGCCGCAACGGCGGAATGGGTCAGGCGTCCTACGGAGATGAAGTCCGGGGCGCGGCGGGAACAGCGGGCCAGCTCGCCGATGTTTTCCAGGGTCACGCCGCCGCTGACTTCGGTCTCGATATGGGGGGGGACCAGTTCCAGAGCCTCGCCCAGCAGCGGGGGGCGCATGTTGTCCATCATGATGCGGTCGGCCTGCGCGGCCACGGCTTCACGCACATGGTCGAGCGTGCGGCATTCCACTTCGATGGGCGGGCAGGGCGTGTAGGTGTCGCGCAGCTTCCGCACCGCGCGTTCGATGGAACCGGCGGCGTCGATGTGGTTGTCCTTGAGCATGAGCATTTCCGTCAGGTCCCGACGGTGATTGCAGCCGCCGCCCACGAGGACGGCGTATTTCTCGGGCCAGCGCAGGCAGGGGGTGGTCTTGCGGGTGTCCAGCAGGCGGACGCCCGTACCTTCCAGCTCGCGCACATAGCGCGCGGTCAGGTTGGCGATGCCGGAAAGATGCGTGACGTAGTTGAGGATGATCCGTTCGGCCTTGAGCAGCACCACGGCCGGACCTTCCATGACGGCCACTTCCGTCATGGCCGGGACGCGCCGGCCTTCCTCGGCCAGCAGCGTGTAGCGGACGGTATCGGCCCGCATGGCGGCAAAGACTTCCGCCATGACGGGCAGGCCCGCCACAAGGGTGTCCTCCTTGGCGCGGATGACGGCCCGCATGGGATCGGTGGGGGAAAAGAGACCTTCCGCCGTCAGGTCGGGGCCGTCCTCTTCCAGCGCAAGTTCCACGGAACGACGTAAAAAAACTTCTCCGCGGCCGGAGAAAAAAGTAGCCCAAGGCGTCAACATTTGCTTGTCCCTGTCATAGGTGCGTGCTAAGTCATGCCCGGCGGCCGCGCGATGGGGAACATCCTGCTCCGGCAGGCGGCCGCTGCGGACAGGCCGCCGGCGCACAGACCATGTGCTGCATGTGGCGACCGATGGTGCTTCCTTGATAAAGTTCCTGTCCGTTTGCGTCAAGGCCGGGGCGGGAATTGGGACGTTTTTCACAACGGATGTCGGCAAAAGGAGGGGGTGTCGGTATGCACGATCATGAAGACTGGCAGGCTGCCGGCAACCATACCGTCCCCTCCCGGGATGCGGACGCGCCGCGGCGGGATGACGGAGGGAACGACACGACGCCGCTCTCCCCCGGAACGCCGGCCTCGTCTTTTTCCGCGGAGCCGCCCCCGCTGGCTACGGCGCAGGAAGATGCGCCTTCCGACGAGCAGCACCGCTACGCCATGCCGGATTTCTGCCTTGACGAGGGCGACGAGATTGACGCCGAATTCGTCCATCCCGCCGACCTGGCCGACCATCTGGAAAACCTGACGCTGGAAAAGCAGGTCTGCGCCCTGCGCCACATGGCCAAGGAGGACGCCGCCGAGGCGCTCGCCGAACTGGACGGCAGCGTGGCCGTGGACGTGCTGGAAAACCTCGATGCCGACGTGGCGGCCCAGATCATCGCCGAGATGGAGCCGGACGACGCCGCCGACGTGCTGGACGAGCTGGACGAGGGGCACCGGGACGTCCTGCTGGGCAAGCTGGACAGGGAAGATTCCGAAGAGCTGCGCAACCTGCTCAACTTTGACCCGGATTCCGCCGCCGGGGTCATGAACATCGAGCTCATCCTGCTCGAGGAACACATGACCGTGGACGAGGCCATCGCCCACATCCGCAGCGAGATGGAAGACAAGGAAAGCCCCTACTACGGCTATGTGGTGGACGCGTCGGACATCCTGCTCGGCGTCCTCTCCCTGCGGGACATCATGCTGGCCCGGCCCGGGACCGTGGTGGGCGATGCCGTGCGCGGGCAGAGCGTGGTCAGCGTGCCGTACGACATGGACAAGGGCGAGGTGGCCAGCCTGTTGTCGCACTACAACTTCCTGGCCATGCCCGTGGTGGACCATGAGGGGCACATCATGGGCGTCGTCACCTACGACGACATCATGGACATCATGCACGAGGAAGCCAGCGCCGACATGCAGGGCATGGTGGGCGCCGACCCCGGGGAAAGCGTCGATACCCCGTGGCTGGAAAGCGTGGCCAAGCGGCTGCCCTGGCTCGTGGTCAACATGGTCAATTCGGCGCTGTCCGCCTCCGTGGTCTATATGTTTGAAGGCACCATCGCCCAGATGGCCGCCCTGGCCGTGCTCATGCCCATGGTGGCCAATCAGGCGGGCAACACCGGGCAGCAGGCGCTGGCCGTCATGATCCGCCAGCTGGCCACGGACCGTTTCGAGCAGAAAAAAGCCTGGCTTGCCGTGCTGCGTGAAGCCAAGATCGGCCTGTTCACCGGCGTCATCATGGCGCTGCTGGCCTTTGTGGGAGCCTGGATATTCACCAGCATACCGCAGGTCGGCATGGTCATGGCAGGGGCGCTGCTTTGCGACATGATGCTCGGCGCTGTGGCCGGAGGCTCCATCCCGCTCATTTTCCGGGCTATGGGGCGTGACCCGGCACAGGCCTCCAGCATCTTCCTCACCACCATCACGGACGGCGCGGGCTTCTTCCTCTTTCTGGGACTGGCGACGCTCTTCCTGTTCCAATAGAGCATTTCCAGTTTGAAACGCTTTGCGTTTCAAACCATATGGCCTGTCATTTTACGGAAAAAGCTCTGTTTTTCCGCTCACGCTGGGCCGGGCTGGGCGGTGGACAAAAGAAAAGGCATTCGGGAGATCCCGAGTGCCTTTTTTGCGCTGACAGGCATGTCTGATGTCGCTGCCGGAATATGGCACGCAACTTCGGAAAGGGCGTCGTCCGTTCCCGGCAGGGGAGTGCCTGGGCGGCCGCGGCGCGGGGACGCGGCCTACTTGCCCATGGCGTTCATGAAATCCTTGTTGGACTTGGTGCCCCGCATCTTGTCCAGCAGGAATTCCATGCTGTCGATGGGGGACATGGGCGCAAGGATCTTGCGCAGTATCCAGACCCGGTTGAGCACATCTTCCGGCAGAAGCAGATCTTCCTTGCGCGTGCCGGTACGGTTGATGTCGATGGCCGGGAAGACGCGCTTTTCGGCGAGGTGGCGGTCCAGGAATATCTCCATGTTGCCGGTGCCCTTGAATTCTTCAAAAATCACTTCATCCATGCGGGAACCGGTGTCGATGAGGGCCGTGGCGATGATGGTCAGGCTGCCGCCTTCCTCGATATTGCGGGCCGCGCCGAAAAAGCGTTTGGGGCGCTGCAGGGCATTGGCATCCAGACCGCCGGAAAGCACGCGGCCCGAAGAGGGGGTGACGGTATTGAAGGCGCGCCCGAGGCGGGTGATGGAGTCCAGCAGGATGACCACGTCCCGCTTGCGTTCCACAAGGCGCTTGGCCTTTTCCAGCACCATTTCGCAGACCTGAACGTGGCGTTGCGGGGGCTCGTCGAAGGTGGAGCTCACGACTTCGGCCTTTTTGACCGTGCGCTCCATGTCGGTGACTTCCTCGGGGCGTTCGTCGATGAGCAGGACGATGAGGTAGACGTCAGGATTATTGGCGTTGATGGCATTGGCCAGCGATTGCAGCAGAACGGTCTTGCCGGTGCGGGGCGGGGCGACGATGAGGCCGCGCTGACCGCAGCCGATGGGAGCCATAAGGTCGATGACGCGGTTGGAGAGGTTCTTGTCGCCATTCTCCATGACCAGCTGGCGATCGGGATAGATGGGGGTGAGGTTATCGAAGAGGACGAGGTTTTTGGCGTTTTCAGGCGGCTCGAAGCCGATTTCCGTGACTTTCAGCAGGGCGAAATAACGTTCCCCCTCCTTGGGGGGGCGTATCTGCCCGGACACCACATCCCCCTTGCGCAGGGAAAAGCGCCGTATCTGGGAGGGGGAAACGTAGATATCGTCCGGGCCGGGCATATAACTGCATAAAGGCGAACGCAGGAAGCCGAAGCCGTCCGGCAGTATCTCCAGCACGCCGTCCCCGAAGATGGCCCCGTTCTGGGAAGCGCAGCTTTGCAGCAGGGCAAAGATGAGCTCCTGTTTGCGCATGGAGCTGGCATTCTCGATCTCGTATTTCTCCGCCAGTTCCATGAGATCCTGCATGCTGCGGGTTTTGAGATCGGTAAGACTCAGGGTGCTGTCGGACAGGAGTTCCGGCTCGGCCTTTTTTTTGCGAACGGGCTTACGAGGTTTTTTTTCCATGAGATTGCAATAGGGAATACGGCACGTTGAATGTGTCGTCTGATGTGATGGAGAAAACTGTGGGGAAATGGAACAAAAAAGATGTGTGCCTTGCGATTAGCGCAAGTCAGGAAAAAAGGCAAGCAAAAAAGCTGGGATTTCCCGTGAGCGAACGCCAGAAAAGGCGCGGCCGTGCCGGGTGGGCGGGGGGAAAGGCGAGGGGTCAGCAGGCGGCGGCTTCCGGCACGGGGGGAGGCGCATAACGCTGGAGGAGATCATCCCTCAGGTCATGTTCATCCAGCTTGAGCACTTCGCCGATCTCGCCGGTGACAAGGCTCATGGCCTGCTCCTGGAGGCGGCGCTCCCCGAAGGAGAGGTCCTTTTGGCGGCTGATGAGCAAAAGCTCCCGCAGCACCTCGGCCACCACGCCGAGGTCGGGACTCTTGAGGCGCTCGGAGTACTCGCGGAAACGGCGGTTCCAGTTCTGACCCGTATGCACGTTTTTTTCCGTTTCGGACTGGAGAGAACCCCAGATGCGGCGTGCCTCGTCGGCGGCGATGAGGGGGCGCAGCCCCACGTTGGTCGCATTGGCCACCGGCACCATGAGCGTGATGTTGTTGGCGCGGATGCGCACGATGTACAGCTCGCACGCGACGCCGCCTATTTGCTGATTATTGACGCGTTCTATCTCTCCTACCCCTTGCGCGGGATAAACGACAAGCTCACCGGCGGTAAACATAGGCATCCACTTCCGGTTGATATGTGGGAGTACAAAAAGGGAAAGGTCGGGAGTATATTTCCCGACTGTTAAGAGATAGTAACAAGATGCGAAAGTAATGTCCAGCAAAAAAATTTTTTTTACGGGTATGTGGCTCCTCACGCCCTGCATCCGGATTGCAGCGCCAGAGCTTGCGGCGCCGTAGAGCATTTTACCTTTGAAACGGGTAAAATGCGCGGCGGCGGGCAGCGCCGCCCGGCCCAAACCAAGTGGAAAAAGCGCGCTTTTCCCGCGAAATGACAGGCTATATGGTTTGGAACGCGAAGCGTTTCAAACAGAAATTGCTCTGGACGCGCCGGGAGCCACAGGGACGAAAAAAGCCCCCGGAACGGACGCTTCGGGGGCTTTCTCGCGGCGGGGAGGGGCTGGAGCGTTTCCCCTTTGAAAAAAGGAAAGCGTGGGACGGCGGACAACGCCGTCCGGCCCAACGTGAGCGGAAAAACCACTTTTTTTCCGCGAAAGGTCAGGCCGCATGGTTTGAAACGTGACGCGTTTCAAACGGAAAATGCTCTATTTGCCCATGCCGCCGGCGTACAGACGGCGGCCGTGCCGCAGCTGCAGCTCGGCAACGATGAGCTGCTCATATTCCGGGGCCAGCGGCAGTTCGGCCTTGATCTGCTGGGAAAGAAGCCCCGCAAGCTGCTGGGTCTCTTCCCAGATCTCCAGCAGTTCATCGTCTTCCAGCGTCTTCACCTTGTCGGCGAAGGGGGCATCGTCGTTGAAGGGATGACAGGAACCCATGTATATGTCCTACGGTTGGGTGGTCAGAAAAGCCTGCACGGACGGCAGGGCAAAGAGGGCCTCGGCCATGACTTCGCAGCCTTCGGGACCGGCATGGATGCCGTCACGCAGGCTCTCCATGTACGCGGACGACCCCTTGAGCGTCTCAAAGACGTCGGCCCAGCCGAAACCGTGTTCGGCGCAAAGTTCGGCATAGGCGCGGTTGAGTCCCGCGATGCGGGCCGTCACGTCCGGATTGGCTATGGGGGGGACGCTGATGAGCAGCACCGGCGCAAGGGCGGCGGCCTCGGTCAGCATGGCCTGCATGGTGGCGCAGACTTCGGCCACGGGCTTGCCGTCGGCGGGCACCATGTCCACCACGCCGGCGCAAAAGGCGATATGCGGCGAGATGCCGGGAAGCTGGCGCGCCTCCCATTCCTGTTTCCAGCGGGCCCGCACGTCCATGACCGTATGGCGGCGGACGCCGAGGTTATAGAAGGTCGCCGGAGGCAGAGCATAGAGGCCCGCCGCGCCGCCCTTGCGGGCAAGACGGCCGACCCAGCCGCCCTGCATGGCGTCGTCATTGACGCCCAGGGTCAGGGAATCGCCGTAAAAGAACCATGTTTCCGTCACATTGCGGGACATCCGTTATCCTCCTGTAGAGCATTCTCAGCTTGGAACGCAAAGCGTTTCAAACATTGCAGCCTGCCGTTTCGCGGAAAAAGCGCGGCTTTTCCGCTCGCTTTGGGCCGGGCGGCGCGATGCCGCCGCGCGCTTTGCCTTTTTCAACGGCAAAACGTACTGGAAGCGTCCCGTAGCGCCCTGCGCCGGGAACGGCAAGGAGCGCGGACATCACGGGAGCCGGCTGTTTCGCCTACCGGCAGGCGGCGGCAAAGTGCTGTTCCGTCTTGCACAGATGCATGGCGGGGCGCAGGGTCTCGGCCTCGCCCAGCGAGGCCAGGACTTCCAGGCAGAACACTGCCGGAGAGAGATACATGCTAGCCCAATCCTGCGTGAATGTCACGGCATCGTCCGCCTGCGACCACTGGGCGAGCAGGGGGCGGATATCCACGGTACGCATGCCCTTCTTGGTCTCGCGGGTCAGCGGATGTTCGTCTTCGGCCGTGAAGCGGGCAAAGGCGGCGGCAAGCGTCGCGCCGTCCACCCCGTCCACGCGCAGCTGGAAGGTCTCGCGCACGGACTGCTCCGTACGGCGGCTGCCGTCCACGCTTTCCACATGCAGGATGTCCATGCCGGGCGGCAGGACCTCCCGCAGGCGGCGGGCCACTTCCACGGCGTCGAGGGGTTCGCGCAGGGTGATGGCGAACCATTCCGCGCGGCTTTCCACGCCCACGGGCAGGGCGCGGCCGAAACTCATGAGCGGCAGGGGATGGAAGCCCTGGGAGAAGCTCATGGGCAGGCGGGCGCGGCGCAGGGCCCGGTCCAGCAGGGACTGCAGCTCAAGCTGGCTCAGATAGGCGCAGCCGCCGGTCTTGCTGTGCCAGATGCGGAACTGGGCGGCCTTGACGGTGAGCTCCGGCGCGATCTGCGGCGGCTTCTTTTCCAGTTCGCGGCAGATGATGCGGCCCTCGGCATCCCTGTGCGGTTCGTGGGCGCTTTGATCCCGCTGGTTGAAGATGAGACGGTTACGGTGCAGGGGGCCGTCGTCCGTGGCCTTCCCGGCGTGGGGCAGGCGCGAGGGCCGGGCCGGGGTGTCGCAGGCCCCGCAGGCGCGGCAGGCCCCGTAACGGCAGTCGTCGGTCACTTTCTCGGCCTGGGCCCGCTCCCATTCGCGGCGCAGGAATTCGGGCGAGATGCCGGCTTCCAGATGGTCCCAGGGCAGGGGAGCGTCCAGGGGGCGGGCGGCGATGAAGTCGGCGGGCGCAAGCCCGTTTTCCGCCAGCGCCGCATACCACGGCTCAAGGGAGAACTCTTCCACCCAGCTCGTGAAGATGGCTCCCTTGCGGTAGGCGGCCTCCACTACCGGGGCCAGTTCGCGCCCGGCGCGGGAGAGGATGCCTTCCAGATGGCTCATGGCCGGCTCATGCCAGCGCAGCTTGAGGAACTTCTGTCCCTTGAAGGCTTCGCGCACCAGGCGGACGCGGCGTTCGATCTCTTCCATGCCGATCTGTTCCACCCACTGGAAGGGGGTGAAGGGCTTGGGCACGAAGGGGGAGAGGGCCGCCGTGACCTGCAGGCGGGGATTGCCGCGCCCGGCGGCGTCGCGCACCTTGCGGCAGAGGTCGGCGATGGCCAGCAGGTCGTCGTCGTTCTCCGTGGGCAGGCCGATCATGAAATAGAGCTTGACCTGCCGCCAGCCGTATTCCAGCAGTTTTTGCACATGGAGGAGGAGCTGTTCCTCGCTGACGCCCTTGTTGATGACGTCGCGCAGGCGCTGGCTGCCCGCTTCCGGCGCAAGGGTGCAGCCCGTGCGGCGGATGTCGGCCATGCGGCGCATGATGTCGTCATCGATGGAGCCCACCCGCAGCGACGGCAGGGAAAGGCTGACCTGCTCATGGACGCAGCGGTCGAGCACCCGGTTGGACAGGGTCTTGAGGGCGGAGAAATCCCCGGTGGACAGGGAAAGGAAGGAGATCTCGTCATACCCTGTCTTGTTCAGGCAGTCTTCCAGCAGGCGGGCGATGTTGTCCAGCGAGCGTTCCCGCACCGGCCGGTAGACCATGCCCGCATGGCAGAAGCGGCAGCCGCGCGTGCAGCCGCGGGCGATCTCCAGCGAAAGGCGGTTATGCACCGCGCCCACGGGCACCACCTGCTCCACGGGGTAGGGCGCGCTGTCGAGGTCGGCCACGATGCGCCGGGCGGGGCGGGCATGGTCGGCAAAGCGCGGCGTCAGGCTGCCGTCCGCCTGCGGCGTGAAGAAGGACGGCACATAGACGCCGGGGATGTGGCGCGCTTCCTCCAGATAGCGGGCACGGCCCCAGCCGGCGGCCTTGGCCTTCTCCAGCAGGTCGAGCACGTCCACGAGGGTCTCCTCGCCGTCGCCCAGCACGCAGAAGTCCAGAAAAGGCACGAGCGGTTCCGCGCTGAGCAGAGCGCCGCCGCCCGCGAAGATCAGCGGACAGGCGGAGAGGTCGTCGGGCCTGTCCGCATGGCGCAGGGGGATGCCGCCCAGATCCAGCATGTACAGGATGTTGGTGTAGCAAAGCTCATTGGTGACGGAGAAGGAGACGCAGTCCGCCTTGCCGATGGGCAGACCGGATTCCAGCGTGCAGAGCGGGGCTCCATGACGGCGCAGGATGTCGCCGCTTTCCCGATCCGGGGCCATGACGCGCTCGGCCCACCAGTTCTCGCGGGCGTTGACGATGCCGTAAAGGATCTTTTGTCCCAGATAGGACATGCCGACGTCGTAGGTGTCGGGAAAGGCCAGCGCTACCCGGAGCGTCACCGCCTCGGGGGATTTGCGGCATACGCCTTCTTCGATGCCGACATAGCGGCTGGGGCGGGGCAGGATCGGAAGCAGGTTTTGCATGGGGAGTCCGGGCTGAAAGAGGCAAGAAAAAAGGGCGGTTGCCACCGCCCCGGGTATCGGAAGAAAATCTTCCCCAGTACGGGCCTTTCCGGCGGGATGGCGCGGAAACGGCGCACGCGGGGACTACGGCGTCACCAGACCGCCGGACGTGGGGGCGGGGCCGCCGCCGAACTTGAGCTTGCCGAGCCCGCCGGCCACGGTGAGATTGGTGCTGGCTTCAATGTACTTGTCCTGCATTTCCTTGGGGGTATCGGCATAGCGGTACAGGAAATGCTTCCCTTCGATGGTGCCTTCGAAATTGGGTTCAAAGGGATAGCCGTAGGGCAGGATCATCATCTGCATGCCCTGCTGCGTGGGGATGCTCTGGATGATGGCGGTCTCGTTGAGGCAGTCCTTTTCGGCATCGTATTTGCCGATGACCAGTTCGCCGGTGACAAGCTTCATCAGTCGGATATCGTAAGCCATGAGTTTCTCCTCGAAGACGGCGGAAGCGTCCGCCGGAATACACGCCGGGAGGCAGCCCCTCAAATGGAAAAGAACCGGGCATGCCGGCACAGACCGGCATGACGCGGGCAGGGAGCGGCGTCCGGACGCAAGCGCGGATCCGGTAAGGGAAGGTGGCCCTTCCCGTGTCGGACTGCCAAGCAAATAGGCATTGCGGGAGCCTGTGTCAAGGCTTTTCTGTTGCCAGCGGCAGGGGCTTGGGCTACCGTCTGCCCATGAAAAAGACCCCGTTGCATACGCTTGATGAGGCTGTGGCCAAGCGGCTGGAAATGGCGCTGGACTACCATTTTGCGAATCGTTCCCTCTTGGCGTTGGCCCTGACGCACAGCTCATGGGCTAACGAGGGGGGATCGCAGCACCGGCATAATGAGCGTCTGGAGTTCCTGGGTGATGCCGTCCTTGAGCTGGCCGTTTCCAAGGAACTCTTCGAGCGCTTCACACAGCTGCGTGAGGGGGAATTGACGCGTTTGCGTTCGCAGCTTGTGAGCACCCCGAGCCTGGCCCGGCTGGCGAGGAGTCTGGATCTGGGGAGTGCACTTCTTATGGGTCGCGGAGAAGAACGGCAGGGGGGGAGAGATCGTGATGCCGTACTGAGTGACGCCTTTGAGGCTGTGCTGGCGGCCATTTATGAAGATGGCGGCTTTGCGGCGGCCCATGCGTGCGTCTGCAGATTGTTTTCTCCACTCTGGCCGAAGCAGGAAGAGTTTTCCCCCCGGCACAAGGACTTCAAGACACTCCTTCAGGAAATCATGCAGCAACGTTACAGGGATCGTCCCCTTTATCGCCTGACTGCCAGCCACGGACCGGAACACGCCAAGGTGTTCGAGGTGGTGGTAAGCCTGCCGGACGGCAGAGAATATGCTGCCTGCGGCACGAGCTGCAAAAAGGCCGAACAGGAGGCCGCACGTCTGGCTCTGGAGGCGGAGCAAGCTCTGCCGCAGGCGACGGCCCGGTAAACATCAATCCTCTTGTCATGTCGCCGTCCATGCACGGCACGGAACGCTTGCGACCTTTGGTCCGCGGCATACCGTTTTCTGTTCCGGTCCGGGGGGACAACCCCCCCGGACCTCCCGTCTTTGGTCTGCCACAGCCTATGTAGAGATGGCTTAGCCGCCGATAAGCTGCAGAGCCATCTGAGGCAGCGAGTTGGCCTGGCCGAGCATGGCCACGGCGCTCTGCGTAAGGATCTGCTGGCGCGTGAATTCGGTCATTTCCGTGGCGACGTCCACGTCGCGGATGCGCGATTCAGAGGCCTGCAGGTTTTCAGCCTGGATGTTCAGGTTGGAAATGGTGTTTTCAAGGCGATTCTGCATGGCGCCAAGGTGCGCGCGAATCTTGTCCTTGGAGATGATGGCCTGGTTCAGGGCGTTCAGCGCCCTCTGAGCGGCTTCCTGGGTGGACACGGTGCCGCCGTCGCGCAGCTGCCTCGTACCATTCTGGTCGATATAGTAGGCCTGGTTGCCGATACCGAGAGCGGAAGCGGTGGAGTCGCCGATGACGATGTAGTAGTAGTCTTCCGCCGAGTCGTTCGAGGTACCGAAGTGGACCTTCAGAGCACCGATGCTGGTCAGGCCGTCGGGGCTGGTCCGGCCGCTACCATCATGGATCTTGCCGTCGGCGCGGTCAAGAGCGGACAGGGTGCCGTCCAGCAGCTTGATGCCGTTGAAGTCCGTGGAGTTGGCGATACGGGTGATTTCCGAAGCCATCTGCTGATATTCGGATTCGATCATGAGGCGCTGGGTGGAGTCATAGGTACCGGTAGCGGCCTGTTCCGCCAGTTCCTTCATGCGGATGATCTTTTCGTCGATGATGCCCAGGGAGCCGTCGGCAACCTGAATCAGAGAGATAGCGTCGTTGGCATTGCGGGAGCCCTGTTGCAGGGTTGCAATATCGGCGCGCTGAAGTTCGCTGACAGCCAGACCGGCAGCATCGTCGGCCGCGCTGTTGATGCGGAGACCGGAAGAAAGACGCTGCGTCGAGGTAGACAGATTGCCGTAATGGGCATTCAGGTTCCTCGAAACGTTCATAGCCATCATGTTGTGATTAACGACCAAAGACATGGGACACCTCCTACGGTGGTTATTAGTTAAGCTGTGCCCTCTTTAATGCAGTTCGCGTGCCAAACTTTAAAAATATTGTTATTTCAAATGGTTAAAAATTCACTTTTACAAGTGGAAATTTTTTCCGCGCAAATTTGCCCATTTTTTCGGGGAGAAAACGGCAAAAGCTGCCCGCAGGGAGGGGGGCCGCGGCTGTTTTTGAGGCGCGTTGCCTTTTTCTGCCTGCGGACGGCGAGCGTTGTCTGCTGGTGAGTGCTTTTTGCTGTCTGGCGGGGATTGGGGCCGCAGCCCGGCGGCATGTCGCTCCTGAAGGGTAGGGGAGGCCTCCTGTTCCCTGTCGCTCTTCTTCCCGCGGACTTAGGCTCAGGACTCATTACTCTTTTGTGAGGGGGAAGAAACCCCTTTTGCTCGCGGCAAAAAGGGGTTTCTTCCCCCTCACACTCCCCCATCTTCCCCAAAACCCGCTACTTGGGTAAAAGTAATTGGAAACAAAAAACCTCAGATTATAAAAATAAGTATTTATTTTACAACAAGTTATAAAAATATCTCAGTCAGAACATATTGCCTGATAATGAGTCCTGACCTTAGATCTTTTCCCATTTGAACCGCTTTGCGCTCCAAACCATGCGGCCTCTCGTTTCGCGGAAAGAAACGCGGTTTTTCCGCCCACATTGGGCCGGGGGGCGCTGTGCCGCCACCTCGCGTTCCCCCTTTTTCCCGGCAAAACGTTCTAGGCCGCCGCAGGAGGAAAAAGCGTCCTACCGGCCGAACAGGTCTGGGCCGCTGGTTTGGGTACTGGAGAGGGCCGAAACCGGGCGTATCCGGCAAATACGGCAAAAGCGGGCGGAAAGGGCCAAAGCGGCCGCGTACAGGAAGATCCGGGCAACGGGTCGGAAAAATCTCTCGCAAGGCGTGGAGGGGCGGCATGCCGTACAAACTGTCCTGTCGCGGAAATGGGGAAAGAGGAAAAACGTGCCGGAGCGCATCAGGGCAGGGCATGCCGTCCGTCACTGGCGGCTTTTCCCGGGCATCTCCGCCTGCTGGCTCCATCTGCAGACCGGCATGTCTGCATCCTTGGCGTCATTATCAGCGCAGGCCCGACCGGCGGAAATTTTTTTGTCTGCCGCAAGGCGGCACAGGCCCGGCGGGGAAGGAAAATTTTTTCCCTGTCCGAGCATTTTCCATTGGAACCGCTTTGCATGTTAAACCATATGGCCTGACGTTTAGCGAAAAAAACGCGGTGTTACGCTCACTTTCGGCCGGACGGCGTTGTGCTGCCGCCTCACGTTCTGCCTTTTTCAAAGGGAAAGCGCTCTATCCGGCGTACCGTGCGTACATTGATTTTTCCGCGAAACTACAGCCACATGCGCCGAGAAGGGCATAGACGGCAAGGGGCTTTTTTCGTCTGTATCCGCAGGCATCCCGCTTCCGTCTGGATATTTTTTCCTTCTTCAGGAAAGCGTGCGCTGCCAGCGGGATATTTTTTATCTTTTCCGGCGGGCATTGCGGGATGGATATATTTTCCCTCCCCGGGGCGCGGCAGATTCTTCTGCCGGGGATCGTCGCCGGGCGGGCACGTTTTCCCGATCTCCCGCGGCAAGAGCGGCTTCCTTTGCCATGTCGTCGCGTTATCTCGTGCATAGTCAGGCCGTTTGCCCGAACAGGGGCGTACGCATGCTGTCTGCCCAAGGTTGTCTTTTTTGCCGGGCAGGAGACCGAAGAAAAGTGCTGGAAGAAGTCGCTTCGGCAGGCATGGAGCTATTTTTTTCCTGCAAGAAAAAGCAGGGAAATGTCTGCTGGGCTGCAAACAGGCTGCGGCAGTCAGCCCTGCGCAGCTCTTTTTACCTTTTGCCGGGTATACGGCTTTCCCTGCAGGGTGAGGCGTCACGCCACGCGCGTTGTTCCTCAGTAAGGGAAACGGGGGAATTTTCCGCCTTTGCGGCGTTGAGATGACGGAGACGATCCCTGCGTGTCCTCCGTGCGACGGAGCGCGGTGGAGGCCCGGCGGGTACGCTGGTGGGGCGCGCATGCCACCCAGGCGCAGCTGAAGGGAGGGGCTTCCCCTGTGCGGATGGAAAGGGAGGGCGGCATACGGGACAGATGCCCGGCAGGCCTGGAAAGGCGGGAAAGGGGAGGAGGACGTCGGCCACTGCGGCAAATGGCTTGCCTTGCCGCTCTATGCCGCAGCCTGAACAAGGCAGGCAGGACAGAGCAGGGGAGCTTGCTCCTTCGGAGGTGCCGAAGGGAGATCCATGCCAGAACGCTGGGGGGAAGCCTCGAACTGCGGAAAACAGGACAGCCACAGCAAGCCCGTCGGTACAGACAGGGCTTGGTGGCCGCATAAAACGTAAAGGGCGTCGACCCCAATGGCCAACGCCCTGCACGGAGGAAACGGATTCTCTGCGAGAAGTCGTGGAGAAAGCCTCTGAAGCGGGCGGGGAGCCCGTAAGCTCGCCCGCCCGATGCTTATCTGTTGTTACCGCTTCATGTTGATGACGGTTTCCAGCATGGTGTCGGTGGTGGTGACGCCCTTGGAGTTGGCCTGGAAGCCGCGCTGGGTGGCGATCATCTGCACGAATTCGGTGGTCATGTCCACGTTGGACTGCTCGATGTTGTAGCCGAGCACGTTACCGAAGCCGTTGTCGCCGGCCACGCCGAGCATGGGATTACCGGATTCCATGGTGGCGGAGTAGAGGTTGCCGCCTTCCCGGTACAGACCCTGATAGTTCTCGAAGTCGTAGATGCAGAGCTGCCACATGGGCAGGGTCACGCCGTTGTTGTAGGTCACATAGAGCACGCCGTTGGTGTCGAACTCCATGTTGGTCATGCGCCCGGAACCGTAGCCGTTCTGTTCGGTCTGGTTCACATAGGTATCCTTGTTGGCCACGATGGCGTTGTCCTGGCGTTCCGCGGCCGTCATGGTGGCGGCGTTGCTGTTCACGTTGACCGTGGCGTACCAGGTGCCGTCGGGCTTCTGCTCCAGGCCGGTCATGAGGCTGGCCAGGCTGTTGGTGTCGTTGGCACGCGCAGGCTCCAGGAAAGTGTCGGGCTTGGTGGTGAAGTTATCCGCGTTGTTGATACCGCCTGCGTATTCGTACACGCTCTTGGCGTTGTCGCTGGAGAAACTGGTGACATTGGGCGTGCTCAGGCCCTGCGCCAAATCCTGCCGATCACCGGCGGCGTCGATGTAGTAATAGCCCTGGGCATCGTGCAGCACGGCCCGGTTGGTATTGCCTGCGCCGTCGTCATAGATGCCGTAGACGAGGTCGCCCGTATTGGCGCCGCCGTACGTCGTATTGTCATCAGGCGAGACCGTATAAAAGCCGTTGCCGTCCTTGTTCAGATAGAGTTCGCCAGCAGCGATCTGGTTGGGGGCAGTGCCAATGGGGCCGGTATTGGTGTATTGGTACTTCGTGTCATTGGGATCGCCCACGACATAGAACTTGCTGCCTTCAGCGAAGATTTCCTCAGCGGTACCGTCTATGGTCGCCTGACCGTACACCTTGTCGCCAGTGGCGTTGTAGGTGTAGTAGCCCATGTTGTCGCCATAGATGGGGTCACCACCAGCGTCAAATCCAAACACCTTGTCGCCGGGATGCTGTCCACCAGCAGGCTCATAGTAGTAATAACCCAGCGGGGAGTCGGTCTCCAAAGATACCTGCTGACCGTTGACCGTGGTGTAGGGCTTGCCGGTGGCGGGATCGATCCGCACGGAGTTGGCTTCCGCGTTATCCCAGGCGGGCTGGGCGACCTGCTTGAGGCCCATGTTCAGCTCGATGATGTACTCCTCGGCCTGGCTGAAGGGGGTGCTGCCGGCGGCCGTGGTCATGGTCTCGCTCACGCTGTTGGCCAGCGGCTGGCCGGTGAAGTTGGCCGTAAAGGTCGGGTAGCCGTTGTTGGAAATCTTGGTGGGCTGCCACGAGGTCTTGAGGTCGGGGTTCAGGCTGACCTGATCGTTGGCGGGCGGGTTTGCCGTCGCGCCGAAGGTGTAGGCCGTCTGGTCGATGAGATTGCCCGCGGAGTCGAAGATCAGGATGCCGCTGGCCAGCACGCCGGCATTCTTGCAGGTCTGACCGGTGGTCGGATCGTTATAGAAGCGGGTGGGTTCCTTGGCCCAAGATTCGGTGGCGGCGTCATAGCCTTCACCGCCGTAGGAGCGCATGTCTTCAGACGGGGGAATGGTGACGAGGTATTCGTACACCTTGCAGCCGGCGGGCAGGCCTTCCAGCGAGTAGCCGATGCTGCCGTCGCTGTTGTTGCGCTCCAGCGCCACGGCGTCGTAGTAGATGGTGAGGTCGTGCGTGCTGCCGCCTTCGTCGTAGACGCTCATGGTCGAGGACTGGGCATAGGCGGAACGGGCCAGCGGCGGTTCGGCATTGGCGTTCCAGCTGTCGAACAGGGCGGTCAGCGGGCTGGTCATGGACGTGCTCTTGTCCTGATCGCTGATGTCGTTGAGCAGGCCGGTGCCGTTGGTGGAAACGTTGGTGGTGCGCTGGGCGTTGATGTTCCAGCTTTCAAAGAGCACGTCCTGCGGGGAACCGCCGCCCACATAGGCGGATTCCACGGTGCTGGTGTCGCCCATGCCGGTCACGCCGTTGTTGAAGGTCAGGCGGATGGAGTTGTCCACGGGGCGGCCCTGCACCACATAGCCCTGCGGGTTCACGAACTGGCCCTTTTCATTGAAATAGAAGTCGCCGGCGCGGGAATAGCTGATGGACTTGGAGTTGGGGTCGCGCACGCCGAAGAAACCCTTGCCGTCGATGGCGAGGTCGGAGAAGCTGTTGGTGGACTCAAAGGAGCCCTGCGAGAAGTCGCCGAGCAGGGCGTACACGCTGGCGCCCGCGCCCATCTGCACGGAACCGCTGGCGCTGGAGCCGCTGGTGTACAGATAGTCGTTGAAGTCCATGCGCTGACCCTTGAAGCCGATGGTGGAAACGTTGGCAATGTTGTTGCCGACGACCTGCATCTTCTTGCTGTGGGAAAGCAAACCTGAAACACTTGTCCACATGCTCGCAGAAAGACCGCTCATGATTTTCCTCCGTAAATAAACTTCTGCGGTTATATTGTTCAGGCGGCCGTGCACCGCCTCTGAATAACAGGGTTAAACTCTCTGGGTTTCCGTACCGTCGCCGGCGCCTTCACCATCGCCGCCGTCGCCGCCTTCACTCCCATCGCCGCCGTCACCGCCGTCACCGCCATCGCCCTCGTCATCCCCGCCGGGAACCGTGGAGATCTCGGGATCGGATTCGGAGACCTGTTCCACGTCGCCCAGGGACATGTACTGGCCACCTTGCAGGCGGAGCATGATTTCCGTGCCGTTGCGGAGCACGTCCGTCACGCGGTCGGCCACCAGCTGGGTTCCTACCAGTACGGGGTTGCCCGCACCGTCTTCGCCGGAAACCGTGATCTTGTAGGTGCCGTCCGCCGCCGGTTCGCCCTTGGAATTCAAACCGTTCCAGGCGAACTTGTAGACGGCCAGCGTTCCGTCGCTGTTGTACTGCGACATGCCGCCCAGGTTCTCGGTGTAAACAAGCTGGTTGTTGTTGTCGAAGACCTGGATGGTGGCCTTGGAAACGTCGCCGTTGAAGGTGTAGTAGTACGGCGTAATGGTGGAAGTGGTGGTCACCTGTCCATCTTCGCCCGTCACCGACGAACTCGTCTTACCGATGACGTTGCCCGTCGTAGTCACATACTTACCGATGTAGCTGGTAGCATTGAACATGGACTGGTTGTTGACGGCATCAGTAATGCCCTGCATGGATTCGTTCAGGTTCATCATCTGTTCGAGGCTCGAGAACTGGGCCATCTGCGAGATGAATTCCTTGTCGTCCATGGGGTTCAGCGGGTCCTGATACTGGAACTGGGTGACCAGCAGCAGCAGGAAGGCTTCCTTGTCCAGGTTGCTCCCGCTCGTATTGTTAGCCAGAGCCTGATTGAACTCGTTATTGACTTGACCGATGGAATTGACAGGCATTGTTCACTCCGTGCCGGCAATCCTTAGGCCACCACATGAAGGGAACGGGTGGCATATCTTGCCGTTTCACCTATTATATGCATAGGCTGTGCCAAGTCGTTTTCTTCCGGGTAGATCCTTGAATTTCGCAGGTTTGCAAGATTCTGCAGGTGGGCAAGTTCTTCACGGCGGGCATCTTCTTCCTGCCGGGCGTTATGCTGCTGCATATTTTGCCACTGGTCGCCGTTGCTTTCGGCCAGATCCTTCTGCTGGTTCTGGAGGCCCACTTCCAGCTTGTCGACCTTGAAGCCCTGCTGTTCCAGATTGATGCGGATATTTTCCAGCTGCTGGCTGACGAGTTCGGCGGTCTCGCTCTTTTCGGAACGGATCTGCGCGCTCACTTCGCCGTTGCGCATGGTGAGGGTCAGAGTGATGGCCCCCAGTTCCGCCGGATGCAGTTCCACGTCGAGGCGGCGCACATTGCTGCGCATGGCCTGCAGGAAGCCGTCCTGAACCTGCTGGCCTACCTGACGCGAGAGGGAAGACTGCTGGTTCTGCTGGGCGGCATCAAGGCGCGTCGCTTCAAAACGGGCCGCATCCAGACGCATGTTCTGGAATTGCGCGGCAAGGTCGGCTGGCTTGTCCTGCCCGCTGTGCAGGTTGCCGCCAAGGTCGTTCATGCCGGACTGCTTCTGTCCGTCGCCGGAAGCGGTGACCGCATGGCGGGCATCCTGCACGAGGCCGATGCGTTCGGCATCCGTCTTGGCGGCATCGCCATCCTCAAGGCCCTGCTTGGCCAGCTGGAGGCGGCGCAGGCCGTCCTCGGTGGCGGCGGCTTCGCTGCTTTCGCTGTAGCGCATGCGCAGGCCGGTCATGTCAGCGGCATCGCCACGGCGGGCATTGGCGCGGGCGGCGTGTTCGTCTTCGCCCGCCTTGCCCATGCCGGTGGCGGAAAGACCGTTATCCGTCTTGTTGATGACGGCGCTCTGGCGTCCGTCGGCGCTGCGGCCCGAGGCTTCACTGAAGCGGGCGGCCTGCTCGCGGGCGGCATTTTCCTTCTGAGAAGCGTCAAGGGCGGCTTCGAGGTTCTCACGGGTCTGCTTCTGCACCGTGCGCTCGATCATGGCCTTGCTCTGCTGCACTTCTCGGCTTTGCAGAGATTCGGCCTGCGCTTCCTTTTCCATGCGCTCACGGGCCTTCTTGATGACCTGACGCACGGTCTGGGCCGCGGCTTCGTCCAGCTTGGCCTGCTTGTTCTCCATTTCGGCAAGATGGGCGCGCGCGGGGTTCATGAGGTTGCTGAACTGGTCGCTGGTGCAGCGCAGGCCATCAGCCCCGCCGAAGCTGCTCATGAGCTTCTGCTGCACGGAAGCGGGCAGACCGAGCCCCTTGGCCAGGATGGCCATGTCGTCCTGGGAAATGTCGATGGTGCCGCCATGCTCGGCGCCGCTGAACGTCTTCTGGATGAGCGCAAGCGCCTGGAGCCCCTTGCCCTGCTGCATGAGGTCCATGGCATTGACGGCCAGTTCGCCCGAGGGGTCGATCTGGTTGAGCAGACCGGTGAGCATGTCCTTGTCGCTGTCGCTGAGCTTCACCGTGCTGTTCATCTGCAGGCTGGCCATGACCTGCGCCAGCATGGCGCCGTCGGGCGACTGCATGAGGGCGTCGAGACCGCCCAGAGCGTCTTCGGGAGCGCCGGCCTTGATGAGGGACGCGCGCAGATCCTGGAGTTCCTTCTTGGTGAAGGTCACTTCATCCAGGGTATAGAGTACGCCGTTGAGCGTATGGCGGCTGTAGGGCGCATCCACCAGCGGGCCGGTGGCCTCGTCTTCTTCCAGGGCTTCCTTGACGTTTTCGGACTCGCCCCGGTTGACGGCGTCGATGGCGGAATGCACAGAATCCAGGAAGTTGTCCACCGGATCGGAGTCGCTGGAATCAAGCGAGCTCTGGAAAATGCCGGCGAAATTGCCGGAAGCGGATGCCGCCGTAGCCGCGCCCGTATCCTGACTCTGGATGCTGTAATCGGAAGGAAGAATTTGCATGGCATACTCCTTGTCCCGGGAGGTATACAAGGAACATGCCAAAATGCGTTATCGTGTTTTTTCGCGGGATTGATGGTAGCGTATCTCGGCGGACGGCAAGACTTTCCCGGCAAAAAAAGCCCACCGGTCAGGGGAGGTCCGACCGGCTGGCCAAGGGGTCAGCTGGCGCTTTCCGCCTGGCCCCGTTGCGCCTTGATGCGCTTTTTTTCCTGGTACATGCGTTCGTCGGCCTGCTGGATGAGGTCGTCGAGGTTGTCGGCCGCGTCTTTCCAGACATATCCCAGCGCAAGTCCGCCAGGATAGGCGGCCTCGCATTCCTTGCGCATGCTTTCGAGCTTGAGGAGGAAGATGTCCTCGCGGATATTGCCGCAGACAAAGACGAATTCGTCCCCGCCGATGCGGAAGATGTCGCTGCTGCGGAAATGCCGGGCAAAAATGCGGCTCATGCCCTGGATGAACTCGTCGCCTTTTTCGTGCCCGTAGGTGTCGTTGATCCGCTTGAGTCCGTTGAGATCGATGAAGGCCACGCCGATCTTGGGAGCGGGAGTCTCGGAAAAGGTCTTGCAGGTGGTGAGGTAGGCGTTGCGGTTGCCGAGCCCCGTGAGCGGGTCGCGCAAGCCGAGCGTACGCAGTTCATCCGCTATGCGGGTCTTGGAGATGGTGTTGTCGATGAAATAGGCAAGGGAATGCAGCAGGGTCAGATCGTGCTGACGGTTGCGGGGATTATCCACGCCGATGAAGCCGGAAAGCAAGCCGTTGATGTGCAGGGGGACAAGGAAAAGACTTTGGATATCCTGCGGTTTGTGCAGAGCATACAAGTCGGGTAAAACGTCGCGTATTTCCTCAAGATCATTGATGATGACGCTGTTCGTGCTGCCGAAGGCCTTCATCCAGGGCGAAAAGACCGCATAGGGGATATTTTGCAGCTGGTTTTTTTGCGGCGTGACGCCGGGAGCGCACCATTCATGCGTATTGGTCACGATATCCGCCCCGGAAGCGTCATATTTGGTCTCAAAGACGTAGCAGCGATCCGCTTCATAGAGACGTCCCGCCAGCAGGAGGGCCTTTTCCACGGCGGTATTGAAATTTTCCTCTTCCAGCAGGGTGCGGACACATTGCAAGAGCGTCTGTTCCGCGGCGAGTTTGTTCTTTATGTTTTTTTGTTCAAGGACGCTTTCCGTAATGTCGGTGGCGATCTCCATGTGGAGCGTTTTGCCTTTGTAGCGGATGAATTTGTCCTTGACGCGGAAGTAACGCCCAATTTTTTCGTTATAATGCTCCCAGATATAGGATTTTTCGTGGGAAAGCTTGTTCATGGGGCAGAAGGGGCAGGGCGCATCGAAATTTTGAAAGAGCTGGTAGCATTTCTGGCTTGCTATGTCGGCATCGGAAAAGAGGCTGCCGCAGATCTCATTGAGCCAGAGGATTTCGTATGTTTCGGGATCGTTGACGTAGATGATGTCATCCAGTGAGCTTGCTATCAGGCCGGAGAGGCATTCCTCCTGCGTTTGCATGCATGTTTTGTTATGACGTTTGTAGTAGGGCATCAGAGTCTCTCCGGCTGTGGGGGGAAGTGGTGGCGGCCCAGGGGATGACTGTCTTTTATGCTGTGCCAATCTATTGAATTTGTTGATTTTAATGGTAAGTCATCTGTACTTCCAAAATAGGAATTTTTTTCAGTGATGTCAAATATCCGGATAGGGTGATGAAGTATGCATCCCGCAGTCGGGCGAACAGATCCAGAAGGGGGGGATGTGCCGCCGCGGCAGGATGCGGGAAACGCCGTCAGGCAGGCGTCGGCGCCGCGCGGGAAGCGGAAAAGACTTTCTCTGGAGCTGCCCTGCTGACATGCGGCGCTTTTGGGGATAAGCTGCCGTTGCGGGCCGGAAGCCGGCATGGCCGGCAGGGGGCCCCGTTCGTCAACCCATCATCAACACAGAGGAAGTGCGCATGAAAAAACACGTCATGGCCGCTCTGGCGGCACTTGTCCTGCTGACGTCTCCCTGCCTCGTTGCCGCCGCCCAGCAGGATGCGTCCGCTCCCGCGGCCGGATCCGCCCCCGCCGAGACGGCCGCCCCGGCCGCAACGGAAGCGGTCGGCCGGGAGGTCCACGGCAATCCGGGCAGCAAGGTGTATCATCTGCCGTCGTGCCGCTATTACAACAGCAAGGGGGCAAGCAAGGTCTTCAAGACGGCGGAAGAGGCCGGGGCTGCCGGTTATCGTCCCTGCAAGACCTGCGGCAAGGGAGGCGCGTAAGCACGTCGTGCGGCCTTTGCCGCATCTTCCTGCATGCCGGTATGCCGGACCGCGGGGGCTTCGACCTCCCTGCGGTTCGGCGGATCCGGCAACGCCTGTTCAGAATTCATACACCAGATGGACGCGGCCGCCGATGCTGCGCCGCGTGCCCGCCGCGCCTTCCACGGCCAGATCCAGCCGCAGGGGCGCGGTCTCGGGCGTGATGGCGAGGCCCAGCTCGAAAAGGGCGCTGCTGCCCGTCATGGATGTGGACGGGATGGCCATGCCGCTGCTGCGGGAGGCGGCGCGGGCTGTGCCGAGGCATTCGTATTCCCACGCGGCCCCCATATAGACGGAAGCCGAGGGGAGGATGCCGCCGTCAAGGCGGGCCCCCAGCCGGATGCGGGAGGAGTCCACCGCATCGAAATGGATGCTGTCGCCGTTGACGCCGGTATCCTGCGCGTCCTGATGGAGGAAAAGATACTTGCCGTAGACATCCAGCGTCCAGGCGTCGCCCAGCGGCAGGAGGCAGCCCAGGCCCGCGTGGCCGCCGTAGTAGGGCGTCGTCAGGGCGTAGTCCGCCGGACGGTCCATGTTGTCCAGCAGATCGTCGCTGTGCCAGGCGGTATTCACTTCGCCGGCGCGGCCGCTGGCCTCGATGTAGAGGCCGCGCAGCAGCCCCTGGGTGAAATCGATCCGCGCAAGCAGCCCGCCGCCCGTATAGCGGGCATCGCCATAGCCGGAGATCGTTTGGCCCGCTGTTTCCCGTGTCGTCTCAAGGTTGCCGTAGCCCGCTTCAAAGAACGCGCCCGCCAGCATGTCCGCCCAGGCGGTTCCGGCATGGCGGGCAAGGCCGGTCACGAGGGACATGCCCCGGCTCGTCACGCCGGTCTCCGTGGTCAGGCTTGCCGTACCGCCGTAGATGGTCGCAAAGGCGGCCCATCCCGTGCCGTCAGTCTGGCGGGCGGCGGCGCGGGCGTCGCGCAGGGCGGCCCCGGCCACCAGATCCCCGCCCTGATTGAGCAGGCCCGCCGCCCCGATGCGGGCTTCGGTCAGGGCGCCCGCCAGCGGATTGGGGCGGGAAGCGTCGATGCGGATATAGATGGAGTCCTCGTCGCTGAGGACGGCCCCGTCATACAGGACGGCATAGCCCTGGAGCAGGCTGACAAGACCGCCGACATCGGCTTTGGCGATGGCCTGACTGGCGTCGTGCACCAGCTCGAAGGTCTCGCCGAGGTGAGCTCTGCCGCCGGTGATGATGTCCGGCAGCTGGGCCGTGACCGTCGTCCCGTCGAAGTCGCCGCTCTGCGCGCCGCTTACGGTCAGCATGGGGACGCCTGCCGCCGCCGTCCCCGGCGCGGGCAGGACGAAATGCAGGTTGGCGAAGCCGGCGGCGCGGCTGACCGTGCCCTGCCAGCTGTCCACGAAGAGCGTATTGCCGCTGCCGCGTGAGGCCACGGCCTGTCCGCCCGCTTCCCCGCCGAAAAGCCGGGTGTCCGCCGGCAGTGACGCCTGCTTGCCGATGATGATGCTGTTGCCGGTCGCGCTGCCCCCTGCCGCCGTCCGGCCGCCGTAAATGTCGCCGCTGACGCTGCCGTCATTGATCAGAAGGGTGTTGTGCGAGGCATCGCCCGCGCTTTTTTCCAGATAGCCGCCCACCAGATCGCCGTCCACCCGGCCGCCCCCCGTCACGGCGATGGTATTGTTGCCGGCGCTGCCGCCGTCTGCCGTCCGGCCGCCGTAAATGTCGCCGCTGACGCTGCCGTCATTGATCAGAAGGGTGTTGTGCGAGGCATCGCCCGCGCTTTTTTCCAGATAGCCGCCCACCAGATCGCCGTCCACCCGGCCGCCCCCCGTCACGGCGATGGTATTGTTGCCGGCGCTGCCGCCGTCTGCCGTCCGGCCGCCGTGGATATCGCCGCTCACGCTGCCGCCGCTGACCAGGATGGTATTGTGGGACGCGTCCCCCGCGCCCTCCAGGCTGCCGCCCGCCAGACTGCCGTCCACCCGGCCGCCCTGCAGCACGGAAATGGTGTTGTTGCCGGCGCTGCCGCCGTCTGCCGTCCGGCCGCCGTAAATGTCGCCGCTGACGCTGCCGTCACTGATCAGAAGGGTGTTGTGCGAGGCCTCGCCCGCGCTTTTTTCCAGATAGCCGCCCGCCAGGTCGCCGTCCACCCGGCCGCCCTCCACCACGGCGATGGTGTTGTAACTGGCGCTGTTGCCGTCTGATGTGCCGGTGGCGTCGCCGCCGTGCACAGCGCCGTGGACGACGGCTCCGGCGCCGATGACGATGCTGTTGCCGTCCAGTCTGGCGGGGAAGGGCGTGTCAGGCGAAAAGCCGCCGGTGACGTTCCGCTCCACGACCGCATTGCGCAGATACACGGCATTGTTGCTGGCGGAAGCCTCTGCCGCATCGCTCTGCGCGGAAGCGGCGATAAGGTTTTCCGTGATGTGGCCGCCGGTGACGGAGACCACATTGTCGTTGGCCACGGCGTCCCGGCTGGTGCTGAAGGCCAGCCCGCCCACAACATGCTTGGCCGTGCCGCCGGAGATGCTCACCGTATTGCCGGAAGCCTCCGCCGTACCTTTGCCGGTGGCTGAACCGCCGTACAGCTCCTCCACGCTGCCTCCGGCGACGTTGATCATATTGCCGTAGGCGGCGGCAACGGTATCGCTCCCGCCGTTGATGGCGCTGGTTCTGCCGCCGAATGCCTGCAGCAGGCTGGCCGTGCCGTCGATGCTCACCCGGTTGTTCGAGGTCATGAACAGACCGCCGTCGCCGCCGTCGGCCCGGGCATAGCCGCCGTACGCGGAGGCCAGGTCGCCCAGCGCGAGCGGGCCGCTGATGGACAGGCTGTTGGCCGCGGCGATGGCGCTTGCCATGCTGCGGGCGTAGCCGCCGTAGATGCTGGGACTGTCGCCCGTGAGACCGCCGGTGATGATGACGCTGTTTCCGCCCGCTCGCGCCGTGTCGTTATCGCTGCGGGCATAGCCGCCGTAGATGCTGCTGCTGACCGAACCGCCGCTGATGACGAGGCGGGCGCTTTCAGCCAGGGCATCGCCGCTTTTGGACCGGCGCTGCAGCGCGTAGACGCTGTCCCAGATGCCGTCGTGAATGGTGAGACTGCCGCTGCCTACGTTGTCCTGCGCTCGGGGAGCAGCGGGATTCCCCAGCAAAAGCAGGGCGGACAGCAGCAGGCTGAAGCCACATCCTCTCGAAAGGTGCAAAGACGTCATGGCGACTCCCGGCGCGGAAAATGCGGATGGAACTCTCCCCGTCAGCGCGGCGGCTATCCCCCTGCCGCAAGGTGGCGGGAACACGACCGCCAGGGCGTACGGGGAGAGCGTTCCCCGGAGGACATCCCTGTGGAACGCTTGCAAAAAGCATAGGACCACTTTTCGTCGAAAGCAATAGGTGTAGAAAATGCTATATTTGCTGGAAGCTGGTTTTCCGTCGGGAAAAACGCCGAACAGTAAAGCGGCAGGAGGCGGTGACGCGGACTTTTTAGAGCATTTTCCTACGGTCTGGCGTTTCGCGGAAAAAACGCGGTTTTTCCGCTTGGTTTGGGCCGGGCGGCGCTGTGCCGCCGCCTCGCATCTTGTCTTTTTCAAAGGCAAAATGCTCTATCCGGCATGGCGGCAAAATGCCGGCAGGCAAGGGGCATTTCCATGCGGCCTGCCTGCCGGCGTATGGGGTGGGTCACGTTATGGGGAAAGCGGATCAGCACATCCAGGCGCCTGCCGAGACGTTGATGTCCTGCCCCGTCATCATGGATGCGGCGTCGGAGCACAGGAAGGCGACGACATCGGCTATGGACGTTGGGGGGACAAAGGTGTTCAGCGGCGAGGCCCGCTTCTTTTCGCGTTCCACATCCTCGAAGTTCCGGTGCTGCGCCTCCGCGGCATGCTGGATGATCATGCGCTGGCGCGGGCCGTCGACGGCCCCGGGACAAACGGTATTGACGCGGATGTTCCACTGGCCGCACTCAAGGGCCAGCGAGCGGGTCAGGCCGATGATGGCGGCCTTGGCCGAGCAGTAGGAGGCTCTTTCGATCAGCGCGCGCTTGGCGGATACCGAGGATATGTTGACGATGTTCCCCTGCCGTTCGGAAGAGCTCTCCCGCAGCAGCGGGATGCCGTACTTGCACATGAGGAAGACGCCGTCCAGATTGATGGCGTTGGCCTTTTGCCATGCCGCGAGGGAGATGTTCTCCGTGGGCCCCATGGGGCCTGCCACGCCGCTGTTGTTGACGAGGATGTTCAGCTTCCCGAAGGTCTTCTTTATCTCACGGAAGCCGTCGGCAACGGAATCCTCGTTCGTGACGTCAAGGTGCAGACAGAGGGCTTTGGCATGACAGGCGCTTTCGATGAGTTGCTTCGTCTCCAGCGATGTCTGTTCGTTTATGTCGGCAATGACGACGCTGGCCCCGTGCCGTGCAAGACAAAGGGAGATGTCTCTTCCGATACCCTGACCGCCGCCGGTCACGACCGCGACACTGTTTTCAAGAAACATGGTTCCTCCGAAAGCAAGGTTGAATGGTTGACTTATTGTTCCGCGGCAGCTTCCTTCTTCCTGCCCAGGATATTCTTGATGACAGGGGCAAGAAGCAGGAAAACGACGGCCACGATCAAGCCGGCGGCAATGGGATGGTCAAAGATCATGCTTTGCAGGCTGCCGTTGGTGATGATGAGGCTCTGGCGCAGGCTGATCTCGAACTGCATGCCGAGCACGAGCCCGATGACCAGAGGCGCAAGCGGTATCTTGAAATACCGGAAGATGACGCCGACGAAGCCCATGATCACGGTCGTCCACAGGTCGACAAAGCTGTTGCGGACACTGTAGGAGCCCAGGAGGCAGAGCAGGGAGATGATGGGGAGGAGCAGCGATTCCGGGAGCTTGAGCATCCAGGCGAAGCCCTTGGCGACAAGATAGCCGATGGGGATCAGGAGCAGGTTGGCGATGCAGAGGGCGATGAAGATGCTGTAGACGATGTCGGGGCTGTCGACCATGAGCCGGACGCCCGGCGTGACGCCATGCATGATCAGGGTGGCCAGCATGACGGCGGTGACGGCGTCCCCGGGAAGGCCGAGAGCAAGGGAGGGCACCAGCGCGCCGCCGGTGACGGCATTGTTGGCCGCCTCGGGGGCGATGATGCCGTCCGGCTCGCCCTTGCCCATATTCTCCTTGCGCGGAGAGGTGCGCTTGGCCTCGCCGTAGCTGATGAAGGCGGCGGCCGAGGAACCGGTGCCCGGCAGGACGCCTATGAGCGAGCCGATGATGGAAGACTTCAGCAGGAGGACGAAGCGTCCCTTCCATTCCGCGAGGCGCGGCAGGATGAGCCCGCTGCACTTGATGATGTTGCCGACGTTTTCACGGACCACGATGTCGATGCGGATGAAGACCTCGCTCAGGGCGAAGATGCCTACCAGCACGGCGATGAGATCCATGCCGCCGCTCAGGGCGAAAAAGTTGAAGGTGAAGCGCTCGTCGCCCGTCATGGGGTCCTGCCCGACGATGGACAGCATCAGGCCGACCGTGCCGGCGAAGATGCCCTTGAACTGGCTTTTTTCCGAAACGGTGGAGATGCAGGTCAGGCCCAGCAGGATCAGCGCGCAGGTCTCCACCGGCCCGAACTTCATGGCCAGGGCGGCGAGCTGCGGCGCCGCGAAGAGCAGTACCGCGCAGGAAAACAGTCCGCCGAAGACCGAGGCCATAGTCGCCCAGCCAAGGGCCTTTTCGGAATGGCCGGACTTGGCCATGGGGAAGCCGTCAAAGCAGGTGGCGGCGGATGCCGGCGTGCCGGGCGTATTGATGAGGACGGCGGAGATGCTTCCGCCATAGACGGAACCGGCATAGACGCCGAGCAGAAGGGCGATGGCCGACACCTTGTCCATGGAGAAGGTAAAGGGCAGGCAGAGGGTGATGCCCACAACGGACCCCAGACCGGGAAGCGCCCCGACGATGACGCCGATGACGACGCCGATAAGAAGACAGCTCAGCGCTCCCACCGTCATGATGAGCGCCATGCCTGACATCAGGTATTCCATGATCAGACTCCCGACAGACTAAAGGATGGTAGGGCAATCATCAGCACATGTTCAAATGTCATATCGATAAAGACGGCATAGACGACGCTCGTGATCACAAGCAGCAGCGGACGTGAAAAACCGAGGATACAGGCCAGGCTGATAAAAAAGATCGTTCCCGTCGCGATGAACCCCAGGGAGGGGAGCAGGAGCGAGAACAGGCAGAGCGCCGCAAGGCCGGCCAGGACGCGGCCCCACATGAAGATCCTTTTTTCCGCGCAGCTCTTGCGGGCCTGAACGAGCATGCCCGCGGCGCAGAGTATCCAGACGGTCAGCAGGATGCGCGGAAAGAGCATGGGGCCGTCGCTGATGTCCTGCGCCATGCCCGCATAGCTTTCATCAAAGGTGTGCAGCATGAGGCCGCAGCCGAAAAGCAGGATGATGGCGGAAAAGATGTATTCCTGTGTCCTGTAGGTCATCTCATGCCTCCCCTTCACGATCCAGCAGGCCGAGTTCCCGCAGCACGGAACGTATGCGCAGCATGTCGTCATCCCGCTTGCGGCAGATGTCCTCCACCGTGCGCTGGCCGTAGTCGTAGAAACCCTGTCCGGCCTTGATGCCGGTATGTCCTTCTTCCACCAGCGTGCGAAGCTGCGCGGGCAGCCGCTCGCAGCCGAGGCGGCGCATATTGCCGAGGACGAGATCCAGACCGGCGAAGTCCAGACGCTTGACAATGCCCAGGGCCGCGATGCGGATGCCGAGGCTGGCCTTTACCGCAAGGTCGAGCTCGGCGGCATCCACGACACCTTCTTCCATGAGCTTGAACATTTCCTGATGGATGGCGAACTGCAGCCGGTTGACGACAAAGCCCGGCGTGAACTTCTTCAGGGGGACGGGGACGGCTCCCGCCGCGCGATAGTGCCGTTGCAGTCGCTCCAGGTCTCCCGCGCCGGCGGCGGGCGATCCGATGATCTCCACAAGCGGGATGATGTGCGGCGGCACGAAATGATGCGCGGCAAACAGCCGCGGATGCAGGCTCTCCGGCGCGAGGGCGAAGATATCCAGCGTGGAGGTATTGCTTGCCACAAGCGCGGAAGCTCCGGGCGTGCCTTCCGCCGCGCAGGACGGCAGGCCGGCGAAAAAGCGGCGCTTGATGTCGGGATTTTCGCTGATGGCCTCGATGACAAGTTCCGTATCCGACAGGCAGTCTTCAGCATGCTCGTGAAAGCTGATGCGTTCCATGATCTGCGCGGGGCTTTCCTTCAGTTCGCCCGCGGCATCAAGGGTCTCCAGCGCGTTGCGCATGAGCGGGGCGGCCGCCTGCAGCGCGCTGGGGCTGGTATCCACAAGACAGACGGCTTCCGCGGCCTGTGCATGCAGCAGCGCCAGCGAATGTCCCATGACGCCCGCGCCGAACACCGTGACTTTCTTGAAGGGTGACATAGTGGCTCCCTGTGGTTGAGGCGTTTTGGGGGGGCGGGAGCCGGAGCTCCCGCCCGGCGGATCACTTCTTCAGGCCGAATTCCTTGGCGTACTTGCTGTAAAGCGCATATTCCGATTCAAAAAACTTGGTGAACTCGGCGGAGTTGAGATAGCTCGCCTGCATGTCCGTGCGGGCGCAGAGCTGGCGAAATTCTTCGGAGGCGATGACCTTGGCCGCGGCTTCCTCAAGCCGGGAAAGCACGTCCGCGGGCAGGTTGGCCGGTCCCCAGAAGCCATGCCAGCCGGTGAAGGCGGGCACGTTGATGCCCAGTTCCTTCATGGTGGGCAGGTCGGGGTATTCCGGCAGCTTCTTGTCCCCGAAGACCGCAAGGCCGACGAGGCCGAACTGACGGATGATGACGGGCGGGTCGGCGTAAAACTGGACGGTGCCGGAATTGAGGGCCTGGATGGCGCTGCCGGAGTCCTTGGAAGGCATGTGGTTGACCTTGAGGCCGAGCGCGGCAAACAGGGCCTGCTGGCTGATATGCGGAGAGCTGCCGGGGCTGCTGCTGGTGAAGAAGTACTTGCCCGGATTCTGCTTCAGGTGTTCCACGGCTTCCTGGAAGGTCTTCCAGGGCGCCTTGGCATGGGTGACGAGGACGACGGGGTTGTTGGTGACAAGACAGATGGGGGTGAAGGCGTTCCACTTGTAGGGGAGCTTGCGCAGGTTGGGCTGCGAGCTCATGGTCGCCACAGGCAGATAACCCAGCGTGTAGCCGTCAGGATCGGCCTTGGCCAGTTCCGCCGCGCCGATGGTCCCGCCGGCCCCGGCCACGTTTTTGATGATGAATGTCGCTCCCAGTTCCTTGCCGAGCAGTTCGGCAAAGGCTCTTCCCATGATGTCCGTGGCGCCTCCCGCCCCAAATCCCACGATGACGGTCACGGGGCGCTCCGGATAGGCCGCATGCGCCTGAGCCGTCAGGGAGCAAAGAAGGGCGCATACGCCGAAGATGCAACTGATCACTCTCAACATGCTCACCTCACATGACTGGGTTGCGGGAGGCGGCGTCCGCCGGGGGACGCCGCTCCCTTGTTCGTCTTACTCCTGTTCCTGAGGATCGCAGGCGATATCGGTGATGACCTCCACAAGGACCGGCCTGTCGGCGGCAAGCGCCTTTTCCAGGGCGGGGATGATGTCCGCGGGCTGCTCAACACGAATGCCCATGCAGCCCATTTCTTCGGCGATGCGCGTGAAGTTCGTGTTGCGGAACATGAAGAGATCTTCCGGCCTGCCTTCCTTGCCGGCATAGATCTGCCGCACCTTCCCGGCGCACTGACCAAAGCCGCCGTTGTTGTTGAGGACGGTGATGGTCTTGATGTTGTGGCGTGCGGCCGTTTCCATTTCGCAGAGATGATACCAGAAGCCGCCATCGCCGGTAAAACAGAATACCGGCCTGTCGGGCAGGGCGCACTTGGCCCCGAGCGAGGCCGGGAAGCTCCAGCCCAGGGAGCCGCCGGTGGCCCTGATCAGGCGCTGGCCGGGCTTGAGGAAGCGGACGAAAGCGCCCGTCCAGATGGAGGAGAATCCCGTATCCGCCACCACGACGCTGTCCTGCGGCAGGAAGTCCGACAGGTCCTGGCAGAGCCTGTCCGTCAGGATGGGCACGGCGTTGCTGGTCAGACGGGCCGCATGCCGCCGCAGCCAGTCCGTCAGGGCCGCCTCGGCCTCGGCCGTCCAGGCGGTGGGGGCCCGCCAGCCTTCAAGCGTCTGGACCAGTGCGGCCATGGACAGCTTGGCGTCGCCAAGCACGCTCGCGCAGTTGGGGATGTTGCGCCCCAGTTCCTCGGGGCTGATGTCGATCTGGGCGATGCGGACGCCGCGCGGCGGCAGCGTCCAGTCCAGGGTCAGCTGGTCATTGACGCTGCACCCGACGTAGACCACAAGGTCCGCCCGCTTGATCATGTCGTTGGCGCACTTGCGGTTGTAGTCCCCGACGGGGCCGAGGTAGAGGGGATGGCTGTCCGGCAGCAGGCCCTTGCCGTCCACGGAAGAGGCCACGGGCAGGCCGAGATCCGCCAGCGCGCGGGTCTCGTCATGCGCGCCGGAGATATTGGCCCCGTTGCCGACCACCAGCAACGGACGCTGCGCCGCGCGGATGACGTCCGCCAGCTTGCGGACGGCGTCGGGATCCGGCAGGGGCCGCATGGCGGGCACGCGGGCATACT
Organism: uncultured Desulfovibrio sp.; assembly: GCF_944324525.1. GTDB lineage: Bacteria > Desulfobacterota > Desulfovibrionia > Desulfovibrionales > Desulfovibrionaceae > Desulfovibrio. The sequence continues at coordinate 47,897 of NZ_CALUWS010000008.1, forward strand.
GCGGTTCCGCCGTGGCGTCGAAGTTCGTCTTGCACTTGTCCAGGAAGGCGCCGGCATGGTTGGTGACGTCAAGATGCACCGGGCCGGGGCGGCCGCTGGTCGCCTCGCGGAAGCACTGGCGCAGATACATGGGGACCAGCTCGGGAGCCGAGGCAAAGACGTTGTACTTGGTCACCGCGGCGAAAAGGGGGCCGTGATCCAGTTCCTGATAACTGTGCCTGTGCTGGAATTCCGGCGCTTTCCTGCCGGTGATGGCGATGACGGGCGAGCTGGCGAGGTAGGCGTCCTGCAGGCCGGCGGACAGGTTGGCGGCGCCCACGGACTGGCTCATGCAGACGCCGGGCTTCCTGCCCGCACGCGCGTAGCCGTCCGCCATGTAGGCCGCGCCCTTTTCCGAGTGGGCCACGATGCGCCGCACGCCGATCCGCTCCAGCTCCACGAGCGTATGCCGCAGGATGGCTTCCATGAGGAAGACGTGCGTGATGCCGTACGCGTGCAGCGTTTCCGCCATGTATTCCGAACCCTTTTGCATTTTTTCGATGGACATGACTGTATCCTCTTGTAGATGGTTGCGTGTGGCGGGTTATCTGGCCGTGGGGAGCATGCCGTCCCAGGTGTCCACCTTGCCGCCGTCTTCCCTGAACCAGGTGGCCGTGACGTTCTTCAGTTCCGTGTAGAAGCGGACGCCGTCCATGCCCATGACATGCAGCGAGCCGAAGAAGCTGCGCTTGTGTCCCGTAAAGCCGAAGGAGCACACAGGCACAGGGATGCCGACATTGACGCCGACCATGCCGCCGTGCGTCCTGCGGGCAAATTCCCGCGCATGGAAGCCGCTCCGCGTATAGATGACGGAACCGTTGGCGTAGGGGCTGGCATTCATGAGCGCGAGGCCTTCTTCAAAGTCATGCACGCGCTTGATGGAGAGCACAGGGCCGAAGATCTCCTTGTCGCCTATGCTCATGCCCGGGGCGACGTTGTCGAAGATGCTCGGCGCTTTGAAAAGACCTATATCGCCTTTGACAGGGCAAGACAGTTCGATCAGATAGTAAAATGCAAATATTTTGATGAAATGTATCCGCTTTTCATAGCGCCGGCCGCCATCTATCTTGGCCTGTTCCCGGAGGCCGTGGGCACGACGATATCGTGCCTCAATACCGCGAGGCAGAAGGGGGATACATACGGCACCATCTGGTGGCATGCCGTTCTGGGCATCTGCTTCCTGCAGATCGGCATGCTGGATGCGGCGCTCGAGCATATCGTGCAGAGCATGAACTACGGCGTCATCGAACCCGCGCAAAAATTGTACTTGTGGATATGGAGGGCCCTTGCGCTCTATCATGCCCAAAATGGCCGCATGCTGTATTCCTACAAGATCCTGTCGTCGTGCATCGAGGAGAGAAAGCGGCTGGGCCTGGGGCGATTCTCCTATACGGCTCCCTGGGTGCTGGAGCTGCTCTATCTGTACCATGTGGAGGGTTTGCCGGATCTGCCCGGGTTCCCGCTTGCTCAGGAACTCAACCTGGTGCTCGAGTCCGGGAACAGGCATCTGCACGGCATGGCCTACAGGATAAAAGGGCAAATGCTGCTGGCGGAAAACAAGCCCGCGGAAGCTGTCGGCAGCCTGCATGCGAGCAGGGATGCGTTTCAGCTGGCCGGGAACGAAAGGGAATATGCCAAGACCCTGCATGTCCTTGCGCAATGCTATCAACAGCTGGGCCGGCAAGGCGAAGCTGCCGAGCTCCGGCATGAGTCGGACGAGATCCTTGCCGGCTATGCCGTCACCTGTGCGGAGATCTGGGGGGACGAAGGCCGCAGCGACTGTGCATGGAAAGGCTGCGTCATCGCGGAAAACGTTCAGAAGAAAATGCGCATCTGTCTGGAAAAGCTGTACAATATACGGTACGCATCATCTTTTGAGTCCATGCGGCGGGACATCCTCTGTACGGTGCAGCGCTATCTTGGCGCGGAGTGCGGCCTGCTGGCGGAGTTCCCCGCTGGCGGCGCTCCCTGCTTTTTGCAGGGCGTGAACATCTCCAAAGCCGATTTTGAAAGCAGCCTGTCGCATTTTGCGCGGGAGGGCATCCATGCGGACGTCGCGTCCGGCAAGGCCCTGCTGCTTTCGGATGCCGGCAGGATCTCCCTTGTCCTCCCCCTGAAGACGGGCGAGCGCACCCTGTGCTGCATCCTTTCGAGCACGCTGCTGGCGGGGAGCTTCATCAGTCTTGAAGAAAAGCAGCGTGCGCGCCTCATCAGGGAACTGCGGGACTGCTACCGTCTGTATGAGCGCTTCGACAGGCTTTCCCTCAAGGAACAGACGGAAGAATCGAGCTGTCCGCCCGATCTTTCCGCGATCAGCTTTTCCGAAAGGCATTATGACAACAGCCGCGGCATGCACATCCCGCTTGAGCAGGCACGGCATGCGGCGCAGTCCGACGCCTCCATCCTCATACTCGGGGAAACGGGCGTGGGGAAAGAGGTCCTGGCCAACAGGATCCACGAGTACAGCGGCCGAAGGGGGCCCTTTGTGCCCGTACATCCGGCCTGTACCCCGGAATCTCTGTTTGAGAGCGAATTTTTCGGATACGAAAAAGGGGCGTTCACCGGAGCCACACGACAGAAGATCGGGCTTTTCGAACTGGCGAACAACGGGACGTTCTTCATCGACGAAGTGGGGGAGATCCCCTTGTCCTTTCAGGCAAAGCTCCTGCGGGTTCTGCAGACGCACAAGTTCATGCGCGTGGGCGGGACGCGGTTCATCACCTCGCATTTCCGTCTTGTCGCCGCGACCAACAGAGACTTGCGCAAGGAGGTGCAGAAGGGCAATTTCCGTGAAGACCTTTATTACAGGCTTTCCGTCATCCCCATCATCATCCCTCCCCTGCGCGACAGGCCGGAGGACATCCCCGATCTGCTGAACCTGTTCATCGACGAGTTTTCCGTCCGCTACGGCTGTTCCTTCCCGCCGGTCACCGCCGAGATGGTGGACATGTTCAAGCGCTACTCATGGCCCGGAAACATCCGGGAAATGAAGAATGTGGTCGAACGGGCCGTCATCCTGAGCAAGGGGGGGCCGCTCAGATTCTACATCGGGAACGAGCAGGTGCAGAAGCCGTCCGAGGTGCCGCAAGAATCGCCGGAATCCTTCTTTGAGGAACTGCCGACGCTGCAGGAACTTTGTCGGAAATACATTGCCTACGTCGTCAAAAAAACGCAGGGCAGGATAACCGGGAAAAAGAGCGCGCAGGAGATCCTCGGCATCAGCAAGTCCAGCCTCTATGCCAAGATAAAGGAACTTGGCCTGAAAAACGGCTCATAGCCGGGGCGGAAGCCGCCCGCCGCGTCCTGCGCCGTGCTGGAAAGGGACTGAGCCACCTGCGCGGAAAGCGGAGGAGGGCGCGGGAGGCGCGGTCGAAAGGAGAGAGGGCAGGCTGATCTGCGCCTTTGCGGAAGGGGAGGGAGCAAGGCGGCGCACGCCCGGCACGGCAGTGCGGATGCAAGGAAAAAGGGGCCACGGCGTTGACCGTGGCCCCTTGTGCATTCTGGTGGAGAAGAGGAGACTTGAACTCCCGACCCCCGCCTTGCGAAGGCGATGCTCTCCCAGCTGAGCTACTTCCCCTTTCGTGCGTTCACACAAGAACGTCATTTAGCCGAAATGCGGGAACATGTCAATCTTTTTTCCCGCCATCTCCTGCGGCTAGCCGTTCGCCTCGGGAACGAGCTGGATGTAGGGCCGCTTGAAGAGGCGCGTCTCACCGCTTTTCGGATCATGGACGGAGTTGACGAAGCACTTCCACGCGGCGTCGTCCAGCGGCATGTGGTCGCTGCGGTAGTAGAAGCCGGGGTAGCGGGTCTCCTCGCGGAAGGCTATGTGCTGCATGTGCAGGCGGACGGTCCAGAGGCGATGGTAGTTCTCCCAGCAGCGCAGCAGTTCGTGCAGGTCGCGGGCCGCCAGACGCGCGGAGTCCTCCTCCAGCATGTCCAGCAGCTCGAAGCCCCGCTCCAGCATGGCCTGCGAGGTGATGTAGAAGGTGGAGACGCCGCCGCCGTATTCGTCCGTGCATTTCATGAGCCGCAGCATGAAGTGACGGGGCGTGAGCATGTGAGGATTCACCTCCACGTCGGTGGTGGCGTCCTTGTAGGTCTCGAAGGTGCGCCACGGCGCATAGATCATGTCGGCCAGGGCCTGCGGCGTCTGCGCGGGCACGGGCGCTTCGCCGGGATGGTCCACGCACCAGCGCACCATCTGCTTGCCGGCGATGCGGCCTTCGGCATGCGAACCGGAGGAGAACTTGTGTCCGGAAGCGCCCACGCCGTCGCCGCAGGTGAACAGGCCCTCGATGGTGGTCATGCGGTTGTAGACCTTGCCGTTGGCGGCCCGGATCTTGTATTCCGCGGGCACCCAGTCCTCATCCGGGCCGGAGACCCAGATGCCGCAGCAACCCGAATGCGAACCCAGCAGATAGGGCTCGGTGGGCATGATCTCCGAACCGCGTTCTTCCGGCGCGGTGTTGGTGCTGGCCCAGAGGTTGGCCTGCGCCACGCACATGTCCAGAAAGTCTTCCCAGGCTTCGCTTTCCAGCGCCTTCTGCTGTTTTTCGTCCAGGGTGGCAAAGGTGCTGCGCAGGGCCGTGCGGGTATCCATGAGGATGGGGCCGCGCCCTTCGCGCATCTCGCGCAGCATCATATGGTTGCGCAGACAGGTGGGCACCACATGGCCGCGGGCGTAACCGCGTTCCTCATAGGGACGCAGCATGGCCTTGTTGGTCACGCAATAGTCCTCGCCGAGGGCATTGACGGCCTTGGCCCGGAACAGCAGGAACCACGCCCCCACGGGGCCGTAGCCGTCCTTGAAGCGCGCCGGGACGAAGCGGTTTTCCATCATGGTCATTTCCGCGCCGATCTGGGCGCTCATGGCGTAGGTGGAACCGGCGTTCCAGACGGGATACCAGGCCCGGCCCAGCCCTTCGCCGCAGGAGCGGGGACGGTAGACGTTCACCGCGCCGCCGGCGGCCAGCAGGACGGCCTTTGCCCGGAAGACATGCACCTCGTTGCGGCGGACATTGAAGCCCACCGCGCCGGCGATGCGTCCGGGATTGTCCTTGTCCGTCAGGAGCCGGACGATGAAGACGCGCTCAAGGATGCGCTCCGGTCCCAGGGCCTTGCGGGCGGCTTCCGCCACGATGCATTTGTAGGACTCGCCGTTGATCATGATCTGCCAGCGGCCGGAGCGGACGGGTTTGTCGCCCTTGCGCAGGGATTTCCCGGCAGCCTTGGCCTCGGCGCCGTCCAGGTTGTGGCCGTCATCCCCCTTGATCCAGCAGGGCAGGCCCCAGTCCTCGAAAAGATGGACGGAGTCGTCCACATGGCGGCCCACGTCAAAGATGAGGTCTTCCCGCACAAGGCCCATGAGGTCGGTACGCACCATGCGCACATAGTCTTCCGGGCTGTTGTCGCCCAGATAGGTATTGATGGCGGACAGGCCCTGCGCCACCGCGCCGCTGCGTTCCAGCGCGGCCTTGTCCACCATGAGCATTTTCAGACCGTGGCGGTCACCCCAGCGGACGGCTTCGTAGGCGGCGCCGCAGGCGCCCATGCCGCCGCCGATGATGAGGATATCCAGATCGTGTTCGACAATGTCGGGATTGGCCAGCGGCAGACCGGCCTGCTGGTGTTGTGCGTTGCTCATGCGTCCTCCAGGCGGGGGGTGTGCGTGCGAAAAATGCGCTGCCTGTCCGGCTCGCTGACCGTGGCGCGGACGGGAGCGGCAGGGGCGAGAGCGGCAGCGGGCGCTTCTTCCGTACTCAGGCGATTGTCTTCCAGCGAGGCGTCCTGGGCCAGGGGCGCGGGCGCTTCGATGGAGTCTTCAGCCGTGGTGCGGATGGGGAAGCTGAAACGTTTCTGCAGACCGTTGCGGAAGCGGACGGTCCAGGAGATCTGCTGCGAACCGCGCAAGGGCAGGCAGACGCCGCCCAGCGGGGCGAAGTCCGCATAGGGGCGGACGGAAATGGCGCCCTGCGGGCAGATCTTGACGCAGGAATAGCATTCCCAGCAGGCGTCCGGTTCCTGATTGAAGGCTTTCATGCTCGTGCTGTCCAGCAGCATGAGGTCATTGGGGCAGACGTACATGCAGGCGGTGCGTTGACCACCCTTGCAGCCGTCGCACTTGGCGGGATCGACATAAGTCGGCATGGCGGCTCCTGTTGCAAAAGATCCTTTGGATGCGCCCCGTCATGGGCGCACGGAAAGGGGAAACACGGTTGTCGTCTATTCTCCGGTGGCTGCGGCCTCGTCCACGACCCAGATGAGATCCCCGACGCTGGGCCGCACGAACTGGGCGGGCAAGGTCGGCTCATCCAGCAGGTTGAGCGTCTTGCTCAGCACGGCATGCTTTTCCTTGCCGGTGACGAGGAACATGCAGCAGCGGGAATTGTTGATGACGGGCAGGGTCAGCGTCAGGCGGTCGGCCTTGCGTTCCGGCACATACTGGTCGATGACCAGGCGTCTGCGCTCCAGGAGCGCGGGAGAATTGGGGAAGATGGAGCCCGTATGCCCGTCGTCTCCGACGCCCAGCAGCATGAAGTCGAAACGGGGGATCTCCGTGGGGCCGATATTGAAATCGGCGCGGATCTGTTCTTCATACATGGTGGCGGCTTTGACGGGGTCAAGTTCGCCGCGCATGCGGAAAAAGTGCGTCACCGGCAGATGGGAGAGCATTTCGCGCCGGGCAAGGCCGTAATTGCTTTCCGGGTGATCCGGGCCGACGCAGCGTTCATCCACCCAGAAAAAGGTGATCTTGTCCCACGGCAGGCGATCCGCCCAGTCATTGGCGGTCAGCAGGCGGAAGAGCGGGATGGGGGTCTGCCCCCCGGAGAGGGCGATCTTGAAGACGCCGCGCTCGCTCACCGCCTCTTCACAGGCGGCGGCAAGGATATGCGCGGCGCGTTCGGCCATGGCTGCCGGATTTTTATGGATGTGCACGGAAAGATGTATGGAACGGCTGCGAGCTTGCATAAGGGGGACTCCTTCTTTTACGGAGGGAGTATGCCATAGCCCGGATGCGGAGAAAAGGCTTTTTTGTGACGTTTTCCCGGCGCATCCGCGGCATTGCGGGCCCGAAGAGGGGAGCTGGCCGCGCCGGCGGGCGTGGCCGTGCCGTACGCGCTCCGGCCCCGCGGCGGCGTATTTTTTGTTGAAGCCATGTTGCCGATAACGTAAAAGAACGGAGAAGGCTGCGCCCGCGCCGGCACGCATGCCGTACCGCTACGGGGCTTGCGGCCTGAATCCCTCACTGCTGCCCGCTTTTTCAGGAGATGCCGATGCTGCCCGTCATTCATATCGATCCCGCCCTGCTGGAACGCTGTCCGCATACGCGTCTGGGCTGCCTGGCCCACATGGTGACGGTGGAGCCCTCCCGCGAGGATCTGCAGACTTATCTGGGCGAGGTGACGGCGCCCTTCCTGCGGCATATGCTCGAAGAGACGCCGCTGGCGGATATCCCTAATCTGAGCGAATCCCGCGCCGCCTACAAGGCTTTCGGCAAGGACCCCGGCCGCTACCGCATCTCTTCCGAATCCCTGTACCGCCGCATCCGGCAGGGCAAGGAGCTCTACCGCATCAACAGCATCGTGGACGCCAACAACCTGGCCTCTCTGGAAACGGGCTTTTCCATAGGTTCCTACGATCTCAACGCCATCAGCGGCGATATCGTGCTGCGGCTGGGGCGTGAAGGCGAAGTGTACACCGGCATCGGCAAGGACAGCATCGACCTGCACCGCCTGCCGCTGCTCGTGGATGAGCGGGGCCCGTTCGGCGGGGCCACCAGCGACTCCACACGGGCCATGATCACCGGGACGACGGCGGCCTGCCTGACCGTCATCTACGGCTTCTCCACGCGGACGCAGCTGGAAGAGGCCCTGGCCCTGACGGCTCGCCACTTTGCCGTGTACACGGAAAGCCGTCCCCTGGTCGCGCCGTTCATCGTGCAGGGAGAGGGCTGCTGAAGCGGAGGGGAACGCCATGCAGCCGTTTTCCTTCCAGGCCATCGGCATCATCCACAGCCGTCATCATGTGCCCGGGCAGACGCCCGTGCAGCCCATATACGCCGCCGATTTTCCCGGCACGGTGGAGGTCTTTCCGGCCTTTGCCGCCGGTCTGCGGGATCTGGACGGCTATTCGCACATCTATCTGCTCTATGTCCTCGACCGGGCGGGGGAGCCGCGCCTTGCGGTCAAGCCCTTTCTGCAGGATGTGGAGCGCGGCGTCTTCGCCACGCGCGCGCCCTGCCGTCCCAATCCCATCGGCATGAGCATCGTGCCCCTCCTGCGGGTGGAGGGCAACATCCTGCATGTGGGGGCGCTGGACATCCTGGACGGCACGCCTCTGCTGGACATCAAGCCGTACTCGCGCCGCTTCGACTGCCTGACCGAAACGCGCAACGGCTGGCAGGACGAGGTGGATGAGGCGGAGGCCCGTGTCCTTGGCCGCCGCGACTGTCCTTCCCCTGCAAAGGTATGATCCTCTGTCCGCAGGCCGGGCCGTCCGTCGTGCCTGCCTGGGCAGAGGGTCGGGCGTGATGCCTGCGGCGTCATGGCGCGGTCTGCGTCGGCGCATCCACGGTTTTTAGAGTATTTCACCTTTGAAAAAGGTGGAATGCGAGGCGGCGGCACAGCGCCGCCCGGCCGAGAGTGGGCGGAAAAACCGCGCTTTTTCCGCGAAACGCCAGGCCGTATGGTTTGAAACGCAAAGCGTTTCAAACTGGAAATGCTCTAAAAAGAAAGCATATCAACAATAAAGAAAAAAATACGTGTGACGGCATTTCGCCATGCCGGGAGCAGCTTTTTGCGTTTTTTTGGGGTGGGAAGTGTCTGTCTTGATGGTGCGCGCAATAAAAAAGCTTTTTCCATGCGCTCAACTTTTTGCTCGGCCAGAAAGAAACTGCTGCGGGAGCGTGCCGTAGTCAGGCAAAAAAAACTTGAGCTTTATACTATGATATGCAAGTCTGTGAAAAACTATAAGGAGAAGAGAGTATGGCTCTTGAAGACAAGGACATCCTGAACGCCGTATTTGGCAGGTTCAATGATCAACCTATTGAATTTATCATGTCGCAGTACGAGATCGCCAAACGCATGAGCATGGATATCGAGCGTCGTCTGACGGACAGGCAGGCGGGCGACAGTGCCGCGGCCAGTCCGGAAGGCGGGGCGGAAGCTTCCGCGCCGGAAGCGGAAAAGATGCCGGAAGCCCCCAAGCGGAAAAAAGCGGGCCGCAAGGATCTTGTCTGCAAGCCGGAAGAAGCCATAACGGACGACTTCATCAAGTGCTGTCTCTGCGGTAAGGAAAGTTCCTCGCTGACCTCCCGTCATCTGGCGCAGCATGACATCAGCGTGGAAGAATATAAGAAGCTGTGCGGTTACGCCGAAGATCAGAAGCTCATGTCCGGGAACTTCGAGCGCAAGATGCTGCACAACGTGCAGCGGGCCCAGCAGGTACGCATGAAGAACCTGAGGGAAAAGGAAGAAAGCGCCTCCTAGCCTCTGGAGGCATCATCGTTTCCTGAGGGGGCTCTCGGGCCTGTCAATATATTTTGTAAACAATTTCAATATATAAGATGGATTCGCTTGCCTTTTGAGGCTGGCGTGCCTCTTGTCCCTGACTCTTCCCCCGGTAAAAACACGCCGGGGAAGGGTGGGGCCTGGGCAAACGATCAGCACAAAAACAGGCCGCTCATGTGCTGCCGGCACACTTTACGCACACATCCGCGCATGCCCCGCACAGGCCGCCGCATCCCGATGCCGGAGAGCACCGTCCCGCCGTCCGCTGACGGCAGGCCCTGAAAACAAGGCTACTGACTGCCGCGAGCCGGATAGAAGGCATATTGCCAGTTGCTCGTATGCCCCAGAAGCCATACCGCGTCCTTGCTGCCGTCCGTCAGATCGACGCGGACGCGCAGCAGGCGGACGTCCCCATGATTCTTCCAGCGGCGATTGCCGCCAAAAAGAAAGTTGCCCAGACTCCAGGCGACCAGCGTCCTGCGCGGGCTGTCCCACAGGATCTCCACGCCGCCGTACAGATGGCTGTGCGCGAACAGCACCACGTCGGCCCCGGCCGCGGCAAAGACGTTCGCCCACTGACGCTGCCGGAGGGTGGGCTCAAGCTGTCCTTCCTGGCCGTCATGTGAATAGACGATGATGAGGCTTTCAGGCACGGCCTGCCGCAGCGTATGTATCCACTCGCGCAGCTGGGGATAATTCAGGGTCGCGATCTGCGGGCCGCTCCCGATCTGGGACATGGGGGAGCCGGTGAGCAGATAGACCGGCACCGGGCTGCCGGGCGCCAGCGGCAGCGGTGCGTAACGGTCGCGCAGGTGCAGGCCGTTATGGTCGATGCCGCTCTGTTCCAGCATGTGCAGAAGATTCAGGGCCCCTTCCTCGTAGCCGTCGAATACATGGTTGTTGGCCGTGCAGGCCGCGCCGTTGGCAAAGCGCATGTGCGGAAAAAGCGCGTCGTCGGCATGGAAGATGTAGAGATTTTCCTTGGAAAGCGAGGCCGGGCCGGCATTTTCGCAGTTCCAGAGAAAAACGTCCGCCTGCTCGATGCGGCGGCGGGTCTCCGGAGCGAAAAGCCGGGAGGGCATGGGCGCATCCCGCATGCCGCCGCCAAGGGTCACGTCCCCGGCGGCCAGGATCTCCAGATAGCGCGCGTGCGCGGGGCAGGAGCCCAGAAGGAGGAAAGCGATCAGCAGGAGACAGACGTGGCGGCAGGGGTAGGGCATGGCGACCGGACACAAGGGTGAGGGGACGCGGCTTTCTCGGGAAAGAGCCTTCGGGTGCAGTGAACGTCTCTGCTGTTGCACACTTGCCCGGACAAGGCAAGTTTCTTTTTGTACGAAAAAGGCTTTTCCGCATGAACGGAAAAGCCGTTGGAGGACGGGGGCGAAAGGGGGCATCCGCCGCCCGATGGCGTGCGTGGTTTACAGGTAGTCGTGGCGGACGACAGCCGAGGCCGCATAGGCCACCAGCGTATTGATGTCATAGACCGGAATCTGGACGGCCCGCTGCACCGGCGCGGCAAAGGCGGACAGATCCGTGCATTCCAGCAGGAGGGCATCCAGCTTTTGCGCGGCGGCAAAGGCGGCGGCCGTGTCCACGACTTCCTTTTGCAGGCGGTCCAGGTCAAGGCTGGTGCGCTTGCTTTGCAGGATGGTCTCGGCAAATTCGGGATTGTGCTCCATGCCCTGGATGCGGACGCTTTGCATGTCGGTCATGCAGTTGCCGAAGTGATCCTGCGTCAGGGAGGCCGCACTGGCGGTCAGTACGCCGATGCGTGCGCTCTCACCGTGCAGGAGGCGCAGAAGAGGCAGCTGCACAAGGCTGGAAAGCAGCACCGGTATCCGCACTTCGGCCGCTATGCGCTGCTGGAAGCGGGCCATGAAGCCGCAGGAGCCGGCAATGGCCAGTACGCCCTGACGTTCCAGCTCGCGCGCGCCTTCCAGAAAGGGTTCGATGAGTTCCGGCGTGGGGTTGAAGAGCATGCGGGGCACGTCCACGCCGCGGATGAGATATTGCACCGTGGGGAAAGGATAGGTCAGCGGATTACGCAGATGGCCGCGCGGTTTGGGGAATTGCGAATCCAGACAAAGGATGCCGACCGGAGTGTCGTAGTAGAGTTTTCCGCCCTGAAGGATCATGCTGGTTTTCTCCTGTCACAGTGATGGGGAAAAGCGGGGGAGCGCCGCAAGAGGCGTCAGCGGCGCTCCCCTTGCCTCTTCTACCGGGTCTTGTGCTTCAGCTCGCGTATCCATTGAAGGATGCCGAAAAGGACCCAGACACCGCAGGCAATATTGAGGGCAAAGGAAAGCAGGATGAATATCTTGAAGAATTCGTGCATGGTGAGCGTCTCCTACAGAACTTCGGGGGCATAGGCGCCGGAGGTCGGCACGGACCGCTTGGTCATCTGGTGGACGAGGAAGAGCGTCAGGCAGTTCAGGCCGATGCCCACAAGGTTGGCCGGGATGCCGAAGGGTTCGCCGAGGATCTTGTCGCTCCAGATGAGGAAGGCCAGACCGCCGACGACCATGGCCGGCGCGCCGGCACGGGGCGAGACCTTGCCCCAGAAGATGCCCAGCAGCAGCGGCGGCAGCACGGTGGACGGCCAGAACTTGAAGATGTAGAGCATGAGGCCGAAAACATCCTGGAAGAGGATGGCTACGACGATGGCGCCGCCGCCAACCAGCAGGGTGGACAGCCGGGACTGACGCAGCATCTCCTGTTGCGACGCGCCGGGATGGATGAACTTGTTATAGATGTCGCGCGTATAGGCGACGCTGGCCGTATTGATGAAGGCCGCGGCGCTGGACATGACCGCCGCCAGCAGGGCCGCCAGCACAATGCCGGTGACGCCGATGGGCAGCACGTCGCGGATGAGGTTGGTGAAGGCCAGGTCGGGCTTGACGTCGGGTTGCAGGGCCATGGAGGCAAGGCCGATGCCCGCGGTGGTGGCGAGGAAGAAGAGCCAGTGTACCGAGAAGATGAGCACGCCGGTCTTGCTGTCCTTGGCGGACTTGGTGGAGGCATAGCGCTGGATGAAGTAGGGGGCGCAGAATTCCCCGAACAGGAAGCCGAAGAACAGGCCGGCGAATTGGATGACGCCCCAGTCGGCAAAGGGCTTGAGGTTGTTCACATACTGCGGCATGGACTGGAGTTGAGCGATCATGGCGTCATAGCCGCCGGCCCGCTCGATGCCCAGATAGCCGCAGAGGCTCACCCCCACAACAATGATGACGTACTGGATGGCGTCGGTCATGGTGACGCCCAGCATGCCGCCGGCCCAGGTATAGGCCAGTGTGATGGCGGAGGAGATGAGCGCCGCCGGGATGAGGTCTATGCCGGTGGCCGTCTGCAGGATGGCCCCCATGGCCAGGATCTGCACGCCGAACAGGCCGAGACAGAACAGAAAACAGACGACGCTGGAAACGAGGCGGCCGGCCCGGCCGTAATACATGCCGCAGAGGTCGCCCACCGTGTAGACGTTGGGGATGGAATGGACACGTCCGGCAATGCAGAGGCCGGAAATGATCTGATTGATGACCACGCCCATGAGCCCGGCAAAGACCACGACGCCCGTGGTGTGCATATAGGCCACGCGACCGATGGTGGCGCCGCCCCCGCAGAGAGTGGCGGCGATGGCCGCAAAGAAGATGGCGAGCGGCATGCCGCGACCGGCCACGGCATAATCGTCAAAGCTGGAAACTTTCTGCATGGACCACCAGCCGATGTAGACGATCACGAAAAAGTAAAGGATGATGATGGAATAGTCTAGCCAATGAATGGGCATGGGGAACCTCCTGAAATGCTGTCGTAGCTGGGGAAAACCTCTTCCTTGTTCACGGACGCGGTTACGCTGTATGATTCTCCTCGTAGCCGAGGCCATTGAGCGTGCAGTATTCATTGAGGGGGACGGGGCGGAAGGGCATGCGCACATGCAGCATGTCCACCTGGCGGGGAGGCAGGCCGGAGGCCTGGGCGGCCAGTTCGGCCAGCGCCGGGCCGCACATGCGTCCCTGGCATGGCCCCATGCCGCAACGGGTGAAGCGCTTGATCTCGTTGACGTTGGTGAAGCCTTCCCGCACGGCGGCACGGATGTCGCCGGCGCTGACGTTCTCGCAACGGCAGATGATGGTCTCGTCCGGTACGGCGAAGATGTCGGGATGCGGGGCGAAGATGTGGCGCAAAAAGCCGCGGGCCCACTCCAGCCGGCGCAGTTCCCGCAGTGTCCCGGCGCTCCTGTGATCGGCCTCCGCTTCGCTGATGACGTGCAGGCGGCGTGCCGCGTCGATGCCTGCCAGCGTCCCCTTGAGCAGGCTGGCGTCGCCGCCATGCACATAGGCGCTGTCGCCGGCGATGGAGATATGCTCGCAGCTCGTGCGGCCGCGGATGTCCGTGGTGGGATGCCAGCAGCGCTGCACCTCGTCCCAGGTCATGGCAAGGCCCAGCGCATTGGGGATATGCGTGCGGGGGATGATGCCCTCATGCCGCAGCAGCATGCCCGCGGGCAGACGGTACTCGCCCTTGCTGGTGGTATAGCGCACCTGTTCCACATGGCCGTCGCCTTCGGCCCGCAGGCTGCGCACGTTGCGGATGATGGGCATGCCGGAGGAGAGGACGCGGCGGGCCATGCGCAGGCCCTTGGCAAGATAGGCCCGGTCCCCCAGCGCGGCGGGCATGTGGGGCAGGGCGGCCAGACGGCGCAGCGTGTCGCCCGTATCCAGCCAGGCGGCCACAGGGGCCCCGGCATCCAGCAGATGGCAGGCCAGCAGGAGCAGCAGCGGGCCGTTGCCGCAGAGCACGACGGGCTCCTGCCGGCTGAGCCGCGGCAGGCAGTCCGAGCGCAGCAAAATGTCCATGCCGCCCGCGCCCATGACGCCGGGCAGCGTCCAGCCGGGGAAGGGCACGGGACGTTCCATGCCGCCGGGAGCAAGGATGATGTGCGAGGCGGTGATGCGTTCCGATACGCCGTTGCGGGAATAGCTCACGGCCGTGCCGTCGATGGCCCAGACCGTCGAATGCGGACGGTAATCCGTGCCGCCGGCGCGGAAGCGGGCCACCAGATCCAGTCCGGTTCGCCTGTCCTTCTCGTCAAGCAGGCGCTGGGCAAGGGGGGATTCCACATTACGGAAAAGCTGACCGCCGGGAGCGGCCTGCTCGTCCAGCAGGGCCACTTCCAGCCCGCAGTCCCGGGCCGCGCAGGCGGCCGCCAGTCCGGCAGGGCCGGCGCCGATGACGATGCAGTCGAAATTGGTGATGTTCATGCCCTGTCTCCCTGATCCGAAAGGCCGTTTTCTCCGGGAACGGCGGGGCGCTTCTGGGTGTTGACCACCATGCCTTCGGCCACCTGCACCATGCAGGATTGCACATTGGGCCTGCCGTCGATCTCCAGCATGCATTCAAAACAGACGCCCATGAGACACCACGGGGCGCGTTTGCTGCCGTCCAGGCTGTGTTCGTAAAAATGCCGTTCATGGCTGTGGCCGAGCACCGCGGCCGCCACGCTGACGCCTTCGGGGACCTCGACGGACGTTCCGTTGACGATGATATGCACGGTTTTACCGGGGGTGTTGCTCATCTCTGCTCTCCTTTGCAGGTCAAACCGCGCTAACAGGTGAAGCCGAAGCGTTGCAGCGTCATGCCGCGGGCCGTTTCCGGGAGATTGCCGCCCAGCAGGAAGGGGGGCAGGAGGCGGGCATGCGCGGCCGCCATGGTGACGGCGCTGTGCGTGTTGACGAGATAGGCGTTGGCATGGCCGGGCAGGCGGCTGTAGATGGCCATGCTGTCGTTGGGCATGACGCGCAGCCCCGTCCAGGCGCGGATGACGCGCTTGCCGGCCAGTTCGGGCCAGACGCGCATGGCCCACTGGCCCTCGCCGGAAACGCCTTTCTGTTCGATGGTCATCCGGTGGCCGGCATTTTCGTGCCGGAAACCGAGGATGACGGTACCGCCGAACGACTGCGTGGCCCCCAGCACCGGTATGGGCATGACGTAGGGCATGCGTTCCACGAGCAGCACCTGCCCCAGGTCGGGATAGACCGGCAGCGACGGCAGGGCGAAGCGAGCAAAGCGCCTGTTGGCCAGCCCGGCGGCCAGGATCAGCGTGCCTCCCTCGTAGATGCCGTTGTCGGTGACGACCCGGTAGCCGCCGTCCTGCGGCTGTACATCCAGCACGTCGCGATCCAGCAGCTCGACGCCCTTGCGCGGCAGCGCCGCCCGGAAGGCCCGCAGGAGGGCCAGCGGGTCGATGACGCCGTCCTCCTCGCACCAGGCCGCGCCCGTTACCTCCCTGCCGAAGCGTATGCCGGGCAGGAGGGCGTCCAGTTCGGCACGCTCGATCATGCCGCCGCGGTATTCGCCCAGCACCTCGCGCAGCTTGTCGATGTACTCCCCGCGCTGCCGGTATTCCGCCTCGCTCAGCACGGGGATGAGCCCGCCCCGGAACTGTACGGGGATGCGCAGGCCGGTGAGGGCCTCCAGTTCGCTCACCAGCGCCGGATACTCGCGGGAGGAGAGGAAGCCCCAGCGGGCATAATCCGGCAGATGGAGGAACTTGGACTGTACCCAGATGAGGCCGACATTGGTCCGTGAGGCGCGGTTGGTGGGCGTCTGGCGGTCAAGCACCGTGATGCGGCGTCCTGAGCCTGCCAGGCCGTAGGCCAGCGCCGCACCGGTGATGCCGCCGCCCACGATCAGGATATCCTGTGCATGCGTCGCCATACGCTCCCCCTAGGGCTTTCTGTAGGCCACGCAATCCACTTCCACACGCAGATCGCTCATCATGGACGCCTGGACGCAGACGCGGGCCGGGGCATGTTCCGCCGTGAAGTAACGGGCATAGACCTTGTTGAATCCGGCAAAATCGCGGGGATCGTCCAGGTAGACGGTAACGCGGACCACATCGTTGAGGCTGTAGCCCGCCTGTTCGAGGACCTTGACGAGGTTGTCGAGGGTGACCCGCGCCTGGACGCTGATGCTGCCGCTGACGATCTCCCCGTCGGCATCACGGGGCACCTGTCCGCTGACGTACAGCCAGCCGTCGGCGGCGACGGCCTTGGAAAAGGGCAGAGCGCCCGGCGTGGTGGGGGTGCCGAAACGTTGGATGGACATGACATACTCCTTTGCAGGCGCTCGGGCCTGCCGCTACTTTGTCTGCGGGAAAAGCAAGGGGTGTGCCTTTTTTGTTTTCTTATTTATTTTCAATATGTTATACTATTTACCGCACGGCTTGTCGGGCGAGATTGTCCAGAATATGTAATATTTTATTACACTTTTATGCCGGGCACGGCCGTGAAAAAAGAAAACATGACAGTGATTTTATCAGCTTGCGCTCATCGGGCAGGTAGTGTAATGTTATGAAACACTGTTTCAGGATGTTACATGCTATGCAGATAACCCCCTTCCTGCCCGAGCTGGATGCCGTCATCAGGCGTTCGCTTGCCCGTTCCGCCGTCTACGGCATCGATCCCCTGCATGACGGCGCTCCCGAAATGACGCGGATCGGTCCGGCCGCCCTGCGCCGCCGGATCGCCGCACAGCAGGAATTTTTCCTACTGGCGCGGGAACAGATAGACAGCCTGTATCGTCTGCTCAAGGATACGGGCTTCTGCATGGCCCTTGCCGACGGGGAGGGATACGTCCTCTATGTGGTGGGCGATGCCGACCTCATGGACCACTTTACGCGCAGGCGCTGCCTGCCGGGCTACCGCTGGACGGAGCGGGATGTGGGCACCTGCGCCATCGGTCTTGCCCTGGCCGAGCGCATCCCGGTCTTTTTGCCGGGCAGCCGCATGTATTCCGTCCCGGCGCGGGACATCAGCAACGCGGGCGCGCCCGTTTTTTCCCCCGACGGCACGCGGGTGCTGGGGGCCATCTCCCTGAGCGGGCAGTCCCGCAGGATGCACGTGCATACGCTGGGGCTGGTGCGGCAGGCGGCGGAGACCGTGCGGGCGCAGCTGCGCGAACGCGGCCGCTTCCGTGAGCTGGCCATCAAGCGCCAGTCCTTGCGGGCCATCATCGATGCGGACCCGCGCGGCATCCTCACCATCACCTCGGAAGGCCGCATCGCCGAATGCAACCGGCGGGCCCGCGGCCTGCTGGGCCTGCCTTCGGCTTGCGAGGGGCAGCTGCTGAACGGATATATGGAGTCGGGCGAGCTGCTGCACTGTCTGGCTACGGGCAGCAGTCTGCGCGCCAAGGAGGCGGTGGCCCGGCAGTCGGGCGTCATCCACTTCGTCTCCCTCGATCCGCTGCGCATGCCGGGCGGGGAAGTGGTGGGGGGACTGCTGACCATCCAGGAGCGCAAGGAAGTCATGCGCATGGCCGTGGAAGTCACGGGCAACATGGCGCATTTTACCTTTGAGTCCATCCTCGGCAGGAGCGAAAGCCTGCGCCTTGCCGTGCATCACGCCCGCATCGCGGCGGGAGGCGGCGCGCCGGTGCTGCTCTGCGGCGAGACGGGGACCGGCAAGGAGCTCTTTGCCCAGGCCATCCACAACAGCAGCAAGCGGGCGCATCAGCCTTTCGTGGCCCTCAATTGCGCCGCCATCCCCAAGGAACTGCTGGAAAGCGAGCTCTTCGGCTATGAGGAGGGTTCCTTTACCGGGGCACAGCGGGGCGGGCGGCCCGGCAAGCTGGAACTGGCCGATTCCGGCACGCTTTTTCTGGACGAAATAGGCGACATGCCTTTCGACATGCAGGTAAAATTGCTGCGGGTGCTGCAGTCCGGGGAGATACGGCGGGTGGGCGGCCTGCGGACCATCGCCGTCAATCTGCGCATCATCTCCGCCACCAACAGGGATCTGCGGCAGGCCATCGCCGACCACAAGTTCCGCGAAGACCTCTATTACCGCATTAGCACGCTCACCATCGACATCCCGCCCCTGCGCGAACGCCCGGAGGATATCCTCCTGCTGGCCGAGCATTTCATCCGGCGGCAGGCGCAGCTGCTGGAGCGGCCAGCCCTCCCCCTGCCGGAACGGACATGCCGGGCCCTGCTTTCCTATGCCTGGCCGGGCA
This sequence comes from uncultured Desulfovibrio sp., assembly GCF_944324525.1. Lineage (GTDB taxonomy): Bacteria > Desulfobacterota > Desulfovibrionia > Desulfovibrionales > Desulfovibrionaceae > Desulfovibrio. Next base: position 66,457 of record NZ_CALUWS010000008.1, read on the forward strand.
ATATCCGGCAACTGGAAAGCCGCGTGGAGCGGGCCATGCATCTGGCCGAGGGCAGTGAGCTGCTGCCGGAACACTTTTTCGGGCAGGCGGCGGAGGGGGAAGCGCCGTCCCCCGTCCTTGAAGGCGGCAGCCTGGCGGAGCGGGAGCTGCGGCTCATCCAGGACATGCTGGAAGCCTGCGAGGGCAATATGAGCCTCTGCGCCCGCCGTTTGGGCATCAGCCGTCCGACGCTGTACCGCAAGCTGCGGCGCGGCAGAGACGAGAGGGCATGAGGGATGCCGCCGATCGTTGCCGTATCAGGCGGCGTAAGACGGTCTGACGGACGAGGGATCGGCGCAGGCGGCCCCGCTCAGCGCAGCATGAGGCGCAACGTGCTGGCTTCCGCAGGGTCGCGTGTGGCGGCCAGCGCCTTTTCCACGCAGCGGCGCACCAGCGTATGCCGGGGGGTGAATTCGTACAGACTGGCCGCCGCCTGCCGGCAGAGGTCGAAGTCGTCCTCATACTGGCGGCCGCTCGCCTTGAGACGGGCATAGCGGCGGGTCGCGTCGATGATCGCCTCCACATAGGCCGTGTTGCCGCCGGCCATGAAGGCCGTCCAGTACATATGCAGCACGCTGCTTTCCGACGTCGCTTGCCAGCGCAGCAGGGGACTTGGCGTGGAAAGGATATGGTCGCGCAGGGTCAGGTCGGCGTGGCTGGGCAGGAGCTGCCGCACAAGGGCGGGCGCGTCGCGCAGTCCGGCAAGATGCACGGCCCAGGCCAGCGTACGCCGGATGTTGCGGCCGCCCTCCTCTCCGGCCTGCGCCTGGGCGCTGGCGACCATGCGCCGCAACGAAGCGTCATGGCGCAGGCATTCCCCCAGAAAGGCGGCGACCAGAAGGCGCTTTTCCCCGTCGGCCAGCAGGCCGGCGCCGTCCATCCGCTGCAGGAGGGTGGGCAGCAGTCGCGGCTGCGGCTTGCGGTAATAATACTCCATGCTTGCGGCATAGGCCGCAAGGCCTTTCTCGGCCAGGGTGGTCGCATGGGCCGCCTGACGCATGTCCGGCAGCAGCGGCATGGTCAGGCAGAGCAGCAGAAGGCACAGATGGCGCAGCATGTGAAATGTCCTCCCCAGGTTGCCCGTCAGTCGAAATCCGCCAGCAGGGCGCCGAGGTGCAGGCAGTCCAGCGGACTGCTGACCAGATCGCCCTTGAGGCGGGCAAGGGCTTCCTGCAAATGCGGCGAGGAGACGCCGTTGCGGATGGAGCTGTGCGCCTCCAGAAAGGCGGCCAGCTTGTCGCATTCCTTGATGAGACGTCCGTCCTTGGGCTGGAGGGCGTCGGCATTGCAGCTGCCGTGCAGGGTGGCGAAGTCGCGGATCTTTTTGGCGTGACCGTTCTCGAGGATGGTCTCGTCGAATTCGGAGCCCGTCTCCAGACCCAGATAATAGGAGAGCAGGCCGACGAGCTCCTCCAGTCCTTCGGCCCGCAGCGGGGCGAAGATGCGGCGCTCCAGTTCCTGCTCCTCGTATTCGCGGATGATCTCCGGCAGGCTCTCCACGGACTGCTTGACCGGCGAGATGATGTCGCGGGTCAGCAGTTCCGGCAGGTCATGCAGCAGGCCGCAAAAGAAGTCGTTGACCGTCCGCGCCCGGCAGGCCCCGATGGACTGGCTGAAGAAGTAGGCGTAGGCCGCCACGATGAACATGTGCCCCAGCACGGAGGTGGCCGGGATGCGCGGGGCCTGCGTCCAGCGGATCTGGAAGCGGAGCTGCCCGCAGAGATTGGCGAAGCGCGCCAGCGCCGTATTGCCCTTGACGATGTCCGGCATGCCGCGCACGTCATCGAAGCCCGCGAGGCGCTCGCGGAAGGACACGTCTATCTCGTCCATCTCTTCGTCAAAGCCGTTGAGCGGCTTGATGAGGCGGAACTCCCACTGAGAGGCGTAGAGGTGGGCCGCCGTGAGGATACGCCGGGCAAGGCTCTCCTCCTCGCAGGTATGCCAGGCCTGCATGCGCTGCCAGAAGTCGCCCAAGGGCGCGAGGGCAGGTTCGAGCCGTTTGAGCACATGGCTCGTGAGCTGGCGGAAATGCTCCCTGTTCTCCTTGATGCGGTAGAAGACCGGCGGCTTGATGTCCGTGATGATGAGGCGGTAGTAGTAATCGAAAAGGCCGCCCTCGATGATCTCCTGCGCCAGGGCTAGGCGTTCCTCGGCGGGAAGGTGGCGGCTGTTCTCGTGCCAGAGGGCGCAGGCCACCAGCATCTTGTGGGCCTGCTTGTCGATCTCCACCAGTTCGGCGGGCCGGAGCTTGTCGTTCCAGCGGAGCAGATAGGCCCCGGAAAAGGTGAGCTGCAGCAGGCTCTTGCGGATGGACGGCATGGGAGCTCCTTGAGGGGACGGACGGCGCGCTGCCCGCGCGCACGGAAGCGGTGAAAAAAGTGCTGGCATTATAAGAAAGAATAGGATAATGCTCAAGCGCGCACGAAAAGGGGCCGTTTCCGTGAGTGTGGCGGGAGGCGGCTTGACATTTTGCGCGTGAAAGGCTATGTAGCCTTCTCTTTGCAGCGATATTGTCGTCACCCCCGTTAGGCGGCACGTCGCATGAAGGATTTTCCGCCGCATTACGGCTACTGTATTTTGCAGAGGAGTTCATCCCCATGAAGACGTTCAGCCCTACCCCCAAGGACATCAACCGCCAGTGGTATGTGGTCGATGCTCAGGATCTGGTGCTGGGCCGTCTGGCCAGCCAGATCGCCCACCGCCTGCGTGGCAAGCATAAACCCGAGTTCGCCCCCCACATGGATCTTGGTGACTTCATCGTCGTGGTCAACTGCGACAAGGTGAAGGTCACCGGCAAGAAAATGCAGGACAAGAAATATTACCGTCATTCCGGCTGGGTCGGCGGCCTCAAGACCACCGTCCTCTCCGACATGATGGCCGAAAAGCCCGAGCGTGTGCTCATGGCCGCCGTGCGCGGCATGCTGCCCAAGAACCGTCTGGGCCGCGCCATGCTGAAGAAGCTCAAGATCTACGCGGGCGCCGAGCATCCCCATGCCGCCCAGAACCCGCAGCCGCTGACCCTGCCTTACTAAGGAGTGCACGTCATGAGCGACAAATTCGATTACGGTACCGGCCGCCGCAAGACGGCTACTGCCCGCACCCGCATCTATGCCGGTTCCGGCAACATCACGGTCAACGGCCGCTCCTTCGAGGAGTACTTCCCCCGCAAGACCCTGCAGATGATCATCCGTCAGCCCCTCGTGCTCGCCAAGCTGGCTGAAAAGCTGGACGTGCGCGTCAACGTGGCCGGCGGCGGCGTCAGCGGTCAGGCGGAAGCCGTGCGCCACGGCATCTCCCGCGCTCTGCTGGTGGTGGATCCCGCCCTGCGTCCTCTGCTGAAGAAGGCCGGCTTCCTCACCCGTGACGCCCGCAAGAAGGAACGCAAAAAGTACGGTCTGCGCGCCGCTCGCGCTCGCTACCAGTACTCGAAGCGTTAATATCCTTCGGGATTGGATATCCAGGGGCAGGCCTGCGGGCTTGCCCCTTTTTTATTGTACGCATCCAGGCCCCCGGGCTTGCCTCCCAAGATTTCCATTGGATAAATCATCACTGGCTTCCCTTTGGCAAAAGCGCGCTGGGGAGGGGATGGGGGCTTGAGGGAAAGACTGCCGAAACGCCTTTTCTCGCTTCGCTGCGAAAAGGCCGGGCCCTCCCGCGCAGGCGGCGACCGAAAGGCGGCCGGAGGCCGTTCCGGTTAGGGTCTATTAACACAAATTTTACTAATTAATCAGTAAATACATAAAGTTATCTGCACTAGTCCCACTTGTCCTGAAGAGCGGTGCGTTCCGCGTCCCTGCTTTTTCCTCTGATAAAAGCGCGCTGGGGAAGGGATAGGGGGCTTGGGGGGAAGGGGAACCCCTCCCGCGCAGGCGGAGGGGTTCCCCTTCCCCCCAACAAACTATAAGACATCGACAGCAGCGCGAGGGGTTCCCCTTCCCCCCAAAATAACCTGTCCATACTGTTAGCCGGCATCGACCCCAGGCCTTGGGCGCGGGCGGTCTCCGGCGGGCCGGCCGTGCGCTTTTCGCCTTGCCCGTTCGTTGCCTGCCGACTATACTGCACCCTGCCTTGCATCACCCTATCAGCAGAGCGAGAGAGCATGGATCATTCCGACGAAATGCTGGACTATACCTATACGCACAGTCAGACACAGGCCACCACCGGCTATTTTTCCTGCGAGCCTCCGGCTTCCCTGACCTGGGAGGCCGCCCTTGACCGGCTGGAAGCCTCACCGCTGGACGATTTCCTCCATCAGCATTGTTTGCGTCAGGCGGCCCGGAAAGGGGCGGACTTCCTGAAGCGGCTGGCTCAGGACTGCTACGACGCGGCCACAGACACCTTCCAGCGTCCCGCCACGGCCTCGCTGGTGCTTGAATGCGCCTTGCTGCTGCCGGAGCTGGCCGCTGCGGCGGCCGTCTTTCCGGCGGATGCCCCGCAGCGGCTGGCGTCCTTTACGCCGCTGGTCTACCTGCGGACGGCGCTTTGTCCCGATGCCGCCGCGTCCCGGCAGTGGAGCGAGCTTTTCCAGCGCAACATCCGCGGGCATCATGCCCTGCCCAAGCCGGAAGATGTGGACCTGTCGCCGCTGTATACGGAAGAGGCGCTGGACGCCACCGCCGCCGCCATGCAGCGGCAGGCGCAGGCGCTGCCCGACGCTCATGCGCGCGTCGCCGCGCTTCGCCTGCCCGCTCTGGAGCGTCCCCCGGCGCAGGAGACCTTTTTGCGCGCCACGGATGCCCTGCTGGAGGCGGGCATCCTGGCCGGGCCGGAAATGCGTCATCAGGCCTCGCTTTGCCCCATCGCGCTCCTGCGAGCCTGGCGGCTGGACATCCGCGCCCGCAGCGGAGCAGGGGCGCAGGCCGTGCGTCATACCCTGCGCGGCGAGGCCACGGCCTACGGGCGCGGCCTGTCGCTGGCGCAGGCCAGGGCTTCCTACAGCATGGAGATCGTGGAGCGTTGCAGTGCCTATGTGGATATCCGCGGGCCGGAAGGCCCGGACAGGCCCGGCGAAGTGGAGAACCGCAAAACGCCGCTGCCGGTGATCCTGGCTTCCCATGACGAACTCGTCGCCGCCGGGCGAGCAGCCCTGCCGCCCGCCCGTCTGCCGTTGGACGCACCCTTTGCGGGCTGCTGCGGGCCGCAAACGCCGCTGCACTGGGTCCCCGCCCATGACCCGTCAGGCAATGAAGTGCTGGTGCCCGCGCAGGCGGTCTTCCTGTTCTGCAATCTGGCCGAGCCTTCGCTCTTCCTGGCGGCGGGCTCCACGGGACTGGCTTCCGGCAATACGCTGGAAGAGGCAAAAGTGGCCGCACTGGTGGAGATCATCGAGCGCGACGCCGAAGCGACCACGCCTTTCCGCCGCGATCAGTGCTTTACGCTGCGCTCGCGTGACGAACTCCTGCAGTCCCTGCTGGACGATTACGCCGCGCGCGGCATCCAGGTGCAGTTTCAGGACATGACCACGGAATGCGGTATCCCAGTCTATCAGTGCTTTGTCATGAGCCGCCGGGGGGAAGTGGTGCGCGCTACAGGCGCCGGGATCAGCGGCAGCCGGGCCGCCCTGTCCGCCCTGACGGAAACGCCGTGGCCCTATCCCTACGGCGAGCCTACCGGCCCGGCCCTTTCAGCCCTGCCGCAGCGTTGTCTTGAGGAGCTCCCCGACAGGGACCTCGGCTCGGCGGCGGCCAATCTGCGCCAGTTGGAGGAGATGCTGACCGCGCAGGGACGTACGCCGCTCTATGTGGATCTGACCCGCCGCGATCTGGATATCCCCGTGGTGCGCGCCATCGTGCCAGATCTGGAACTGACCGGCGAGCTGGACGACTTTTCCCGTCCCTCGCTGCGCCTCATGTCGCGCTACTTGCGGCACACGGCGTAAGGAGGTCGGGGAGGCGGAGACGGGTATTTTTTCTGGGGGGAAGGGAACCCCTTTGGCTCGCGCGCAAAGGGGTTCCCTTCCCCCCAGTCCCCCCATCCCTCCCCAAACGCGCTTTACCCAGCGCGCCGTAAAGCCTCGCCCTTCAGGGCGGGGATATAAGGCGCACCTTAACTGGAATTTTTGCCTTTA
>NZ_CALUWS010000009.1 GCF_944324525.1 uncultured Desulfovibrio sp.
TAGGCATGGTCTGCATGGGCTGAGCTGCCGGTACGGGAGCCGCGCCCTGCGCGGGCGTCATGGGCATACCCGGTGCGGCTTGCCCCGGCATGGGCTGGCCCGGAGCCGCTTGCGGCGTTCCGGGCGTCTGGGTGGACAGCGCCTGTTCCGGGGGCCAGTTTTCCGGCCCGCCGGGATTGATCCGTGCGGTAATCCCTTCGGCAGCCGTTGCCGCGTGGCTCACGGCAGGGGAAAAAATTTCCAGTCCGGCGCTCCCGCACAGCATGCAGATTGCCGCTCCCACAAGAAGCCTGCGGCAGCAGCGACCGGCGGCGCCACAGGAGCGCAGAGCCGTGCCGGTCCCTTCCCCAGCGATATGATTCCGGTTTTTCCCGGTAAAAGATGCCTTGTTCACGCGCACATCACTTCTCTGGTTGGTGTTGCTGTACGTTGCTATGCAAAAAGCATGCAAAAATCTCAGCCGTTCTTTTTCTTCAATTTCTCAATGAGGGTCGTCCGTTTGATCCCCAGCAGCTCGGCGGCCTGGTTCTTGACGCCGTCAGCCCGTTGCAGGGCTTCATCAATAAGACGAAATTCCACAGCTTCCAGAAAATCTTTCAGATTGATCCCCTGCGCTTCCAGCACGGAAAGGTCCGGCCAGACGAATTGCCCGCCTCCGGCGCTCACGCCGGGCGCTGCAGCCGGACGCGGCGGCCCGGCATCGGGAAGATCCCCGCTGACCGCCGCCATGCCCGCTTCCGGGGGTGCGGCGGGGGCAGCCGGCGCAGGCTGCGCGGCATGCGCGCCGAGCGCGCCCTCGGGCAAGGGCGGCAGGCTGTCGAGCGGGCCGACGTTATCGCGGATCTTGGCGGGCAGGTCGTCCACCTGCACACAGTCGCCATCCACGAGAATGCTCAGGCGCTCCATGAAGTTTTCCAGCTCGCGCACATTGCCCGGCCAGCTGTAGGCAAGCAGCACCCGGGCCGTATCCTCGCCAAGCCGCAGCAGCGGCCTGCTTTTTTTCTGGCAGAATCGCTCCAGAAAGCACTGTGCGAGGATGAGGATATCCATCCCTCTTTCGCGCAGGGGCGGCAGGTGCAGCGGGATGACGTTCAGGCGGTAGTAGAGGTCTTCACGGAAACGTCCGGCCGTGACTTCGCTTTCCAGATCCCTGTTGGTGGCGGCCACGATGCGCACATCCACCTTTTTGCAGCCCGTGCCGCCCACACGTTCTATTTCCTTTTCCTGCAGGACGCGCAGGATCTTCACCTGCAGGCTCAGGTCCATTTCACCTATTTCATCAAGAAAGATGGTGCCGCCGTCAGCCAGTTCAAAACGGCCGGGGCGTGAGCGGATGGCATGGGTGAAGGCCCCCTTTTCGTGCCCGAAAAGCTCGCTCTCCAGCAGTTCCTTGGGGATGGCGCCGCAGTTGATGGGCACGAAAGGACAGTCGGCACGCCGGCTGTTGGCATGCAGGGCCCGCACAAGCAACTCCTTGCCTGTTCCCGATTCACCAGTTACAAGAACCGTGCTGTCCGTCGGAGCGACCTTGTCCAGTATCTTGAAGACTTCCACAAGGCTCGTGCTCTGACCGATGATGCCGTTTCTGTTCAGCTCCATGAAGCTCTCCCGCACAATTGTTAAGGTGTCAATACCCTGACGCGCGAAAAATTTCCAGTAAAAAAAGGGCCTACCTTCTGGAATCAAGTTGAAATCATGAACAAACTCACGGAAAACGAATGCCCGGAGTCCCTCAATGACGGGGTTGGGCTCGATGATCTGCGCCCGGATATCCTGCAGGCGGTGCAGGCCGGGGCGGCCCTGCTGAGCGCCCCGCCAGGCGCGGGCAAAAGCACGCGCGTGCCGCTCTGGCTGCTGGAAGCCCCCTTTCTGGAAGGAAAGAAGATCCTTCTGCTGGAGCCGCGCCGCGTGGCCGCCCGCGCCCTTGCCCGCTACATGGCGGCCACTCTGGGAGAAAAGGTCGGGGAGACCGTCGGTCTGCGCATGCGTCAGGAGAGCCTGTGCGGGCCGTCCACACGCCTTGAGGTCATCACCGAGGGCGTCCTGACCCGCATGATCATGGAAGATGCGGAGCTGCCCGGCGTAGGCTGCGTCATCTTCGACGAATTCCACGAGCGCAGCCTGCATGCCGATACCGGTCTTGCCCTGTGTCTTGAAAGCCGCGCCGTCCTGCGTCCGGATCTCTGCCTGCTGGTCATGTCCGCCACGCTGGAGGCGGACGCCCTGCGGCGGTTGCTGCCCGATGCCGCGCTTGTGCGCTGCGGCGGCCGTCAGTTCCCGGTGGAGATCCGGCATCTGCCGCCGCCCCCCGGTACGGCCGCGCAGGATATGCCCGCGCTGCTCCGGCATGCGGCGGGCGTCGTGACCCGCCTGATGCGGGAAGAGCCGGGCAGTCTGCTGGTTTTCCTGCCGGGCGTGGGAGAGATCCGTCAGCTGGAGGAGCTGCTGCGCGATGCCTGCCCCGCGGATGTGGATGTGCTGCCATTGTACGGTCAGCTGGCGCCCGAGCAGCAGGATGCGGCCATTGCGCCGTCTCCGGCGGGGCGGCGCAAGATCGTGCTGGCGACCAACGTGGCGGAAACGTCCCTCACCATCGAGGGCGTACGGCTCGTGGTGGACGCCGGTCTTGCCCGTGAGCCGCGCTACAATCCCGCGGACGGGCTGACGCGTCTGGTGACCGGCCGCATATCGCTGGCTTCCGCCACGCAGCGCGCCGGACGTGCCGGACGTCTGGAGCCCGGCGTGTGCGTCCGCCTCTGGCATAAGGAAGAGGAAAACGGCATGCGCGTGCATATCCGTCCGGAGATCCTCGATGCGGACCTGACCCAGACGGTGTTGCAGCTGGCCGCCTGGGGCGTGCCGCGCCCGGAAGAGCTGCCCTGGCCGGATCAGCCGCCAGCCGCCCATCTTGCCGTTGCGCGTGAGGATCTTGTCCGCCTTGAGGCGCTGGAGCCGGACGTGCCTTTCAATCGCCCCACGGAGCTGGGGCTCGACATGGCCGCCCTGCCCTTGCCGCCGCGTCTGTCTCGTCTGCTGCTGCTTGGCGAGCAGTACCACAATGCGGCGCTGGCCTGCTGCCTTGCCGTCCTGCTGGAAGAGCGCGATCCCCTGCCGCAGGCCGACGCCTCGCTTTTGCACCGGCTGGACAGGCTCTGCCGTGGCGCTGCCGTCGGCGCGGGCGACCCCGCTGTCGTGCGTCTGCGCCAATGGGCCCAGCGGCTGACGCGGCTGCTGGTCTGTCCGCCCCGGGGGTTTTTCGAGGAGGCCCAGCACCAGAGCGTTTCCGCCGGCCTGCTGACGGCGCTGGCCTTTCCCGAGCGGGTGGCGCAGCGCACCGGCGAAGCGGACGGGCAGGCGCATTATGTCCTGCGCTGCGGCAGCCGCGCCTTTCTGCCGCTGACGGATCCCCTTGCCCGCCAGCCTTTTCTGGCCGTCGCCGTACTGGACGGCGGCCACCGGCGGCATGTGCAGGGGGCGGATCGCGGCCGTATCCGTCTGGCCGCTCCCCTGCCGGCCGCCGAGGTGGAAAGCCTTTTTTCGGCTGCGCTGCAGCGTGAGACCCGGGTGGACGTGACGGAAGAAGGCCGCATCATCGCCCGGCAGCGCCGCCGGCTGGATGCTCTCGTTCTCGAGGATCTTCCCCTGCCCCGCCCGGACGGCAGCGCCTGCGCGCAGGCCCTGTGCGGCTATATCCGTCGCAAGGGCCTTGCCTGCCTGCCGTGGAGCGAGGCCATGCGCCAGTGGCGGGACCGTGTGGCGCTGCTGCATGAGCGGGAAGGCGATCCCTGGCCCGACGTGGCCGATGCGGCATTGCTGGCGCATCTGGAAGACTGGCTCGCGCCCTTTCTGGACAACTGCACCGATCTCCAGCGTCTTTCTCCGGCCAGACTTGCCGAGGCCCTGCGTGCCCTGCTGCCCTATCCGCTGCCCCGCCGTCTGGAAGAGCTGGTCCCTACGCAGTGGACGTCCCCGGCGGGCATCGCGCATTCCATCGTCTATGGCGAGGCGGGCGGCCCCTATGTGGCGGCCAAGCTGCAGGAATTTTTCGGCTGCACGCAGACGCCGGCCATCCTGGGCGGCCGTCTGCCCCTGCTGCTGCACCTGCTTTCGCCTGCCGGACGTCCCCTGCAGGTCACCCGAGATCTTGCCGCTTTCTGGGCCAACGGCTACCGGCAGGTCAGGGCGGAGATGCGCGGCCGCTATCCCAAACATCCGTGGCCGGAAGATCCGCTGGCCGCGCCCCCTGCCGCCCGGACGAAAAAGCAGATGGAGCGCGAACGGCAGCATCAGGAACGCTCGGCCTGACGCCGGGCGGGGGCTGCGGCGCAAGGCGGGACCGTCCTGCGCCAGAGCGCCAAAGACAGCCGGCGTAAGCCGGCGGATATGCCGCAATGACGTTTGATCCGGTTGAGCCCGAGCGGGAAGACCGCCTGACGGCGGGCGGGAAATATGCCGCACGCCCGGCACAGGGAGGCGTCATCCCTGCTCCCCAACGTGGGGAACGGGACTGGTCGAAAAAGGGATATGGACGGAAAACGGCGGGCATCCCGCCCCGTTGCATTCTTCTTGACGCGTATGTCCTGCCCGTCTATACTTTCAAAATTGCTGTGCGCTCGTAGCTCAGGTGGATAGAGCAGGAGCCTTCTAAGCTCTTGGTCGGGGGTTCGAATCCTCCCGGGCGCGCCAGAAGAAAATCAGACGGTTACGTGCTATTCGTGCGTGGCCGTCTTTTCCTTTGCGCCGCTTTTTTTCAATTCTGTCACCCATCTGTCACCCAGGGGCGGCGTCTCCCCCTGGACGGCATATGGCTGGGCACCCGCATCTCTTCATACGCAGACGGCCTCTGCGCCTTCCGTAAGATCCGTATCCGCAGGAGCATGCGGGCGCGACCTTCTGCGGGCGCAAGCCCGCTCAGGGAGGCGCCCGTCCGTCCTCCCCCTCACCCCCTTGCCGCAAAAGCAGACCAGCATGGTCCTGCGCCGCCGGCCGCCATGCCGGGTCCTTTTCACCCTCCCCTTGCTCGCGGGGCTTTGCGACCCCAAGAATCGCGGGATTTTTTGGGGAATTTTTCGTGGGAATTCGGGAAGGTTCTCCGGCGCTGCCGTGCTGCCGGGGCCTTACCTCATTCCGCGTCCGCATACCGGCACTGCCACTGAGGTCCTCCGATGACAGACAGAGAACTCTTGCGGCAGGTGCAGGATCGCATTGCCGAAGAACAGCAGGAGCAGTCCCCGAGCGGTGAGCGGCAGGCGGATCGGAACGCCCTGCCCGTCCCGACCCATGACTTCGTGGAGCGCTGCCTCTACGCCAATGAGCTGGGCGACGGGCTGCTGTTCGCCTATCTCTTCCGTGGACGCCATGCCTATGTGGGGCAGGCGGATGAGTGGATATACTGGTCCGGCCACCACTGGTCCGTGGACCTCATCGAAAAGGGGCATCATGCCCGGGCGGATGTGGAGCACGTGGCGCTGGCCTATCAGGAGACCGCCCGGCATTTCGACGCGCTGGCCAAGAGCGCCGAGCATGACGGCGACAGGGAGTCGGCGACGCGTCTCAAGGCCAAGGCCGACAAGATGAAGGTCCGAGTGGCCAAACTGCGGACGGATCCGGGCCGCAAGCGTTGCCTTGAGTTTGCCAAGACCAATCTGGAGTCGCCGCTGGCCATTGCCGGCCATGAGATCGACCGCGATCCGTGGGCGTTGCCCATGGCCAATGGCGTTGTCGATCTGCGCACCGGCGAGCTGCATCCTGGTCGCCCTGAGGACTGGCTGGTGAAGTCCAGCCCGGTGGAGTGGCAGGGCATCGATGCGCCCTGTCCCCACTGGGAACGCTTCGTCACCGAGATCATGGGAGACGATCCCGAGATGGCGGCCTTTTTGCGGCGCGTCTTCGGCTACGGCTGCACGGGGCTGGCCCGGGAGCACATCTTCCTGGTGCTTTTCGGGCGCGGCCGCAACGGCAAGGGCATCATGACCGAGGTCATCCAGACGGTGCTGGGCGGGCAGAATGCCACAGCCAGCCTGGCCGGGCCGGTGCAGTCCGAGATGCTGCTGGACCAGGGCAAGAACCGCAGCGCCGCGGGCCCCAGTCCGGACATCATGTCCCTGCGCGGCCTGCGCATCGCCTTTGCCTCCGAGACCGACGAGGGCCAGCGTTTCAGCCCGGCCCGCGTGAAGTGGTTCAGCGGCGGCGAGACCCTTACCGGCCGCTACCCGCACGACAAGCGTAATGTCAGCTTCGAGCCGTCACACCTGCTCTGCCTGCTGACCAACCACAAGCCGCACGCCCCGGCCAGCGACTTTGCCTTCTGGGAGCGCCTGCTGCTGGTGGACTTCCCCCTCTCCTTTGTGGATCGCAAACCGCAGAACGAGAACGAGCGCCCCATGGACAAGGGCCTGAAGGATCGCCTGCTCCAGGAGCTGCCGGGCATCGCGGCCTGGCTGGTGCGGGGCTGCCTGGAATGGCAGCGCGCGGGGCTGGATCCGCCGGCCAAGGTACGGGAGGCTACGGCCGAGTACCGCAAGGACGAGGACATGCTGGCCGACTTCATCGAAGAGTGCTGCATCCTGCAGCAGCCGGGGGAAAGCGACATCCGCACGCCGGCCTCCGAGCTGTACGACGCCTTCTGCGAGTGGTTCAAGGTCAACATCTCTTCCAAGAAGACCGTTTCGCAGAAAGCCTTTGGCAAGATGATGCTGGAGAAGTTCCAGCGCGAGCGCAAGGGCGGCATCTACTATTACTACGGCATCAGCGTGTCCAGCCAGATGCAGCACGAACTGGACGAGTAACAGGACCATCGCAGGAGCATACGGGAGGGCATTTTCTGTCCGTCCTGCCTGAAACCCTTTGGAATACAAGGGGAATCTTCTGCCGCAGGATGATGTGACCATTTTTGCCATAATTCTTTCGCATGTGCGCGAGCGCTTTTTTGAAAAAAGTTCTTCAGAAGAATGGTCACATCGTCCTGTTTTTTGAAAAAAACCTGTCATTGCAAAATATTGCGGACAGGATGATGCCATGCCCATGGCAGGATGATGGTGATGATAGAGCAGCTTGTCCAACAGCGCGGCCTGAAGGCCGTCAAGGTGGCCGGAACGCACGGCGGCGAATACGCCTGCCCCTGTCCCGCCTGCGGCGGCAAGGATCGCTTTCGCTTCTGGCCGGCCCAGGGCGAGGGCGGGACGTGGTATTGCCGCCAGTGCGGCAAGGGCGGGGACTGCATCCAGTTCCTGCGGGACTTCGAGGGCCTGAGCTATGCCGAGGCCTGCCGGCGTCTGGGCAGGGAACGCGCGCCGCTGCCCACGTCCATCATGCCACGCCGTGAGCGTGCCCGAGAGTGGACGCCGGCCGAGGCGTCGCTGCCCTGCCCCGCCTGGCGGGAGCACGCCGCCAAACTGCTGGACTACGCTCACCAGCGCCTGCTGGGCGACGATGTGCAGCTCATGCGCCTGGCCATGCGCGGCATCGAGCGGGTGGCGGTGGAGCGTTACCGGCTGGGCTGGCTACCCGGCGAGAACGGCAAGGACGGCTATCACCGGGACCGCGGGGCATGGGGCCTGCCGCCGGAGACCAACGCCCGCGGCCGCAAGAAGTCCCTGTGGATATCGTCCGGCCTGGTCATCCCCGCCCTGGATGATGACGGCGCGGTGCTGCGCCTGCGCATCCGCAGGGACGAGGAAGCGCGCGCCCGCTTCGGCGCGGACATGAAATACGTGGTGGTGCCCGGTTCCAGCATGCGGCCCCTGCTGCTGCGCCCCGAGGCCAGGGCGTTCGTGGTGGTGGAAAGCGAGCTGGACGCCATCGCCTGCGCCGCGGCCGCCGAGGCCGCCGGCCTGGATGTCGGGGCCTTTGCGGCCGGGACCAGCCTGGGCCGACCGGACACCGTGGCGCATGCCGTCCTGCGCCGGGCGCTGTGCATCCTCGTGGCGCTGGACTTTGACCAGCCGGACGCCCAGGGCCAGCGGGCCGGCGCCAGAGGCATGCCCTTCTGGGCGCAGACCTACCGCACGGCCCGGCGCTGGCCCGTGCCCAGCGGCAAGGATCCCGGAGACGCCGTGCGTGAGGGCTGGAATATCGCGGACTGGCTACGCATCGGCCTGCCCCCTATCTTTGCGCGGACAGCCCCGCAGAGCGCGGATGTGACGCCTTCCCGCGCCCTTCCCCCGGAGAGGGAACAGGCCCGTGAGACCATGCCCGCTGGACAGAATGACGACCAGGGCGGGGGGACGGAAAAGGCGTGCCCCGCGCAGCCGCTCCCGCCCGAAGACCGGCAGTGTCCGGCCGTGACTGCCGCTGTCTGGGGGCGTGGCGGAGCGCACTGCCTCACCCACCCCATCGGCCCGCTGGACAGCCTCAAGGTGCTGGCCCGGGCCGGCTTGCTGGCCATCCCGACGCCTGATGGCGATTTTCGCCTTACCGGGCACGAGCACTGGCCGCAGGGCGATCTGCCCCGGCTCATGAGCTGGCTCAAGCGCCACGGCGAATGGGTGCGCGGCGCGCTCTACGGTGAGTGGACGTACTGAAAGACTGCCGATCCCCCGGCCTTGACCTCGGAGAAGGAAATGGGCACACTGAAACTCCCCAAATTACCAGAGGCGTTACCGTCGCCTTTGCCGTACCCCCTACACGGCGAAAAGTGCGGTCTTTTTTGTTTTGCCCTCTGCGCACCTCGTGGGTGTGGAGTACATATTGGCAAGGCGACGTCCGGTATCCGCGAGGACCGGCGGCTCTGGTAAGCCGGGGAGCGTCGTCTTGCCTTTTTTGTACCCCCAATCCCAAATTACCAGAGGTGTCCCATGTCCCAGCCCAGCATTGCCCAGCTTGAAAGCCGCATCCTGCAGCTTGAACAGGCTCTTCACCGGCAATCGACCCACCACGAACAGCTTTGCCGCATCGTCCTGCACCTGCAGGAACGGCTCATCGCCCGCAACGATGCCGCACTGGCTTCAATGCCTCCCCTTCCCTCACCGCAAAGGTCGCAATAGCGAATTTGCCGCCCAATGGTCATATGGTCCTGCGCGCCGCCTTCTGTCTGTCATGCCGGATGGATGGGCACGCCCGGCGAACGAAACCGCCACAGGACCATCGCGCAATGGTCCTGAAAATAACCTGTTGACATCGCGCAACTTTTTTATGCTATTCTGGGGTATCCGGCGGCATGTCCATGCGTCGGGAAACCTCAAGGAGAACCGCTATGCCCAATCTCGTTCCCTTTGCTTTTGAGGACAACCTCGTCCGCTCCTGCCTGGACGAAAACGGCGAGCCCTGGTTCGTGGCCAAGGATGTGTGCCGCGTGCTGGGGATTGAATGGAAGGGGTCCGCTTCTATGGGACCCCTTGATGACGATGAAAAGGGTTCAGTGATACTGCACACGCCTGGTGGTGAGCAGGAGGCGTTGACCATTTCCGAGTCCGGTCTGTACGCCCTCATCTTCCGCAGCCGCAAGCCGCAGGCCAGAGCGTTCAGCAAGTGGGTACGGGCCGAGGTCCTGCCCGCCCTGCGCAAGAGCGGCCATTACGAAACGCCCGGGTACAGGGAACGCATGGAGCAGTACCGCAGCGATTCCGCCACCCAGCCCGAGGCCGCCCGTTATCTGCGTCCCGCCATGCGCGAGCGTCTGCTTTCCAGCGCCATCCAGACGGCCAAGATGTGCGGCAATACCGACCCCGCCTTTGTGGATGGCCTGTATGCCCGCTACTGCGCCATGGTGGCCGGTGACGTACAGTCCGCCGCCGACCGCGACGCCTCGCCGGAAACGCCCCTGCATCGTGAGGAACAGGCGGCCCTGGTCCATCGCTTCGTCAAGGAACGCTGCACCGTTGCCCGCGGCATGAAAAAGTCCGCCACGCGCCTCTATGCAGCCTTCAGGGAGTGGTGGCAGGGCCAGACGGCAACGCCTCCCGCGTCGCAGCGTCTCTTCGGCATGATCCTCAAGGAATACTTCCCCTCACGGCGCAGGGGCGGTCATTTCTGGTACTATGACATGGCGCTTGTGGATGAATAAGGGTGTTCCATTGCCCCGCATACCAAAGGGCCGGGGCTTCCCGGCCCTTTCTCTTTGAGAGGTCCCATGTCTGGAAAAATAGTGCCTTCCCGCAGCTACAAGACCCAGCTGGATGCCGTGGCCTACCTCAAGGACGCGGGCTACAAGTGCAGCAAGAGCCAGTTCAACCGGGACGTGAAGGCGCGCAAGGTGCCCCGGACGCCGGAAGGCTGGTTCGATGAGGCCGCCCTGCTGGGCTACGCCAGCGCCAATCTCACGCCCGCCGGGCAGGTGGCCGACCGGCAGTTGGCCGATGCCACCACCAGCCGTCTGTCGGCGGACGCGGAACTCAAAAAATACCAGGCCGAGCGCGCCCGCCTCAAGCTGGAAAAGGAGCAGGGCCTGCTCATGCCCCGCGCCGATCACGAGCGAGATCTGGGCGCTCGTGCCCTGTTCTTCAGGAACGAGGTGCGCAACTTCATCCACCTGCACGGGGCCGCCATGATCCATCTGGTGGGCGGCGAGGAGGCGAAGCTGCGCGAGCTCGTGCAGTGGTGGCTGGAGACCACGGAGATCTGGATGGATGCCTGGTCGGGCGAGCGGGAATTCCTGCTGGATGATGGCGACAGCGGCGATTCCCTGCCGCCCGAGGGGGAGGACGCGTGAACATCCGTTTCTGCGAGGCCGAACGGCGCATCTTTGCCCGGCGCGAGCGGCTGAGCGTCTCGCAATGGGCCAGCCGCTACCTCATCGTGCAGGACGGCATCTACCGCGGCAGCCCGCTGCGGCTGGACGTCTCGCCCTTTCTGGCCGGCCCCATGGATGCCTTCGGCGATCCGCGCGTGCGCGAGGTGGTGGTCTGCGGTTCCCTGCAGGTGGGCAAGACCCTCCTGCTCTACGCCTGTCTGGGCTGGGCCATGGACTACCGGCCGGGCATCAAGATGCTGACCATGCCCACCCGCGAGTCCCGCGACCGCGTGGTGGAGAAGAAGCTGCGGCCCATGCTCCAGGGCAGCCCCCTGCTGCGCCGCATGGTGGGCAAGTACCGGCGCGAGAACATCCTGCTCCGGGACGGCACCAGCATCGAGCTGGCCACGGCCGAATCCCCCAGCCAGCGCGCCTCCATCACCGTGCAGGACCTCATCGTGGACGAGGAGGATCTCTACAGCGGCGGCGGCGACTCCTCTCCCCTGCAGGACTTCAAGGGCCGCACCCGTTCCTATGGCGACTTCGCCAAGATCATCCGGGCCTGTCAGCCCAAGGGCGACGAAAGCTCGTCCATCTGGCGGGGCATCACCGAGCAGGTGGACCAGCTCATGTGCTATGAGGTGACCTGCCCGGCCTGCCGCCATGTCCAGCTCATGGACGTGGGCCACATCGTGGTGCCCGGCGGCGAGACGGACACGCGCCTCATCCGCTCCCGCAAGCTGGCCCGCTACCGCTGCCCGCACTGTCAGTACCTCTGGAGCGACCACTCCCGCGATCTTGCCGTGGCCGCCGGCCGCTGGCGGCCCTACGTCTGGACGGGCGCGGCCTTTGAACCGGCCCCGGAAGTGCGCGACGCCCGCAGCCTGGGCTTCCACCTGCCGGCCGTGCTGTCGCGCTTCGTGAGCCTCTCCGATCTGGCGGCCCGCCGGGCCATCGCCCAGGCCAGCGACGATGCGGCCGTGCAGCGCCAGTATTACAACGACGACCTGGGCCTGCCCTGGTCGCCGGTGGAGCTGCGGACCGATGTGGAACATGTGCTGGAGCGGCGCGATCCGCACCTGCCCCCGCGTACCGTGCCCCACGGGGCCGTGGCCCTGACCTGCGGCATCGACGTGCAGAAGCACGGCTTCTGGTATCTGGTGCGCGCCTGGATGCCGAGCCTGGCCAGCTACGTCATCGACTATGGCTCCCTGAGCAGCTGGGACGAGGTGGCCACCCTGGTCTTCGGCACCTGGTATCCCGTGCAGGGCCCGGACGGCACGGATGCCGGCGAGCGCATGCCCATCTGGCGGGCCGGCATCGACTCCGGCGGCACCGAGACCGAGGGCGTCTATACCCGCACCGAAGAGGTCTACATGTGGGTGCGCGCCAATGGCGGCGGCGTGGTGCATGCCTGCAAGGGCGCCAGCCGCCCGCAGGCCGCGCCGGTGCGCTGGGTCATCCGCGAACGCATGCCGCACAACGGCCGTCCCATCCCCGGCGGCCTGCGCCTCTATCTCATCGACAGCGGCGCGTTCAAGACAACGGACATGGGCCGCCTGCTCAATGCCGACAGCCGCCAGCCCCTGCGCTTCCATGCCGAAGCCGACGAAACGCTGGCCTCGCAGCTCTGCGCCGAGCGGCTGGTGCGCAAGAACGGGAACCTCGTCTGGGTGCGGGAACACAAGGACAACCACCTGCTGGACTGTCTCATGCTGTCGGCCGCAACGGCTGACGCCTCCTGGACGCCCAGCCTGCCGCACCACATCCTGCAACAGCAGGCGCAGGCCCACATGCAGGCCCGGATACAGGCACGCACGCCATCCGCCGGCCAGCGCCCCCAGCAACGCAAGCGCCCGCAGCCCGAAGCTCCGGCGCACAGATGGTAAGCCCAGGGAGGACAGCATGGCCTTTACCACGACAGACGGCGACATCTCCGGCGCATCCGCCATGCGCGTGGAACAGGGGCGCCTGCTCCGCGGCCTGCGCGAGATCGCGGCCGTGCTGCGCTGCTCGGAAAAGAGCGTGCCGCGCTATGTGGAGCACTATGGCCTGCCCGCAGGCAAGATCGGCGGCCGCTGGTGTGCCGACGAGGCCCGCCTGCGGGAGTGGCGGGAGCGGCAGCTTGCCGCCACTCCCACCGGCGGGACGGAGCGCCCCGCCAGTGTCTCATGACCGGGCCGCATCCGGCCCTGCTCAGGGCATGACCGTGGCCTGCAGGCGGATATCCAGCCCCTTCATGATACGCAGGATGGTGTCGAAACGCGGCTTGGCTCCGGGCCGCAGGGCCTTGTACAGGCTTTCCCGGCCCAGGCCGGTCGCTTCAGCCAGGCGGGACATGCCGCGCGCCCGGGCCACCGTGGCCAGCGCGGTGAGCAGGCGGTCAGGGTCGGCATCCTGCATGGCATCGGAAACATAGGCCGCAATGGCCTCTTCGCTGTCCAGAAATTCGGCGGCATCAAAAACGCGGAACCTGCTTTCGTCCATCAGTCGTCCTCCATCATGGCCCTTGCCCGGGCAATGTCCCGTGCCTGGCTGGACTTGTCGCCACCAACCAGCAGCAGGTACACGATCTCTCCCCGCTGGGTGTAGTAGATGCGGTATCCCGGGCCATGATGCACCCGCATTTCGCACAGTCCCTCACCGAGCGGCTTCACATCGCCAAAGTTTCCCTGCTCCGCGCGTTCCAGCCGGGCAAGGATCTTCACCTTGCCCCGGACATCTCGCAGGGCTGACAGCCATTGGCCGAATTCCGGGGAAAACTTGAGGATGTTCATGGGAAAAATGTATCTACTTGGATACATATTGTCAAGGTATCCCATGCCTGCCCTTGACACCTCTCCCCGCTTCAGGCACCTTGATTTTCCCAACTAGCGAGGCGCGTCTGCCGCCAGCCCTGCTCCCAAGGCACGGCCATGCAGATTTCCACTATGTTGCAGCCAACTGCTTTTGGCAGATTTCGGCGGTATGACGTCCGGGTGTCCGTGAGGCCCCGGCAGCTCGCTAGCTGGGGAGCGTCATACCGCCTTTTTTGTTTTCCAATCCCAACTAGCGAGGTGTCTTATGTCTCAACCCACCATTGCCCAGCGTGAAAGCCGTCTCCATCAGCTTGAACAGGCTCTCCATCGGCAACTGGCCCACCACGAACAGCTTTGCGGTATCGTCCTGCGCCTGCAGGAACGCCTCATCGCCCGCAACGACGCGGCCCTGGCCCCATACGATGCGGATGTGGCGCACGCTCTGGAGCGCGGTTGTCAGCTGGTGGCCCTGCCCACGCCGCAGGAGGTCCCCCATGCCTAGCCCCCTTGAGCTGCGAGTGGAAGTTCTGGAGCGCCAGGTGGCCGATATGCAGGCCATGCTGGAAAGCCTGCTGGCCCATGCACAGCGTCAGCAGGCGGGTGCGTCCCCTGCTGGACAGAGCGCGCACGAGGAGGACAAAACCCTGAGGGCTGTGCCGCGGCGCTGACCGGAAAAAAACGGACAAAACCGGACAAAACCGGAAAACGTTTACATCTCTCACGAGTATCTGCTAGCTCCATGCAAAAGTCTGAAAGATTTTTGCATGGAGCTTTTTCATGGCCGGGTATTGGAGAACGCTTTACGAAACGATGCGGGAGGACCTGCAGTCCCCCGCATTCCGTCAGTTCGGCAGCTACAGCATCGGCGGCCGCAGCTTCTCCTACCGCAGCCTTTCCGAGTTCCGCCAGATCCTGGACTGGGTCGAGGAGCAGGCGGCGCTTGAGGACGGCGTGCCGACCTACCGTGCCCGCCGGCAGGCACGCAACGGAGGGCGCGGCTGATGGCTCCCGCCCCGCTCTCTCCCGTCCGCGCCGCCCGCCGGGCCGGCCCTTCCCGCCTGCGGCGGGCGATCCGCCCCGCATCCGGCCAGGTGCGCGCCGCGGGCTACGACGGCGCGTCCAGCCCGCGCGGTACCGGCAACTGGCTGCCCGCCAATGCGGATTTCAACCAGCTGCTGGGCATGGACAGCGCGCGCATGCGTGGCCGTGTGCGCGATCTGGTGCGCAATTTCCCGCCCTTCGCTCGCGCCGTCAACGCCCTGGTGGCCTTCACCGTGGGCAGCGGCTCCCGCTTCCAGTCGCTGGCTGTCCTGCCCGACGGCACGCCGGACATGCCCACCCGCAAGCGTATCGAGGATCGCTTCCGCGCCTGGATGGAGCAGGCCGATGTGACGGGCCGCCTGCATTTCTATGAATTGCAGCAGCTGGCCAAGCGGCAGGAATGCGAGTGCGGGGAATACATCCTGCGCTTTGCCCGCCCCCGTGACCGGCGGCGCGGCCTGCTGGCCCTGCAGATGCACGAGCCGGAGAACCTCTCCAGCTGGCGCATCGAGGGGCAGGAGCCGGACAGCGACATCTGGCAGGGCGTCGAGTACGACATCTGGACCGGCGAACCGCTGGCCTATCACTTCCAGACCGTTTTCGGCTGGGAGCGCCGGCTGCGCACCTGGCGCGAACCGGCCTGCAACGTGCTGCACGGCTTCCAGACCCTGCGTCCCGGCCAGCTGCGCGGCGTCACTCCCTTTGCGCCGGCCATCCTCATGGCCCGCGACATGGGCGACTACACCACGGCCGAGCTGGGCGCGGCCAAGATGGCCGCCAAGTGGCTGGGCTTCGTGCGCTCGCAGGATCCCGGCTTCTCCCAGCTCACGCGCGGTCTGGGCGATCCCGCCGCCTGCCTGCGCGACGAGGTGGAGAACCTCGAAGACCTCACCATCGAATACCTGAACAACAACGAGGACGTGTCCTTTGCGCCGCCCTCGCAGCGTCCGGGCGACAGCTTCGACCGCTTTGTGCGCCATACCCTGCGCATGGTCGCCATCTGCCTCGACCTGCCCTACGAGATCCTTTCCGGCGACTACACGTCCATCAACTACTCCACCAGCAAGGCCAGCCGCAACGACTTTGCCATGTTCCTGGTGCCGCATCAGTTCCGGGCCGAGCAGCATTTCATCCGCCCCGTGTTCCGGCGCTGGCTGGATCATGAGGCGCTCACCCAGGATTACCTGCCCGGCTACTGGCAGAACAAGAGCCGTTACCAGCGGGCCATGTGGATACCGGCCGGCATGCCCAGCGTGGATCCCCTGCGCGACGGCAAGGCTCAGATCGACGGCATCAATGCGGGCATCCTCTCGCCCCAGATGGTCATCCTGGGCGAGGGCCGGGATCCCGAAGAGGTGGTGGAACAGCGGGCCTCCTGGGCGCGCCTTTGCGCCGCGCACGGCATCGATGCCGCCACCGGCGCGGTGAGCACCGGGCTGGCCAATAACCCCGCCAGACTGGGCGCCGCCGAGAGCGCCGGAACCGAGCAAAAGTAAGGAGATCCCCATGTCCTTTGTGACCCGTTCCGCCCCGCTGGGCGCTGGACGCCCCCTGACGCTGGATGAAGCCGCCCGTTCCGTGGACGTGGTGGCCTCCACCCAGGCCGTGGTCAAGGTCTTTGACGTCGATGAATGGCAGCCCGTCCGCGAGGTCCTGCTCATGAGCGGCTGCCAGCTGCCCGATTCCGGGCGCGTGCCCCTGCTGGACTGCCATAGCCGCGAGCAAGCCGGAGACATCGTGGGCAGCTTCATGGACATACGCGTTGAGGACGGGCCGCAGGGCCCGCAGCTGGTGGGCCGGGCCGTGTTTTCGGCCACGCCGGACGGCGAGGCCCCGTTCCGCAAGGTGGCGGAAGGCCACCTCACCGATGTGTCCATCGGCTACGAGGTCATCGCCTGCCAGCGCATCCGGGCGGGCGAGACCGCCGTCATCGAAGGCGCTCCCTACGCCGGCCCGCTGCGCGTGGCCACGCAGTGGCGTCTGCTGGAACTGTCCTGCGTGCCCATCGGCGCGGACAGCTTCGCCAAGATCCGTTCCGCACTACGCAACCCCCAACCGGCCCGCAAGGGCATAAAGGAGAAGACCATGTCCAGACAAGAATCCGGGCAGCCCGAGGTCCGCAGCCTGCTGGCCAGGCTGCGCCGCCTGCTGGGCCTGCGCGAGGACCCCGAAGAACAGACGCCCGCCCCGGACGCGGCCCCCCGGCAGGCTGCCGTCACCGATGAGGCCGGCGTCGCCGTGGAGCCGGAGCAGCTCGACGATGCCGAGCTGGAACAGCTGGTGGAAGACCTGGGCGTCCTGCTGGATGAGGCCGAGGCCGAACAGCAGGGCCGCGAAGACAGCCCGCAGGAAGAGGGAGAGCGCGAAGGCAAAGACGATACGCCCGCCTGCCGCGGCGCGCTGCTGGGCAGGTTCATGGCCGGTCTCACGCCGGGCCAGCGCCAGCGCTTCGGTCAGAAGCTGGAGCGTCAGCGCATCCGGGGCATCCGCGAGCTGGCCCGGAGCTTCCAGCTTTCCCCGGAGCAGGAAGACAGGCTCGTTGCCTCGGGCATGAGCCTTGGCCGCGCCCGCAAACAGGTGGAGGACATGGTGGCCCAGCGCCGGCATCCCGGCCCCGGCTTTCAGGTCGTGAGCATGGGCCGTGCGGAAAAGGAGACCTTCCGTGCCGCCGTGCAGGACAGCCTGCTGCTGCGCTGCGGCGCCAGACTGGACAAGCCCGCGCCCGGCGCTGAGGAACTGCGGGGCATGACCCTGCGCGAGATCGCCCGCGAGATGGTGATGCGCGCCGGGCAGCGGTCCGGCGGCGACATCCGCGACATCGTGGGCCGTGCCCTGACCACCACGGACATGCCTCAGCTGCTCGTGGAGACGAGCCGGCGCACGCTCATGGAGGCATACGAGCAGGCCCCGGAGACCTGGCGCGACTGGTGCGAGACCGGCACGGCCACGGACTTCAAGGCGGGCAAGGCCCTGGGGCTGGAAGGTGACGTGGCCCTCAGGAAGATACCCGAATACGGCGAGTACGCCGACGGCCGCCTGGCCGAGAATGCCGAGGAATACCGCGTGGAGACCTTCGGCCGCAAGCTCGTGATCTCCCGTCAGGCCATCATCAACGACGACCTGGGCGCTCTCACCGACATGCCGCGCCTCTACGGCGAGGCCTGTGCCGCGCTGGTGGGCGATGTGGCCTACGCCGCCCTCACCGATGCCACCCTCAGGATGGGCGACGGCAAGCCCCTGTTCGACAGCGCCCATCATAACCTGTTCACGGGCAAGGGCGGTACGCCCACGGTGGAGAACCTGGGCGCGGTGGTCACCGGCATGGAGCTGCAAAAGGACAGTTTCGGCAAGGTCGTGACCATCCAGCCGCGTTTCTTCCTGGCCCCCATCGGCCTCAAGACCGCCTGCGAGTCCTTTTTCAATACCCAGATCAACGCCGGGCCGGTGGTGGGCACGCAGGCGCAGCCGCTGGTCTACAACCCCTACGGCGGCGACTTCTTCCGGCGCATCTATGACCGCCGTCTGGATATGGCCGGGGCCACCACGTGGTATCTGGCCGCGGCCCGCAGCACGGTCAAGGTCTTCTTCCTGGGCGGCGTGCAGGCTCCCTACATCGAGAGCCGTGACAACTTCGACACCGACGGCTTCGAGACCAAGGTCCGCATGGACGTGGGCGCCAAGGCCCTGCGCTGGATCACCCTGGCCAGGGCCACCGCGTAGAGCGTTTTGCCGTTGAAAAAGGCAGGACGCGAGGCGGCGGCACAGCCCCGCCCGGCCCAGAGTGAACGGGAAGACCGCGTTTTTCCCGCGAAACGACAGGCCGCATGGTTGGAGACGCAAAGCGTTTCCAACGGAAAAAAGCTCTCAAGGAGGTGCATCATGCAAAATACCTATTCCATGGGCCGCTGCATCCACCATACGCCCGGCAAGGCCGTGCTGGGCGGCGAGCTGGTCGTGCTCACCGGCATGGTGGCCGTGGCCAGCACCGATATCCCGGCCAATGAAGAAGGGGCCTGCGAGGTGGAAGGCGTGTTCGCCCTGCCCAAGAAGGCCGGCGAGACCCCCAAACAGGGCGCTCCCCTCTATCTGGCGGAAGACACGACCCTCACCGTGACCGCGGGCACGCAGTTCGTGGGCACGGCCTGGGCGGATGCCGCGTCCAATGACGCCACGGTGCTCTGCCGCATCAATTTTGGTTACGCCGCGGCTGCCGCGGCGGCTTCGGCCTCGCAGGGCGGCTAGCCCCTGTCCCCGTCCCCCGACCGGCCGCGTGTTCCGTGCGCCTGCGCGACACGCGGCCCCACAAGGAGTCCCGGCATGGATGACGAACGTCTTTTGGATCTGTCCTTCCGCTTTTCCATGTGCGCCGAAGGCAACGACGCCTACACCGATGACCCTGACGATCCCGGCGGGCCCACAAAGTACGGCTTTGCCCTCAACTACAACCGCGACATCTTGCCGGACAAGGACGGCAACGGCCGTATCGACGCCTCGGACGTCAGGCTGCTCACCGGCGAGGATGCCCGCAGGCTCTATGAGGAAGGCTACTGGCGGCGCTACGGCTGTGCCCGCCTGCCCGGCCCGCTGGCCTTCCTCTATGCGGACATGGTGTTCAACCCCGGCCCGGGCATCGCCCCCAAACTGCTGCAACGGAGCCTGTGCGCGCTGGGCGGCTCCGTCAGTGTGGACGGCATCATCGGCCCGGCCACGCTGGAGGCGGTGCATGCCGTGGACAGCGCGTCCCTGCTGGTGGAGCTGAGCGCCCAGCGCCTGCACTACTACGGCACGCGCGGCGGTTACGGCAAGTACGGGCAAGGCTGGGACCGCCGGGCGGCGCGCTGTCTGGGCATGGCGCTGGGCATCCTCTGGGGCGCTGTGGCATGAACCTCGTGCCCCTATTCCTCGTGCTGGCGCTGCTGCTGGGGGCGGGCGCTTCGGCCGTGTACCTGGGCAGGAGCCTGCATGAGGCGGAAGAGCTGCAACGCAGCCTGCGCGTCAGCCAGGCCCGCAACGAGGCCACGGACAAGGCCCTGACCAGCCTGGAAACGGCCCGGCAGGATGCCCTGGAAAAGGAGGAAGCCCGTGAGAAACGCCTGCAGGACGCTGAGCGTCTGCCTTCTTCTGAGCGCTTTGACGCCTATGACCGCCTGTTCGACAGCATCGAGGCGGATCGAGGTGGTCAGCCCGCCCCCTGAGCTGCTGGCGGCCTGCCGGCCTCCGGCCATTTCGCGGGAGGTCCTGCCCGCCATCGCCACCGGCAGGACGGATGACGCCGGACGCGCCTATGTGGCCTATGTGCTGCGGGTGGAAGCCGCCTTTGAGCATTGCCGTGCCCGTCACAAGGCGCTGCGGACCTGGATCGAACATCTGGAACACGGAGCAAGTCATGAACAGGCCAGACCCTGACGGCCGGCTGCCCGGCTTTGCCGGGCGGCAAATGGACAGCGACATGTCCCGGGACAGGGACGGCGGCCGGCCGGCGCGTCCCCACCAGGGCCACCGTCCCTCCCTGCCCCGGAAGCTCCTCCAGGCGGTGATCATCGTCGTTCTGGCCTTTGGCGCGCTGGCCTTCGTGGACCTGAGCCTGAGCGTCATCTCGCCGGAGAGGCCCGCCCGCGTGGCCGGCATGCTGCTCGATCCGCTGCTGCGCTTTCTGGGCCTGCTGGCGCTGGGGGTGTGAGCATGTCCTACCTTTCCGTAAGCGAGGTGCTGGAGGCCGTGTGCGCCGTGCTCCTGCTGCTGATGGGCATGGGGCTGAAGGTCGTCTTCCAGACGCTCAAGGAGATCTTGCAGCAGCAGCGCGTTTGCAACGACCGCTTTGCTGACCGCGTCCGCAACGATACGGCGCACAAGCATTTTTATGATGAACTGGAACGGCTCAATGTGCGCGTGAGCCTTCTGGAACGTGATGAGGGATAGGCGCGTCATGGCCGGTATACAGCTACGCATGAATGTCGAAGAAGCCCGGCGGTGGCTGGCTGACGGCGGCGAGGAGTTCCGGCAGGGCTCCTCCCGTCTCAAGGTGGCCACCCAGCGGGCCATCAACCGGACGCTGGAGCATATGCGCTCGCTCATCTCCATGGAGATACGCGATCGTTACTACACCCAAAAGGAAGATGTGGACGCCGCCCTGGAGGTGCGTAAGGCCCGCAGCGGCAAGAATCAGCGGGGGGCGCTGCTCTATCGCGATGACGCCAGCCTGCCGCTGTCGGCCTTCGGCGCCGCGCAGCGCACGACCTTTGTTTCCGTGCGTGTGCTCAAGGCCCACCGTACCCGGCGCATCCAGCCGGGCGGCAAGTGGGGGATCCTGGCCACGGCAAAGGGCAGGGCCGCCGTCTGGATGGCCCGCGATCAGGTCTGGGCGCGAGTCGCCGGGCAGGATCACCCCAGGATGCTCTTTGGCCCCAGCTTCATGAGTTTCTTCGGCCTGCCCAATGTCGAAAAGGCGCTGGGCATCGAGATGGACGAATATTTTGCCCGACGTCTGGCGCATGAGGCCCGCGTCTGGCCCCTGCTGGAAAGCGCGCTCCGGGTCAACTTCCTTTCCAGGGAGCGGCGTTCGTGAGCGAGCTCTCCCCCTTTGACGCCGTACTGGAAGAAGATACCCGGCGCGTGCTGCAAAGCGCGCTGGGGCCGGCTTGCGCCGTCATCCTGTATGACGACGGCGGCCGGCCCCACGAGCTGCGCGCCCTCTACGGCCAGCCCGGGGCCGAGGTGCGGCCGGGGCAGGCCGCCGCGCCCGGCGTGAGCACGGCTCCCGCCCTGCATCTGTCCCGGCATGATGCGCGGGCGGCCCTGGGGCGGGATCCGTGCGCCCGGGATCGCGTCGCCGTGCAGGGACGGCCGTACCGCATCCTGAGCGTCATGGACGACGGCTACGGCTGGCTGGAGTGCCGCCTGCTGGAGGCCGCCCATGTCTGAACTTTTCGCCTGGGCCGGCCTGCATCCGCGCGCGCTCATCCGCCAGGCCGTCTGTCAGGTCATGCGCGAGCATGCCGGACTGGACGCCCTCCTCGCCGGCCGCGTCTGGCCCAACCGTATGGAGCACTGGTTCCATAACGAATTCCCGGCGGCCGGGGTCTACACGCTGCAGGAAGTGCGCGTGGCGTCCGACGTGCGCCCCGAGCCGCAGGAACGCCGCCTCACCCTGGCCGTGGAGCTGCTGGCCGGCGCTCTGGAAAGCGTGGACGACACGCTGGATGCCCTCTGCCTGCAGGCGGAGCGGGCCGTGCTGCGGCTGGACGCCATCGGCCGGGCCATGGGCGGCATCGTGGACGCCCTGCTGCCGGATCCGCTGCCTCTCATACGCGGCCGGCATCCGGCGGACACCCTGCTCTCCATCGTCCATACCGGCTCCGATCTGGCGCTTGCCGTGGAAGGGCAGCGGCAGATGGGCGCGGCTGTCCTGAATCTTGATCTGGAATACCGCTGGCCCGTCGTGCCGCCGGAACTGGCCGATCTCCTGCTGGCGCATACGGACTGGTACGTCCACCCCGGCGATGACCGGGTGGACATGATCTCGCAGGTAACCTTTGACCAGGAGCGATCTGATGCCCCACCCCACCACCATGTTCATCGTGCCCGCCGTGCGTGACGGCCGGCCCCTGCGTATCGCCGATCCGCAGTCCGGCCAGTACCTGCCGCCCGAGGGCGCGATCGTCCCCCGTTCCGCCTTCTGGCTGCGCCGCCTCAAGGACGGCGACGTGCAGCCCAAGCCCGACAGGGAGGTCTAAATGTCCATCGCCTTCAACGTCCTGCCCGATACCGTACGCGTCCCCTTCGCCTATGCGGAGTTCGACGGTTCCGGCGCGTCCGATGACCCGGCCGTCATGCCCTACACCATGCTCATGGTGGGGCAGATGCTCGACGGCGGCACGGCTGAGGCCGGCAGCGTGCAGCGTCCCATGAGCGCCGCCCAGGCCGCCACCCTCTTTGGCGAGGGCAGCCAGCTGGCCGCCATGTGCGCGGCCTGCCTCAATGCCAACAACATCACCAAGATGCTGGCCATCGGCGTCAGGGATGCCGAGGAAGGCACGGCCGCCAGGGGGGCGCTGACCATCAGCGGCACCTGCGTCAACGCCGCGCCGCTCTGCCTCTACATCAACGGCAAGCTGGTGCGTGCCGCCGCGCCTCTGGCAGCCGAGGCCTCCGCCGTGGCCGAGAACCTGACCAATGCCATCAATGCCGACGCGAGCCTGCCCGTGACGGCCACCTTCTCGGGCGGCGAGGTCAGCCTGACGGCCCGGCACAAGGGCGAGTGCGGCAACGACATCGACCTGCGCATCTCGTACTACGACGAGGACAAGCCCGGCGGCCTGACCTTCAGCTTCACCCCGATGACCGGCGGCGCGGGCAACCCCGATCCGGCCTCCGTCATCGCGGCCATGGCCAACGACCAGTATCACGTCATCGCCTGGCCGTGGACGGACAGCGCGAGCCTCGCCGCCCTGCGCGACGAGCTGGCGGACCGCTGGGGGCCCCTGCGGCAGATCGACGGACAGGCCATCGTGGTCAGGCGCGGCACCTTCGGCGAGGTGACCACCTTTGCGGCCGAACGCAACGACAAGCATCTGACCGTCTTCGCCTCCGAGGGCAGCCCCACCTCCCCGTGGGAAGACGCGGCCGCCACGGCGGGCGTCATCGCCTATTACGGCAACAACGATCCGGCCCGCGGCTTCAATACCCTGCTGGTGCCGGGCCTGCTGGCTCCGGCCCTTGCCGACCGCTGGACCGACTTCCCCGAAAAGAACCAGGCCCTCTACGAGGGCGTCTCCACCCGCTATGTGGCCCCGGACGGCACGGTGCGCCTGCAAAAGTGCATCACCACCTATCGCCTCAACGATCTGGGGGCCGAGGACAAGGCCTTCCTTTCCCTCAACAGCCCCCTGACGCTCTCCTATCTGCGCTACGACTGGAACAATTACCTGAAGACCAAATATCCGCGCCACAAGCTGGCCTCGGATGCCGATGCCGCCCGCTACGACGCCAGCCAGCCCATCATGACGCCCAAGCTGGGCCGGGCCGAGGCCATCGCCCGCTTCATGGACGCCTGGCTGCCGCTGGGCCTGGTGGAAGGCAGCGAGCAGTTCAAGGCCGCCCTGCTCTGCGAGCGTAACGCCAAGAACGAGAACCGGCTGGACTGGCTGCTGCGGCCCGATCTGGTCAACCAGTTCGAAGTGGCCGGGACGCTCATCCGGCACATCGTCTAAGGGGGGTGAGAAGCATGGGCAACGGTACCAACAATCGCCGGGCGGGCATCATCTACGTCAAGGTGGACGGCCGCCAGTACGACGCCAAGGGCGCGTATACCTACAATCTGGGCAAGCCCAAGCGGGATGCCATCATCGGCTCCGACGGCGTGCACGGCTACAAGGAGACGCCGCAGGTGGCCTTCATCGAAGGGGCCGTCACGGACAGCGACGATCTGGATCTGGCCTCGCTGGTGACGGCCGACAACGTGACCGTCACTCTGGAACTCAACAACGGCAAGGTGGTCACCCTCTCCAATGCCTGGTTTGCCTCCGAGGGCAGCGGCAGCACGGATGAAGGCGAGATCGCCGTGCGTTTCGAATCGCGGCGCGAAGCCGTGGAAAGCAACTAGGAGAGCACTATGGAACCCATCATCATCCCCCTGCGGACGCCCCTGACCCACGGTACGGAGACCATCACCGAGCTGCGCTTCACCCGCGAGCCGCAGGTGCGGGACATGCGGGGGATCAAGATCCGCGACATGACCTTTGACGACGTCCTGCTGCTGGTATCCCGTCTGGTGGGGCTGCCTCCCAGCGTGCTGGGGCAGATGCACATGCAGGACTTTGCCGGCGTGGGCGAGGTGGTGGCGGGTTTTTTGGGCGATGGCCGGTAGACTGGGCCGAGGCGGTCATCCAGCTGGCCTGGCTCTATCACTGGCCGCCGTCGGAGCTGGACGCCATGACCGCCCGTGATCTGGTCTGGTGGGCCGAACGCACGGCGGAACTGGGCAAACGCATGGAGAAAGACTGATGGCGGCGCGTCAAAGCCGTTTCGACCTGATCATCAATGCCGTGGAGCGCGTCTCCGCGCCCTTCCGGCGTATCGAGCAGGCTATGGACAGCGTGCGCGAACGTACCGAAAGGGTCGGCCAGGCGCTGGGGCGTCTGGGGCAGGCCGGCGGCTTCGGGCGGCTGTCCGGCGCCCTGAGCGCCCTTGGCGGCAGTCTGCGCGGCGTGGCGCGGGAAGGACAGGCGGGCCTGGAACGGCTGGGCGCGCTGGCGGGCCGCCTGTCGCTGCTGTTCGGCGCTGCCGGCGGCGGAGCCTTCGCTCTGGCCCATGAGGCCGCGTCCGCCGGAGCGGAAGCGAGCAAGTTCAGCAGCATGGTGGGGCTCTCCACCGCCAACTGGCAGGAATACGCCGGGGCGGCACGTCTGGCCGGGGTGGAGGCCGATGAGCTGGCCAGCCTCATGCTCACCCTGCAGGAACGGGCGGTCAATGCCGCCAACGGTGAAGAAGGCGATATCGAGATGCTCAAGCTCATGGGCATCAGCGCCAAAAATGCCCGAGGCGAGCTCAAGAATGCCGACAGCCTGCTGCTGGAACTGGCCGACCGCGTCAAACAGATGCGGGATGCCGGCGAGATGGGCAAGGCCGCGGGCATCATGAACCAGCTGGGCGGGGAGGAGGGCGCGCGCCTGCTGGATCTGCTCCAGAACGGCCGCTCCGGCCTGCTGGCCATGCGGCGGGAAGCCAGGGAGCTGGGGCTTGTCCTTGCGGATGATGACGTGCAGGCCAGCAAGGACTTCAATTTCTCGCTTGCGCGAGTGGCCGCCACCTTCCGAGGCATGGGCCTCACCCTGGGCAAAGCCTTTTTGCCGGCCCTCACCACCCTGCTGGACAAGTTCCAGGCCTGGCTGAAGGTCCAGCGCGACATCGTGGGCGCGGGCTTTGAGGCCTGGGTGGAGCGGCTCGATCTGGATGCGGTCTGGGCGTCAGTGGAGCGCTTTTTCACCGCGCTCGGCCGCCTTGGCGGCGCGCTGCAGCATGTGGCCGATCTGTGCGGCGGCTGGGGCAATGCGCTGACCATGCTGGCGGGCCTGCTGGGGGGCAGGTTGGCGCTGTCGCTGGGGGCGCTCATCGCGTCCGTCGGGCAGCTGGGCATGGCCCTGCTGGCCACGCCCGTGGGCTGGTTTCTGGGCATCGTCGCCGCCATCGCCGGGGCCGCTTATCTCATCTACAAGAATTGGGACGGCATTGTGGCCTATTTCCGGGGCCTCTGGGAGGGCGTGCAGGCGGCCTTTGAACGGAGCTGGCTGCAGGGCATCGTACAGGCGCTGATCAATTTCAGTCCGGCCCGCTGGATCCTGGACGGCCTCAACGAGCTGGTGGCCACCCTCACCGGCGTCGATCTCTACAGCATCGGCGGCCGGTGGATAGATGATCTTCTGGATGGCGTGAAGAAGGGCTGGACAAAGCTCACGGGCTGGCTGGGCAAGGGGGTCGATGCCCTTACCGGCGTTTTTCGGAAGGACAGCGCGTCGGGAGCCGCCGGGACTGACGGCGGCACGGCGGCCTTCCCCATGGCGGATCCCCTCAACATGACGCCCGGCGCACGGGAACTGCTGCGCTCGAACCGCAGCGAACATGTGGAGCGGCAGGAAAATACGGTGCGCATCGTCGCCCCCGAGGGCATGCGCCTGGAAGGCGACGGCCAGGGCCGCGGGCTGTCCGTGCGCGGCGAGGTGGCCGAGGCCGGGATACTCAACGCGGGAGCCATCTGATGGATCTGTGGAAGATGCGGCTGCGGGCCGCCAGCTTCCGGGGCGTGCCCTTCGGGGTCACGGCTGACGAGAGCGAAGGCGGCCGCCGCACGGTGACGCACGAATTCCCCCAGCGCGAAACGCCCTATGTGGAGGATCTGGGCGGCGCGCCGCGCCGTTTCACCGTCCAGGCCTTCGTGCTGGGCGGCGATTACATGAGCCGCCGCGATGCGCTGGAAGCTGCCCTGCGGCAGGCCGGCCCGGGCACGCTGGTGCATCCCTGGTACGGCGAGGTGCAGGTCAGCCAGACCGCCCCCTACAAGGTCCGGCACAGCGCGCAGGATGGCGGCATGGCGGTTTTCCAGCTCTTTTTCTGCCGCGATGCCGAGCCAGACAGCCCGGCCGCCGGCGTCGACCAGGGGCTCCGGGCCCGGCTGGAAGGCGAGACGGCGGGCCTGCTGGCCTGCGACGGTTTCGACAGCGTGCTGCGGCTGGCCGGGCAGACGGAATGGACCGTCAGCCAGACTTACGGCCTCATCGTGGATGCCGTGGGCACGGTACAGGCCGTGATGCGCGGCGATGTCGCCGCCGTGGCGGAGCTGCTGGGGGCGGCCACGGGCTATGACCTCATGCCGCTGGCCAGCGTGGGCCGGCATCTCTGGAGCGTGCTGCGGAGCATCGGCGGGCAGTCCGGGCTTTCTGATGCGGCCGTGTCCGGCCGCTGGGCCAGCGTGGCCCGCACTGACTTTTTGCAGACCGTGCCGGATGATGTGGGCTCCCAGCGGGCGGTGATCCAGAGCAACGGTCAGGCTGTGGAGAGCCTGGTGCGCCGTCTGGCCCTGGTGGAGTCGGCCCGCGCCGCCACCACGGCCCGGCCCGCCAGCCGGAGCGAGGCGCAGCAACTGCGCTACGATTTTTGTGATGCGATGGATGAAGTCCTGGCGCTGGAGCCGGTGATCCCGGACATGGCGCAGGCCAGCGGCATCCGCCGCAGGGAGATGGAACTGGCCGCCTCCCTGTCCAGCCTGCGTTCCGGCACGCTGGCCACGCTGGCCGAAGCCGCCCGCCGCACGCCGGAAGTGGTGACCGTCACCCCGGCCTGCGTGCTGCCTTCGCTGGCCCTCTGCTACCGCCAGAGCGGCGGCGTGGCGCTGGAGGCCGATCTGGTGGCCCGCAATCATCTCATCCATCCGGGCTTCGTGCCCGTGGAGCCGCTGGAGGTGCTGCGTGGCTGACGACATCACCCTGCGCATCGACGGCGTGGACTGGACCTACTGGACCTCCGTGCAGGTCTCCCGCCAGATGGACGCCATCGCCGGGACCTTCTCCCTCTCGCTGGCCGACAAGTGGGTCAACGGCGCTCAGGCGCTGCCCATTGCCGCGGGCATGGCCTGCCAGATCCTCATCGGCGGCGATCAGGTCATGGACGGCTATATCGATCAGGTACGGCCCTCCTTTTCCGCCACGGCGCACGGCATCAGCATCACCGGCCGCGACAAGAGCGCGGACCTGGTGGACTGCGCCGCCATCCACAGCCCGGGGCAGTGGCTCGACTGCACCGTGCTCCAGCTGGCCCAGGCTCTGGCCGGCCCTTTCGGGGTGAGCGTCACGGCCGAGGGCGACGTGGGCGCGCCCCTTGCCAGCTTCAAGCTGGAGGAAGGCGAAACGGCCTTCGAGGCGCTGGACCGGGCCCTGCGTCAGCGGGAACTCATGGCCTGCCCGGACGGCAAGGGCGGCATAGTGTTGCTCAAGGCCGGCGCGGGCACGGCCGGCGGCAGCCTGCGCCAGGGCGGGAACATCCTTGCCGCCGACGGCCAGTTCGATATGGCCGACCGCTTCAGCGACTACATCGTCAAGGGGCAGAAGCCCGGTACGGACACGGCCTGGGGCAAGGCTGCCTGTGCCGTGCGCGGCGAATATCGCGACCAGGCCGTGCGGCGCTACCGGCCCATGATCATCCGGGCCGAGCAGTCCGGGGACGCGGGCAACGCCCGTCAGCGGGCCGCCTGGGAGTGCAGCGTGCGGGCCGCCCGGGCCGTGACGGTCACGGCCACGGTACAGGGCTTCCGCCAGCAGGGCGCGGGCCGGGAACAGTCCGGCCCCCTCTGGCAGCTCAACCAGATGGCGGACGTGGACTTGCCCTATCTGCGCATCAGCCAGCGCCTGCTGGTGACCGGGGTGGAGTTCCGGCGCGATGCCGGATCGGGCAGCACCACCCGCCTCACCCTGCGCGATCCCGCGGCCTTCGCCCCGGAACCCGGGAAAAAGGAAAAGAGCGACGGCTCCGGCGGCAAGGGCGGCAACGTCAGGATGGAGAAGGAAGTGGACCTGCAGACCCGTCTTTCCGAAGAAGCCGCGGCGCGGCAAAAGGCCATCAAATGAGCGAGCGGCAAACCATCCGTCTGCTGGAGCGCCTGTCCCGGCGCATGCGCAACATCGTGGCGCGTGGCGTCATCTCGCTGGTGCGTGATGCCCGCAAATGGCAGTCCGCCCAGCTCGAACTGCTGGACGGCGAGGTGCTGGACGATGCCGAGCGCGCCCAGCAGTACGGCTTTTCCTCAGTGCCCCACGCCGGGGCCGAGGCTGTCGTGCTGTTCGTGGGCGCGGACCGCTCACATCCCGTGGTGCTGGCCGTGGATGACCGGCGCTACCGCGTGCAGGCCCTCAAGGACGGTGAAGTGGCGATCTATACCGACGAGGGCGACCGCATCCACCTGAAGCGCCAGCGTACCATCGAGGTGACTACCCGGCATTTCGTGCTCAAGGCCGAGGAGGACGTGACCATCGAGACCAAAAATTTCAGCGTCCAGGCCGCCGAGAGCGTGCGGATGGAGACCGCCAGCACGCAGTTCGCCACCGGGGCCCTCTCCTTCGGCGGGCAGGGCGGCGGCGAAGTCACGGCCCAGCTCGCCGGCGGCATCGTGGCCTCGCAGGACCTGCAAAGCAACGGCGGCGCCGTTTCCCTGAACCGGCATGTCCATACGGGCGTCCAGGCCGGGGGCGATACGACGGCCAGCCCCGTGGGAGGATAACATGGACATCTGTCTGCATTTCGATCAGGAGGCCGGCCTGTTCGACCTCCTGCTTTCCGGGCCGCCGGCCGACCTGCAGGGCGACGAGGGCCTGCTGACGGCGGTGATCATCTCCCTGTTCACCGATGCCCGGGCCCATGACGACGATCCCCTGCCCGATGAGCGCGTGGGCGTGCCCGGCGACCGGCGCGGCTGGTGGGGCGACTGTCTGCCCGATGCCCAGGGCGAGCGGACGCTGGAGAGCATCGGCTCCCGGCTCTGGCTGCTCTGGCGTGAAAAGGATCTGGACAGCGTGGTGGCCCGGGCCCGGCAGTATGCGGAAGAGGCCCTGGCCTGGCTGACCCGCGAGGGGCACGTCAGCTCCCTGAGCGTCAGCGTGGAGCGCGTGCAGTCGGGGCATCTGGGCATAGGCGTCGTCCTGCAGCCTTCCGGCAGCGATGTGCCGGGCCGCGAGTGGCGCTTCATCTACGATCATCAGCAAGCCCGGCCGGTGAGCGTCCGGCTGGCCGCATAGGAGAGATGGGCATGGCATGGGAACGTCCGACCCTCACCAGCCTGCATGAGCGCATTGCCCGCGATCTTTCCGGCCGTCTGCTGGACGGCTCCGCCCTGCTCCGCCGTTCCGTGCTGGCGGTGCTGGCCAAGGTCTGGGCAGGGGCCTGCCATACGCTGCACAGCGTGCTGGCCTGGCTGTATCTGCAGGTCTTCGTGGACACGGCCGAGGGCGAATATATGGAACGCTGGGCCGCCGTCTGGAACATCGTGCGCCTGCCCGCATCCGCGGCAGCGGGGGAGGTGCTGTTCACCGGTCAGGACGGTGCGGTCATCCCGGCCGCCACCCAGTTGCAGCATGTGAGCAGCGGCCTGCAGTACGCCCTGGAAGAGAGGGCCGTCATCAGCGGCGGCAGCGTGCCGGCCCGCGTCAGCGCCGTGGAGAGCGGCGCGGCCGGGGATCTGGCTGCCGGGCAGCCTTTGCAGCTGCTTTCCCCCATCGCCGGCGTGGAGAGCGTGGCCGTGGTGCGGGACGGGGGCCTGACCGGCGGCGCGGATGCCGAGAGCGACGACGCCCTGCGCGCCCGCGTGCTGGAGCGCCTGCGCCAGCCGCCCCGAGGCGGCAGCATGGCGGACTATGTGCGCTGGGCAAAGGAAGTCCCGGGCGTGACCCGGGCCTGGTGCTATCCCATGCATCTGGGCATCGGCACCGTGGGCGTCTGCTTCGTCTGTGACGGGCAGGAGGATCCTTTCCCGTCCGAGGAGATGGTGCGTCGCGTCAGGGAACACATCGAGCCGCTGCGTCCGGTCACGGTCAAGGAGCTGGGCGTGTTCGCCCCTGAGCCGCTGGACGTGACCGTGCGCCTGCGCATCACTCCGGATACGGAGGCTTTGCGGGCGGCCGTCCGGGCCGAGATCGAAGACGTCTTTGCCCGGGAGGGCGCTCCGGGCGGCACGCTCTACCGTTCGCACATCGCCGAGGCCGTGTCCCTGACCCCCGGCGAACAGGATCACGAACTGCTGGAGCCTGCCGCCGACGTGGAGGTGCCTGCCGCGTACCTGCCGCGGCTGGTGCAGGTCATTTTTGAAGGCGAGGGGGAGCGCCATGCCTGAGACGAGCCTGCGTGCCCGCTCCGCCGCCGATTATCTGCGCATGCTCCAGCACCTGCTGCCCCAGGGCCATGCCTGGACACGCGTTCCGGACGCCGTGCTGACCGCGCTGCTGCGGGCCACAGCCGATGAGCTGGAACGGCTGGACATGGCCATGCGCCTGCTGCTTGCCGAGATCCTGCCCACCAGCGCCATCGCCGGCCTGGAGGACTGGGAGCGCCTGCTCGGCCTGCCCGACGCCTGCCTGCCCGCCGGGACCTCCCTGCAGGAACGCCGTTCCGCCGTGCTGGCCAGGCTGCGCGACGAGGGGCGGCAGGATCTGGGCTACTGGTACGGCGTGGCCGGATCGCTGGAGTATGACGTGACCATCGAGGAGCACTGGCCCTTCTGCTGCGGCATCCACCAATGCGGCGATCCGTCCGGCCTGAGCCCGCGCCGGCGGCAGGATCATCCCGAGATCGGCTATCTGGCCGTGCCGGAGATCCGCTGGTGGTGGAACGTCATCATCCACGGCGACCGCCTGCTGCTCTTTCGCTGCGGCGAGAGCCTGTGCGGGGAGCCGCTCATGGACTGGCGCGCCGCCTCCTCGCTGGAGTGCGTCATGCTGCGCGACAAGCTGGCCCATACCCTGTTGACCTTTACCTATGAGGAAGGAGAAGAGCATGAGATACAATCCCCCCGCCGGATCGCAGGATCCTGATGCCAAGTACGTTACCGGCCAGCCCGGCAAGGTGCGCGGCAGCGCCGTGCCCGCCGAGGCCGTGGAACATCCCCAGCGCGAGATCGTGGAAGTCATCAAGCAGGCCGGCCTCACGCCCAGCGGCGACGACCTGACCCAGCTCTGGCAGGCTCTCGGGGCCCTGTTCAGGCAAAAGGTCCCCATCGCCACAGAGGAGAAAGCCGGCATCGTCAAGCCCGGTTCGGGCCTTTCCGTCGGCGAGGACGGCACCTTGGACGTGACGGTCTCCGCGGCCATCCCGGGCACCATCGTGGCGTTCGCGGGCACGTTCGGCGGCACGGGGAACCGCCATCCCATCCCGCTAGGCGGCAGTGGGCCCGATACCGGCTGGGTCCTCTGCGACGGCGGCAGCGACGGCAAGGGCGGCACCGTGCCGGACCTGCGCGGCCGTATGATCCTGGGCGTCTCTTCCGCCTATCCCAAGGGATCCAAAGGCGGCGCGGCGACGCATACGCATGCCCTGTCCGGCAATGTCGGGGCGACGACCCTTACGGTGGCGCAGATGCCGGGGCATACGCATCCTCCGGCTGCAGGACTTGTACAAGGAGCTGCCGGAAGCGGATTCCCGGGCAACCCGGGGGGCACATGGTATCCCCAAAGCGTAGGCTCGACCGGCGGGTCCAAGTCCCACACGCACACCTTATCCGGCGCATCCGGGCAGGCCTCGACGCTCCCGCCGTACTACGCGCTGGCCTACATCATGCGCGTGGCCTGATAGCGACATCCAAAGGAGAAAGATATGCCTGCTGTTACCGTTGTCCCCGCTGACCGCCTCGTTATCGTTGACGGCGAGGCCCTGCTGTTTGATTTTTCGGCTCCGGAGGGCCTGCACGCCCTGCAATGGGACGGCGAGACCGGTCATGCCGAATGGACGGACGGCCCCAACCAGCCGCTGACCGCTGCGGACTATGACGAACAGGTCGCGCCGTATGTGACCCTGTGGCGGGAAGAAAAAACCCGGCGGGAGGAGGAAGACGCCCGGACGGCCGCCGCCCGCGCGCTGCCCGATGCCAAGGCCGCCAAGACCGCCGAGGTGCTGTCCGGCTATGACGCCGCCCTGGCCGCCAGCCTCACCATGCCCGTGGACAGCCCGACCGCGCAGGACGTGGCCGTGGGCGCGGCCCTCTTTGCCGTGGACGACGCCGAAGGGCTGGCCTTCGTGCGGGAGACCCACGCCGCCCGCCGGGACGAACTGCTGGCCGCCGTGGCAGCCGCCGAAAGCGTGGAGGCCGTGCGGGCCGTGGAGGTGATCTATGCTGTCTGACGCGGGCGTCAGCGCCCGCCCCCTCGTCCCTTCCCGCTGCCCGGTCTGCGGCCACGCCCTGCGCTGCGTCTTCGGCCCCGACGGCCCGCGCTGGGTCTGCCCGCTGTGTGGGGAGGTGGAGCCATGCGGGAAGTGAGACATCAGCGCATCACCGCTCCGGACGCGAGCGGGCACGGCCTGGGAATCAGCGACGGGCAGCCCTGGCTGGTGGAGGATTGCGTCATCGACCTGTCCGCCTGTCCGCTGGAAGGGCTGGATGAGGCGGTGGGCATCACCTGGGGCAGCCGCGCGCTCTTCCGGCGCTGCGTCATCCGGGGCGCGGGCAAGCTGCTCCTCTGCGGCTCTGGGGATGCGGACAAGCTGGCTGTGGAACGCGGAAAGACCGTCATTTTCGAGGACTGCCTCCTTGAGGACTTCGGGCGGCGCGGCCCGGAAGTGCAGTCCTGTATGCGGGTCATCCTGCGGCGCTGCCTGATCCGCAACTGGGGGGAGCCGGGACGGTTCGACGTGCGGGCCTTTGCCGCCTGGGCGCATCACGGCGGCCGCATCGAGGCCTATGCCTGCGTCTTTGACCAGCCTCGCTTCTGGCGCGGCTGGCGGCTCATGGCGCGGGACTGGCTGGCCCATCTGGGCCAGGCCTGGAATGACGAGGGCCTGCGCGGCCTGCTGCGCCCGGCCGGCTGGCTGCCCGGCGTCTGCCGGGGGGCTGACCGCCACGGCGGGCGGGCACGTCCGGGCCGCGGATTGCCGCGCCACCCGCTGGTGGATACGGCTGGAAGGACACCACGGCCCGCGCATGCGTCGGGAAGACGCCGCCGCGCTGGAGAAAACGCTGGAAGCCATGCGCAGGGAGTAAGAAGACATGGCCCAACGAAAGGGAGACTGACAGAGGCGGGGGCGCGCCAACGCCCCCGCCGGCGCAGTGTAGGAGCGCCGCACCACGGCCCCACAAGCGGAAAAGGGCCGCTTGCGGAGTATCCGCCTGATATGCTCCTGACGAGCGAACATACCGTAGCAGGACACCTATAAACATTAGCAGCGGGCCACGCGCCCCTGCTCAGAACGCTCAGAGCGTCCATTGGAGCAAGGTCATGCTGACAGTGGGCAGCCTGTTCAGCGGGGCCGGGCTATGTGACCTCGGCCTTCACTGGGCGGGCTTCAAACATCAATGGTTTTGCGAGATCGACCCGTTTTGCCGGTCGGTACTCGCCAAGCACTGGCCGGGCATCCCCATATATGAGGATGTAACGACGCTGAACGGGGCCGAACTGCCGCCCGTGGACGTGCTCTGCGGCGGTTTCCCCTGTCAGGACGTCTCCCACGGAGGAAAACATGCGGGAATCAGGAAGGGCACGCGCAGCGGCTTGTGGCTCGACTACGCAAGACTTATTGGGGAAGTCCGCCCCAGGTACGCAATCATCGAAAACGTCCGGGGGGTGCTCTCCCGTGGCATGGAGATCGTCCTGCGGGATCTGGCCTCGCTCGGGTATGATGCGGAATGGGAAGTGCTTTCCGCTGCCGCCCTTGGCGCCCCTCACAGGCGCGAGCGCGTGTTTATTGTTGCCTTCCCCCACGGTGAAGGGCCTGACCCGGAGCATCGGCTTCTATCTCCGCTCCAAAGAATCGTGGGAAAAGTCGACCAGCCTTGCGTCGTACTTGATTGGCGTGGAATACGGATTGTCGGGCAAAGCCGCGAAGCCGTCCGGCACGCATATCCCGGCCCCGTCCTTTATCGAGTGGATGATGGGCGTGCCGGAAGGATGGACCATCCCGTGAATGTCCCGTCCGTTCCTCGGCGGGTCCTTCCCGAATGGCACAGACGCCTGAAGGTGCTGGGGAATGGGGTTTTACCTCAACAGGCATACGCTGTGGGAGCCTGTATCATGGCGCACGAGGGAAGGCG
The DNA here is from genome assembly GCF_944324525.1 of uncultured Desulfovibrio sp. Classification (GTDB taxonomy): domain Bacteria; phylum Desulfobacterota; class Desulfovibrionia; order Desulfovibrionales; family Desulfovibrionaceae; genus Desulfovibrio. Next base: position 34,781 of record NZ_CALUWS010000009.1, read on the forward strand.
CGTTTCCCCCATGCCGTTGACTCCTGAGAACCGAGCGTTCCAGCGATGAGGGCCGCGGCAGACAGATCCGGCGCAGGCGCTCAGGCGTGAGCTGGCTGCGCGGCTGCCCCGCTCCCCTCGCTCCATGTGATGCTGGGCCTGCGCTTGTGGGCGACGCAGTCGGCCAGATAGGCATTGATCAGCGTCTGATACGGCATGCTGGTCTCTTCCGACAGCTTCTTGAAGTAGTCCACGGTCGCCGTGTCCAGACGGATGGTGACCGTGGTCTTCTGCTGCCGGACATAGGGATTCTTGATGCCTCCCGAGAAATCGTATTCGTCGCGCATGGCTACTTCCTGCTTTCGTAGGTGGCGGATTCCCGGGCCGTGGCCTTGCGGGCCGAGATGATCCTGATCTGTTCGTCGTTCTCGCGGTAGCAGTGACAGACGACGAGAAGGCGCAGCCGGCTGCTCAGGCCAAGCAGCAGGAAGCGGTCCTCATCTTCCGAGTGGTCCGGGTCGTAGATGCGCAGCGCGTCCACGTCCTGGAACACGGTCTGCGCCTCCTCGAACGAGACGCCGTGCTTGCGCCGGTTGCTTGCGGCTTTTTTCGGATCCCAGACAACATCCATGGCATGTCCTTGGTATACCTTTTCTGTATGTACAAGGTAAATTATTGTCAATATCGGCAGCCTGCCGTCCCGTCATTTTGCCTGCGGATTTATGAAAATTTTCAATAATTTCAATGAGAAAAGACTTGCCAAGCCGCCGGGGAAGAGCGAACACACAACCACGCCGGATGGCGAATCTCTCGATATCCCAAGGGGTTGTAAAATGCTGCAGAGTCTGGATCAGTGGTACGGTTTCTGGGGGAGCATGGGCGATGCTGCGGAAACGGCCTGGGCGCTGGCCCTGCCTGCCATCGTGGCGGCTACGGGCTGCGAAGAGGACGAGGTGCGGGACTTCCTGGACAGCCGCTACGGCCGCCACTTTGCCGATACCGTCCGCTGTCATCAGGAACGCGGCCATGCGCTTGCCCAGGCTATAGGCGCAGCCATCACCGAATGGCGCGGCTACCATGTGGGCAAGGGCGCCCGCCGGGCGTACGGCATGCCCGAGGGGGCCGACTACCTCACCGATACGGTGCTGGCGGGGCCTGTTAAGTTCTTTTTAGAGAACAGCCCGGCAGGGGGGGACACCTCCTGCCGGGCTGTTCGTCCCTCCGTCGTCGTGGGGCGGCATCAATCGTCGGCGGGCTCTCCTCCGGCAGCCGCCAGCGTCCTGCCGTTCTCTTCTTCCTCGCGCAGCAGGCCCTGCATCCGGCGCTCCAGCTCTTCCTTGGGCAGATTGGCCATGGCCAGCGATTCCCGGTATTCCTGCGCCTGGGCAAGCATGGTGAATTGAGCGGTCAGGCCCATCTCCTGCGTGGCGGCGCGGATGTCGCCCAGATTGACCCGGAAGAACTCCTTGCGCGGGTTCACCTTGTTGAGGCGCAGTTCGTTGAACTTCCTGTGCAGGGCATTTTCCAGGGTCGGGGCATCCTCGCTGTAGATCATGGCGTGGACGTCAAAGGCAAAGGGCACCGAGGCGTCCCCCAGTTCCCGCACACGGTCCAGCGGCTCAAGGCGGCGCGTCATGCCGATCTTGAAGACATCCTCACCAAAGGAGCCCACATTGGAGATGACGTACACATGCCCTGAGCGCGTCTGCTGCGCCATGGAAAGGGCACGCTGCGACCGGGCTTCGGCTTCCGTCAGCTTTTCCTGCAGGGCGGCGAGCTGGGCCTCGTATTGGGCCTTCTGCTCTTCGCTGGCCCTGGCCAGTTCGGCGCGCGCCTTCTCCATGGCGGCCTGCACCCGTTCTTCGTCGCGTGCCGCCTCGCGCATGGCCTTTTCGTATTCGCGGCGGGCCTTCTCCTCTTCGCGGATGCGCTCGCGTATGGCCCGCTGCTCTTCGCGCTCCTTCTCGCGCAGCACCACCAGCGCCACGGCCCAGCGCAGCTCTTCCAGCCGGGCATCCCGGTAGGCCGGGGTGATGCGGGCATTGCGGAAGGCCTGCCCGTTCAGGTTCACCAGCGCGAAGGCGTCTTCGATTTCCTGCTGCAGCTTGCCCAGATTGTCCGTCTTGACCCTGGCCAGCGTGCTGTCCGTCTTGCCGTTGAAGGCATCGATGACGAAGGCCACGGCCGTCTTGCGGCGGTAGTCCTCCACATAATCGCATTCAGCGGCCGTGCCCTGCTTGATCATGGCCTTGGTGCGGGCCTTGGCCGCCTTGAACTTTTCCCCGGCTTCGTCATAGCCGAAGTGCTCGGCCAGATCATCCAGCACGCTTTCCGAAGGCTTGATGTACTCGTCGCCATAGCCCTCCACGGCGTTCTTGAGCGCCTGCAGCGCCTTTTCATACTCCTTTACCCGGCCTTGCGCCGCAAAGGCATCCCCGGCGATCTCTTCCGCCCTGGCACGCGCTTCCTTTTCGATGCGTTCCGCCCGCCCGTAGGCCTCCTGCAGGGTCCCGTCGGCCCGTCGGGCGGCATCCGCCAGCTTGCTTTGCGCTTCCGCCAGCGCGGCGGCGGCTTCCGCTCTGAGTTTGTCGGCCTCCCCTTCCACATCCATGATGGGCTGGTAGCGTTCCAGCTGTTGCCGGGCTTCCCGCAGGGCCGCCTGTTCCTGTTCCAGCGAGCCCCGCGTCTGCGAGACCTGCTGCCGCAGTTCCTTCACCTCTTTTTCGGCGGCATCCAGCCGTTCGCCGGTCCCGGCCAGCGCCGCTTCACGCTGCTCCAGGTTGCGCAAACTTTCCGCATGCTGGCTGGACAGCTTTTTCATGCGGCCACGGCCGCGCAGCCACAAGATCCACGGCGTCACGAACAGCAGCAGAGAAAGGAACGCGATGAACAGTCCGGCAGAGGCATCAGACATGGGGACCTCCTGAGAGAGTAAAAATGGATATTGCTTTATCGTTACCATCTCTCCGGCCGCAAAACAAGGCCCCTTGACCTTTGGCCGCCATGCGGGCACACTGAGCCTCCCAACCTAACGAGGCGCGTCTGCCGCCTGTCGTTGCTCCCAAGGCACGGCTATGCAGATACAATCTAATTTTGTAGCCAACTGCCTTTGGCAGATTTTGGCGGTATGACGTCCGGGTGTCCGTGAGGCCCCGGCAGCTCGTTAGGCTGGGGAGCGTTATGCCGCCTTTTTTTATATCCCAATCCCAACCTAACGAGGTGTCCCATGAACACGTTCCACGATTTCAGCGATCTTGGCGAACTGCTGCGCGTCCTGCCTGCCCGTCTGCGGCTGGTGGCCGATTATCTGGCCCGTGAGGATGCGCTGGAGCGCGAAGCCGCGGCCGAGCTGCTGGATGAATGCGCCGCCCGGCTGGAGAGCCAGCGCGATCTGCTGGCCCAATGCAATGCCGATGTGCTGCACGCCCTGGGCTGCGGCTGCCGGCTGGTGGCCATGCCCTGCGAGGAGGTGCCCCATGCCTAGCCTGGAACAGCGCGTGGAAGCTCTGGAACGCCAGATGGCCGACCTGCAGGCCATGCTGGAAAGCCTGCTGGACTGCATGCGGCAACAGCGGGCGGACATGCCGCCGGCACAGGGAGCCGACGCCACGGAGGCGCGCCATGCATGAGCCTGCCCTGCCGTTGTTTGAATTTGAAGGCCAGCCCCTGCGCGTGCATCTGGACGACGCCGGGCAACCGTGGTTCGTGGCCAAGGATGTTCTCAAAACCCTGGGGTATGCTGGTGACTATAATCCGTCCAGAGCCTTGCAAACAGTGCCTCAAGAGTGGAAGGGGGTGCAACGGATGCACACCCTTGGCGGAGAGCAGGACATGCTCACCCTGTCCGAGCCGGGCCTCTATTTCTTCGTGGCCCGCAGCGACAAGCCCCGCGCCCTGCCCTTCCAGAAGTGGCTGGCCGGGGAAGTGCTGCCCAGCCTGCGCCGTCTGGGCCGGTATGCGCTGCCGGGCAGGACAGGCGGCGAGCTCGTGGGCCTGAGTCCGGCGGCCCTGCGCCTGCGCCCCGCCCTGCGGGAGCGCATCCTTGGCAGCGCCATGCAGTGCGCCCGCCTCATGGGCGTGACCAGCATGGCCGAAGTGGAGGGCATCTTTTGCCGCTGCTGCGAACTGGTGGCCAGCTCGACGGAGCAGCCCGCCCTGCCCGCCGGACAGGAGGCGGGCCTGATCCGGGACTTCATGCGGGAGTGCTGCCGGCGCAACCAGGGCGCAAAGACCACGGCCTCAGCCGTGTATGACCGCTTCCGCGTCTGGTGGAACAGCCGCAGCACGGATCCCCTGCCCAGCCAGAAACGCCTGGCCGCCCTGCTGCGGGAACGCTTCGTCCCCCACCGGCGCGGCGGCCGCATCTGGTATCTGGATCTAAGCGTGGAGGGATAGAAAAGAAATGGCCCCGCAGGTCATGCCTGCGGGGGCCCTTTGCTTATTTGCCCTTGCGGAGCTTGTCATAGAGCGGCGTGTCCATAAACACCGACTGCATTGTGCCGTCCTTGTTCAGGGGGCCTATCCCCACGGGTTTGCACGTCCCCTGCACAAAAAGTTTGCCGTACTGGATATTGCCGCACAGCAACAGCGCGGCATCGCCCGTGCTGACCTTGGTCAGATCCAGGCCGTGCGCATCTTCAAAATAGGCGTGAAAAAGCCCCTTGAGCTTCATGCAGGGCAATTCCCTACCATCAACAGTGAAGGAGGCCGTCGGGGAGTAACGCTGCCGGCCAAGGCTTTCCACCACCCCCCAAACGAGGATTTCCTTGTCGGCCAACTCCTTTTCCGCGGCAAACTGATTCTTCGTAAAATCGTCCATCAGCAATTGGGGAGAGTATTCACTGACCCCAGACGGCCAGACACGGGGCTTTGGCGGCTCCTTGGACTGTTGTGTCGTGCCGCTTTTTCCGCTGAAGGCATTTTTGATCATGCTCATGCCTCCGTACAGACCACAAACGCTGCCGCCCCAAACGGCAGCTTGCAAGTCGCTCAACTCTGTACCAAATTCCTTTTTGTACTTGTCCTTGAGGTATGCCACCATAGCTTCCGTTTCTGTTTCATCCAGCGGCATGGTGTAGGTTTTTTTCCCGGATTGCTCCACGGCGGCTGCCATTTTTTTCATGGCCTGCTGGCCGTCGGCCTGCGCATGACTGAGGCAAGGGAATGCCAACAAGGAAACTGCCAAAACCAAAATTTTTCTGAGATGCATCAATCTTCCTCCCCTACTTTGAGCGCAGATATTGCAGGATTGCCGGCATGCCGATGATGATATCTCCCCAGGCCCACAGTTCAATATTTGCCGAAAGCAACTTGCTGTGCATCCTGTCGATATCTGGGACATCCCCCCACTGTGTCACCATCGGCATAACGGTAAAAAGTGCCATGAGCAGCATGCAGGCATTGAACAGCACAAAAAGGAACCAGAAGAATCTTGCCCAAAAGTGATGCATATCGCTAACCTACTGCCGCCACCCTACAAGCGGGCAGCATTGTCGCCAATGCCGACAGGCAGGGCCTTGGGGGCGTTAGTGCGTCCTTCTCTCTGCCTGGTCAGCAATTCATCCTGAAGCTGAATGATCCTTTCCTGAGCTGCCAGCAATCTGGCCTGCAGTTCCTGGATCTGGCGGCTGTCGGCCGCCGGTTCCGTTCGCACGCCTTCCGCGCGGGCCGCGTCCAGTATGTAGGCCAGCACCTCTCCCCAGCTCCCGCCCGCTTCGGCGGCCATAGCCTCGGCCGCGGCCGCGATCTCCTGCAGGGGCACCGGCCTGTCCAGCGGCGTGCCGTGCCCGATGAGCATGGGGCCTTCCCCAAAATACAGCCACTGCCGCGACAGGCGCGGGAATGCCTCCAGTATGGCGGGCAGGAGCGGCCAGAGGTTGTGCTGCCGCTTCCGGCTCAGGTAGCCGAGGAAGGTCCGGTACTGCACCCCCACCATTTCCGCGAACGTCGGGATGCCTCCGAAAAATTTTCCGGCGGCGGCAACGCGCTCGTATAGTTCGCTTTTCTTAGAATCTTTCATTTCTCGTCGGGAAAATTCGTTGACAATAGCGAAAGAATTTTTCACATTGTCCGCATACATGTACGTTTACCCCTCACCCCGAAAGGGAAAGGTCGTTTTATGCAACAGTCTATACCAATGAAAACCGGCAGGCAAGCCCGCTTTCTCAAGCTGAAGATCTGGATGCTGGAGCGGAATCTGACCTTTGTGGCCCTGGGCAGGCTCCTGGGCATCTCCGGGCGTGCCGCCAGCATCAGCCTGCAGCAGGACCGCATGCCCGTGCGCCATCATGAGAAGCTCCGGAGCTGTCTCAGCATCCCGCTGGAACTGCTGCCCCGGGCCGAAGACGTGCCCACCGGTCCCAGGCCGCGCGACTGCTGACGCCATGCTGTCGGCATAACGCGCATTCGACGCCAGAACCACGCAAAAGATGGAGAGTTTTTTACATGAACGCCCCCTGCCGCCCGTATCCTTCCCTGACGGCCGTGCTGCACGGCATGGTCAAGGCGGCGCCCTCCGGCCTGGATGTGCGCACAGTGGCCGATCTGGTGGGCAAGCCGTATGCCACCCTCATGAGCGAACTGTCGCAGCAGCCCGGCCACAAGCTGGGCGCGGAGCTGCTGCTGCCGCTCATGGACGTCTGCGAGTCCGACCTGCCGCTCATCTTCCTTGCCCGGCAGCGCGGCGGAGCCTTTGTGCCCTTGCGCATCCCCGCCGGCGGGCCGGAACAGCTGGTCGCCGGGCTGAGCGCCAGCATCCGCGAATTCGGCGAATTCGCCTGCGCGACGTCGGATCATATCGCAGACGGCAGGATCACCGTGCAGGAACTGCACGACATGACCCGCCGGGGCCATGAGGCCGTGGAAGCCATCCTCGCCATCCTCAGACTGGCGCGCGAGACCCACGACCGCCAGATATGAAAAAAGGCTGCGGACGCTGGAACCGTCCACAGCCCAAACTCCCAAAGGAGCAAACCTATGTCCCGAACCTATGCTGTCCCGTCCGCTCTTGTCAAGGTCGCCAGCTACCGTGTCCGCCTGCCCGGCATGCCGCCCCGGCGCGTGCTGGCCAGCCATCGCCAGATGCTGCACTGGCTGCTGACCGTCCTCCCTTCCCGCAAGGAGGCTCCCCGTGTCCGCTGACGCCGTCATCCCGTCCCCTGCTCCCGGTCAGGCTTCTCTCCCCTCCCCGACCGCCGGCATACGCCCGTCAGTCCCCTGTCGTGAGGTGATGTCCATGGAATCCGGTTCTCCCTGCCCGGCCGCACTCGCAGGAAAATATCCCTGCCGGACGCTGCTCGTAGATGCCGGTCTGGCGGCGCAGGCCGTGCGCCGCTTTGGCCTGGATGCCCAGCTGCAGGTGCTGCAGGAAGAACTGGCCGAGGCCATCGTGGCCATCAGCCACCTGCGGCGCGGCCGCCGTGGCGCGCGTGAAGAGGTGGTAGAGGAACTTGGCGACGTGCTGGTGCTTATCGATCAACTGCGCACCGAACCGTTCATGGCCGCCGAGATCGACCAGAGTGTGGCCCACAAATGCAGCCGGCTGCGTGCCCTGCTGGAGGTTTAGCCATGCGTGCCGCCCATCCTGCGTCCGTCTCCTGCGCCCGCCTGGGCCGGGTCATCCCGCCGTCAGACTGCGCGGCCCTGATCTGCCGGACCGGCGAGGCTGCCGACCTGCAAAGCTGCTTCGTCTGCCCGGCCGGCCAGGCGCTTGCCGCCGGCTGCCCCGATCATGCCCGGCTCGTGCGCCGGCGGGATGCCGTGCCTGATGCCGTCGTGCTGCTGCGCGTCCTGGGAGAAGCCCTGCGGGACGACCCGTCCGCGCCGCAGATAAGCATACGCGCCCTGGCGCGCAACGCCGAACGAAGCTTCGGCGGCGACGGCGATCCCTATCGTCTGGCCCGTGCCGCACAGCGTTGCGGCCTGACGGTCACCCTGCGCCCGTGGGCCATCATCCGTGATGCCGCCTGCCGGCGTTTTGCGCTCAAGGAGGTGTGAACATGTCCAAGCCAACAACCATGCCCGCCCCGCCCCAGCTGAAGGTGCTGGGCTGCTTTCTGGACAAGCTGCCGCCCATGATCGCCCGCAAGGAGGTCAAGTATTTCACCGGCGGCGCCATCAGTCCCAAGAGCGTCTCCAATGACGATTATCTGGGCAACGGTCCCCGTGTCCGCATGAAGATGGGGGACGCCGTCGTGTACCCGACGCCGTTCTTTCTGGCATATCTTGAAGAAAAAGGAGTGAAGATCATTGTCCCTCCGTCGTTTTGATCTCCGTCTGCCGGGCCAGCTCCGCTCTCGCCAGGGCGGCCCGGCGCTTGTCCATGTCGCAGATGTGGAGGTAGATCTCCGTCGTCGTGACGCTGGCATGCCCCATGAGCGTCCGCAGGGCGTAGATGTCCAGCCCGGATTCCAGCATGCGTGTGGCAAAGGTGTGCCGCAGCGTGTGCCAGACTACCCGGTTGCGCGGGTCCGTCACGCCGTCATTGAAACCGAGCTTGTCCATGATGCGGCGCATGGCCTGCGGCAAGCCGAAGGGAGAGCGCATCTCTCCGCCGGGCCCGGGAAAAAGGTATTCGCTGGAGGCATGCGCCAGCCTCTTGCGCAGCATGGCGAGGCTCTCGGGAAAAAGGCGTCCGGCATGGACGATGCGCGTCTTGCCGCCCTTCGTGGATCGCTCGCTGCCTTTTGCGCCGGTAAGCACGCGAATGGCTCCCGTTTCCGGCGTGCAGCTTTCACAGCGGAGGTTGATGAGCTCCCCCGCTCTCAGGCCCGTGTCCAGAGAAAGGAGTATCATGTCATGCAGATCGCTGGCCCCTTCCCGCCGGCCCTGGTAGGCCAGCAGGGCCTCGATCTCCGTATCGCTCAGGACGCGCAGGCGGCGGCTGTCCGTTTTGGGCAGCACGACGGCACGATTGCGGCGGCCCAGGATGGCCGGATTGGGTCCGCTGAACAACATGGTCCCCGGTGCGCCGGGAGCGGGCGTCTCCAGCGCGTAGTTGTAGACCTCCCGCACGGTCTTGAGGATGTGCAGGACCGTCTGGGGAGCAAGGCCGGCCGATGGGTCATTCTTGTTGCGTCCGGTGAGCGGTCGCTTGGCGGCCACGATCCGGCCGAGCTCCGCGACGTCCTGCGGGGTGATCTCCCGGGCGAGACGATCCCCAAGGACAGGCAGGATATGGTTCGTCAGCAGCTGGACGACCTTGGCATGGCTCGCCCGATGCCGCTGTGTCCAGTCGGTATAGCATGCGGCCAGCTCCCTGAACGTCAGCCCGGCCACACGCTCCTTGCTGCGCAGCAGAGCCTCGCTCTGCCGCTGCTCCTCAGCCATGCTGCGCATCTCTCGCAGGCTCTGAGGATGCTTGCCGGTACGGATGTTTTCCTTCAGCTCACGCAGCAGGGCGATGGCCTTGGCGACGGTCCAGCCGTCGCTGGCCCAGCCCAGGGACTCGTGCATGCGCTTGCCTCCTCCCGCCCGGTAACGGATGGAGAAGCAACGGTCCGGCACGCGGCCATTTTTGCGAGTGGGATGTTCGCGATAAAGGACGCCCTCTTTGCCCGGGACTGTCTGCCAGCGATACTTGTCACCCATCTGTCACCCACCTTTTTTGACGTCATGGGCATTTATGGGCATCTGTTATCATCGGCCATACTTATAAATCAAGATGATAAGACATTAAGGGCAATCATGGGAAATACCGTCAGCCTTCTTCTAAGCTCTTGGTCGGGGGTTCGAATCCTCCCGGGCGCGCCAAAGATTTTCAGGCGCTTACTGACGTTCGGTAAGCGCCTTTCCTTTTGGGCACATGGCCTTGGACACATCTGTCAGTTCCGGCAGGACTTTTGCGTTCTCATCTTGCGTGCCGGTCAGGCACGGCGTACCGCCTCCCTGTTCTCCCGTTTCCCTCCAGTCGCGTTTTCGGTGCGAATCTCGTCGATCCCGCGTCCGACAGGATAGCGTTACGCTTCCGTCAGATTCTTTCTTCCCTAGTTCCCCGTTCTTCCATAGCGCATTTTCAGTTTGAAAGGCTTGGCGTTTCCAACGCATACGGTTTGTCGGTTCGCGGAAAAAAACGTGGTTTTTCCGCTCACGTTTGGCCGGGCGGCGCTATGTCGCCGCCTCGCATTTTGCTTTTTTCAACGACAAAGCATTCTCATATCGTTCAGCGCCTGCGCAATTTCTACCGGGGAAACCGGACATCTTGAAAGCAGGGGGTGGCGTTGTGTAAGCTTGCGTACGTGGTGGACAAGCAGCCGATCCGGCAGCTTCTCCTGCGTAACCCTTTGTCATCGAGGTGGAAGCATGAAGGTCGCCCTTGCCGTCTTGACGCTCTGCATCGCCCTTTTGCGTCCCAGTGCGGGGCTGGGCATGGATGCCGCCCAGCTGGGGGAACTTTTGGACGCCGCGATTGGTGATGCGGAACGGACATGTGCCGTCATCACCATGCTCGACCGGGAGATCGCCAGCCGGCCCGATGATGAGAGTCTGCTCACGCTGCGTATCGCGGCCTACGGTCTTCTGGCCGACCCGTATTCCGCCAGGCCGGATGTGGAGGCCCTGGCCGCCCTGCATCCGGACTCCCCGCCTTTCCAGATGCAGAAATGTCTGTACGCGGAAGCCACGGGCGCGCAGCAGGAGGAAAACCGTCTCTGCTACCTGCGCGTGGCCCGGCTTTGCCGGCAGTCCGACAAGGCCGATGAGCATTCCCAGGAATATCTGCTTGCCCTGCTGCTGGCGGATTCTCCCGAAGCGGAAGAGGCAAAGCGGCGCTTTCTTGCTGGGCTGACGGATTCTCCCATGGATCAGGCCCTGAAGGAAGTTCTGGCGGACTTTACACGCGAGAAGTTTGTCAAAAAAGTCTCCCCCGAGACGATCCGCCATCCCTGCCCGCGGCAGCGGTGACGCGTCGCCCGGACGGCAAGCCGCCTTGCTGCCAGAGGACAGGGGCGGCGGCGCGCCAGTTCGCAGCAGCGTTCAGGGAGAGGATGAGGATTTTTGTCTGAGGCGATTTGCCTGCATGCCAGGGGAACAGCGGCCATCGACAGGGAGATGGCATTTCGGAGTTTCATATGTATGGTCTTGATTTTATGATAGATAGCGTGAAAGTCCTTTTACTTCTTATCGTCTTGGGGTATCTGCTTGCAAAGCAGCGCAAGAAATACCTTTTATTTATTCTCCTCGTGCCTGTTCTTGTGTACACTTATGCTGTTTCGCAGCCTTACAGGGATGATTTTGATTTCGTGACGGTCATCTTTAAAGTCATTTTTCTCCTTATCGCCTTGGGGTATTTTCTTGTAACGCACAAGAAATGCCTTCTTTTCGTTCTTCTTGTGCCTGTCCTTGCGTACATTTATTATGGATATCTCTTCAAGATACGCGATTTTCCCGAAGAGCCATCCGGAGAGTCCGCATGCTATGTATATAAAATATATTATGAAGGCTATGACAGCATCTTCCTGAGCATGTCGTACGAAGACCCGGCTTTTTACAAGATTTTTGACAAGAAAAGCAAAAGATGCCTGTATACCAGCAACTTTTATGATGACCACGCCGTCTGGCCGGATAATGTCCTCGATGAAGGATTCTACAGCGAGGATTGCGCACGCTTCATGCCGCCAGACGAGCTCGGTACGCCGCAGGAGAAGCTTCGCGTACTGGGGCGTGAGGTTCTGCGGCTAGGAAAAGAGGCTTGCAGACAGCTGGGTGAGCGTGTCGTAAGGGCCTTTGAAAAAATGGGTATCCAGCAAGAATGAACGCGCCGCAACGTGGTTAGGGGATCGTCAAACGCTGCGATGCCCTTCCCCAACGCGCTTTTTCCGCAGTGTGAGGGCAGCGTCAGCATTGAAATTGGACGCAATTTCAATGCGAATCCGCTCTAAGGCATGTTCCGTTTGAAACGCTGTGCGTTTTCCACCATACGGCCCGGCGTTTCGCGGAAAAAATGCAGTTTTCCCGCTTGTTTTAGGGCGGGCGGCGCTGTGCTGCCGCCCCGCGTTTCACTTTTTTCACCGGCAAAACGCTCGGGCTTTGACGTCGGGCGCCGGCGGCCCTGCCTCGCGAGGGATGCGCCGGACGGCTCCGGCAAAAAAGCCCCCGGTCCCTGTGCGGGGCCGGGGGCTTTTTTGCCGGAGCTGGGAAGGAGCTATTCAGGCACTTCCAGATTGGCGTCCATGTCGATGAGCTGCCCGAAGGTCTGGGCGGCAAAGGCCGCCATGAGCGGCTTGGTGAAGTCGGGCTCGTAGCGGTTGTCCTGTGCCAGTTCGCGCGCGGCATCGGCAGGCTCGTGCTTGGTGCCGTAGGGCTTGTCCATGATCATGGCCGAGAAGGAGTCCACCACGGCGGTCAGGCGGCCGATACGGCTGATGCGGCTGCCGGGCTCGTGCTGCGGGTAACCGCTGCTGTCGAGGCGTTCATGATGCTCGAAGCAGGCGCGGATAAGTTCCTCAAAGGAAATGTCCACCTTCTGCATGATCTTGACGCCAAGCAGCGGATGCTGGACGACCTTGTCCCGCTCTTCCTGCTTGAGGGGGCCCTTTTTGTTGACCACAAAGGCCGGCACCTTGCTCATGCCGATATCGTGGAGCAGCAGGGCCAGCGCCACCTTGTCCAGGTCCTTGCGGCGCATCTCGCTGACGCTCTGCATCCAGAGCCAGAGGCCCAGGTTCAGGCAGTTGAGGGCATGGCGGGCGGGGTCATGCACGCGGAAGAGGCGGCGCACGAAACCGGCGATGCGGTGCTTGTCCTCAAAGATATATTCGGTGACCACCATGAGGTCACGATACAGCGGATCAAAAAGCAGTTTGACCGGCTGCGCGTAGAACTCCGTATAGCGCATGACCAGCGCGCGGATGCAGATGTCCACGATCTCCGCTTCCTTGAGGTTGCGGTCCTGCAGCACGAGGTCGAGCTGTTTGACGATGTGGCGCGAATAGATGGGGTGGTCCGAGCGGGACACGAACAGCGAGCCGTCGGCGCAGAGCTGGGCCACCTCTTCCACCTGGGCGTTGCTCAGGCGGTCGCCCTTGCGGCAATAGGGCGCGAGCACACAGATGTCCTCACGGAAGGAGAACAGATCGACCGGCGGGCGGTACTTGGGGAAGCTGGACAGGATCTCGCTGCTGATCTGATAGTATTCTTCATTGATATTCTGGGGAACGTCTTTTTTGGCAGCCATAACTACTTCCAGTAAATTTTGACAAGGTTTGTTCCGCGCGGGGTGGACGAAGAGCCGGTGCGCTGCCCCGCCGTGATGACCGCGCACTGCCCCGGGGCGATGGCCTCACTGTCGCAGATGAACTGCTGCGCACGCCGCAGGTGGCTTGTTTCCACATCGGGCTGGCTCACCAGGACAGGATGGACGCCCCAGGAAAAATTGAGGGCCTTGAAGGTCACCGGATCGGGCGTCAGGGCATAGACGGGCTGCGCGGGCCGGTGGGCGGCAATGAGGCGGGCCGAAGCGCCGCTGATGCTGTGGGCCACGATGGCCTGGGCCGACGCCCGCTTGGCAAGCAGGCAGGCGGAATAGGCCAGGAAGCTCGAGATGTCCGTTGCCGTATCCGGGGATTCGGTGCGGCGGTCCTCCAGCAGGAGCTTTTCGGCCTCGTCGGTGATGCGGCGCATGTAGCGCACCGTTTCCACGGGAAAGTTGCCCATGGCCGTCTCTTCCGACAGCATGACGCAATCCGCGCCGTCCAGGACGGCATTGGCCACGTCCGTGGTCTCGGCGCGGGTGGGCGCGGGGCTGTTGACCATGGAAAGCAGCATCTGCGTAGCCACGATGACCGGCTTGGACAGGCGGTTGCAGGCCGCGATGATGTGTTTCTGCAGGGCCGGCAGCTGCGGCAGCGGGCACTCCACGCCAAGGTCGCCGCGCGCCACCATGACGGCGTCCGTCGCGGCAAGGATGGCGTCCAGATTCTCCACAGCGCCCTGCCTTTCCAGCTTGACCACCACAGGGATGTTACGCCCGGAAGCGGCGATGATCTCCTTGGCTTCGCGCACGTCGTCCGCCGTCTGCACATAGGAGATGGCGACGGCATCCACGCCCAGCCTCAGGCCGTCGTTGAGGTCCCGCTTGTCCTTGTCGGTCAGGGCGCGGACCCGCGTCGCCTTGCCGGGCAGGGCAAGGCCCTTGCGGGAGGTGACGATGCCGCTGTTTTCCGCCGCCAGCAGCACGAGACCGTCCGTCCGGCACTCCTCCACCACGAATTGCAGGCCGCCGTCGGCCAGCACCAGATGGTCCCCCTTGACGAGACTCTGCAGGATGATCTCGTGGTCAAAGGGGAGATAGGGCAGCTCGTTCGTATAGCGGTCCGTCGGGCCCAGCAGCAGCCGCATGCCCTTGCTGACCTGTATGGTCTTTTCCCGGATGGCGCCCAGACGGATCTTGGGGCCGGAAAGATCCTGCATGATGGTGAGGGGGTGGTTCAGTTCCGCCTCAATGGCCCGGATATGACCGATGATGTCCACAAAGTCCGCAGCCCCGCCGTGAGAAAAATTGAGGCGGAAAATGCTTACCCCGGCCTGCGCCAGCTCTTTCAGGCGTTCCCGCGTATTGGAAGCCGGCCCGATGGTCGCTACGATTTTTGTCCTCACTCTGCCTCCCCGGCCCTGTCGGGCCTGAAAAATGTTGGCAAAACTATCTTGGCTTTTGCCCTTGATGTCAAGGCGACGGATGCGGGAAGGCATGACGCCGCCCGCGCCCGCCGCCTTGCGGGGCACGGCACGGCCTGCTTGACGAGCTGGCGTGAAGAGGCTAAAAGAAATCGTTTTGACCGGATGAAACTTGCATGCCGGAGCAGGTGTCGGTGCAAGCTGTTCGGTGAGGGCCGGGGAATCCCCCCTGCCGTACGTCCAACCCCATAGGAAAATCCAATGCCCAAACGCACGGATCTACACAAAATCATGGTCATCGGGGCCGGGCCGATCATTATCGGTCAGGGCTGCGAGTTCGACTATTCGGGATCGCAGGCCGTCAAGGCCTTGAAAGAGGAAGGTTATCAGGTGGTGCTGGTCAACTCCAATCCGGCCACCATCATGACCGACCCGAACATGGCCGACGCCACCTATGTCGAACCTATCGAACAGCACACGCTGGCGGCCATCATCCGTAAGGAACGGCCGGATGCCCTTTTGCCCACGCTCGGCGGTCAGACGGCTCTCAACGCCGCTCTCGGGCTTGCCCGGAGCGGCGTTTTGGCGGAGTACGGCGTGGAGCTCATCGGCGCCAAGGCCGATGTCATCGAAAAGGCCGAAAGCCGCGAGCTCTTCCGGCAGGCCATGGAAAACATCGGCCTGACCGTGCCCGCCAGCGGCATCGCCCGCAACATGGATGACGTGCGGCGGCTGGGCGACGTGCTCCCCTTCCCGCTCATCGTGCGTCCGGCCTTCACCCTTGGCGGCACCGGCGGCGGCGTGGCCTACAATATGGCCGACCTTGAGGAAGTGGCCGGGCGCGGGCTGGCGGCCAGCCCCACGTCCGAAGTCATGATCGAGCAGAGCGTGCTCGGCTGGAAAGAGTACGAGATGGAAGTCATGCGCGACCGCAACGACAATTGCGTCATCGTCTGCTCCATCGAGAACCTCGATCCCATGGGCGTGCATACCGGCGACTCCATCACCGTGGCCCCGGCCCAGACGCTCACCGATGACGAATATCAGAAGATGCGCGACGCCTCCCTGGCCATCATGCGGGAGATCGGCGTGGAGACCGGCGGCAGCAACGTGCAGTTCGGCATCAATCCGCGCAACGGCGACATGGTGGTCATCGAGATGAACCCGCGCGTCTCGCGCTCCTCGGCGCTGGCCTCCAAGGCGACGGGCTTCCCCATCGCCAAGATTGCGGCCAAGCTGGCCGTGGGCTATACGCTGGACGAATTGCGCAACGACATCACCCGCGAGACGGCGGCCAGCTTTGAGCCGGCCATCGACTACTGCGTGGTGAAGATCCCCCGCTTCACCTTCGAGAAGTTCCCCGGCGCCAAGGACGAGCTGACCACCTCCATGAAGAGCGTGGGCGAGGCCATGAGCATCGGCCGCACCTTCAAGGAAGCCCTCCAGAAGGGGCTGCGCTCCATGGAGATCGGCGCGCCCGGTCTGGGGTACAACTTCCGCGCCGAGCTGCCGGATCGGGATGCCATCCTTGCCGGTCTGCGCAAGCCGCATTCCCGCCGCATCTTCGACCTGCGCCGGGCCCTGCTGGCCGGCATCAGCGAGGAAGACATCTACGAAGCCTCGGCCATCGACCCCTGGTTCATCCGGCAGGTGCGCGACATCGTGGACATGGAGAACCGCATCCGTGATTTCGGCCTGGCCAACGACATGACCCCGGCCAACCCCGATCTGGCCCCCCTGCTGCGCGAGGCCAAGGAATACGGCTTCTCCGACCGTCAGCTTGCCGAGATGTGGAAACGTCCCGAGTCGGACATCCGCCGCCTGCGCAAGGAAATGGACATCGTGCCCACCTTCTATCTGGTGGATACCTGCGCCGCGGAATTCGAGGCCTATACGCCCTACTACTACTCCACCTACGAATCCGGCGAGGAGCTGGACTCCCGCGACTGCCGCAAGGTCATCATCCTCGGCGGCGGGCCCAACCGCATCGGACAGGGCATCGAGTTCGACTACTGCTGCTGCCATGCTTCCTTTGCCCTGCGGGATGCGGGCGTCATGGCCATCATGGTCAACTCCAACCCCGAGACCGTCTCCACGGACTACGACACGTCCGACCGCCTCTATTTCGAGCCGCTGACCTTTGAAGATGTGATGAACATCATCGAAAAGGAAAAGCCCGAGGGCGTCATCGTGCAGTTCGGCGGGCAGACGCCGCTCAATCTGGCCGTGCCGCTCATGCGCGCCGGGGTGCCCATCCTCGGCACGTCGCCCGACGCCATCGACCGCGCCGAGGACCGGGAACGCTTCCAGGCCCTCATCGAGAAGCTGGGCCTGCTCCAGCCGCCGAACGGTACGGCCATGAGCCTCGACGAGGCGCTGGAAGTGGCCGAGCGCATCACCTATCCCGTGGTGGTGCGGCCCAGCTACGTGTTGGGCGGCCGCGCCATGGCCGTCGTCTACGACAAGGAAGAGCTGAGCGAATACTTTGCCGCCCAGGTCCCCGAAAAGCCGGAACACCCCATCCTCATCGACAAGTTCCTTGAGCACGCCGTGGAAGTGGACGTGGACGCCCTCTCCGACGGCAGCGACGTGTATGTGGCGGGCATCATGGAGCACATCGAGGAGGCGGGCATCCACTCCGGGGACTCGGCCTGCGTGCTGCCGCCCTTCTCGCTCTCCTACGACCATGTGGCCCTCATCGCGGCGCAGGCCGAGGCGCTGGCCCGCGAACTCAAGGTCGTGGGCCTCATGAACATCCAGTTCGCCATCAAGGGGGATGACGTCTACATCCTGGAAGTGAATCCCCGCGCTTCGCGTACCGCGCCCTTCGTGTCCAAGGCCACCGGCGTGCCGCTGCCCTACCTGGCCACCCAGGTCATGCTGGGCAAGACGCTGGAGGAACTCGACCCGTGGAGCATGCGCCGCGGCGGCTTCACCTGCGTCAAGGAGGCCGTGCTGCCCTTCCAGCGTTTCCCGGGAGTGGACATCATCCTCGGGCCGGAGATGCATTCCACCGGCGAGGTCATGGGCATGGGCGACAACTTCCCCGATGCCTTCATGAAAAGCCAGCTCGGCGCCGGTCAGTCCCTGCCGCAGGGCGGCAACGTCTTCCTGTCGGTCAATGACCGCGACAAGCCCCTGCTGCCTGAAGTGGCGGCCATGTTCGCCGATCTGGGCTTCCATCTGCTGGCCACGCGCGGCACGGCCAAGCTGCTGCGAGAACACGGGCTGGAAGTGGAGGAGGTCCGCAAGGTGTACGAAGGCCGGCCGCACATCGTCGACCGCATCGTCAACAATGAGATCGCTTTGGTGGTCAATACGGCTTCCGGCAAGAACACGGCGCGTGACTCCAAGTCCATCCGTCACGCGGCGGTCACCTACGGCGTGCCCTACTGCACCACGGTGGCCGGAGCCAAGGCCACTGCCACGGCCATCGGCAAGCGGAGCGACGGCATCCATGTGGCAAGTCTTCAGGAATATTACGCCCGCGACGCCCGGAGTTAGGAAATGAAAGCATTACTTGTGCTCGAAGACGGCTTTTGTCTGCAAGGCAGATCCTTCACCGGCGACTTTGAGACCGGCGGGGAAGTGATCTTCAATACCGGCATGACCGGCTATCAGGAAGTCCTCACCGATCCTTCCTATTACGGGCAGATGGTCTGCATGACCTATCCGCTCATCGGCAATTACGGCATCAATGCCCGGGATATGGAATCCCCGCGCATCCACATGCGCGCCCTGCTGGTCAAGGAGTGCTGCAAGCAGCCGTCCAACTGGCGCGCCACCAAGTCCCTGCCGGACTTCCTCAAGCAGTGGGGCGTGCCGGGCATGGAAGGCATCGACACCCGCGCCCTGACCCGCCACCTGCGGCTCAACGGGGCCATGCGCGGCATCATCTCCACGCGCGACCTTGACGCGGCCTCCCTGCAGGCCAAGGCCAAGGCCCTGCCGCCCATGCAGGGGCAGAACCTCGTGCCCTATGTCTGCGCCAGGAAGCCTTATATCCTCGTGGATGACCGCATGGAGGAAGCGAGCTTCGACGTGCGCGGCGCCTATGCCTGGAAGGGAACGGGCCTGCCGCTGCTGGTCTACGACTTCGGCGTGAAGTGGAACATCCTCCGCCTGCTGGCCGAAGTGGGCTTCGAGGTGCTGGCGGTGCCGCCTTCCTTCACGGCGGAGCAGGCCAAAGCCAGCGGGGCCAAGGGCATCTTCCTGTCCAACGGGCCCGGCGACCCGGCGACCCTGACGGCGGAGATCGAGAATATCCGCGAGCTCATCAAGCACTTCCCGGTGACGGGCATCTGTCTCGGCCACCAGCTCATCGGCCACGCCCTGGGCGGTACCACGGGCAAGCTCAAGTTCGGTCATCATGGCTGCAATCATCCGGTGAAGGACCTGACCACCGGCCGCATCGAGATCTCCTCGCAGAACCACGGTTTCCATGTGGTGCTCGACGGGCTGGACGATGTGGAAGCCACGCACATCAACCTCAACGACCAGACCCTGGAAGGCCTGCGCCACAAGACCCTGCCGGTCATGAGCGTGCAGTACCATCCCGAAGCCGCCGCCGGGCCTCACGACGGGCGCTACCTCTTCACGCGCTTCTTTGAGATGACGCGCGATGCGGTGGCCTAGACGCTTCCAAACGATCAAAAGCGATAAAGATGGTCATGGAGCAGCCCTCCATGACCATCTTTATTATTGAGATCTGTTCTCTCAGTCTTTAGGGGAGAAAGGGGAAGCCCGGCGGGCTTTCCCTTTTTGCTGTCTGCCGGACGGCACCCGTACTGATATATTTTTTTCCCGCGAATGGCAGGCTTGCCAATGCCGCTGCTCTGCGCTAAGGAGAATCAAGAGAAGCTCCGCTGCCCGAGGGCATAGGTTGCCGGTGGCGCGGAAGGCGAAATGTTTTCGCTGTTTCTCCAGACCAAGGAGTCTCAACGTGAAGAAAATCATTGCCGCTTTGGCACTGGCTTTGTCGCTGGCTGTCGGGACTGCGCCCGCGCTGGCTGCGGAAGGAGCCGCACGGCCTGCCAATCCCGTGGATCAGTTCACGGGAACGGTATGGATGCAGACCAGCCACGACAACAAGGCTGCCTTTCTTTTCGGCATTGATACGGCCATTACGGTGGAATACTTTGTGAACAGCAGAGCCGCCGAAAAGGCCGCCAAGGAAGGCAAGGCCCCTTCTTCCAATCTTTCCCGCTTTGAAAAGGGCTGGATGACTGCCATGAAGGATACGGACCGCAATCAGGTCATCGAAAAGATCGATGCCTGGTATGCCGCGCATCCCGACAAGCAGGATATCCCTGTGATGAACGTGATCTGGTTCTCCCTTATCAAGCCTGCACTGGCGGCCTCCAAGTAGCGCCGCCTTGAGGAGTCTCCCATGAAAAAGTTGTTTGCGGGCGCTCTGCTCGTGGTGATGTGTTTTGGCGGTCTTGGTTGCACCAATATGAGCCGTACCCAGCAGGGTGTGGCCAGCGGCGCGGCTCTTGGCGCGCTGGGCGGCGCCGGTGTGGCGGCCATTGCCGGCGGCTCCGCCGGCTGGGGCGCGCTGGCGGGTGCCGGCGTGGGCGCGCTGGCGGGCGGCATCGTGGGCAACAGCCAGGAACATCGCAACCGCTACAGCTGGTAGCCGTCATTTCGTTTCAGACTATTCTGCAAGGCGGGCTTCGGCCCGCCTTTTTTGCGTGCCGCTGTCTGGCCTTCCCCGCGCCGCGGGCTCGCCGCAGCGCCGCGGTCGTATCCGGCCCCCTCTGTGGGCGCGGACGATGCGGACAGCCTGTGCCCGATGCGGTTCGGAAGTTCTTCCCCCTCCCCTGCCCGCAAACCGGAGAGAAAGAAAACAGGCGGCAAACTTCCAGAGAAGTCCGCCGCCTACATCCGTGCGTTGCAACTAGGGCCTGTTAACACAAATTTTACAAATAATTTCAATAAATAAAAAATAAGCCGTACGCGCTCTGATTGCCTTTAGGCGGGGTTCCCTCGTGTCCCCGGCTCTTCCCCCGGTAAAAGCGCGCTGGGGAAGGGATGGGGGGCTTGGGGGGAAGGGAACCCCCTCCAGCGCCGGCGGAGGGGGTTCCCTTCCCCCCAAATAACTCGTCCAAGCGCCACTACAGGAAGTCCGGATCGGCAGCGGCCCGGCCCGCGCCGGTCATGATGCGCATGAAGTGCAGGTAGTGCTCCTCCACCGGGATGATGGGGAAGCGCAGGCCGCAGGATTCGCAGGGGATGAGCTTGGCTTCCGTGGGATTGCCCACGGCGGCATGCCAGCCGCATTGCGGACAGGTGTAGAAAAAGATCATTTCCATCGCCACCGGGGGGACCGGCTGCACGGGACGGTTGGGCGCGCTCATGACCGGGCCTCCTTCTCAGGGTGCGCCAGCGGCGTGCCGCTCATTTCCGCCGGGATCCCCATGCCCCAGAGGCGCAACAGGGTGGGCGCCACATCGGCCAGTTTGCCGTCGGTCAGGCGAAGAGGTTCGCCGCCGGCCGCATCCAGCAGGATGCAGGGCACGGGATTGGTGGTATGCGCCGTCTGCGGGGAGCCGTCGGGCGAGATCATGACTTCGCAGTTGCCGTGATCGGCAATGAGCAGCAGGCGGCCGCCGCGGGCACGGACGGCATCGGCCATACGGCCCACGCATTCGTCCACCACAGCGCAGGCCTGCACCGCGGCCTCCAGCTTGCCGGTGTGGCCGACCATGTCGCCATTGGCCAGATTGCAGACCACAAGATCATATGCGCCGCTGTTCCAGGCTTCCACGAATTTGTCCGTGACCTCGCGGGCGCTCATGGCGGGCTTGAGGTCATAGGTGGCCACATCGCGCGGCGATTCCACGAGGATGCGGTCCTCCCCGGCAAAGGGTTCTTCCCGCCCGCCGTTGAAGAAATAGGTGACGTGGGCGTATTTTTCCGTCTCGGCCAGACGGAGCTGCCGCAGGCCGGCGCGGGAGACCACCTCGCCAAGTCCCATGTGCACCGCTTCCTTGGGATAGGCCACGGGGAAGGTGAAATCCGCCTCGTACGGCGTCATGGACGCCACCGCGCAGAGTTGCGGACGCGTGCCGCGATCAAAACCGTCGAAGGCCTCCACGGTGAAGGCCCGCGCCAGCTCGCGCATGCGGTCCGCCCGGAAATTGAAGAAAAAGAGCCCGTCCCCGTCACGCACGCAGGCATGCTCCACGTTCTCGATGCGCACCGGCTTGACGAATTCGTCCGTCACGCCCGCGGCATAGGAGGTCTGCATGGCGGACTCGGCGTCCTGCGCCGTCGCGCCCTGCCCGTGTACGAGCATGTTCCAGGCTTCGGCCACGCGTTCCCAGCGTTTATCCCGGTCCATGGCGTAAAAGCGCCCTGTCAGCGTGGCGATGCGGACGCCGGCAAGCGGGCGGACAGCTTCCTCAAGCTGGCGCACATAATCCGCGCCGCTCTGGGGCGGGGTATCGCGGCCATCCATGAAGCAGTGGATGCGGACAGGCACGCCGGCATCGGCGGCCATGCGGCAGAGGGCCTCAAGGTGCCGGATGTGGCTGTGCACGCCGCCGTCGGAGAGCAGACCGGCCAGATGCAGCACCCCGCCGGAGGCGCGCACCGCGTCCAGCAGGCCGCGCAGGACGGCATTCTGGAAAAACGAACCGTCTTCCAGCGCCACGTCGATACGGGTCATGTCCTGATAGACGATGCGGCCCGCGCCGATGTTGAGATGGCCCACCTCGGAATTGCCCATATAGCCCGCGGGCAGACCCACCTCACGGCCCGAGGCCGCAAGGCGGCTGTGCGGGCAGGCGGCGGTCAGGGCGTCCAGCCGGGGGGTCGCCGCCGTGAAGGGCGCGTTGCCCGGCCCGTCAGGGGCGATGCCCCAGCCGTCCAGGATGAGCAGCAGGGTCGGTACGGGGCGGCTCATGCGAGTTCTCCCCGTCCGAGCAGGGCCGCCGCGCCGTCGCCCCAGAGGGCTTCCAGCTTGTAGAGGTCGCGCACGGATTCCTGAAAGATATTGATGACGATATCGTTGCAGTCCACCAGAATCCACTGGCCGGCCGTATAGCCTTCCATGCGCAGATATTCGAAATTCTTTTCGCTGCACAGGGCGGAGATGCCGTCGGCAAGGCTCTGGGCGTGCCGGACGGACGTGGCCGAGGCCACCAGCAGGGCATCGGTAAAGGCTCCCTTCCCGGCCAGATCGATGCTTTCCACATGCTGGGCCTTGTGTTCCTCCAGCCAGGCCTTCATGATGGCCAGTTTTTCCGGAGTGGGCATCAACGAATATTTTTTGGGCGTAGTCGTTTGCATGAGCAAGCACATACCCCAAAGCGCGCGTAAGGGCAATCCCGCCGCGCGGCTTCCGCAGGCCGGGACGACCCTTCCCCTTGACCGCTCTCCCCTTTTGGGGCATGCCAAGAGCAGTCCATTTTTTCAAGGAGAAGCGCCGTGCTGTTCAATATCCGCCAGGAAACCCTGCCCCGCGAGGAACTCGAAGCCCTGCAGCTGCGTCGCCTGCGGGATCTCTGCTCCCGTGTGTACGCCAATGTGCCCTTTTACCGCAAACGCTTTGAAGAGATCGGCATCACGCCCGCCGACATCAAGTCCCTTGCCGACGTGAAGCTGCTGCCCTTTACGGAAAAGCAGGATCTGCGCAACTACTATCCTTTCGGCTTGTTCGCCGTGCCGCGCGACAATATCGTCCGCCTGCACGCCTCCAGCGGCACGACGGGCAAGGCCGTGGTGGTGGGCTATACCCAGCGCGATCTGGATACCTGGGCGGAAGTGGCGGCTCGCAGCCTTGCCGCGGCCGGCGTGAGCCACACGGATACCGTGCATGTGGCCTACGGCTACGGTCTGTTCACGGGCGGCCTCGGGGCGCACGGCGGGGCCGAGCATCTCGGCGCGACGGTGGTCCCCGCCTCCGGCGGTTCCACCCGCCGTCAGGCCTATCTGCTGCGTGACTTCGGCGCTACTGCCCTTTGCTGCACCCCCTCCTATGCCCTGCACCTCTGGGAAGCCGGACAGGAGGCGGGCATCGACTTCCGCGAGCTGCCGTTGAGGACCGGCGTCTTCGGCGCGGAACCCTGGACCGAGGAGATGCGGCAGGACATCGAGCAGAAGATGGGCATCAACGCCATGAACATCTATGGCCTGTCCGAAGTCATGGGCCCGGGCGTGGCCATGGAATGTCTCGACGCCAAGTGCGGCATGCACCTCTGGGAAGACCACTTCCTGCCCGAGATCATCGACCCCGTGACCGGCGAAGTGCTGCCCGCCGGGGAAACGGGCGAGCTCGTCCTGACCACCCTGACCAAGGAAGGCATCCCGCTCATCCGCTACCGCACGCGGGACATCACGAGCCTGGACTACACGCCCTGCCGCTGCGGCCGTACGCACGTGCGCCTCACCCGCATCAAGGGCCGTTCGGACGACATGCTCATCATCCGCGGGGTCAACGTCTTCCCGCAGCAGATCGAGAGCATCCTTATGGAAAGCGAGGGCCTTACCCCCAACTACCAGCTGGTGGTGGACCGCGTACACAATCTGGATACGCTGGAAGTGCAGGTGGAAGTGGACGAATCCCTCTTTGCCGACGAGATCCGCAAGCTGCAGAGCCTTGAAGGACGCATCCAGAAGACCATCAAGGAATTCCTCGGCGTCAGCACCAAGGTGCGCCTCATGGAACCGCATTCGCTGGAACGCTCCGAAGGCAAGGCCAAGCGCATCATCGACAAGCGGCTGGAAAAGTAGACGTTTTTCGTTTTTTCTAAAAAAGATGGAAAAAATGGAAGACTTTTGTTGACAGAATGACGGAGGGAGCGTAATGTCTCTCTTCGTTGAGCGGGAGTAACTCAGTGGTAGAGTGCAACCTTGCCAAGGTTGAAGTCGCGGGTTCAAATCCCGTCTCCCGCTCCAACACTGAGGCGGCATAGCCAAGCGGTAAGGCAGAGGTCTGCAAAACCTCCATGCTCCAGTTCAAATCTGGATGCCGCCTCCAAAAAATTTTTATAGCCGGATCGATTCACTCTGCGGGAGTAACTCAGTGGTAGAGTGCAACCTTGCCAAGGTTGAAGTCGCGGGTTCAAATCCCGTCTCCCGCTCCAGATTTTTCATCCCCTGGCCGGCGGGAATAACTCAACGGTAGAGTGTCAGCTTCCCAAGCTGAAGGTTGCGGGTTCAAATCCCGTTTCCCGCTCCAAGTGCTTTTCCGGGAACCCTGGCGGTTCCAGAACATAGCGGCCTGTGCCGTGCCCCGTGCGGGAGTAACTCAGTGGTAGAGTGCAACCTTGCCAAGGTTGAAGTCGCGGGTTCAAATCCCGTCTCCCGCTCCAATTTTCGCCCTTGCAGACTGCTGCAAGGGCTTTTTTGCGTTTTCGACCGGACGCCTGCTTGCAAAAATGGCCCGTCATGGGCAGACTTGCGCCGCCGGGGCATGAGCAGTTTGCCGGTGAAAAAGGCAAAGTGCGAGGCGGCGGGATAGCGCCGCCCGGCCAACACCAGACGGGAAAACCGTTTCTTTCCGCGAAACGTCAGGCCGTATGGTTTGAAACGCCAAGCGTTGCAAACGAAAAATGCGCCTGGCCGCGGCGTGTTCGTCCTGCCCTTCGCCCGCCGGCGTGCGGCGGGCCGTAACGGGGCATGCGGCGCAGGCGCGGCGAACGATACAGGCCGGGAGGCTTGCCATGTATGATGTACGCTCTCCGCGAGCGGAGGAATTCATTGACCATGCGGAAGTCATGGCCACGGTACAGTATGCGCGGGAACACGCGCGGGACGCTGCCCTGCTGGACGAGATCCTTGCCCGGGCCGCCGAGCGCAAAGGCCTGAACCACCGGGAGGCGTCGGTGCTGCTGGCCTGTGAACTGCCGGAAAAGACGGAAGCCCTCTACCGGCTGGCGCGGCAGATCAAGCTGGACTTCTACGGCAACCGTATCGTGATGTTCGCCCCGCTCTACCTTTCCAACTACTGCGTCAACAGTTGCGTGTACTGTCCCTATCACGCCAGGAACAGGCACATCGCCCGCAAGAAGCTGACGCAGGAAGAGGTGGCCCGCGAGGTCGTCGCCCTGCAGGACATGGGACACAAGCGGCTGGCGCTGGAAGCGGGCGAGCATCCGACCATGAACCCCATCGAATACATCCTGGAATGTATCGAGACCATTTACGGCATCCGACACCGTAACGGGGCCATACGGCGGGTCAACGTCAACATCGCCGCCACCACCGTGGAGGAATATGCCCTGCTCCGCAAGGCGGGCATCGGCACCTACATTCTTTTTCAGGAGACCTACCACCGCCAGAGTTACGAAAAGCTCCATCCCGTGGGGCCGAAGCATGATTATGCCTGGCACACCGAGGCTATGGACCGCGCCATGCAGGGCGGCATCGACGATGTGGGCCTGGGGGTGCTCTTCGGGCTGGAAGGCTACCGCTACGAATTCGCGGCCCTGCTCATGCACGCCGAGCATCTTGAGGCGGCCTGCGGGGTGGGCCCGCATACCATCAGCGTGCCGCGCATCAAGCGGGCGGACGACATCGACCCCGGCATGTTCGACAACGGCATCGACGACGCGACCTTTGCCCGCATCTGCGCCTGCATCCGGGTGGCCGTGCCCTACACGGGCATGATCGTGTCCACGCGCGAAAGTCAGGCCGTGCGGGAGATGGTGTTGCCGTTGGGCATATCGCAGATCAGCGGCGCGTCGAGGACCAGCGTGGGCGGCTATGATACGCCTGAGGAACCGGAGGACAATTCCGCGCAGTTCGACGTGAGCGACCAGCGCAGCCTTGACGAGGTGGTGCGCTGGCTCATGGAACAGGGGCACATCCCCAGTTTCTGCACGGCCTGTTACCGGGAGGGCCGCACGGGAGACCGCTTCATGGCCCTGTGCAAGAGCCGGCAGATCCTCAACTGCTGCCATCCCAATGCTCTGCTGACCCTGCGGGAATATCTGGAGGATTATGCCTCCCCGGCCACGCGGGAACTCGGGCTGGCCTGCATCGAACAGGAATTGGGGCGCATCCCCGGCGACAGGGTGCGCACGCGCGCGCGGGAGTATCTTGAACGCATCGCGCACGGGGAGCGGGATTTCCGTTTTTGAGTGCGCGTGCGGGGCGGCTTTTGCTTCGTGGGGAGTGCGCCCCGGCCGAATATCGTGAAAATGCGAGGATCAGGCAAAAAAATGCGCGGAATGGCCCTGTTTTTTGGCTGGACGTAGTGTATCGAGAAAGAAAAAACAACTTTTTGCCATCGCTTCAGAACCAGGGAGGTTGCCATGTCCGCAACTGATATGACACGCCGTCACTTTCTCAAGGCCGGCGGTCTGACGCTGGGGGCCTGCGTGGCGGGCGGCATCATGCCCGCCGCGGCCGCGGCTGCCGGCGACAAGGCCACGGTCTTCTTCACCCGGGATCTCAGCGCCGCCGGCCTGTGCCGCATCTATGAGCGCGTCGCTTCCGCCCTGAGCGGCAAGGTCGCCGTCAAGCTGCATACCGGCGAACCCAATGGGCCCAACATCCTGCCGCGCGACTGGGTGAAGGCCCTGCTGCCGCATGTGCCGCAGCCCACCATCGTGGAGTGCAACGTGCTCTACCCCAGCCCCCGCCAGACCACGGAGGGCCACCGCGAGACCCTGCGGGTCAACGGCTGGGATTTCTGCCCCGTGGACATCATGGACGCCGAGGGCGACGCCCGGCTGCCTGTCAAGGGCGGCAAATGGATCAAGGAACTTGCCGTGGGCAAACATCTGCTGGACTATGACTCCATGCTGGTGCTGACGCACTTCAAGGGACACGTCATGGGCGGCTTTGGCGGTTCGCTCAAGAACATCTCCATCGGCTGCGCCTCGGGCAAGACCGGCAAGGAGCAGCTGCACCGCGAAGGCTCGCAGCTCTGGGCCGGCGGTCCCCGCTTCATGGAGCGCATGGTGGAGGGCGGCAAGGCCATCGTGGATCACTTTGGCCCGCGTATGGCCTACATCAATGTGCTGCGCAATCTTTCGGTGGATTGCGACTGCGCCGGGACGGGCGCCGCGCCTGCCACCGCGCCGGATCTGGGCATCCTGGCTTCCACGGATCTGCTGGCCGTGGATCAGGCCTCCGTGGACATGGTCTATGCCCTGCCGGAAGCCCAGCGCCGCGACCTTGTGGAACGCATCGAAAGCCGCAGCGGCCTGCGCCAGCTCGAATACATGCGGGAGCTGGGCATGGGCCGCGGCACTTACGAGATCGTGACCATCTGACGGCCTTCGCCGAGTATCGAGCGCCAAGCCGTGCGCCTGCCTGTCATGCCCGCAGGGGTTTGCGGCGGCGCCCGGCGTTTTTTGTGCCGTCGCCTCGCCGCTCTTGTGCCGTCCGGGCATTCAGGCTAGAGAAAAGGCATGAAGCTCCTGCCGCGTATGTGTCTGCGCGTCATGGCGGCGCTGCTCTGCCTTGCCATGAGCGCTTGCGCCACCACTTATGACGTGGCCATCGATTCCCTGCGTGAAGGCGAGATCCCGGGGAGCTGCTTCCTTGCGCCGGACCCGGCGCTGGAAGTGCCCGAGGATGACCTGCTGTTCCGTGAGGTCTGCGGCCTCGTCACTCCGGCCCTGGCCGCACGGGGCATGTCCGTTGCCGCCTCGCGTGGGGAGGCCGCGCAGGAGGTGCTCCTGCGCTACGGCATGGGCGAACCCACGACCATCCTGCGGCGGTGGACCTATCCCGACTACCAGACGGTCTACTACCACGGCAGAGCCTTTACCGTGCGTGTGGAAAGGACGGAATGGACGGAACATACCCGTTACCATGCGCAGCTCGTCCTGTCTGCCCGGCGTCTTGTTGACGGGCAGCCGGGACGCCAGATCTGGCGGACGGAAATGACGGTCAGCGGCGCTGTCGATGATTTCCGCAAGCTGATCAGCATGGGCATCCCGGCGCTGCGGCAGGTGCTGGCCAGCCAGACGTCCGGCAGGCTCCACTTTGAAGTGTCGGAAGACCGCGACGGCGAGGTGACGGTCAGCGGCGGGGAATGAGCGGCGCGGGACAGGCGGCGTCGCATGGCTTTTTTCGCAGGGGGCGTGGGGCCGGAGGGATCTGCGGCAACGACGCCTCCCGGCCCTCGGTTCTTTTTATGGCCCGGCTTCATGCGGGGGCGCTCCCGATGGATGCACAGACAAGGACAGGCTATGCTTTCGCAGGCGTATAAAGACTATCACGGCAAGATCAATTTCGCCGTCAAGAACAATTCCCATACCCAGACCTTTCTTTTCCTTCAGGAACATTGCTCCAGCAAGGGGGTACGCCGGCCGCGGGTGCTGGAGATCGGCTGCAGCAGCGGCTACTTCAGCGCGGCCCTGCGGGACAACGGCGTGTACGTCCACGGCGTCGAGCCTTTTTCCGATGAGGCGCTCCGGCATGGCCGGGTGGATGACTTCTTTTCCGGCACCGTGGAGGATTTTTGCGCGACAGCCCCGCAGGAGCTGCGTTATTCCTTTGATGCGGTCATCCTTGGCGATGTGCTTGAGCATCTGGCCGATCCGAAGGCCATGCTCGTTTCCCTTGGCGAGTTTTTGAAGGATGACGGCGTCATTCTGGCGTCCGTGCCGAACATCACCCATATCGGCATACGCACCATGCTGGCCGAGGGCATCTGGGATTACCAGAAATACGGCATCCTGGATACGACGCATCTGCGCTTCTTTTCCTGGCATACGCTCAAAAAGCTCTTCCTTGCGGCTGGTTTCGGCATCGAGCGGCGCTATAACGTCCTGCAATCGGAGCTTTGCGTCCACCCCTCCCTTGCCGCCTGGGGGGAGCATTCCCTCTGGCAGGAGCTGAACCCGCGGGATCACACCTATCAGCATGTGGTCATGGCCTCGCGGGAGGCCTGGCGGCGGACGACCTACCAGACGACGACGCCGCAGCATATCCTCCTCCTTTCGCCCAAATCCGAGAGCGTGTTGACGTGCCTGCGGCTTAGCCGGCCGCTGGGGGAATTTCTCGCCGTCCACGGCGGTCTGCTCTCCGTCGTCCCTGCCACTGCCTGCAATCTGTCCCTGCTGGACTGGGCGGACGTCATCATTGCGCACCGGGAGATCAATATCCTGGAATTCGAGTTCCTGAAGGCGGCACGGCAGCGGGAGATCCCCATCATCTATGATACGGACGACCTGCTGCTCCAGCTGCCCGAATGGAGCCTGAACACCATTTCGCCCGCCGAGCGTGCGCTCATGAAAAGCACGCTGGCCCTGGCGGACAGGGTGACCTGCACCACGCCCATGCTGAAAAAGGAGCTTGAGTGTTTCACCGATGACGTTCAGGTCATCCCCAATGTGATCATCCCGACGCAGCCGCTGCCCGTCCCCGCGAAGCGCCACTACAGCAATCAGTGTACCCTCGTGCTCGCCTCCAGCGACGCGCAGCTGCCGGAAGGCATCGTGCCGATCCTGTATACCCTGCTGAAGATGTTCGATTTCCTGCATTTCGTCGTCATCGGGAACATCGCCCACAACTTCCAGATCCCCTCGGAACGCATTCGCTGTTACGAAACGTGCAGTGAAGAGCAGTTTTCGCAGCTGCTTTCCGGCATCGACAACGGCATCGGCCTGCTCCCGCTGGACGACAGCCTGTTCTCTTCCTGCAAGTCTCCCATCAAGTTCTGGCATTACACGTCCTGCGGCATCGTGTCCGTGGCTTCCGATCTCAGCCCCTACGCGCAGTATATCGACAACGACGTCAACGGCATCCTGCTCGACAATACGCCGGATGCCTGGTGTACGGCTTTGAGCCGGCTGATCAGGGATCACCGCAAGCGCCAGACCCTGCTGGGCAATGCCCTGAAAAAATGGCAGACGACCGCTTCCGGCAAGGTGGCCGTGGAGGCGTGGCGGGCCTTGTTCGCTCCTTTGCCGCAACGCCCGGAAAGGAAGCAGGGGGAGACGCCCCCCCTGCCGGACTTTGGTCAGGAGGAGTGAAGCGTATTTCGAGCCGGGCCGCGTCCTGTCAGGCGGAAAATGTTCGCGGCAGGATTTTTTTGTCGAGTTCCGCAAAAAAAATGCTTGACCTTCGACGGGAGAAAGCGTATTTCTTTTTCTTGTCAACGGGTCATTAGCTCAATTGGTAGAGCAGCTGACTCTTAATCAGTTGGTTCGGGGTTCGAGTCCCTGATGGCCCACCAGAGAAAGTAAGCCCTTGCGGATTTCCGTAAGGGCTTTTTTCATATCTCTGTGCAAAAATCCTTTACCTGGCCGTCTTAGAGCATTTTCAGTTTGAAACGCTCTGCGTTTCAAAGCATACGGCCTGTCGTTTCGTGGAAAAAAACGTGGGCGCCGTGCTGCGCCTCGCGTTTTACCTTTTTTCAAAGGCGAAACGCTCTGCCGTGCACCGCTTCCCGTTCCATGCTCGCGGCTAATGCGGGCATGTGCGGCCTGAAGCGGGACAGCATCCCCTTTCGGCAGTCCGCACGGCCTGTCGCGTCCTCACCTTGCCGCCGTGTGAGGACTCAAGCCTTTTTGTTTTTGTGAGGAATCGGAATCATGTCAAAAAAAACAACCATGACTTTTCGGATCGATGCAAATTTGAAAAAACAATTCATGGATGCCGCCGATAAAATGAATATGCCGGCAGCACAGGTTTTGCGCAGCCTCATCCATGATTTTATCCAGCGTAATCAGGAAAAGTCAGGCGATCAAAAATCAGGGACATTGATTACATTGGAAGAACAGGAAAAAAGAAGAAGGGCTGCACGGTTCGCGATTGCTTCGGTCGGGCTCGAAGGTTTCAAGGTTCCGGAGAGTGAAATACAACATATGGAGCGCTTTATATCTGGTGAAATAAGCTTTCAAGAATTTATGGAAGCCCCTTTTCTATGATAGAGCCCCACGGGCGTGGGGATGACTCCCGTTCCATGCGCTGCGCCGCTGCCTCTTCAGAAACACCCCCACGGGCGTGGGGAAGACCGATCCCGCACAGTAATAGTGCCCGTGGCCTGAGAAACACCTCCACGGGCGTGGGGAAAGACGTCGGCAGCCCTCTACCGCTTCCGTCGAGGCGTGAGAGCAGCTTTTTCACGCTTTTTTTCCACATCCTCATTGGGAAGAGGCGCGTCATTGATGAGGCGCAGAAAGCCCCTCTGGGTCTCTATCTCGTTCCGCGCCATGAATTCAAGGAAGTCCCTGTCGTCTTCATGCGCCTTTTCCAGGGCGGCTATATACTCCTGCCGCAGCGCAGGCGGGATGACGACAGGGAGATGCCCGCGCTGTCCCAGCAGCACATCCATGACCAGTCGGGCAATGCGTCCATTTCCGTCGGCAAAGGGGTGGATGCAAACAAGATCCTTGTGGAAGCGTGCCGCCGCAATCAAAGGGTGCAATATCTCCCTTTCTTGTATAGTGCGGGCCAGCAGCGCGCACATTTGGCTTTCGATGTCTTCCGGCCGTGACACAGGATAGCACGACCCTGTCATGAATACGGGGACCTGTCTGTAGGCTCCCGCAACGGCGTCGTTTTCGAGGCTCCCTTCCAGCATGCCATGCAGCCGCAGCAGATCCTGTTTGGTAAGCCCAGGATCGCGCAGCAAGTTGAAGGCATGATCATAGGCCTTGCCAAGTCCCACAACGGCGAGGGCATCCTTTAACGGCTTTCCCCCTGCGGTCAGGCCGTCCTCAAGAAGGATCTTGGTCTCGACGAGGGTATACGAAGACCCTTCAAGGGCATTGGAAGAAAACACGCTGTCCACCCGGTAGTACTTCTGGATCTCCCGCAGAATCTCCTTGTCCTCAAAAGGGCGGTAACGATTGATGCGGATTTGGTTCTCGTCGATTTTTTGCAAGAGTTCGGCAAGCATTTTCGTCTCCGGGCCTTTGAGAGTTGACCGTTGGCCCGCTTTTTATGGTACGGGCCGCGAGGAGGCAAGTTTCTGCCCTGGGCAGCACGTCCGCTTCCGGCGTCATGCTCCCGTTTCATTTTTAGGTAGACTTCGGCAACCTTTTCCTGTTTGTGGCCAGCGTACTGTTTTCAGTGATGCCATTCCGCGCCTTGGAGCCACCTGTCCGGTTTTGCATTTTTTCCGGTGGTTGATGGCGGAAACACCCCCACGGGCGTGGGGAAGACCGCTCGTCACCCTGCTTGATCCGCCCGCCGTCCGAAACACCCCCACGGGCGTGGGGAAGACGGATCTGGACTCATGCCCTTTGGGCAGGGCGCAGAAACACCCCCACGGGCGTGGGGAAGACCATCAGATACCGCTCGAAACCGCGGGCCGCGTATTCCTGCACCTCGCGCCACTGCGCGTCCGTCAGCTCCCCATCTTCCGCGACTCCGGCAAAACGCCGCAGCGTCGCCATATCTCTTTTCGCCTGCTCAAGACCGTCAAGGTGGCGGACATAGGCCGAAAGCCTGCGCTCCACCGGCAAAAGCTCACGCCGCCGCGCAGCATTTGTTTTCAGCGCGGCACGGATCTCCTCCCGTCCTTCCTTGCTGGACTCGCTTTTTGCGGGAACTTTTTCCGCCGCTCGCAGACCGGCGTCAGAATCATCAAGCATGGCCAGCTCTTCCCGCGCATCCCGCAGCATGGCGCGCGCCATCTCCGCATCCACTTCGCCGGACAAAATACCGGCAAATGGCGTGCCATCCATGCCGGCCTGCTCCAGATCGGAGCGCAGGCGCTCGCGGGCCATGCTTCCGTCGTCGGCGGCCACACGCCGCAAATCGTCCACAAAGATGTGGGCGGACTCGTGCGGGATAGAGGACAGGTCAGCCCCCTTGAATATGCGTATGGCTGCCCTGCCGTCAGACTGGAAGCTGACGGCGGCGCGCTTGCCATGGACGACGCCGGATGTTAGATTGATTTCAGTTGTGGCGTCCTGCCGCAACGTGTCACTTTGGCCCGAGAATGTTGCGTCAGGGGTTCCCTCCGGGGGATGATTGAGGTTCGCGCTTTCCCAAAGTGGCACTTTTTTTTCGTAATACTTTCTGCGAACAGTCCCCGCCGTGACAACAGTATAGAAATCCCCCTCTGCCGCAAATTCCAGCCGCACCATGACCCGCCCCTGTGGCGTCATTGCCCGGGAAACGAGGTCATACTTTCTGCCGCTGCCATCCACATCATAGACGGCGCTTACATTCGCAAGCACGCCATCCACAAAAGCCCGCGCATCCGCAAAGCCAAGCCCGCGAATCTCTTTCCCGTGCCTGTCCTCGATATGCTGTAGCCCGATATCATTCAGCACAATGGTCCCGGGCTTGTTCAGGCGCAGCGTTGCGGCAATCTCCGGCGTGATGCTGCCCACCTCCCGTCCGTTGTCGGGGTAGGACACAGTCGTGGTTTCCGGCTGGTAGAAGGGCTTCAGCGCCCCAATGGCCTTCCCCTCTCCGAACCACTGCGTGCTGTCGGCCTCGATCAGAGGCATGGCGGCAAAGCGCGAAGGCAGGGTGCCAGGCTGACTGAAGGTCTGCCCCTCGGCTTCTCCTTTCTCCCCAAGTGCCACACTGCGCCGCCGCAGCAGATCGGCGGCATCCACGCCGTAGGCAGTTTCAAAGGCTCGCGCCTGCGCGGCATGCAGCCTGCCGAATGTCTCAGCGGCATTTTTGCCCACCAGCGGCGTCATTTCAGAAACAAGGCGCTTTTCTTCCCGCCGCGCGGCATCGGCCACGCGCTGACGCACCCGGCTTTCCTCGACCACGGCCTGCGCCTGGGCCGCATTGTCCATCTGCTCCGCTTCCAGCGCATTGGGAGCGTCCGCCCGCTGACGCAGGAGTGGCGCAATGGTTGCCATGCTTTCAGCATCAAGGCGGCTGTGTATCTCGGAAAGGAAACACCCCCACGGGCGTGGGGAAGACTTGCAAAAAAAACTTGACTTAACTTAACACTCAGAAACACCCCCACGGGCGTGGGGAAGACCCGTTAACTCGCCCGGTGACCGCCGGCTTCAGAGAAACACCCCCACGGGCGTGGGGAAGACCGCCTCCGCCCAGCAGTCTTTGCCCGTCGCCGGGAAACACCCCCACGGGCGTGGGGAAGACGATTCCGCAGCGATCACTCCTGATGAGCTGGGAGAAACACCCCCACGGGCGTGGGGAAGACAGCAGGTTGCAAGCCCTGACGGCCTTGCATGGTGAAACACCCCCACGGGCGTGGGGAAGACTGGCATATACCAGGAAAACATCTGTCTTGAGTGGAAACACCCCCACGGGCGTGGGGAAGACTCAAGGCGGTTTTTCATGCGCTGCTCGGAGCGTGAAACACCCCCACGGGCGTGGGGAAGACACCCTTTCGCGCTCTTCCGCGCGTTTGGCGTCGGAAACACCCCCACGGGCGTGGGGAAGACCGCCCGTCTACAGCGTCCCGAGTATCTGGGTGGGAAACACCCCCACGGGCGTGGGGAAGACCCATCAGGGCCGCCCGTAATGAAACTTTCCCAAGAAACACCCCCACGGGCGTGGGGAAGACAGAAGTGAAAAAGCCGCACAT
>NZ_CALUWS010000010.1 GCF_944324525.1 uncultured Desulfovibrio sp.
GGCGTTTCGCCCAGCGCGGCGTCCAGATCCGCCAGCATGTCGTCGGCAGCGGACGCGGCAGCCGGTTCGGCGGCAGGTTCGGCCTTCGCAGCGGGCGCGGCGGGCGTCTCGCCCAGCGCAGCGTCCAGATCCGCCAGCATGTCGTCAGCAGCGGACGCGGCAGCCGGTTCGGCGGCAGGTTCGGCCTTCGCAGCGGGCGCGGCGGGCGTTTCGCCCAGCGCGGCGTCCAGATCCGCCAGCATGTCGTCGGCAGCGGACGCGGCGGCCGGTTCGGCCTCCGCAGCGGGCGCGGCGGGCGTTTCGCCCAGCGCGGCGTCCAGATCCGCCAGCATGTCGTCGGCAGCGGACGCGGCAGCAGGTTCGGCCTTCGCAGCGGGCGCGGCGGGCGTTTCGCCCAGCGCGGCGTCCAGATCCGCCAGCATGTCGTCCATTGCCGAGGTAGCGGCAGGCGCGCTCTTCTTTTCCAGCGCGGCAAGTTCTTCGCTGAACATATCGCCGACATCCGGCAGCGTATCCGCCGCTGCGGCAGGCCCGGCAGGAACGGCATCCAGCATGGCTGCCATCTCGTCCACGGACGGCGGCACGGGAGCCTTGGCCGGGGCGGGCGCGGCGGTCAGCAGGGCATCAAGATCGGTAGTGTCCGCGGCGGGGGCCTTCTGCGGAGCCGGGGCGGGCTTTCTGGCCGGGGCGGCCGGGGCCGAGCTCTTGCCTTTGGGGGCTGCGGGCGTCGCCGCATGCGGCGCAGGCTGCGCGGCCGGGCTGGGAGCGGGCTTGGCTGCGGGCCTGGGAGCGGGTTTCGCCGTCGGCTGTGCCGCCGGCTTGGGCGCAGGTTTCGGAGCCGGTTGTGCCGCCGGCTTGGGCGCGGGCTTCGCCGCCGGTCTCGGCGCCGCAGCCTTGGGTGCGGCCTTGGCCTGCGCGGACGGTGCGGCAGCCTTGGCAGGAACCGGCTGAGCTGCGGGCGCTTTGGGCGCAGCCTGTGGCGCAAGCGGGAGGTCCGTATCCGACGCCAGGAGATCGTCCAGGGCTTCCTCGGCCGATTTCCGCTCAGACGGCATCTCGACAGCATCGGCGGCAGGCGAAGCGGACGGCAGCACAGGATCGCCCATATCCGCCATGAGCGACGTCAGATCCGCATCCAGAGCGGCTTCGATGTCGTCATCCGGGGAAGGACGCCCGGAAGACGCAGGGACGCCGCCGCTCACATCGCGCAGAAGAGCTTCCATCTCATCGCCGGCGGAAGCCGCCGGGGACGGTGCAGCCGGTGCGGCAGGCGCGGCGCCGCCCACATCGCGCAGCAGATCCTCTATGCCCTCGCCGGCAGAGGCCGGCGGCGCGGGTTCGGGCTGGGCGGCCGGAGCGGCGGCCGGCGGCACTTTGACGCCCGCGGACGACAGGAGATCCTCCACCGCGCTGTCCAGCGCGGCCCCCTCTTCCACCGGGGCGGCCGTCGTCGTATGCGGCTGGCTGGGGATATCCAGATGGTTCAGCAGAGCGTCCACATCGTCTATGCCGGGCATGACGATCTTCTCGTTGGGATTTTCATCAGGGCCCTGCGAAGGGGCGTCCGGCCCGGAGAGACTGGGGGAGCGCAACTCCTCCACGGTTTCCGGCGCGCCCTGCCCCATTTGCTGCAGCAGGCTGTCGATGGCATCGCCTGACGCATGAGGAACGTCGTTGAGACTCTGCAACTGTTCGTCCAGACTGTCCTTTTCCGCGGAGGGACGGGAAGCCTGGGCGGAGGTTTCCCCCTCCTCGATGAGATCGGTCAGGTCAATGATTTCTTCGGTATCAGCCGTCATGGCAGCCTCGCGGGTTGGGACCTTATGGGTGAAGGAATTGTTCTCTATTGTAAAACGACAAAAAAGAATAGCAGTTTAGGGGGAAAAAGGCAAACAAGCACACATGGGGCCCGACAGCCCCCCGGCAGGAAAAAAAAAGCCGCGACAGCGTCGCGGCCTGAGAGCAAAGAAATGACGTCAGGACTACGGATGACACTTGGACTTGGCGCAGCCGGTGAGGTCCTTCTTGAGGTCGGGCTTTTCGGCCACGATCTTGTCATGGCACTGCAGACAGGTCTGGAACTTCGTATCCTTTTTGTTGTGCACGACGTAGTAAAGGCTCTTGGTGCCCTTTTTGCCCGCCAGATCATCATGGCAGCCGGCCGTGGCGCACTTGGCGAAGTTTTCCTTGCCGTCCACCGGATGGTGGCAGACCGTGCATTCAATGGCCTTGTGGGTGCTGTGGTTGAACTTCACGACCTTCTTGGGGTTGGATCCCACCATCTCCAGCCCGTCGGCGGGAACGGCAGGGGCGGCAAAAGCGGGCGCGGCCAGGGCCAGCGACAGCAGGGCAGCCGGGATCAGGGCGAACTTCATACGAACATCTCCTCGTTCAGATTGCATCACCAGCGGACGCCCGCACAGGAGCGCCCCACCAGAAAACTGGTTCGGACTTACCCTACGCTTCCGGCAGTATCGTGTCAATGCGCGGAGGCCACATGAGCATCTTGTCCGCTTCTTTCCGAAAACGGGGATGCCCGGCTTCCACTCTTGCCAGACAGCGGGACAATGCGCATACTTCCTCCTGTTTTCCCGGGAGAAGATCACCATGCACGTCGCCTTTTTTGCCGCCTCGCGTCCCCACTACCGCATGGCCGCCGCCATCGCCCGTCTGGCTGAAGCGCATGGCGCATGGCACAGCCTGCTCATCCATGCCCTGCCGCCGTCCGTGCTCTCCAGCCTTCCCGTCCAGGCCACGCCGCGCACCCTCCGGACTGAGCCGGCGGAAGACGCGCTCCGCAGCCTGCTGCGGACGGAGCGGCCCGATGCCCTGCTGGTCTTCGGCGGCGGCGAGGCGGCGTTGGCCGCAGGCCGGGCCGCCGTGGCGGAACAGGTGCCCCTCCTGCATCTGGAGGCGGGACAACGCCCCGCCGAAGCCGCCCTGCGGGCCAGTCACGAATTTTTGGACAGGGAGGCCCTCCTGCGCTGCTGCCTTGACGCGCGTCAGGCCCGCACCCTTGAAGAGGAAGGCATCGCCGAGGGCGTCTGCGTGGTGGGCGATGCCCTTTACGATCTGTTCCAGGAGGCTTGCTCCGGCCTTGATCCCGATGCCGCCCTGGCCCGCCATCAGCTGACGGGGGCCGCCTTCGCGCTGGCTTCGCTGGACGGCCTGTGGCTCGCGGCCGCCCCGGAGGAACGGCAGGCCGCCCTGCGCCAGCTTGCCGAGTGGGGCCGTCTGACGGATATGCGCATCCTGCTGCTCTCGGACATGCCGTCCCTGCCCGCGCCCGTGCCGGGCGTCCAGCGGTTGCCCGCCCTGCCGCCGCTGGAGACGCTCTCCCTCCTGTGCGCCTGCCGCTGCCTGCTGACCGATTCGGACAGTTTGCTGCGCGAGGCCTTCTATGCGGGCAAGCGCGCCCTCGTCCCCGCCTCCGCCCGGCCGGGCCAGCTTGCCCTGCCGCTGGAATGCGGCTGGCACAAGCCCGCGCCTCTGCACGATCCGGCAACCCTGGCCGAACTGACGGCCGCCCTGGCCGAGCCCTGTCCCCATCCCGGCCTGCCCGAGGGCAGCGGACGCGCCGTACGGCGCATGACGGCCGCCGTCATGGCCACTCTGGCCGACAGGGCGGACGGGCTGCTGTGACGTCCAACGGCCCCGACCCCGCTGGAAAATTTTACTTTCCGTGCCGGGGCAAGTCTGCTACCCATAGCCGTGAAACGCGTTTTTGTCCGGCAGATCCGGCCGGACGCAGCCCATTCTCCGGGGGAGAGCCGTGATCTCGCAGCAACCTTGTGTCTCCGTCGTCATTCCCGCCTACAACTACGCCCGCTTCCTGCCCATTGCCGTCCAGAGCGCCCAGCAGCAGCGGGGGACGGACTTTTCCGTGGAAGTCATCGTGGTGGATGACGGCTCCACCGACGATACCGCCGAAGTGGCGGCGAGCCTGCCGGGCATCCGCTACATCCATCAGGAAAATCAGGGCTTGTCCGCCGCCCGGAACACGGGCATGCAGGCGGCGCGAGGCGACTTCCTGCTGTTCCTGGATGCCGACGATCTGCTGGCGCCCCAGGTCATCGCCACCCACCTGGCCGCCCTTGCCCGTCATCCTGACTGGTCGGTCAGCATCAGCCTCTGCCTGCAGCTCTTCGAGGACCATTCCCAGCCCAATTCCGTCTGGCCGCTGTTTGCCGACCATATCGACGTCCACATGTGCAATGCCAACGTCTCGCCGGTGCACACCTACATGATCCGCACCGAGGCGGCCCGGTCCGTGGGGCTTTTCGACACGAGCCTGAAGGCTTGCGAGGATCAGGACTTCTGGCTGCGCTGCCTCTTTGCCGGGCACCGCTTCGGCATCAATCCCGACGGACTGGTCATTTACCGGCGGCATGGCGAGAGCATGACCGCCAATGTGGTGCGGCAATATATCCATGACGCGGCCATGCATTTTCGCATCGGCAACGGGCTGGATACGGCGAAGGACTTCCCCCCTTCGGGCAAGTTCGCCGGCTGGCTGGCCCACGCCATGGGCTGTCTGGCCTGCGCCACGGTCGTCGGGCACATCACCGCGCCCCTGAGCCACCGTCTGTTCCGGGAATTCCTGCGCTCCGTGGAGCAGGCGGTCAACCTCGAGGCCACGCGCAGCTGCCAGGCCGACATGGCCGCCATCCAGCTTTTCTATGCCTCGTGGCTGCTCATCAAGCGGCGTGAAGCCCTTGCCGTCGTGCCGTCCGATCTGCGGCAGGACGTCATCCGGGCCGTCGACGAGGTGCATGCCCTCTTCCCCGGCATCCAGGACGACGACAGCCTGCTGCCCAGCGTCGAAAGCCTGAACAAGCGGCTTATCGTCGATCCCGACGTCATGCTGCGTACGGCGCACCGCTATCTGCGCCGCCGCTGAACCCACCTTCAAGAACCCTGCTGCCCGAACCGGGAGGTCACATGCGCATCCTCTGTCTGGCTGTCCTGCTGAACACCCTGCCCCAGCTGCTCAAGAAGTTCGACGCGGAAGTCCGCCGCCTGCGCGAGCTGGAGCCGGATACCCACGGCTTCGTGCTCGGCCCGGGCACGCCGCAGGAGATGCGGGGATACAGCTTCCGCTGCCTGTGCCGTCCCTTTGACCGCGCCACCTACATGAACGCCGCCCAGG
This sequence comes from uncultured Desulfovibrio sp., assembly GCF_944324525.1. Taxonomy (GTDB): domain Bacteria; phylum Desulfobacterota; class Desulfovibrionia; order Desulfovibrionales; family Desulfovibrionaceae; genus Desulfovibrio. The sequence goes on from NZ_CALUWS010000010.1 coordinate 5,150, forward strand.
CGCTGGCCGAGAGCCTGCGCCCGGACATCATCTTTTTCCGCTATCCCTGCGCCACACGCCAGTTGCTGCGCTTCATGCGCGCCGCGCCGCCGGTCATCTTCGAACACAACACCATCGAGGAAACGGAGCTGCTCCATCAGGAGCTGGTCAACGAGCGTCTGTGGGGCAGCGCCTCACTCTCGTATGCGGCCGGTTTCTGCGGCGTGACGGACGAGATCAACCGTTACGAGCTCTCGCGCATCGATCATCCCGCCCCCACCTTCATCATGGGCAACGGCATCGAACCGGAGTCCGTCCCCGCGCTGGATTTCCATGCCCCGCAGGATGCCGTCCATATGCTGAGCGCCGCGCATTTTTCCCAGTGGCACGCGCTGGAACGGCTGCTGGCGGGCATGGCCCGCTATCAGGGCGAGGCACGTTTCGTGCTGCACCTCGCGGGCGAAGGGCCGGAGCTGGAAAAATACCGGATCATCGCCCGGCAGCTGCAGCTCGGGGATGCCGTGCGCTTCCACGGGCAGCTCGATCAGGAGGCGCTCCGGCAGCTTGCCGCCTCCTGCCATGTGGGCGTGGGCTCGCTGGGACATCACCGCATCCACATGATCCAGTACGCGGCCCTCAAGCACCGTGAGTACTGCCTGCAGGGGCTGCCTTTCTTTTTCAGCGGCAACGATGTGGACTTCATGCCGTTGCCGCCCTTTGTCGCCGCCATGCCCGCCGACGAAAGCCCCGTGGATATGGACAAGGTGCTCCGTCTGGCCCGGCTGTCGGAAGAACAGCCGGACGTCCACCGGCAGATGCGGCAGTACGCCGAGGATCATTGCTCCTGGCAGAGCAAGATGCGGCGTCTGCATGCCTTCATGGGCGAAGTGCTCACCGCCCGCAACGGTTCCCTGCCGCCGCAGCGCCCCACGCTTGAGGTGGAAGGCCCCGCGCCCGCCACGGTGCGCCCCCTGCTGACCCTGTCCGCGTCCGACGCCCCTTCCGCCGAGGCCCTGACCGCCGGTCTGCACAGCCTGCTGCGCCAACAGTATCGCGGCGGCGTCACCCTTTGCCGGGATGTGGCCGCCGCCGGTCCGGCGGACTGGCTCGATCAGGTCCGGCGCACATGGGAAGAGATCAGCCCCGCCTATGCGGACGCCCCCGCCCTGCTGACCCTGCCGCAGGCGGGAGAGGCCGGTCCTTGCGCCAGCTGGAATGCGGCGGCCGAGGCTCCGGGCGCTGACGGATACGCGCCCCAGTGGCTGCTGCCCCTGCTGGCCGGGGACGTGCTGCGCGAAGATATGCTGGAAGCGCCGCAGCAGGCCGTGCGCCATCAGCCGGAAATAAGCTGCATCAGCGCGCGCACCAGCGGCCCGGACGGCCAGCCGTGGAAGCCCCGCGGCTTCCAGACGCTGAAACTGGGCCGGGAAGAGGCGGAGGCCTGCCTGCTCGTCCGCCGTTTCCTCTGGCAGGCGGTGGGCGGCATGCGGGACTGCCAGCCCCTGGGCCTCACGGACTGGCTGTTCTGGCTGGGCTGTCTGGAAGAAGGCGCTCTCCGCCGCAGCCTGCCCCGCGCGGGCATCGTGCGCGCCGTGCCCGCGCCGCAGCCGCTGGCCGAGGCCGAAGAGATGGAAGCCCTTTCCCAGATGGTCATCCGGCGCACGAGCGTCTTCCCGGCCAGTTCCGTCATCAAGGCGCATGAGATCCTTGCCGGCACGGCGGCTCTGCGCTCGCCCGAGGCGTCCGATCTGGCCGCTCTTGAGAGCCGCTGGCCCGAAGAGGCGGGTTGGTTCGCCCTGTACCGCGGCCTGCTGCATGAAGGCGCGGGCCGCCTGCCCGAAGCCCTGCTGCACTACCGGCTCGCCGCGCAACATAACGAACTGGACTGGCAGCCGTGGCTGCGCATGGCCCACCTCCATGCTCGTCTCGGCCAGCGGGCACGGGTGGCGGACGATGCGCGCCGGGCCCTGGAGCTGCGCGCCGGCCTGGAGGAGTTCCTGCCCGCGGGAGCCTGCGGACGCTGACCTCTGCCTGGACGGCTCCGCCGTCCTTGCGGCGGGCGCGCCTCATCCGCACATGGCCGCGACAGGACAGCGCGGGCGTCCCGGCCCAAGCCCGGCGGGGAAGCAGCGTTTTTCCCGCGAAACGACAGGTCGTATGGTTGGCGTCGCACAGCGTTGCAAACGGAAAAAGTTCTCTGCCCTCCCCCCGGCCGGAGAAGACGCTCAGGCCCTGCTGACGCTCCGCATCGCCGGAGGGGAGATGTGGGGAACGGTCTTCCCGCGACGCCACGGAGCATGTCGGGCAAGAGTCATAGCACCAGAACTTGTGGCAAGGTCCACACCAACACGCCCTCACGCATGGAGGCATCCTCAGTGAAGAAGATCATTTCCTTTATCGGCGCTCGCCCGCAGTTCATCAAGGAAGCCCTCCTGGGGCGGCGCGTGCGTGAGCGCAAGGCCTGGGAGCATGTGCTCGTGCACTCGGGCCAGCATTACGATCTCCGTATGTCGGACATCTTCTTCCAGGAGCTCGGCATCCCCCAGCCGGCCTACCATCTGGGCGTCGGCTCCGGATCGCATGCGGCCATGACGGCACAGACCATGCTGGCGCTGGAATCCGTGCTCGTGCAGGAAAAGCCCGATGCCCTGCTGGTCTACGGCGATACCAATACCACGCTTGCGGGAGCTCTGGTCGCCTGCAAGATGGACATCCCCGTGATCCATGTGGAAGCCGGCATCCGCATGCTGCCCGAGAATATGCCGGAAGAGATCAACCGCCGCATCGTGGACCGCGTATCGTCCGTCCTCTGCTGCTGTTCGGAGGTCGCACGGCAAAATATCACGCGTGAGGGCATCAGCAGGGGCGTCTTCGTCACTGGCGACATCATGTACGACATCTTTCTGCAGATGCGGCCCCTGTTCCCCGCGGATGACATGCTGAAAAATCTGGCTGTGCGACGCTCCGGATATGTCGTGGTGACGATGCACCGCAATTACAATGTGGACTGCAAGGAGCGGCTGGAAGCGGTGCTTGCGGGGTTGGAGGCCATCGCCCAGTCCGGCCTTGAGGTCTTGTTCCCCGTCCACCCGCGCACCAGGAAGCGCATGCAGGAATTCGCGCTCGAACATGTGGCGCCCCATGTCCGCTGCCTTGACCCGCTGGGCTATCTCGAGCTCATGGCGCTTGTGGAGAATGCGTCCTTCGTGATCACGGATTCAGGCGGCTTGCAGAAAGAAAGCTATTACGCAGGCAAGAGGGCCATCGTGATCATGCCGGATTCCGGCTGGCGTGAACTGGTGGATACCGGCTGGAACACGCTTTGCGCCCCGGATGCGCAGGAGCTGCAAAAGGCCGTGGCCGGGCTGGATCTGACCGTCCGCCCGCCCGCGGACGTTTACGGCAGCGGGAACGCCGCCGACGCCATCATCGAGGCCGTCGCGGCGACACTCTCCATCTGACGACGGCGCATCGTGGGCCGGGCGGCGCTGTGCCGCCGCCTCGCGTTCCACCTTTTTCAAAGGCAAAAGGCTCTACAAGCACTGAGGAAGGATGGCGAGGATGCCTTTTCCCGCTCTGCCGCGAAAAGACCGGGCCTCCCGCGCCGACGGCGATCGAAAGACGCCCGCAGGCCGTGCCTCACACAAAAAAGGCCGGCGGCCTCTGCGCACAACAGGAAGGACGCGCGCTCCGGCACGGCCCCACGGGCTACCCTCCCCTCAGAGAGCCTTGCCGCTCTTGCGGCGCAGCCAGTCCACATAGGTGGGGAAGTGCCGCTTGAGCAGGTCGAGCGCGTTGTTTTCGGCCAGCAGATAGCGCCGCCGCGTCACCTTGCCCGTGCCCACCCAGTGCTTCAGATAGTCCGCCACCGGGAAGTGGCGGGCATGGAAGCCGTGGGCGTACATGGCGCGGAACCACTCCACGCCGATATCCAGACAGATGGGCCCGCACTGGCGGTAAGCGCCGGGCGGCAGGGCCGCACCGAACGGCAAGGTCAGGGGCCGGGTGCGCTCCAGATCGAGCAGGCAGGCCCATTCGTTGATGCGGCATTCCGGCAGCGGCCAGGGCTGCCGGTCAAAAATGCCTGTGAAGCCTTCGGGATAGGGGCGCACGAAGATGCCCCGCTCCCCGGCCAGCGCGTAGAGCGCGCACAACTGTTCGTAGCTCGGGCGGAAATCCTCCTGCCTGCCCGGCCCGCAGGGCGGCAGACCAAAAAGCTCCTGCATGAGATCGGCGCGGGAGGCCGGGCAGTTCCAGCACTGGCCCAGATGGCCAATGGCAAAGGCCTCCCCGCGCGCCGCCAGCATGGCCCCCAGGATATCCTTTTGCACAAAGACGTCATTGTGCATGAGGAAGAGCAAACGCGCCTTGCTGTGCTCAAAGGCATACTGATAGCGGATGCCGTAGCGGTAGGCGGGATCATGCAGGCGCTGCATGTCGGCGGCGTTGAGATCGAGCCAGTACTCCGGCTGGAAGACGCGGCAGCGTTCCGCCCCCAGCTGCTCGGTCAGCCAGGCGGCAATGAGGTAGGGGCTGACCACGTCATGCTCCGAGCCGTAGGGCTCGAACTGCAAATAGATGGAGCCCACATGCGGCCCGCTGGCCCGCAGCAGGGACAGCAGGGACAAGGCGGTCTGATAGGGCTTGGCGAAAATGTTGACGGCCACGTCCACACGGACGGCACTGTCGGCTGACGGCATGGCATCCTCTCTCTTTTTTCTGCTTGTAGCGGCTTGCGGCGGACGGCACAAGCCCTGCCGCCGGGCTTTCCGCCCCGTGCCTTGACGCGCCTTGCCGCCGGGCGCTATAGTCTGCCGTCATTTTCGGGACGCAAAGGAGGGGGCATGATTTCTCCGCAAACCATTTTTGTCAATTCCAACGGCCTGCATGAAGGTACCGTCGTGGTGGACAATGACTATTTCGATCTCTCGGGCATGATCCACGGGGACGTCTACCTGAAAAACGATTCCACCTTCATCGTGCGCGGCATGGTGGTAGGAAATGTGCATGTGGACGCCACCTCCCGCATGTTCGTGGCCGGGACCGTCAAGGGTACCATCTACAACAAGGGCGATGTGGAGATAGCCGGCGTGCTCGACGGCGAAATGATGAACATCGTTTCCTCGGTCGCGCCGTCCCAGACGGGCGAGGCCTAGGGCCTGTTGCCTTTGAAAAGGCATGATACGGGGCGGCGGCACAGCGCCGTGCGGCCTGACGTCAGAACGAAAAAAGCGTCCGCGCAAGCGGACGCTTTTTTCGTTTCGTGAGATCTCCCGGGACAGGCCCGGGCGCGGCACACAGGCGCGCGTCAGCTCTTGATCTCGCCCACCAGCTTTTCCAGCGCGGAGGACTGGCTCGCCAGCTCCGTCACCGCGCGGGCCGCTTCCTGCATGGCCTGGGCCGTACTGCCCGCGATGCCGTTCACTTCCGCGATGGAACGGTTGATCTCCTCGCTGGTGGAGGATTGTTCCTCGGCGGCGGTGGCGATGGTGCGCACCTGGTCGGCCGTGATGTCCGCCATGTGCACGATCTCCTGCAGGGCCTCGCCCGACTGGTTGACCAGCAGAGTGGCGTCCTCGATGGCCTTGGCGGCGATGTCCACCTGCGCGATGCTCTTTTCCGTGCTTTTCTGGATATCCACGATGGCCTTGTCCACCTCCGCGGTGGAAGCCATGGTCTTTTCGGCCAGCTTGCGCACCTCGTCGGCCACCACGGCAAAGCCGCGTCCGGCCTCGCCCGCACGGGCCGCCTCGATGGCCGCATTGAGCGCCAGCAGGTTGGTCTGATCCGCGATGTCGGAGATGACGCCCATGATCTGGGTGATGGCCTGGGCGCTTTTGCCCAGCAGACTCATGTCCGTCTTGAGCGTGAGCGCCTGCTGCCGGACGATCTCGATGCCGTCGATGGCCTTCTGCACCACCTTTTCGCCGTCTTCGGCCTTGTTGCGCGTCGAGGCGGAGGCATCCGACGCCTGTCCGGCATTCTTGGCCACTTCCAGCACCGTGGAGTTCATCTCTTCCATGGCCGTGGCGGTCTCCGTCGCCCGTTCCGCCTGCTGGGCCGCGCCCTGCTCGGACTGGGCGATGTATTCCGACAGATGCTGCGCCGCCGAGGACAAGGTCCTGGCCATGGATTCCAGATGCGCGGCCGTGGCGAAGATGCGGGCCTTCTGCTCTTCCACGTTCTGGATATCGACGAGCGAACCGCAGGCGCGTACGGCCTTGCCGGTCTTGTCCCGCGTCACGCCGCCCGTGGCCCGGAACCAGCGGTAGGATTCATCCCGCATGCGCAGGCGGTAGGCGACATCGTAGCGATCGGTCTTGCCGGCCAGGGCTTCGCCAAAGACGGCAAAAGTCTTGTCCTTGTCTTCAGGATGCAGACGATCGGTCCAGGACGTGACGAGATCGGGGAATTCCTCCACCTTGGAAAAGCCCAGGAGGCGGCGGAACTCCGCCGACCAGGTCCAGTGGCTGCGCGGGGACATGGGATCGCCATCCTCGGCCAGCACCACGTCCCAGAGGCCCACGCCGGCGGCGGTGCTCCAGAGCTGGAGGATCTCCTCCCGCTGATGGTTCTCGTGGATATCGACGAGCGAGCCGCAGGCGCGCACGGCCTTGCCGCTGCCGTCACGCTGCACGCCGCCCGTGGCCCGGAACCAGCGGTAGGATTCGTCGCGCATGCGCAGGCGGTAGACGACGTCGTAACGGTCGGTCTTGCCGGACAGCGCATCGCCAAAAACGGCGAAGGTACGCCCCTTGTCGTCGGGGTGCAGGCGGTCGCTCTAGGAACCGACCACATCGGGGAACTCAGCCTTGCTGGTGAAGCCCAGAAGGCGATGGAATTCCGCCGACCAGGTCCAGTGGCTTCTGGGCGACAGCGGATCGGCGTTATACAGTTCCACGTCCCACAGGCCGACTCCCGCCGCGGAACTCCAAAGATCTACCAGCCGGGCATTATGCCGTATTTTCTGGAAAAAATTCATGTCTTCCGTCCTGTCTCTGAGTACAAAACCTGCCTCCCGCCTCCGCGGTCATGTCCGCCGGACGGGTCGTTTTTGGAAAAAACTCGTCGCCGTATGATGGCGGCTGAAGCAGGCTTCTAAATGTTTATCGTACGTTGTGCGAGAATGATTAGCGGCGGCGGGCAGGAAGCAAAATTAAATTTACATTTTTTTCGCACAATAACGCAGCATCAGCAGACACGGGATCGGAGACCCGGCGAAAGCCGCACCGTGGAGCGGGCAGCGGCAGAACAAAGGGGGGCTTTCGCCCCCCTTACGCCGTACTCAGAAGCGCACAGCGCGTGCCGCCTCCAGCGCCTTGTTGAAGTCGTCGTCCGTATGGGCAAAGGAGACCATGCCGGTCTCGAAGCCGGAAGGCGCCAGATTGATGCCCTGCTCCCGCATCTGCTTGTAGAAGGCGGTAAAGAGCTTCTGATCGCACTTCTGCGCATCGGCGAAATTGCGTACCGGCGTCTCCGTGAAATAGGGACAGAACATGGAGGCGATGGTGGGCATCTGGATGGGCACGCCCTTGGCGGCCAGAATGGCGGCCAGCTCCCCGGCAAAGGCCGCGGTGCGGGCTTCCAGCGCGGCATAGTCCTGCCGGCGCAGTTCGCGCAGGGTGGCCATGCCCGCCGCCATGGCCAGCGGATTGCCGGAAAGCGTACCGGCCTGATAGACTTCGCCGCGCGGCGCCACATGTTCCATGTAGGCCCGGCGTCCGCCGAAGGCCCCCACCGGCAGGCCGCCGCCGATGATCTTGCCGAAGGTGGTGAGATCCGCCTCGATGCCGAAACGGGCCTGCGCCCCGCCGAAGGCCACGCGGAAGCCGGTGATGACCTCGTCGAAGATGAGCAGGCTGCCGTGAGCGCTGGTCAGCTCGCGCAGGCCTTCCAGGAAGCCCGGCAGGGGCAGCACGAGCCCCATGTTGGCCGCCACCGGTTCCACGATGACCGCCGCGATGTCCTTGCCGTGGGCGGCGAAGAGCTCGCGCACGGCCTCCAGGTCGTTATAGGGCGCAAGCAGGGTATCGCCCACCACGGCGGCGGGCACGCCGGGCGTGCCGGGGATGGCGAAGGTCGCCACGCCGGAGCCGGCCGCGGCCAGGAAGGGATCGGCATGCCCGTGGTAGCAGCCGATGAACTTGACCACCTTGTCCCGCCCGGTCACGCCGCGCGCCAGCCGCAGGGCGCTCATGGTGGCCTCGGTGCCGGAATTGACCATACGCACCATGTCCAGGGTGGGCATGTCGGCCACCACTTCCTCGGCCAGGACGACCTCGTCCGGGCAGGGCGCGCCGTAGCTCGTGCCGCGTCCGGCGGCTTCGCGCACGGCGGCGGTCACGGCGGGATGGTCATGCCCGAGGATCATGGGCCCCCACGAGAGCACGAAGTCCACATAGTCGTTGCCGTCCACGTCGCGGATATGGCAGCCGTGGGCCTCGGCGATGAAGAGCGGCAGGCTGTCCACGTTATGGCAGGCCCGGACCGGGCTGTTGACCCCGCCGGGGATGACGGCGCTGGCCCTGTCGAAAAGCTGGCTGGAGGTGCTGTTGTCCATTGCGGCTCCTTAAAAATAGGTCATGGAGATTTTTTTCAGTTCCCGCAGGCTCCGCAGCACGGCATACGGGCCGAGGGGAGCCGCGGCGGCAAGATCCCGCACCACGTCAAGGCATTCCTGCTCGCTGCGGCCGTGGATCATGGTATAGAAGGTATAGGGCCAGTCCTCCGCCGGGCTGGGGCGGTAGTAGGAATGGGAGATGTGCGGATTCCGCGCCGCCGCCTTGCCGCAGGCGTCCACCTTGTCGGCATCCACCTGCCAGGCCACCATGGCGTTGTGGTTCCAGCCGGTCTTCTGATGCTTGATGCTCGCGCCGAAGCGGCGGATGGCTCCGCATTCCCGCAGTTCCCGCAAAAGGGCAAGCACCTCCTCCTCGCTGCTGCCGGTCTGGGCGGCCATATCGGCGTAGGGCGTGAGGCTGTCGGGCAGATCGGCCTGCGCGATGCGCAGGATGGCGCGTTCGGTTTCGCTGAAGGTGCGACTCATGCTGCCTCCCTGGCAAAAGGACATCCGGGAGGCCTTGCCTCTCCAGACGCGAAACGCCGCGCCGGTCGTCATGCTCCGGCGCGGCCTTTACGGTTTCGTCTTCTCCCGCCGGTCTAGCGGCTGAAGGAGCGGGTAAAGAGTTCCTGGATGGCCTGCCGCCCGTTGGCTTCAAGGAAGCGGGTGCCGGTGGCCGCAAAGTGCGCGTGGTCGATGACCGGATCCTTCACTTCGGTCCAGACGTCCTTTTCCCACGCGAACCAGGCATCCCGGGGCTGGTCGAAGACCAGCAGCGGCTTGTTGCAGATCTTGGCGAACTCCGCCCCCCAGCCGGTGCCGCCCTTGACGGTGTCGTCCGGCTGGATGGCGCCCACCACAATGACCTGGTTACCGCTGCTCACCTGCCAGCAGATGGACTGCAGCACCTTGCGGAACAGGGGGGCGCGGGTATACTCACGGTTCATCAGCTTGGAAACATAGGTCAGGCTCACGTCCTTGAGGGCCAGCTCTTCGCTGGTCAGCACGCGCACGCCGCGCTTGCGTTCCATCTGATGGCCTTCAAAGCTGTAGTTGACTTCTTCGATGCCCCAGCTTTCGGCCAGTGCCCCGAAAAACTGCTCGGTTCCGGCAGCGCCGCCGCTGTAAAGCACACATTGTTTGGGATCGAGCATATCGCCTCCTGCTGTTTGAATCCCTTGCGGACAATGATGTCGTTGCATCATGGCAGAAAAGCGCTCTGACGGCAAGGCGTCGCCGCCGCGAGCCGCTCCCCTGCCGCCGCACTCAACGACCGTAGGTCACGGTCAGGCTGGCGCTGCCGAGCACCTTGCCGTAGCGGGAGAATCCGGCCATGGCGGGCAGGGTCTGCGGGGTCACGCCGATGTCGGCCGTATCCAGCGCGTAGACCGTCACCACATAGCGGTGGGGCTTGTCGCCGGGCGGCGGGCAGGCCCCGCCGTAGCCGGGCGTGCCGAAGTCGGTGACGGATTCCACCGCGCCGGCGGGCAGGCTCTTGCCGGCGCTGGCGTTGAGCTTGAGGCTGCGCACGCCGGCCGGGATGTTGGAAACGACCCAGTGCCACCAGCCGCTGCCCGTGGGCGCGTCCGGATCATAGACCGTCACGGCAAAGCTCTTGGTGCCCTTGGGCGGATCGCTCCAGACCAGTTCCGGCGAAATGTTCTTTCCCGTGCAACCGAAGGCGTTGAAGACCTGTTCCGTCCCCATGACGCCGCCGTCCTTGAGTTGCGGACTGGTCAGGGTGAAGGACTTTTCCGCGGCGGAGGGGGCCGCGCAGAACAGAGAAAGGGAGAGTGCCGCGCCGGCGGCGCAGGCAAAGAGGGTACGCGTGCCGAATTTCATAGTATATCACTCTGTTTAGGGTGGCTGAAAAACCCCGAAGACGGGGCTTCGGGGCAGTCCTTACGCCTTAGTAGCGGGGCGGACGGGGGGCGCGGGGTTTGGCTTCGTTGACGCGAAGCGTACGCCCACCAAAGTTCTGGTTGTCCAGAGCTTCAATGGCGGCCTCGGCGGCAGCGTCATCCATTTCGACGAAGCCGAAGCCGCGGGCGCGGCCGGTTTCGCGGTCATTGACAAGCTTCACGGAATGCACGTTGCCGTATTCGGCGAAGAGGTCGCGAACCTGCTCTTCGGTAGACGACCAGGGAAGGTTCCCCACATAGATGGACTTGGACATGAAAAAAAACCCTCTCAAAAATGCAGTCTTGCCGCGCGCTCTCTCCCATCAAACCTCTTGTCAGCACGCGACTGTTGATATGACAAAAGCATGCTTTCTGCGCCTTGTCAACGCACAAGACAAAAACTGCAGCGCGTAAAGCGGCTTGCAAAAACATCCCTGCGGCCTTTCTGGCTGGATATGCAAAATGAGTGCCATTTTGTTACTTTGTGAAACGTTGATTTTCCAACGGGATGACCCCACAAAGTGATTGTGCGCACAAACGGGATAACGGCGCAGGCCGGGCAGGCAATTCCTGCAGGCGATCCGGCAGCAGGGGCATCAGCGACGGGCATGCTTGCCTGTCGCCGAACCATTTCCTTTCGACCGTTGGGCGTAAGCTGGCATGTTGGAGCGTTTTGCCTTTGAAAAAGGCGGACGCGAGGCGGCGGCACGGCGCAGCACCGCCGAAACCAGCCGGAACGACCGCGTTTTTTCCACAAAACGCCAGGCCGTATGGTTGGCAACGCAACGCGTTCCAAACGGGAAATGCTCTTTGCCTGTCCGCGCTTTTCCTCGTGCGGTTGCCGCGTTGCGTGCGACAACTTCCAACGCACGCATGAGGAACGGGGAAGACGTGTGGGAGCAATATTTAGCCGGCACTCTCGGACGGCGCGGGCACCCAGTCCGGGGCCAGATCCTCAAAGGCCGTATAGGGAGAGACGTACATGAGCTCGGCAACGCCCACCGGGCCGTTGCGCTGCTTGCCGATGATGATCTCCGCCACGCCCTTGGGGGGGCGGTCGGCCGGTTTGGTGTAGCGGTAGACGTCATCCCGGTAGACGAACATGATGACGTCGGCATCCTGCTCGATGGCCCCCGACTCGCGCAGGTCCGAGAGCATGGGGCGCTTGTCGCTGCGCTCTTCCACCTTGCGGTTGAGCTGGGAGAGCGCCACCACCGGCACGTCCATCTCCTTGGCCAGCCCCTTGAGCGAGCGCGATATCTCCGAGATCTCCAGTTCGCGCGAGTCCACCCGCCGTCCGGCTCGCATGAGCTGCAGATAGTCCACCACCACGAGGCCGAGGCCCTTCTCGCTCTTGAGCCGGCGGGCGCGGGAACGCAGCTCCAGCGTGGAGAGCGCGGGCGTGTCGTCGATATAGATGGGCGCGGCGGAGATGGTGTCCGCCGCCTGGGACAGATGGGCCCACTCGGCGTCGGTCAGCAGGGCCGGCCGCCGCATCTTGGACACGTCCACCTTGCCCTGCACGGCGAGCATACGCTGCACGAGCTGCTCCTTGCTCATTTCCAGCGAAAAGACGGCCACCGGGATGTTCTGCCGGATGGCGGCATGCAGGGCCATGCACATGGCAAAGGCGGTCTTGCCCATACTGGGCCGGGCCGCCACGATGATGAGGTCGGACTTTTGCAGCCCCGCCGTCAGCTTGTCCAGACGCGTATAGCCGGTGGTGACGCCGGTGATGAGATCCTGCGTACCGGCCATGCGCGAGAGGTTGTCGAACACCCGGGCCACCAGTTCGGCGGAGTCCGAGAAGTCCCGCCCCGTGGTACGCTGCGAGATGGCGAAGACCGCCTGCTCCGATTCGTCCAGCAGGCTGCCCACATCGCGCGAGGCGTCGTAGCAGTTGCCGATGATGCCGGAACAGGCCGTAATGAGGCTGCGCTGCAGAGCCTTGTCCCGCACGATGCCGGCATAGTATTCGGCATTGGCGCCGGACACCACGGCCTGCGCCAGCTCGCCCAGGTAGACGGCCCCGCCCGCCTCTTCCAGCGAACCGCGGGAACGGAGCTGTTCGGCCAGCGTCACCAGATCGATGGGCGCGCTCTTGCGGTAGAGGTCAAGGATGGCGGCAAAGATCGCCGTATGCGCGGGCAGGTAGAAATCTTCGGCCGAAAGCATGTCCACGATGACATGCAGCGCGTCGGGCCGCATGAGCACGCCGCTGAGCACGGCCTGTTCGGCCTCGGCGCTGTGCGGCGGCACGCGGCGCAGCAGGTCCGCCTCGGCGTTGCGACTGTTCCCTGCCCGCCCGGAAAAGGAACCGCCGCCCCCGGCTCGGGGACCGGAGGCGGCGTTATTGTCGGAAAGTGTGGCCATATGCCTTATTCGGCAGCGGCTTCCGCGCTTTCTTCAGCCGGGGCGGCTTCCGCTTCCGCGGGCTCTTCCGGCTTGTCGGAAATGACCTTCACCGGCACCGTGGCGATGATGCTGGCGTGCAGGCGCACGCGCACGGGATGCTCGCCAAGGCTGCGGATGGGGGCATCCAGCAGGATGCGGCGGCGGTCCACTTCCACGCCAAGGGCGGCCAGGGCATCGCCGATGATGGTGGAGGTCACGGAACCGTACAGTTTGTCGTTCTCGCCCACATGCATGGGGATGACGACGTCCAGCGCCTCGAGGCGCGCGCAAACGGCCTGGGCATCGGCGCGCAGGGCGTCCATGCGCTCCTGCAGCTTCTTGCGTTCCAGTTCAAAAACCTTGAGGTTGGCTTCGGAGGCCACCATGGCAAGGCCCTGCGGCAGCAGGAAATTGCGGCCGTAGCCGGGGCGCACGGTCACCACGTCGCCAAGATTGCCGAGATTTTCCACATCGGCGCGAAGAATCAGTTTCATGTGCGCCTCCTTAGATCATGCTCTTTTTCTTGACGCCGGAATCATGGGTGGCCGTGTAGATGAGCAGGGCCATCTGGCGGGCGCGCTTGATTTCGGTGGTCAGCAGACGCTGATGATGCGCGCAGGTGCCGGTGATGCGGCGGGCGATGATCTTGCCGCGCTCGGTGATGAAGTCACGCAGCACGTCGGGGCGCTTGTAGTTCAGGGGCAGGTCCTTGTCCGCGCAGAAACGGCAGAACTTGCGACGCGGGGCGAATTTTTTCTTGAAAGCCATTACGCGACCTCCACTTCGTCAGCCAGCTTGACGGTCACGAACTTGAAGATGCCGTCGGTGATGCGAATGTTGCGCTCAAGTTCGGCAACGAGCTGGGCCGGGGCATTGTACACGAGGCGCACATAGTAGCCGCGCATCTGCTTGCGCACCGGATAGGCCAGATCGCGCATGCCCCAGTGATCCACTTCTTCCATGTCGCCTTTCTCACGTTCCACCACACCGGTAAGGGCGGTAAGGATGCCCTCGCGGGTCTCGGCGGAAAGCTCCGGCGAAAGGAGGAGCAGGGTTTCGAATTTCCGCATGGTTATCTCCTTTTGGACTGATCAGCCCGCGCCCTTCCGGCGCGAGCAAGGAACGGGAGTCATTACCCCGATTCCCTTCTCCTGTCAAGCGCTTTCGCCCGGCGGAAGCGTCCCGGCGGCCTGCGGCCGGAGCGAGCGACGCCAGGACAGCGCATAGTGTCAACAGGCCCCACCGGCTCTACAGCAGACGCACGCCGTCCTCTTCCACGAGCACGGTGTATTCCCAGCGCACGCCGCCCCATTCAGGATAGTAGAGGCCCGGCTCCACGGTCACCACCATACCGGGGCGGAGCACATCCTCCCGTTGCGGAGAGAGGGAGGGGGCCTCGTGGGTCTCCAGCCCCACCCCGTGTCCGAGCCCGTGGGTGAAGGCTTCCGCCGTCCCCGCCTTCTCGAAGACCTTGCGGGCCGTGGCGTAGACGTCGCACATGCGCACGCCGGGCCGCATCATGTCCAGCGCGGCCTGCTGCGCCGCCTGCACGAGCTCCAGCGTCCGCGAGAATGCCGTATGCGGCTTGTCGCCCACCCAGAAGGTGCGCGTCTGGTCGGAGCAGTAGTCATCCACCCGGCAGCCCACATCCACCAGCACGGGACAATTCTCCGTCACGCGGTCGTCCCCCGGGATGGCGTGCGGCAGGGCGGCATTGGGCCCCACGGCCACGATGCCGGCGAAGGCCTGTTCCGACGCGCCGTTCTCCCGGAAAAACCGTTCCACGAGCCAGGCCAGTTCCCGTTCGCTGCGCCCGGGCCGCAATTCCTCTTCCAGCCAGCGCAACAGCATGTGGTTCAGGGCAAAGGAGCGTTCAAGGGCCGCGATCTCCGCGCCGTCCTTGATGAGGCGCAGCTCTTCCACCAGCCCGTCCGCCCCTTCCAGCGTGAACGCGCCGCCTGCCCGCCGTCCCAGGGCGCGGGCGAAGTCAAGGCTCACCGAGCGCGCCTCCAGCCCGACGCGTCCGCCGCAGCGGCGCAGCAGGCCGGCCAGCTCCCCGGCCGTATCATGTCCGTAGATGAGGATGCGCTCCCCGTCCCACAGACGGGCGGCGGCATCCTTGTAGCGCGCGTCCGTGGCCAGCCAGTCCCGGCCGTCGGCGCAGATGACCAGACGCCCGGCGCTTTCGTTGCACTGGGGATCGTGCAGCTCGAAACCGGAAAGGTAATAGCGGTTGGGGGCCCGGCTCACGAGCAGGGCATCCAGCCCCCGCTGCCGCAGCAGCTGCCGCAGGCGCTCCCGCCGGGCGGCGAACATCTCTTGTGTCATGGCGATATCCTCGAAACGAATGGCGTTGCGCAACGGGGGGGCGCCGTTCCCGGCGCGGCTCGCCGCCCGCCCGCGGACGCCGCCCGTGCTGCGGGAAGCCATGCTATCCCATGCCCGCGACAAAGACCAGACGCGCCGTCCTCCCCGCCGGGCGGAAGTCCCCGGGCGGAGGCCCTTATGACGCGCAGGGCCGCGCCCGTTTTGCCCGCAATGCGGAGAGCGATACTGATAACCAATTGAAATAACAGGAGAGCTCAACTTGACATGTCCACAGGCATGAGGCATACTCCCCCCACTTAGGAGGAGTATTACCCGTAAAGGCAAACCCTGTCTGCCGGTCCCCGACCGCAGACCGAGTGGGCCGCGTTCATGCGGCCTGCGCCATCCGCGTTAGGAAGGCGCACCTGTACTTCAGCAAAGGAGACCCCATGAAATTGATGCGCAGGCTTGCCATCTGTGCGGCTGCCGTGGCCTGTATCGGGCTCGCCGCACCGCTGGCCATTCATGCGAAGGAGACGGCCCCCGCCAAGACCAAGGCCGAATCCCGCAAGGAAAAACGGAAAAAATCCCCCACCGCCGAGAAAAAAGCCCAACACGCCGATGCCAACCGTGACGTCTGGCTGGAGCGCGCCCGCAAATCTGATTTTCTCCTCGGCAAGGCTTCCTACTACAGCTCCGAATTTCATAACAAAAAGACGGCCAGCGGGGTCGGTTACGATATGTATACCTTTACGGCGGCACATCGTACCCTGCCCATCGGCACCGTTGTACGCGTCACCGACGAACAGTCGGGCAAGAGCGTCATGGTGTGCGTAACCGACCGCGGCCCCTTCACGCGCGGACGCATCATCGACCTTTCCTATGCGGCGGCCGACAAGATCGACATGCGCCGCCGCGGCGTCGGCAATGTGCGGCTGGAGGTGGTGAGCGATGCCGACGGCACGCCGCTCTCCACGGATGAAGCCTATTATGTGCGGTTCCGCAGTCTGGACAAGGCGGAGACCGTGGGCCCCTTCCGGGCCTTCGCTGACGCCGCCGCCATGCATGAAGCCATGCGGCAGGCGCATCCCGACGCGGAAGTCATCCTCGAAAAGGCCCAGTAGGACCGCTTTGCATGTCCTGAAGGCCGTCCCCTGCGGGGGGCGGCCTTTTCGTTGCCGGGGCCTCTGGCCGCCTCTGGTCTTTTGGGACGCCTTCGGCTAGACTTCCGCCCGCTTGCCCCGTCCGGCCGCCTGCCGGACGTCCCTTGCCTCTTTTTGCCGAGGATGACCGATGAACGAACTTGTGCGCGTGGAGAACGTCAGCCTGCCCCTGACCGGCGAACCGGATACCTGGGCCCTGCGGCATATCACCTGGCATATCGACAGGGGCGCGCATCACGCCCTCATGGGCGACAACGGCGCGGGCAAGTCCACGCTGCTCCGCCTGCTGCACGGTCAGTGCTGGCCCACGGAAGGACGCGTCATCTGGAACGGGCCGGACGGCCCCGAAGATGCCCCCCTGGCCGGGCGGGCCATCAGCGCGCTGGTCTCCCCGGCCCTGCAGGAGAATTATCAGCGGCAGGGCTGGTACATCAGCGGCAGGGAGCTGCTCCTCACCGGTTTTGACGATACGCCCCTGCTCTACAGCACCACGGCGGAGGAGCGCCGGCAGGACGCCGAGGCGATGGCCCGCCGTCTGGACGCCCTCCCCCTGCTGGATGTCTACGTGCCGGAGATGTCGCAGGGGCAGCTGCGCCTGCTGCTGCTGGCCCGCGCCCTGGTGCGGCGGCCGGCTCTCCTGCTGCTGGACGAGTGCGCCGACGGCCTCGACGACCGTCACCGCGGCCTGTTCTTTGCCGAACTGGACAGGGCCCGGGAGCACAGCACCGTCATCATGAGCACCCACCGCCCCGAGCAGTTGCCCGACTGGTGCCGCCGTCTACGCTGGGTCGAAGCCGGACGGCTCCTGCCGGAAGGAGAGACGCCGCGCCCGCCGGCCGAAAGCGCCCCGCCGCAGCCGGAGGCCTCCCGTCCGCGTGCCGCCGCCCCTCGGACGGACAACGCCGTCCCCCTGCTGGAAGTGCGTGACGCCACGGTCTTCATCGACCGTAAGGAAGTGCTGCACGCCATCAACTGGCAATTGCGGCCGGACGAGCACTGGCGCATCGTGGGGGCCAACGGATCGGGCAAATCCACCTTCCTGCGCATGCTGGCCGGGGACGAATTCGTGGCCGACGGCGGCAGCCTGCAGCGCCATCTTCCCGGTCAGGGCGGCAGGACGAGCGTCCTGCAGGAGATCCGCAAGGGCGTGCGCCTGGTCAGCGACCTTGCGCAGGCCCAGTACGGTTACAGCCTGACCGCGCTGGAACTGGTCTGCTCCGGCTGGGACAACACCGTGGGTAATTATCGCGAATACAGCGAGGACGAGATCGCGCAGGCCCGCGCCGTCATGGCCCGGCTGGACTGCATCACCCTGGCGGACAAATCCATCCGCAACCTTTCCACCGGCCAGCTCCGCCGTCTCTTCCTTGCCCGTTCCCTGCTGGGCGGCCCCGACATCCTGCTGCTGGACGAGCCCTGCTCCGGTCTGGACGAGGGCAGCCGCCGCCAGTACCTTGCCCTGCTGGACAAGCTGGCGGCCGAGGGCCTGCATCTGGTCTTCGTCTCCCACCTGCCCACGGACGGCCCTTCCTGCCTCAACCGCACCGCGCTCATGGAAGACGGACGCCTGCGCGTGCTCGATGGCGAGGACGGCCGGTAAACGCCGTTCGGGGTGCGGCGCGAGGCTCTCCCCGCGTGCCGCCTACTTCTCGTCCGTCGCCTTATCGTAGGGATTGGTCAGCGCCTGCGGCGCGGCCGGATGCTTGCCGAAGCGGGCCCGCAGCAGTTCGATGGCGACCGGCAGCACGGAAATGACGATGATGGCGTAAACGATGATGCCGAAGTTCTCCCGCACCCAGGGCAGGTTGCCCAGGAAGTAGCCCGCCGAGACGAGGCTCCCCACCCAGAGGCAGCAGCCCAACACATTGTAGGAAAAAAACTGGCGCGGGCACATGAGGGCGATGCCGGCCACAAAGGGCGCGAAGGTGCGTACGATGGGCACGAAGCGCGCAAGCACGATGGCCTTGCCGCCGTGCCGCTCATAAAAGGCATGGGCCTTGAGCAGATGCTCTTTCTTGATGAGGCGCGAATCACGGGAAAAGATGGCCGGGCCCACATGCCGCCCGATGGCATAGTTCACCGCGTCGCCGCTGATGCCCGCCGCCAGCAGCACGCCCAGCACTTCCAGATAGCCCATGTGGCCGGTGCCGGCCACCACGCCGGACGCGAACAGCAGGGAATCCCCCGGCAGGAAGGGCGTCACCACCAGACCGGTCTCACAGAAGACGATGACGAAGAGGATGGCGTAGATCCAGAGGCCGTAATTGGCCACCAGCTCAAAAAGATGATCGTCGATGTGCAGGACGAAATCCACCAGATAGGAGAGCAGTTCCATGATAACCTCGCGGAAGGACGTCGCGGGAGCAGGCACCCGTCATGCTCTTGTACCCCAAGGCCGCTTATGGCACAACAGGGGACATTTCGCCCGCCGAGGTCTATCGCACATGCCGCACTTTCCGCTGTTTTCCCGTTGCCGTCTCTCCGGCATGCGCTCCCTGCGCGCTCTTTTGTCCGCCGTATTCCTCTGCGGCGCGCTGCTTGCCGTCCTGCCGCCCGCCACGGCCCGCGCCGAAGAGACCTACCGCGTGGGATTGCGCACCCTCGGCTTCTGGCTGCCGGACGACGGCGTGCGTCTGGACGTGAACGTCTGGTATCCCACCAACTGGACGCCGCGGGAGCTGCGCTTCCCTCCCTGGCGGGTGGAGGCCGCCCGCAACAGCGACGCCGTGGCCGGACGCTTCCCGCTCATCGTGCTCTCCCACCCCTCGGCGGGCACCCGCTTCTCCTATCATGACACGGCCGCCTGGCTGGCCGAACACGGTTTCGTGGTGGCGGCCCCCACCCATGCCCGCGATTGCATGCGCAATATGGAGCAGCTGCATACCTGGCAACAGTTCGCGGGACGTCTGAAAGATGCCGGCGCGCTCATCGACCAGCTGCTGCGCCATGAAAAGCTGGGCAAGAGCATCGACCCGCAACGTATCGGCTTCCTGGGCTTCGGCGCGGGCGGCACGACCGGCCTGCTGCTGGGCGGGGCGCTGCCCGACTGCAAACGTCTGGACGCCCATTGCGCCGCCGCCTCGCCGCAAGATCCCTACTGCAACAGCTGGGCGCGCCGCCAGCTGGTCAAGCTCTGCAACAAGCTGCCGCTCACCGTCAGCCCGGCGGATACGCGCATCAAGGTGGTGGCGGCCGTCAATCCCACGCATCTCATGCTGTTCGACGCGGGCCTGCGCTGGTTCCATCCGCGCCTGCTGCTGGTCAGCGCCGCGCAGGACGGCGATACCGACAGCCGCCTGACCGAGGAGCTGGCTCGCCGCATGGGCCAGCGGGCCCGCTTCCTGAAGCTGCCGGACGCGGACGGGGGCGCTCTGCTGGCGCCGTGCCCGCCCTCACTTGCCGAAGAGCTGCCCGAACTCTGCCTGAGCGTCACGCCGCAGGAACGCCTGCGGCAGCAGGAACTGCTGCGCCAGGAACTGCTGGCCTTCTTCCTGCACTGGCTCGGCAGCAGCGAGAACATCCCGGTCATCCCCGCGCCGCCGGACCTGACGCCCAAGCCGGAGCCCGCCCCCGCCGCGGCCGCCCCGACGGCAAAGGAGACCGGCAAGGCCCGGCGCAAGCGCCGCTGACGGCCCGCCACGGCCGTCCGCATCCCCGCCCGGCTTGACAAGGCAGGCCCGAACAGCTACAGCCCTTAGAGCATTTCCAGTTTGAAACGCTTGGCGTTTCAAACCATACGGCCTGGCGTTTCGCGGAAAAAACGCGGTTTTTCCGCTCTCTTTTGGCCGGGAGGCGCTGTGCCGCCGCCTCGCGTTTCACCTTTTTCAAAGGCAAAACGCTCCAACAGGGCAGGCCTCTTGCCTGTCTCTTCCGCTGTTTCGCAGACGACCGACGCTCTCCGCCAAGGACACATGATGCTGCGTTTCCTGTCCCTTCTCTGGGCGGCTCTGTTCCTGCTGCTGCCCCTTCGGCTCGCCGCCGCAGCTGCCGCGGACGGCTGGCAGGTCATGCCCGAAGGGGCCCGCCCCACCTATATCGGCATACACGGCGGCACGGTTCCCGTAAGTCTGCTCGTCAGTCAGGACGGCAGCTCGCTGGTGAGCTTCGTGGGCCGTACAGGCAACGACTTCCTGGAGATCCTGCACCGCAGCGACGTACGCATGCCCTCCCTGCTCAACAATGCCACGGGCAAGGTCTCCAGCGGACATCCCGCCGCCACCGTGCTGCTGGCCGGCCATGCCGACCGCCGCATCATGGTCATCTACATCGTGGGAGACGGCGCGACCCGTACCGCCGTGCCCATGAGCGAACTGGAGCCCTTCGGCCTTTCCCGCAAGCCGCTTTCGGTGGAAGGGCTCGCCACCCTGCCCGCCCAGAGGGGCGCCAGCCACCCCCGCCGTCTGAACCTCGATACGGATTACCTCCAGCCCCGCCGCGCCGGCAGCTAGGGGCCGTCAGCACCCTTTGCCGTTTGTTTTGGGGAAGGGGCCCCTCGCTCTGCTGTCGATGCCTGTAAGGCTCCTTCGTCGCCTAACGGGCACGGCCTACGACCGCCCGTCGGGTCGCTGCCGGCGCTGGAGGGGGCCCCTTCCCCCAAGCCCCCATCCCTTTCCCAGCGCGCTTTTACCGGGGAAGCATCGGGGACGCAAGGCGACCCCGCCTCCAAGCGCAAGCGGAGTGCACGTAACCTGTCTATCTTATTTATTGAAATTATTTGCAAAATTTGTGTTAACAAGCCCTGGAAAGCGCCAGCCGGTAGGGCTGAGAGGACGGAATCTTCAGCCGCAAGCGATCCGGGGCGGCCGTCCCGCTTGGGAAAGTCCGCTTCGCGACCGGCGTCTGGCTTGAAAAAAAAGACGGCCCACGCCGTTCCAACGCGAAAGATGCGGCGTGGGCCAGACTCGCACGATGCGCCTATGCCGCCTCAGCATTCGACGATGCTGACGGCAAGTCCGCCTTCGCTTGTTTCCTTGAATTTGTTGCTCATCTCCCTGCCGGTCTCCCCCATGGCGCTGATGACGGCATCCAGCGTGACCTTGTGCTGGAAGCTTTCTTCGCATGTGGCGATCAGCATGGCGCTATAGGCCTTGATCGCCCCCACGGAGTTGCGCTCTATGCAGGGTATCTGCACATATCCCCCCACGGGGTCGCACGTCAGCCCCAGGTGATGCTCCAGCGCGATCTCCGCGGCATTTTCCACATCGGCAATGGCGCAGCCACGCGCATGGGCCAGCATGGCCGCACTCATGCTGGCCGCCACACCCACTTCACCCTGACAACCCACTTCCGCGCCAGCGATGCCCGCATTGTGCTTGGCGAGGAAACCCACGGCTGCCGAAGCCAGCACACCCTCGCGCAGAGCGCGTTCACCTATGTTCATATCGTTGCGCATGGAATACAGCAGAGCCGGCATGACGCCCGCCGCGCCGCAGGTCGGCGCGGTGACGATGACACCGCCGCTGGCGTTCTCCTCGGCGACCGCAAAGGCATAAGCGCTGAGCTTGGCCAGAAAGCGGTCAACGGCAATGGGCATTTGCTTCGCATGGTCGAGCAGGCTTGCGGCCTTCCGCCAGACGCCGAGCGTCCCCGGAAGCTTGCCTGTGGCCGCAAGCCCGCGGCGCACGCTGTCGTACATGGCTTCCATGATCTCATCAAGCCGTTCATAGATCGCGGGACGGCTCATCCCGGTAATGGCGGTCTCGTTTTCAAGCATGAGCTCGTGCAGGGTGAGTCCTGTTTTCGCGAGATGGCCGCGCAATTCCTGCATGGTGCCGTAGGGGTAACGCGGCTTCCCTCTTTCCGGGGGAGTCCAGCCCTGCCACTGGATGAACCCGCCGCCGACGGAATAGTATTCCCTCTCGAAAAGCGATCTCCCTCCGGCGTCAAGCAGGAAAGCCCGCAGCGTATTGCTGAAGGGAGCGTCGTGGGCCACTGGTCCAAATACCACATCGGCGAGTCCCACGCTCAGCGTTTTGCCGCCAATGCTGACATCATGGCGGGCATCGGGATCGCGGCCAAGCGAGGTCAGAACATCGCCCGGGCAGGTTTCCGGCTGGGAGCCCAGCAGGCCGGCAAGAACAGCCACATTCGTTCCGTGCCCTATCCCGGTGGCGCTGAGGGAGCCGAGCAACTCCACTCGCAGGGCCTCCGCCCGCGCCAGAGTATCCGACGGCAGGGCGCGGCAGAGATCAAGAAAATCACAGGCCGCTTTCATGGGGCCGATGGTGTGGGAGCTGGAAGGACCGGGCCCTACCTTGAAGAAGTCGAAGAGCGTGGTAGTGATGGGGGGGCGGGCAGTCGTGACCGGGCGTAAAGAGGGGTGTGACATGGGAAAACTCCGTTTCCGCCGCGTTGGGCAAGCGTATGAAAAATGCGCCGCGCGGGTGGCCGCACGGCGCGATCGAACATCAGAACAGTATCGCCCCAAGCAGAGAGGCAATGGTGATGAGGCCCATCACCGTCACGAAGACGTTGGAGAACTGCCCCTGGAACTTGTGCATGGCCGGTACGCGGCGGATGGCATACATGGGCATGATGAAGAGGATCATGGCGATGATCGGACCGCCAAGGGTCTCGATCATGCCGAGGATGCTTGGGTTGATGGTGGCGACAATCCAGCCGGAGATGAAGAAAAAGAGGGTCAATCCCCGGTTGAGCCTGGCGGCGTCGTAACTTTTGCCGCTGTCGCGCAGATATTTGTGCAAAATGCCGTGCAGTCCTTCACGAGCGCCGAGGTAATGTCCAAAGTAGGATGTGGCGATGGCAAGGAAAGCGATCAGCGGTCCGAAATAGGAAATGACGGGATTGTCAAAACGGTTTGCCAGGTAGGAGAGGATGGGGATGTTCTCGCGCTGCGCTTCGGCAAGATCCTGTGGGGTCAGGCTGAACACGCAGCTGAACACGAAAAACATGACAAAAACCACCAGGATGCCCGTCGTATTCCGCAGGGTGACGCGCGCCTTCTCTTCGGCCGCGGTCCCGTATTCGTTCTGCTCTGCAACGGCAAAGGACGAGATCGCGGGCGAGTGGTTGAAGGCAAAGACCAGCACGGGCAGGGTCAGCCAGATGGTCGTGGCGAAGTCGCCAACGCCGGGCATCTCGGAGAACATGCTCATGTTCCAGTGCGGGATCAGATAGATCGACAGGCCAAGAAGGGTGGCGCAGAGCGGATAGACAAGTTTTTCATTGAACTTGAGCACGAAGCTTTCGCCCACCACGATGACGAGGATCATGGCGCCCACCAGCACGCCGGAAAGTATGAAGCGGCTCAGCGTGTAGGGCTCGAGCACGGTGGCCAGCGAGGCCATGCCAAGCTGATTGACGAGAAAGGAGCCCACGGTATTGGTGATGCCTACGCCATAGATCAGCAAAATTGGGTAGATGGCGAAAAAATACAGGACGGTGATCAGCTTTCCGGCCGAGGAGCCGAAATGCTCTTCCACGACCTCCGTGATGTCGCTGCCGGGTTTTGCGGACGAGAGCACGAACCGCGCCAGAGCGCGGTGGGAAAGATAGACCATGGGGCCGGTAAGCAGCGTGATCGCTATCAGCGGCCAGACGCCGGATGCGCCCGCCTTGATGGGGAGGAAAAGAATCCCCGCGCCCACGGCGGTGCCGAACAGATTGAGCATCCACATGGTGTCAAAAGAATTCCAGCGTGAAGTCGTGTTTTGCAATGCAGTACCCTCCTGTTACAAGATTGACAAAGTGCATCCCAACAAATTTGAGCGCTGTATATTGATGACGCTACTTCCTTATATGAGAATATACGATATGGCAAGACAAATCCTCGCGGGCAGCAATCTCGCCATAAAACTGACAAACGGATGCCGTAGCATCATTTTTTATAACATATAACGAAAATTCATGCAAGTATATTCCGCTTTCAAGAGTGATATATTTTTAACATTCAACCCATATAAAATAGCAACAATAATTCATCGATTAAACCTATTAATCTGTCATGCGAGCGCAAAAAAGATGAGAGCTTGCGGGAACGGCTCATTGCTGACCATGCCCACAGTCTGACGCATCCCGACCGATGATGGAGTGTCGAGCCGCAGCGCGCACCTCGAAGGCGGACTTGCCTCGAGTCCCTGACTCATTCCTCACAAGAGGGCGCTGGGGGAAAATGGAGGACCTGGAAGGAAAGAATCTGCGCGACGGGGTGACGCCCCGCCGGGACGGACGCTTGCCGCTGGGGGGGATCGTGCAGGCTGACCAGGGAAAAAGCGGCGGGGGGCGGTCCTTGCGAACCGCCCCCTCAGAAAAGGAGTCCGAACATCTCTCGCCGTGTCATCCGCGTGAAGAGGGGCTCCGCTCACGCCGCAACCAGTTTGACGGATGTCCGGACAACCCCTCTTCGCGCGAAGCTTACGGCAGCATCCAGCTCAGCACCGTGGCCTGCAGCCAGGTCAGCACGCAGATGCACACCGTCATGGCGATACTGTGCGGCAGGGCGAAGCGGAAGAGGTCGCCTTCCTGTCCCACCATGCTGGTGGCGGCGGTGGCCACGCTGATGGACTGGGGCGAGATCATCTTGCCGGTCACGCCGCCGGACGAGTTGGCGGCCACGGCCAGTTCAGGCGGCATACCCACCACTTCGGCGGTGGAACGCTGCATACCGCAGAACAACGCGTTGGACGAGGTGTCCGAACCGGTCAGGAACACGCCCAGCCAGCCCAGCAGAGGGGCGAAGAAGGGGAAGATGCTGCCGGTCAGGGTAAAGGCGATGCCCAGGGTGGAGCTCATGCCGGAGTAGTTCATGAGGTAGGCCAGACCCAGGATCATGGCGATGGTCACGATGGGGAAGCGCAGCTGCACCACGGTGCGGAAGAAGCAGCTCACCGCGCGGCCGAAGCTGTAGCCGGGCATGAGCGGCACCGACAGGAAGCCGGCGATGAGAATGGCCGTACCGCCCGCGGAGAGCCAGTTGAGCGTGAAGACCGCCGGATACACCGGATCCTTGCCCGCGGGCAGGATGGGAGCGGCCTTCATCACCAGACCGTCAAGAGCGGGCCAGCTGAACTTGATGACCGCGCCGGGCATGGCGTTGAGCAGATCCTTGAACTGCGGCAGCCCCCAGAAAAAGACCATCACGGCCAGGATGATGTAAGGGCCCCAGGCGCGCACCACCACGCCGAAACGGGGAGCTTCGCCCTGGATGACGGCTTCCGTCTCGCCTTCAAAGCGGAAGATGCGCGCCGGCTTCCAGACGCGCAGCAGCAGCACGAGGCCGATGATGGCGATGATGGCGGACATGATGTCCGGCAGGGTCGGGCCGTGGAAGTTGGAGAACAGGAACTGCGAGCCGGCAAAGCAGACGCCGGAGACGATGATGGCGGGCAGCACTTCCATCGAACGTTTGAAACCGCACATGACCACGCAGAGCCAGAGCGGCACAATCACCGAAAGGAAGGGCAGCTGGCGGCCCACGATGGCGCTGATGTGCAGATCGGAGAAGCCCGAGACCTGTCCGGCCACGATGACCGGCACGCCGATGGCCCCGAAGGCCACGGGCGCGGTATTGGCGATGAGACAGATGCCGGCGGCGTAGAGCGGTTTGAAGCCCAGCCCCACCAGCATGGCGGCGGTGATGGCCACGGGCGTGCCGAAGCCCGCCGTCCCCTCGATGAAGGAGCCGAAGGCAAAGGCGATGAAGATGGCCTGGAGGCGGCGGTCATCGGTCAGGCGCGCCAGGGACTGCTTGATGTATTCGAACTCGCCGGACTCGACGGTCATGTTGTAGACCCAGACCGCCGTAACCACGATCCACACGATGGGGAACAGGCCGAAGGCCGCCCCATACAAAAAGGAGCTGAATGCCGTGGAGGCCGGCATCCCCCAGACCAGCACGGCCAGCGCGAAGGACAGCACGACGGCCACACCGGCGGCATGATGTCCTTTGGCGCGGCGCACGGCCAGCATGTAAAAAAGCGCAATGAGCGGAACGGCCGCGCACAGCGCGGACAGCAACGCACCCCCGGCGGGATCGTACACCTGAGTCCAAGCCATATGCCTCTCCAGACACGTTAGAAGTTCATCCTTGCCCCCTCCCCTCCATCCGCCATGCCGAGGAAGGGAAGGGGCTGTCCTTTTTCAGGATATTTTCAGGATAATATCTTATCCGCCCCATATGCGTCAACAAGATAAGAAAAAAAGATTGAGCGCCTCTTCTTTCCGCCCTGCCTTCTTGACATGACGGGGGCCTTGCCCGCATGGTTTCATATCATCATCCACCATCGCCGGCGGGCGGTCTGCCGGCGTGCCTACAGAGGGGGACGCCTTGATGCGACACTGGCTGTTCAAATCCGAACCGGAGTGCTTTTCCTGGCAGGATCTCTCCGACGCGCCGCAACAGACGACCTCCTGGGACGGCGTACGCAACTATCAGGCTCGTAACTTCATGAAGTCCATGCGGGTGGGCGATCGCGGTTTCTTCTACCACAGCGGCGCGGACCCGGCCATCATCGGCGTGGTGCGCGTGGTGCGGGAAGCCTACCCCGACCATACGGCGCAGGACCCGGAAAACAACCATTTCGACCCCCGCGCCACGCCGGAAAAGCCCATCTGGGAAATGGTGGACGTCCAGCTGGAAAGGGCCTTCCCCCATCCGCTGCGCCGCAGGGAGCTGGCCGCCTTCCCGGAACTGGCGGGCATGGAGCTCATGCGCCGGGGCAGCCGCCTGTCCGTGCAGCCGGTCAGCCCGGAGGCCTTTGCCTTCATCTGTGCGCTGGCCGAAAACAGCGGGGCGGACTTTACAGGCCCGTCCCCTCTAACGTAAGACAGTCATCATTTTTCACTATTCCGCCGGCATATTGTGACAAAATGTATCTTTTCGGCGGGATCCGAGGTTTTTTCCATGGCGAACAATGCACTCATCAAGGATTTCGAGGCCCTGCTCGGCCCCGAAAATGTGTTCAGCTCCGAAGCCGACCGGCAGAGCTATTCCTATGACTCCGCGGTGCTCGCGCCTGTCGTGCCCACGCTGGTGGTGCGCCCCACCACCACCGAACAGCTTGGCCAGTGCGTCAAAAAACTGTACGACAACGGCATCCCCATGACCGTGCGCGGCGCGGGGACCAACCTGTCCGGCGGCGTCATCCCCGACGTGCCGGATACGGTGGTCATCCTGACCAACGGCCTCAACCGCATCCTCGAGATCAACGAGAACGACCTCTACGCCGTGGTGGAACCCGGCGTCATCACGGCGCAATTCGCCGCGGCCGTGGAAAAGCGCCGGCTGTTCTATCCGCCGGACCCGGGCTCGCAGTCCGTCTCCACCATCGGCGGCAACATCGCGGAGAACGCTGGCGGCCTGCGCGGCCTCAAGTACGGCGTCACCAAGGATTACGTCATGGGCGTGGAGTTTTTCGACGCCACCGGCGAAGTGGTCAAGAGCGGTTCGCGCACCGTCAAATGCGTCACCGGCTACAATCTGGCGGGCATGCTCACCCAGAGCGAGGGCACGCTTGGCGTCATCTCCCGGGCCATCCTCAAGCTCGTGCCGCCGCCCAAGGCCTCCAAAGCCCTCATGGCCGTCTTCGACGACATGCAGAAGGCCGCCGAAGCCGTGGCCGGCATCATCGCCGCCCATGTGGTTCCCTGTACGCTGGAATTCCTGGACAACAACACCATCGTGCGCGTGGACGACTTCACCCATGCCGGCCTGCCGCGTGATGCGGCCGCCATCCTGCTCATCGAGGTGGACGGGCATCCGGCCCAGGTGGCCGACGACGCCGAGGCCGTGGAGCGCGTGCTCAGGACCACCGGCGCCACGACCGTACATGTGGCGCGCGACGCCGCCGAAAAGACGAAACTCTGGGAGGCGCGCCGCATGGCCCTGCCCGTGCTGGCCCGCGCCCGGCCCACCACCATCCTTGAAGACGCCACCGTGCCCCGCTCGCAGATCCCGGCCATGATGAAGGTCGTCACCGACATCGCCGCCAAGTACCGCGTGGAAGTGGGCACCTTCGGCCATGCCGGGGACGGCAACCTGCATCCCACCTTCCTGTGCGACAAGCGCGATGCCGATGAATTCGCCCGGGTGGAGGCCGCCATCGACGAAATGTTCGAGACGGCCATCAGCCTGCACGGCACCCTTTCCGGCGAGCACGGCATCGGTACGGCCAAAGCCAAGTGGATGGAAAAGGAAACCTCGCGCGGCACCATCCTCTTCTCGCAGCGCCTGCGGCGCGCCCTCGATCCCAAGGGCCTGCTCAACCCCACCAAGCTGGTGAGCATCCGCTAGGGGGGCCCGCGATGAGCGATCTGCATACCCTTGCCCAACGCCTCATGGCGCTGGATGACCGGCTGGCGGCCTGTATGCGCTGCGGCCTCTGCCAGAGCGTGTGCCCCATGTTCGGGGCCACCATGAAGGAGGCCGACGTGGCCCGCGGCAAGCTGGCGCTGGTGAACAACCTGGCCCATGAGCTCATTTGCGACCCGCAGGCCGTGGCCGGCAAGCTCGACCGCTGCCTGCTTTGCGGTTCCTGCGAAGCGGCCTGTCCTTCCGGGGTGAAGATCACGGAAATCTTTTTCGAGGCGCGCGAGGTGGTCAATGCCTACCTCGGCCTGCATCCGCTGAAAAAGATGATCTTCCGCTTCCTGCTGCCCCGGCCGGAACTGTTCAATCTGAGCGTGCGCGTGGGCGCTCCCCTGCAGCGCCTCGTGCTGCGCCGCAATCATGACGTGCAGGAAACGTCCTGTGCGCCCATGCTTTCCTTCATGCTGGGCAAGCGGCATGTGCGCCCGCTGGCCGCCCGCCCCCTGAGCGCCCTCACCGGACCGCTGGACGAGCCGCGCCCGGAAGGCGGCCTCAAGGTGGCCTTCTATCCCGGCTGCATGGGCGACAAGCTCTATGTGGACATGGCGCAGGCCTGCCTTGCCGTGCTGCGCCATCACAAGGTGGCGGTCTTCCTGCCGGAAGGGCTGGCCTGCTGCGGCATGCCGGCGCTGGCCTCCGGCGACGCCGAGGGCATGCTGCGCCAGATCTCCGTCAACCTGCCCGTGCTGCGCGGGGATTTCGACTACCTCGTCACGCCCTGCCCCACCTGCACCAAGACCATCGCCTCTCTCTGGCCGCGCTACGCCCAGCGTCTCGGCACCCTGGAACGCGAGGCCACCGCCCGCCTGGCCGAAAAGACGCTGGACATCACCGCCTTTCTTGTGGATGTGCTCAAGGTGGAGGCCCCATCCGACGGCGAAGGTTCGCTTGCCGTCACCTACCATGACTCCTGTCACCTCTCCAAGGGACTGGGGATCCGCAGCCAGCCCCGCACGCTCATCAAGGCCTCCCGCCCCTGCCGCCTCGTGGAGATGAACGAGGCGGACCGCTGCTGCGGCTGCGGCGGTTCTTTCAATCTGAGCCATTATGATCTTTCCCGGCGCATAGGTCAGCGCAAACGGGATAACATCGTGGAAAGCGGCGCCGCCGTGGTGGCCGCCGCCTGTCCGGCCTGCATGATGCAGCTGGAAGATGTCCTTTCGCAAAATCACGACGCCGTGAGCGTCCGCCATCCTGTCCAGCTGTACGCGCAGCATCTGGGACTGGGCGGCGGGCCCGCGGCATAGTTTCAAAGGAGTGACTCATGGCCCCTGTCAATCAGGAACTTGTCGATCTCTTCATAGCCCGCGCGGAGGCTGTCGCCGCCCAGGTGCAGCGCCTGCCCAACATGGCCGCCGCCCTGCAATACGCCGTGGATGTCTGCGCCCGCAAAGCGCCCTGCGAGCTGCTGGCCGATGAAGATGTGGAAAAGGGCCCGGACGGCCCCAATAAAGTGCCTACCCGCGTGCAGAAGATCCTGGCCGCGCCGGATCTGCCGGACGCGGACTTTGCCGCCCTGGCCGAAGCCTGCGCCGCGCAGGGCTTCGCCTGCCGCCGGGACGGCCTGCGCAACCATCTGGCCGGCATCGACGTGGGCCTGACCACGGCCCGTCTGGGCGTGGCCGCCAGCGGCACCTGTCTCACCGTGGGCGACAATGAGGATACCCGTCTGGCGGGCATGATCAGCGAGACGCACATCCTCATCCTGCGCGCCTCGGAGATCTATCCCGACCTGCCCTCCATCGCCGGCCGGCTGCGCGAGCGCATGGCCGAACGTCCGGGCAGCTATACCGTCTTCATCACCGGCCCCAGCCGTACCGCCGACATCGAGCGCGTCAGCGCCGTCGGCGTGCACGGCCCGCTGGAACTGCATATCGTTCTTCTGGAGGATGCCCATGTCTAACAGCGAAAAACTCGGCAGCGAATCCGCGTACCACAAGGATATCGACAGCGCGCTGGAAGACGGCTTCCTGCGCCGGACCCTGGATACCTTTGCCGTGGCCTACCGGGCCAACCGCGAAGCCATCTTCAAGGAAGTGGACGAGCGCGGCCTCATCCGGCAGATCGCCGACGCCAAGGACGACGCCTGCCGGCACATGGAAGAGCTCTATACGCAGTTCCGGGCCGAGGCGGAAAAGCGCGGCGTCATCGTGCACCGGGCGGGCACGGCCGCCGACGCCAACGAGATCATCGCCCGCATCGCCAAGGAGAACGACGTCAAGTACGTCATCAAGTCCAAGTCCATGACCGCCGAGGAGATCCACCTCAATACGCGGCTGGAGGCCGACGGCCTCGTGGTGGACGAGACCGACCTTGGCGAGTGGATCATCCAGCTGCGCCATGAAGGCCCCTCGCACATGGTCATGCCCGCCATCCACCTTTCCCGCCAGCAGGTGGCCGACGACTTCGCCAAGGCCACCGGCGACCCGCAGGACACGGACGTGCAGCGTCTGGTCAAGGTGGCCCGCGTGCAGCTGCGCCGCAAGTACCTGCGCGCGGACATGGGCGTGAGCGGCTGCAACTTCGCCGTGGCCGAGAACGGCAGCGTGAGCACCGTCACCAATGAAGGCAATGCCGAAATGGTGACCACCCTGCCGCGCGTGCACGTGGTGCTGGCCGGTCTGGACAAGCTCGTGCCCACGCTGGACGTGGCCCTGACGGCCCTGCAGGTGCTGCCCCGCAACGCCACGGCCCAGCGCCTGACCTCCTACGTCACCTTCATGGACGGCGCGGGCGACTGCGCGGCCTCCCCGACCGGCAAGAAGATCATGCATGTGGTCTTCCTGGACAACGGCCGTACCGAGATCGCCAAGGACCCGATCTTCTCGCAGATCTTCCGCTGCGTGCGCTGCGGGGCCTGCGCCAATGTCTGCCCGGTCTTCCGTCTGGTGGGCGGCCACCGCATGGGCTATGTCTACATCGGGGCCATCGGGCTCATCCTCACCTACTTCTATCACGGGCAGGACAAGGCCCGCATCCTTAGTCAGAACTGCATCGGCTGCGAAGCCTGCAAGAACGTCTGTGCGGGCGGCATCGACCTGCCGCGCCTCATCCGGGAGATCCGCGCCCGTCTGGTGGAAAAGAACGGCGCCGGCCTGCCCATGAGCCTGCTGTCCTCGGTGATGAAGAACCGCAAGATGTTCCACAACCTCATCAAGTTCGCGAGCTTCGCCCAGCGCCCCTTCACCGGGACCGGCAAAGACAACGTGAGTTATCTGCGCCATCTGCCCGCCATCTTCCTGGGTAAGCATCAGTACAAGGCCCTGCCCGCCATCGCGGCCGAATCCTTCCGCGACCGCTGGGCCCGCATCAAGCCCGTGCTGCGCGAACCGCGCATGCGTATCGCCCTGTTCAGCGGCTGCGCGCAGGACTTCATCTTCCCCGACCAGCTGGAAGCCTTCGTCAAGCTCATGACGGCGCTCAACGTGGAAGTGGACTTCCCCCTGGAACAGACCTGCTGCGGCCTGCCGCTGGACGTCATGGGCCAGCGGGCCACGGCCATCGAAGTGGCGCAACAGAACGTGGAAGCCTTTGCCCACAAGAAGTATGACGCCATCGTGACCCTCTGCGCGAGCTGCGCCTCGCACATCCGGAACGTCTACCCCGAGATCCTGGAGCACAGCCCCTACCGGCAGCAGGCCGAAACGCTGGTGCAGTCCGTCCAACCGTTCAGCGCCTTCCTGCATGACACGCTGGGCGTGAAGGCCGAGGACTTCAACCAGAGCGGCGAAAAGGTCACCCTGCACCTGCCCTGCCACCTCTGCCGCGGCTGCGGCGTCACGGATGCGCCGCGCGAACTCATCGCCCAGGCGGCGGAATATGTGCCCTGCACGGAAGAGGACGTCTGCTGCGGCTTCGGCGGCAGCTACTCCATGAAGTTCCCGGAAGTGGCCGCCCAGCTGCTGGAGAACAAGCTCAACAACGTGCAGGCCAGCGGCGCGGATCGCCTGGTGACCGACTGCCCCGGCTGCGTCCTGCAGATCCGCGGCGGTGTGGAAAAGAAGGGCCTTCCCGTCAAGGTGAGCCACATCGTCGAACTCATGGCCGAGAACGTGCGTACGCGCAGCTAGGGCCTGAGACACACTTCGCTGCTTATTTGGGGGGAAGGGAAACCCCTCCGCCGGCGCGGAAGGGTTTTCCCTTCCCCCCAAGCCCCCCTTCCCTGCCCCAGCGCGCTTTTAGAGCGTTTCACCTTTGAAAAAGGTGAAACGCGAGGCGGCGGCACAGCGCCGCCCGGCCCAAAGAGAGCAGAAAAACCGCGTTTTTTCCGCGAAACGCCAGGCCGTAACTAAAATTGCTCTAAAAGAAAGGCGGCGAACAGGCATCTGACCTGTCCGCCGCCTTTCTTTGGGCTGTGATATGTTCGCCTAGGCCTTTTCGGCTTTCTGGCTCTTGCGTTCAAACACTTCGCGGAAGCTGACCTTCTGCGGTCCGTCGCCGGACTGCGGCACCTGCAGGCCCACGCGCGTCTTGAAGTTGATGACGATGGGGCCGCTCAGGTTGAGGCAAGCTTCTTCCGGCTTGCCCATGGGGATGGAGACCGTCACCAGGATGGCCGCATCCTCGGGCTTTTCCAGCCCCAGCAGCATCTGCTCCGCATCGCCGATGATGACGGGATAGGAGTCAAGGAAGCTGTAGGGGTCCGTGACCATCAGGCCCAGCGTGGGCGTTTCCGTGCTCTGCAGGATGAGCAGCGCGCCGCCCTGCTGAATCTGCAGCAAGGTAAAGGAATGCTCGTTTTCCAGTCCGGCAAGGCCACGGGGGAAGTTGATGATCTTGTCGGCTTCGATGCTCCGACGGCCAAGACGGGTGTCGATCTCTAGGGCTTTGTTCTCTTCCATAGCTGCAATGCCACCATAAGGTCTTCATTGTTAGAGGGAATGGCGCCTTTGTTTTCCTCTTCAGCGCGTTTATAAAGCTCTTCTCGGTATACTGTCGTATCCGCGGGGATATCAAGTCCCAATTTGACTTGCTTACCCTGCATGCTCAACACGGTTATTCGGATGTTCTCTCCAAGACAGATGCTTTCCCCTGGACGACGGGCAAGTATGAGCATATGCCGTCCATTAGAGGAAATTGGAAAGATTGAGCTGCATGATCATGGACGATGATTGCAGCACCATGCTGTAGGTCATCTGCTGGCGCGTAAGATTGGTCAGCAGTTCCGTCAGGTCGATGTCTTCCACGTTGCTCAGCAGCTCCTGCTGGTCCAGCTTGCGGAAATCCAGGATGTCGTAGACGGTCTCCACGCGGTTTTCCTTGGCGCCGATCTTGGCGGCCTGAGATTCCACGTAGGGCATGCAGGTCTTGTCCAGCTTGGCCAGCACCTGAGCGCAACCGTCGCGGTTGTCGCACTCCAGATAGGCGATGAATTCGCCCGCCAGTTCAAAGACGTTCTGGTCGGTGGGCAGAGCGGGCTTGCCCTGATAGTAGCCGCCGAAGATCTCCATGCCCACGTTGTTCACGGAAACATAGGTGTCTTCCATGATCTCGTAATTGAGGTCAGCGCGGTCGGGATGCACCATGATCTGCGCGCCGGCGGGGATGGTGGAACCGCCCGCGACGCCGGCGGTATTAAAATCCATATAACCGCCGGGGATGGTCAGACGCAGGGTGTCGCCGCCGGTGGTCGTGCCCTTGGCCGTCACCCAGTTGTTGCCGCCGTCGGTGCTGTAGGAGTAGGTGAACTCATTGCCGGCAGTGGCCAGATCCGCATCCGTATCGAAGCGCACCAGCACGTCCTTGCCGAAATTGCCCGTGGCGGAGACCTGATCCTTGCTCAGGCCGTCCTGACCGCCCATGACCACGATGTCCGGCGGAGGATTGTTGTCGTCGCCCTTGTACACAGCCGTAGGCCGGATATAGAGCAGGGTCCCGTTATTGGCGCCAGGGCCGGTATCCACATCGGCGGCCTTGGTCTGCAGCCCGCGCGGCACGGTGAGCCGCACGCCGTTGGCGTCGATGGTAAAGGAGGCGTTGGGGTCGGCATTGGCCGCCAGCGTCCCTTCCGTCCAGGTCGCACCGCCGTCGGCGGACCAGCGGTAGGTCAGGTCGTCGTCGCCCACGGTGCCGTCGCTGGTGAACTGCACCATGACGGTGCTCTTGGAGGAACCTTCGATGCTGAAGGCCCCTTCATTGGCGGCCTCGGCCCAGTTCTCGTCCCAGGTGGTCACGGCAAGGGATTCCTCGAAGGCGTTGATGTCGTACTTGTGCCCGCCGAAGATGCTCTTGCCGTCGAATTCCGTATTGCCCAGATTGAGCAGGGAGCCGAAAAGGGCACGCGCTTCGTCGGCCATGATCCTGCGCTGTTCGGCGTTGTAGGTGTCCGTGGAGGCCTGTTCGGCCAGCTCCTTGAGCTGGGTCAGCACATTGCTGGTCTGGGTGGCCACCACGTTGTCGGCCAGCTGCAGCCAGCCCTTGGCGGTCTCCACATTGGTCTTGTACTGATCCGTGTTCTGGATCTCGTTACGGGCGGTCAGCACCCGGAAAGCGCCGGCGGGATCGTCCGACGGACGGTTGATGCGCTTTTGCGTCGACCCCTGCATGACGCTTTCCATATAGGCAGCAAGACTGTTCTGCATGTTGTTGATCATGCTGCCGTACATATTACGCTGCGTTACGCGGATTGCCATGATGTCCCCTCCTTGTGCCCTACTGCTTGAGTCCCAGCAGGGTCTCCAGCATCTGGTCGGCCGTGGTGATGAGCTTGGCGGCTGCCGTGTAGGAGCTCTGGTACTTGATGAGATTGGCCAGTTCCTCGTCCAGGTTGACGCCGGACACGGAGGCCACGCGGTCGCTCAGATCCTGGGTGAGCGTGGTGTTGTACTCGGCATTGGTCTTGGCCTGGAGCCGGTCCGAACCCACGGTGGTGACGAGGTTGGAATAGTACGAGGTGATGCTCTGGTTATCCACGGTCTTCCAGACGGTGGAGATCACCACGTTCTTGGTGGACAGCAGGCCCATGTCGTTGGCCAGCGAGTTGTCGCCCACGTTCATCTGGTACTGACCATTGACGCGGCCCGCGGCCACCAGATCCGCATCCTGATACAGCTCGTTGTTGATGGCCATGCTGGAGGCGTCGGTGCCGGAGAAGAAGCCGTTGATGCCCAGCGCGGCCATGAGACCGCTGCTGTCCGCGCCCATGGCGAAGTTCACGTTGCTGTCGGGATTGGCTTCGATGAGCAGCCGGCCGTCCTGGATGGTGGCGTTGAGCATATTGTTGCCCGCCGCATCCGGGAAGGAACGGTTGATGGCGTCGCGCACGTCCTCGAGCGTATGCACTGAGGGATCGAAGTTCTGGACGCCGGGCGTGGCGGCGTCGAAGTCCAGCATGCCGGAGGAGACGTGTTCCCCGGTGGTCTTGTCGTAGAAGTGGAAGTTGACGTTGCCCGCCTGGAGACGGTCGCTGTAGGCGTGCATGGCCTGCGGCGAAC
Organism: uncultured Desulfovibrio sp.; assembly: GCF_944324525.1. GTDB lineage: Bacteria > Desulfobacterota > Desulfovibrionia > Desulfovibrionales > Desulfovibrionaceae > Desulfovibrio. The sequence goes on from NZ_CALUWS010000010.1 coordinate 41,212, forward strand.
CCAGCGCCTGATTGATGGCCCCGATGGTCTGCGTGCCCTGCGCGTAGTCCAGCGGCTTCAGGCCGACGCCCTGGCTGTGCAGGCGGTTCACTTCCCAGATGAGGGCTTCGGCCGTGGCGTTGACTTCGTCCAGATAGCGGTTGCAGTTGTCGTCACGAATGTTGAAATAGGACGCCAGCTTGCCGCCGGTCACGCGGTTGGTGTTCTCCGTGCCGTTGAGGTAGCGCTGCGGCGTGACGTTTTCCGGACCGCGGGTGGGCTCGATCCAGTAGAGGGCGCGCTTGGGCACGATGTCGAAATTGTCGCCCGTATGGAAGTTCTGCGTATCGGTGAAGGAGACGGTCAGGTTCTTCACCTTGACCGGGTCGATCTTGCCGTCGCCGTCGTTGTCCGTGATGTCGTAGCGCAGCTCCTGACCGTTGTCGTCGCGCAGCCAGGTCTTGCCGCCGTCCAGGGACACGCGGAAGGACGGCGGCGGGTTGTCGCCCACATTGCCGCCGTTGACGATCTCGACGGTGTACTCGAAGCCGTCGGAGCCTTCAAATTCGATCTGACCCTGATAGGTGGATTCCGGGCGCAGGCGATTCTCGGCCTGCGGATCCAGCATCTCCAGTTCCCAGGATTCCTGCTTGTCCACCAGCGGCTGACCGGTGGTCAGCTGTACGCGGAAGTCGCCCTTGCCGTTGTCGATGGTCTCCACATCCACAAGGGTCGCCAGCTCGCGCACCAGGCGGTCGCGCTCGTCATACAGGTTGTTGGGATTGCTGATCCCTTCCACCGTATTGGCCGTGATCTGCTTGTTGACGTCGGCGATGGCCTTGGAGATCTCGTTGACGCGGGCGACGGTCTCGTCGATGGACTTGTCCATGTCGCTCTGCAGCTGCTTGATGCTGTCCACCGTGGAGGAGAACATATCCCCCATGGATTCGGCATAGGAGAGCAGCGCCTCACGGTGGGCCGTGCTGTCGGGATAGAGCGCCAGATCCTTCCAGGCATCGAAGAAGAGACCGAGGGAGGAGTTCACGCCGGCGCGGTTGGACTCGTTGAAGAGCCCTTCCAGCGAGGTCATGATGGTGTCCTGCTCGTTCCAGCGGGAGGACACGGTGGACTGGCGCACGTAGGAGCGTTCCAGGAAGGCGTCATAGTAACGCAGCACCTGCTGGGCGTTGACCCCCAGCCCCTGAGCGCCGGGCTTGGCCTGGATGGCGTAGGAATCGCGCTGATCGACATACTGGCGCGAGTAACCTTCGGTATCCGCATTGGCGATATTGTTGCCGGTAACGGATATCCACGCCTGCGAGGCGTTCAGGGCCGACTTCCCTATGTTCATCAAACCACTCAGCATAATCACAGCCTCCCGGAAATAATGGCCGCATCAGGATGCGCCTTGTAGCACATGGTCCCCTGCGATCCGTAGATTTCGGCATCTGGGGGGGTGACCTGCTTGGTCAGATGACGAAGATTGCGCGTGCTCTGGTCAAGCAGCGCAAGCGAAAGCTGGGCATTGCGGGACGCCTGACGCGCCGCACGCTGTTCCCCCCTGTCCACTTCAGCAAAAATATTCCGCAACTCGTCAGCCTGTTCTTCCGGCAGCGTCTCGGCGTATGCAAGCACACGCTGCCCCGCAAGCGTCTGGATCACGCAACTTTTCTCCACTGCGATCTGACGTATGAGCTCTTGAAGAGAGAACTCCAGCGCCACTACGGCTTCCGTCTTGCGGTCCATGATGGAAAAATATTCCTCTTCCAGCAGCTCGAACAACAGTGACAACGCCTTCGCCTGACGTTGCAGAGATTGGCTAACGATTTGAAACATACGCATATCCTTACAGTTTTTGCATGCGTCCCCTGCTAATGCGACCGGCGGCATTTTCTGCCGCCGGCGGAGCGTGCACTTACTATCGTGCAAGAGATATGCCGATTGTGGACAAGGCTACATGGGAACGCCCGCGATAAGCGCTTCTTCCGCGCTCAGGCGGGACTTGCCGGCCTTCTGCGCCGGCTGGAGGACAGGCGTCTGCCCCATGCTTGCGTGGGGCGCGGTCAGCGGCGGGATGCCGGAGGCCGGCATCTGCTGCTGTCCCGGCTGCGCCTGCGCCGTCGCCTGCGCGCCGCTCAGCGGGGCCACGGGAGCCTGTCCGGCCTGCGGCTGGCCCTGCAGGGCATTCATGTTCTGCTGCTGCATGTGGGCCTGCAGCTGCGAAGCCTCAAGCTGGGCGGCCTGCGGCGTCTGTATCACCTGCTGGGCCGCGGCGCTGTTGCCCTGGGCATGATAGGCACGTATGCCCTGGCCGGCCTTCTGCCCTCCGGCATCCACATTGAGGGTGCGGATAAGATCCTGATTGAGGCCCTGCCGCAGCTGTTGCGCCTGCTGCGGGATATTGGTCTGATAACGGACGCGCACCACATCCTGACCGCTGGCCGGCTGGGCGGCGGGCTGCGGCGCGGCGGCGGGCATGGCCCCGGCCGTCATGCCGGCCGGCGTGAACGGCGCTGCCGGCTGCGCGATCTGAGCGGGGGTCAGGGGCGGCTGCATGGCCGCCTGCATGGCGGCGGGACTGCCCACCGGCGATGCGGCCGCGATGTAACCGCTCCCCTGGGCGGCAGTCCCCGTCTGGGGAGCGTTGGCGGGAGCTGTGGCCTGCCAGACGTTTTCCTCCTGCCGCCTGCGCCGCGAGGCGGGCCGTACGCCGTTGCCGAGCTTGTCGCCGGCCTGCCGGTGCGCCTGCTGGGCCATCTGCAGGCCCGAGAGCTGGTCGGAGCTGCGCTGATGCCGGCGAACCTCGATCCGCTGCTTTTCCGGCTGCGGGGCGGCAGGCGGCTGCAAGGCCGCCAGCTGCGGCTGCACCGCCGGCTGCTGTCCGGCTGTCTGGGGAGCGGCCTGGGCGGCGTCCTGATCCACCACGCCGCTCACCGGCGCATATCCTTCATAGATGGCGGCCCCCTGCGGAGCTGCGGGGGAAGCTTCCGCCACCACGGCGGCCGGCTTGCCGTCAACCGGGCTCTTCGCGGCATCAGGCGCGACCAGCGGGGCCGCCTGGGCCACGAAGGCCGGCGCGCGTCCGGCCGACCCGGCGGTGCCGCGGCTGGCCGAGACCAGATTGCGCGAAAGCTGCTCGTACATCATGTCCGCAAGACCGATGCCGCCCACGCTGGCCATGGACTTGGCCAGCTCCTGATCGTACATGTCCTGCCACATCTTCTCGTCACGGCTTTGCAGCAGGCCGTTCTGCGGCAGCGTGGCGCGCATCTGCTGCCACATCTTCTGGATGAAGATGGACTCGAAGCCCTCGCAGGCTTCGCGCAGCCGCTTTTCCTTCTGCTCGGGCGTGAGGCGGCTGGAGGCGGACTCGTTGAGGCCGCGCACCCTGTTCTGCAGCTCAAGCTGCCGTCCCTGACTCTGGCCGAGCGAGGCCTGCATCATGCTGGAATCCAGTGAAGAAGCGCCCATTTAGATCACCTCCAGGCTGGCATGCAGAGAGCCCGATGCCTGCAATGTTCTCAGGATCGAAATAAGGTCGCGGGGCGTGGCGCCGATGGCGTTGAGTCCGTCCACCAGCTCCTGCAGGGTCGCGCCTTCCACCATCATCAGGCGGCGGTTCTCCACGCGCACGTTGATGTCCGTCCCCGGGGTGACCACCGTCTGTCCGGCGGAGAAGGGGCCGGGCTGCGAGACCTGCTCGCTCTCCTGCACCACGATCTGCAGGTTGCCGTGCGCCACGGCCGCCTGGGATATGCGCACATCGCGCCCAAGCACCACGGTGCCCGTCTTTTCGTCCACAACCACCTTGGCGGGGACATCGGGCGAGACTTCGAGGTTTTCCACCGAGGCCATGAGCGGCACCAGATTGCTGCGGTACTGCGGCGGCACATTGACCACCACGGAGCTCGCGTCCTGCGCATTGGCGAAGGGCCCGCCCATGGCTTCATTGAGCCGCTCCGCTATCTGCTGGGCCGTGGAAAAGTCGGCCATACGCATATTGAGGGTCAGCTGATCCTGCTGATTGAATTCAAAGGGGATGGCGCGCTCCACGATGGCCCCGCCGGGGATGGTGCCCACGGTGGGGATGTTCTGGGCCGCACGGGCCGCCGCGCCGGTGATGGAAAAGCCGCCCACGGTCAGGGGGCCCTGCGCGAGGGAATAGATCTTGCCGTCCACCCCCTTGAGCGCCGTCTGCAGCAGCACGCCGCCCAGCAGGGACGTGGCGTCCCCCACGGAAGACACGGTCACGTCCAGCCGCGTGCCCGGCTTGGCCGACACCGGCATGCGGGCCGTCACCATGACCGACGCCACGTTCTTGACCTTGAGCGCATCGGCATCCACCCCTACGCCCATGCGGTCCATCATGTTTTTCATGGAACTCATGGTAAAGACGGAATTTTTCTTGTCGCCCGTCCCGGCCAGACCGACGACCAGACCATAACCGATGAGCTGGTTGTCACGAACGCCGGAAAAGGTGGCGATATCCTTGATGCGCACGGCCTCCGCCCGCCCCGGCAGGGACAGGATCATCAAGGCCAGCAGGAACGACACAATGCGAACCGGATTCAGATTCATTCGCTATTCTCCTCTGCCGACAACACGGCGCAGGAGAATTTGCAAAAATCACGCCATGTAGAAATAAAGTATATTTATTCCAAACTGTTACAGAAAATCGTCACGTCTCTCCCAATGCGTCGCGCCAGACATTTGGCGCTTTTTATACAAAAAAAGGGAGGACGCCTACGGCATCCTCCCAGAACGGAATACACCCGCGAGGTGTTACAGCGTGAAGAGCGCAGGCTCCTCGCGCAGCAGATTGGCGGCGATCAGACGGCTGTCGGCCGTGTAGGTCCCGTTGGCCACCTGCATGCGCAAGGCTTCCACCTTGTCCGCGCGCACATCCGGAGCGTTCTGCGCCACACGGTGCGCCTCGCTGAGCAACATGGCGTCCTTAGAGACGCTTATGGAATCCCCTTGTACGCCGGCATGCGGCGTGCCGGCATGCTGACGCTCGCCGGCGTTCTCCAGACGGCCCTGCGCGTACACATCCCGCACGGACCCAAGCAAACCGGACGAATATTGAATTTCCATCGTGTCCTCCTGCCTGACGAATCAGGACCGGACAGGAGCGGGCTTGTCCAGCATGCTCCTGTCGATTTTTTCTCGTGTTATGCGCCACAACAGGCGACGTACGCGGGCCTGCAGCTCGGCCGAGAGCTTGCGGGCCCCCCTGTCGTCCTGCCGGACGAAACAGAGTCCCTCCCCCGGAGGATAGGTAAAGCGTATGGTGAAGCCCACACGTTCGCTGAGCGCCCGGCGGATATCCTCCACCACGGGATTGTCGCTGCCGGTGAAGAGCAGGCTTTCATACACCTCCTGCGCGACCTTCTCCACATAGACGCCGCGCCGGGGGGTCGGGTCGGGATCCTGCGGAGCTTCGCCTGCCGCCAGCCGCATACGCGTCCGCAGACGAGTCAGACGGCGAGCGGCAAGCAGTTGCATCTCGTAGCCCTGAACTCTCTGACGCAAGCGAACGGCAGCGATATCAGACATAAAACTCCCCATTCCCTTCTGGCAGTCTTTTCGACCATGCGCATGATTACTTTAGAGGTTTCCGAAAAGATTACGCAATATCTTCCCGTGGGCCTCCATCCCGCCGGCTGCCGTTGCGGGCAAGGGTGCACGTCACGGCAAGCAGGTTGAGCACGCCGAAAAAGATCATGTCCGTGCGCATGGCCCGCAAAAACTGCGGCATGTTGTCCGGCCCCACCGCCGCATGCCCCAGAAAAAAGCTGAGGGTCAGCGTGATGATGACCATGTTGCAGAGCATGCCCGCCGTGCGCACCATGCCCACGAGGCCCGAGGCCCGCCCCACGTTCTTTTCTCCCGCGCTTTCCATGATGATGGCCGTGTTGGAGAGCGCGAAGAAGCTGACCCCCACGCCCAGCAGCACCTGCGAGCCGAAAATGAGCCAGAGCGTGGAATCCAGCTCCAGAAAGGCGGCCAGCAGCAGGCCGCAGCCGCAGAGCACCGTGCCCAGCGTACAGACATGCCCCGCCTGCCAGCGGCCGCAGAGGCGTGCGGCCAGCGGGCTGGAGAGCGCCTGGACCAGGGCCTGCATGGCCAGCACAAGACCGGTCTGCTGCACGCTCATGCCGCGCCCCATCTGCAGGTAGAGGCTGAAGAAGAAGAGCATGCCGAAAAAGGAACAATAGTTGATGAACGCCGCGATGAGCGAAAGGCTCGTGACCCGGTTGTGGGCCAGCATGCGCACGTCCAGCAGCGGGAAGGCGGTACGCAGCTCCCGCAGACAGAGGACGACCGCCAGCACCGCCCACAGCGCCAGCATGGCCCCGCCAAGGCCGGGATAGTCGGCCAGCTCGGAAGCGCCGATGGTCAGCGCGGCCATGCAACAGGCATAGATGAGACAGCCGGAGGTGTCAAAATGTTCGCCCCGGGCGGGACGCCACTCCATCCGCACATGAAAGACCGTGAGCAGCATGGCGGCCAGGGCGGCCAGCCCGGTCAGCCAGAACAGCCACTGCCAGCCCAGCCAGCCGGCCACGCAACCGGCCAGGGGCGGCCCGCAGGCGATGCCCGCATAGACCGCCGCGCTGCTGATGCCGAGGTAGCTTGCCCGCAGCTCGGACGGCGCGGCCGAGACGAGCAGGGCCAGACTGCAGGAACTGAGCAGCGCGCAGCCGGTCCCCTGCACGAGGCGCAGCACGATGAACAACGTCATGTTGCTGACGAAGCCGAGCACGATGCTCGTACAGCCGAAGATCCCCATGCCCGCGAGGAAGACCCGGCGGCGGCCGAAGATATCCCCGAGCGTCCCCCCGGCCAGCTGGAAGATGACCAGCCCGAGGGAGTAGACCGCCCCCACCAGGCTGAGTTCGCGCGCGCTCGCGCCGAGGCTTTCGCCCAGCGGCGGCAGCACGGCATTGACCCCGGCCATCATGAAGGGCATGAAAAACTGGGCGGCGCACATGGCCACCAGAAGTGAGCGGTGTTCCCTGAGGACCGGCACGTTCCCCCTCCCGCGCGCATGGCGCGCGTCAGCGCATCATCGGTCTGCGCATGGTTCCGGCGCGATGCGCCCCTGCTCCAGCAGTCTGTCCCGTATCCATCCCGCGCACTGCTGCGGCGTCCGCCCCTCGGCGGGACAGCACAGGTCCGCATAGCGGCGGTACAACGCTTCCCGCTCCTCGAAAAGCCCCCGCAGGGTCTGCCCCGGGGCAATGGCCAGGCCGCGCTCGGGATTGCGGGCGATGCGCTCCTCTATGATGGCGAAGGGGACATCCAGATGCACTACGGGCCCCTGCGCGGCCAGATGGCGCATGGCCGTCTCCCGGTAGATCACGCTGCCTCCCGTGGCGAGCACGGTCCGCGGCGCGCGCACGCTGCCGACCACGCAGGCTTCAAGATCGAGGAAGGCCTCCTTGGAGAGCTCGTCCGTGACGCCCTGCAGGCGGCTGGCGTAGAGCGACTCCATAAGATAGTCGCTGTCCATGAACGCCCAGCCGAGCAGCTGCGCCAGCGACTGGCCGACCGTGGACTTGCCCGCTCCGGCCATGCCGATGATGCTGATACAGGGCTGCGGAGCGCTGCCTCCGCGGGATGCGCAGTGCATAGGTTCTCCTTGGAGCAAGAATCCGTGCCGCCCAGGGCGGCATGCTTGCCAGATTGACCCAAGGCAAACGCCTCTGTCAAGGCGGCCGCCCAGCCCCGGCGCTTTTCCGTATTTTGTCCATCTGCTGAAAATTCTTGCTTCTCCGCCGTTCCCGCACTAATGTTTTCCGCATGCCTTCCGATTGATAGGCAAGAGGAGTGACATTCCATGCGCCATATATTTCTTCCGCTCGGCCTTGCCTGCCTGCTCGGCATCACGGCTGCCCCGCTGACGGCCGATGCCGCCAGCCTTTCACGGAATTCCGGCTCTATCGACATCAACCAGCGCGTGCAGGACTGGAAGGACTACGGAGGAGCCCGTCTGTACTGGCTCTCCGTGGCGCAGCCGCGCCAGATCCGCATGGGGGGCCTGCCCTATGTGGACCCGGCCTCCCACCCCCTGCTCACCACTGAAGAAAAAGCCCCGGTGCGCCGCAGCAGCACGCGCAAACGCTCGACCCGCCGTCAGACGACGAGCGCCGTCCGCACTCAGAAGGCGCCCAAGGACGCCGGCTCCACCTCGCTGCGCAAACCGGCGGCCAGCCGTTCCGGCGGAACGGTCAGCTCGGGTACCGTGCCCATCGAGCAGACCGCCCGGCGCAGGACGGGGGGCGTCGCCGTCACGACGGAAGTCCCGCGTCCCGTGACCCCCGTCTCCGGCGGCCCCTGGGCCCCGGTGCCGGGCACGCCGCCGGTCTCGGGCCTTGGCATGTATGACGCCCAGCCTGTCCCGGCCATCATCCCCGCAGGCTCCCTGCCGCCCGGCGCGGCCACCAGTCCGGCCATGACGCCCCCCGTGCCGGCGGCCCCGGCCGTTGCGCCGGCTCCGGCCGCTGCTCCGCTGCCCGCCGGCGGCCCGGCCGACGTCTACAGCCCGCAGACGGTGCCCGGCACGCCGCTGCCGCCGCTGCCCGGTTCGGCGGCCGCCCAGCCCATGCCCAACTTCCCGGGCATGCAGGGAACCGCGGCCATGGCCGGCACGCAGAACGGCATGACCGCCCGCAGCGGCGGTTAGCCCTCTCTGGGAAACGTGGAGGGCGTCATGTCGGGCCTGCTGAAGGACTTGACGAACAACGCCTTGCCATGTATGAACCAATTTTCGAACGTCTTGCCTGCGGCCCGTTCCGGCAGGCACAATCTGCCGTGCGGACACTTTCCTGCCTGAATGCGCCCATCTCGCGCCGGGCTTTCCGGCCCATGTCCGCAGCCGCATTACGAAAGGAGATCTGACCATGAAAAGAACGTACCAGCCCAGCAAAATCCGTCGTGCCCGTACGCATGGTTTCCGCGCCCGCATGGCTACCGCCAGTGGCCGCGCCGTCCTGCGCCGCCGTCGCGCCAAAGGCCGCAAGCAGCTGAGCGCCTAGGCCCGCGGCGAGGCGGGCCCTTGCCGTGTACACGCGCCATGATGGCACAACAGCAACTGCCGAAAGAGGGGCGGATCCGCAAGCATGCGGATTACGCCCTCTGTTATGAGCAGGGGCGGCGTCATCACACAGGGAATTTTATTCTCTTCGTATTCCCACGTCCCGGCAGCGGTAAGACGCGTGTCGGGATGGCTGTTTCACGCAAGGTCGGCAATGCCGTAACACGCAATCGGCTCAAGCGCCTGCTGCGGGAGTTTTATCGCCTGCATCAGGCTCTTTTGCCATATGATAGTGACATCGTGACCGTCGCCAAGAAGCACGCCGGGCAGTCCCAGCTCGATCTTGCCCAGGTGAGCGCCGAGCTGGAGCCCCTGCTCCGGCGGCAGCAGCGGCGGCAGCGGGAACAGCAGGAGGCCCCCACATGCCGTCCTTGAAAAAGGTTCTGCGGTATGCGGCCATCCTGCCTATCCGTCTCTATCAGCTGTGTCTTTCGCCATTGCTGCCCCCCTCCTGTCGATTCGTCCCCACCTGTTCCGCCTACGCCATTGAGGCGATCACCCGTCACGGCCTGTTGCGCGGCGGGTGGCTGACGTTGCGCCGTCTGGCGCGCTGTCATCCCTGGGGCGGTTCAGGGTATGACCCCGTTCCCCCCGCGCACCCACAGCTTTCGGAACCTGTCGCTCCCAGGAGAACCACCCCCGATGCAAGAAACTAGCAGCAGCAAAAACCTCGCTCTGGCCATCGTCCTTTGCCTTGCCGTGCTCTTCGGCTGGAGCTTCTTCGCAGAATATATGGGCTGGGTGGCCAAGCCCGACCCTGAAGTGGTGGCCCAGCAGCAGGCCGAGGCCGAAAAGGCCAAGCAGGAAAAGGCCGAAGCCGAAAAAGCCCGCACCTCTGTGCCGCTTACGGTCTTTGCACCGGTTCCCGGACGGGACATCGTCATTTCCACGCCGCTGTACGAGGCGGTCATCCACAGCGGCGGCGGCGTGGTCCGCTCCTTCCGCCTGAAGCACTACGACGCCACCATCCGGCCGGATTCCCCGCTGGTCAACCTGGTGGATCCCGTCACGGCGGAATCCGCCCCGCTGGGTCTCGTCATCGACGGCGCCGCCTCCTGGAGCCTCGGCCAGTGGGCCGTGGAAGCCGCGCCGGAAGGACCGCTCGCCGCCGGGCAGAGCGGCGTGCTGCGCCTCGTGGGGGAAGTGAACGGCCTGCGCGTGGTGCGCGAGCTGCAGTTTTCCGCCGACAGCTATCTCATCAAGGAAAAGACCAGCCTTGCGCCGCTGGGCGAACAGACCCGCAGCGCGCGCCTGGCCTACACCGTGGCCTCCGATGCCAGCAATGCCGGCGGCGGACAGTATGACGCCATGCGCATCGCCTGGTATCTGGACGATTCCCTCGGACAGGAAGCCGACGCCGAGGATCTGACCAAGGGCGTCACGGCCACCGGCAACGTCAGCTGGGCCGGTCCCATGAGCACCTATTTCCTGTCGGCCATCCTGCCCGGCAAGACGGACGGCGTCACCGTCAAGGGCCTCCTGCGTGGCAGCGTCTACCGCGTGGCGGTGGAAGAGCAGGACATCCAGCTCACGCCCGGCAAGACCACCGACCTGGAGGTCGCCTACTGGCTCGGCCCCAAGAAGCGCAAGCTGCTTATGGAAGTCTCCGAGCCGCTGGCCGGCAGCGTCGAGCTCGGCATGTTCAGCATCATCGCCAAGGGTCTGCTCTGGCTGCTGGAATTCTTCCATCAGTACGTCAACAACTGGGGCCTGGCCATCATCCTGCTGACCGTGCTCATCAAGGCCGTCTTCTGGCCGCTCACGGCCAAGAGCTATGCCTCCATGGAGAAGATGAAGAAGCTCCAGCCCATGATGATGAACATCAGGGAAAAGTACAAGGACAACAAGGAGATGATGAACAAGGAGGTCATGGCCCTCTACAAGACCTATGGCGTCAATCCCGCCAGCGGCTGTATCCCCATCCTTGTGCAGCTCCCCGTGTTCTTCGGCCTGTATCAGGCGCTGCTGACCGCCATCGAACTGCGTCACGCCACCTTCATCGAGCTCCTGCCGTTCACCGACAAACTCTGGCTGGCCGACCTGTCGTCCAAGGACCCCTTCTACATCACGCCCATCATCATGGGCCTGACCATGTTCCTGCAGCAGCGCATGAGCCCCCCGCCCACGGATCCCACACAGCAGAAGGTCATGATGTTCCTGCCGCTGATCTTCACGGTGCTGTTCCTGGGCTTCCCCTCTGGTCTGGTGCTGTACTGGCTGGTCAACAACATCCTGTCCATCGCCCAGCAAGGCCTTATGCACCGCAAGAACAGACGGCTTGACGCCGACAGCTAGACTGTCGCCACACATGCGTTCCTACCGGGCGGGCGGCTTGGCCGCCCGCCCTATTGGGGTACTTATGGAAGGTTTCAAGGAATTTCTGGGCAAGACGCTGGATGCGGCCATCGAAGAGGCCTGCACCTACTATAATGCCAGTCGGGAAAAACTCGAGATAGAGATCGTCCAGGACGCCAAGACGGGCATCTTCGGCATCGTCGGCGCCCGCAAGGCCAAGATCCGCGCCCGTCGCGCCGCACTGCGCGAAGTGGTGGAAAGCGCCCTCGGACGGGACCGCCGGCCCTCGGTCGCCGAGGCGGAAGCCGCCGCCGAAAAGAGAGAAGACGTCACGCAGACGCCCACGGCGGAAAGCGCCCCCGCCGCGCCGGAAGCCCGGCCGGAGAAGCCCGCCCGCCGCTCGCGGGGCCGGACGGAGGAACGGAAGGACGGCGACGCGAAAGAAGGCCGCCGTACGGAAGAGCGCGGCCAGAAGGCGTCGCGCAAGGCCATCGCCGCGCGGGAAGAGTCGCAGCTGCCGGCCCGCAAGGGCCAAACCATGCCGGCTCCCGTCGAGGACCGGCCGCAGGCGGAAGCCGCGGCGGACGCGGAACCAGCCGAGGAAAGCGGCCGCACGCGCAACGGCAGTCAGGAGGCCGCCCCCCGGCAGGAGCGTTCGCGCAACGGCGAACGCGCGTCCTCTCGCGAGGCGCAGCGTGAAAGCCGCCGCGCCGCCGATGACGACATGGACGAAGCGGATGATTCCCTGCCGCGCCGTGCGCTGGAAGAGCTGGATCAGCCCCGCCTGAAGGAACTCTCCCGCGACTGCGTGAGCCGCCTCATCCGTCCCATGCTGAGTCAGCCCGTGGACGAGCCGGAAGTGGAGATCGTGGACGGGCGCGTACGCGTGGCCGTGGACTGCGGGGAAGACTCCGGCCTGCTCATCGGCCGCGAGGGACAGACCCTGGCCGCGCTGCAGTATCTGGCCTCCCGCATCGTTTCGCGCGGCATGGACGCCGCTGTGCGCGTCCAGCTGGACGCGGGCCGCTACCGTCAGCGGCAGGAAGAAAAGCTGCGCGACATGGCGCTGGCGCTGGCAGCCAAGGTGCGCCAGACGGGCCGCTCCTACTCCACGCGGCCGCTCAGTTCCTACCATCGCCGCATCATCCACCTCTGCCTGCAGGACATGGAGGACATCTTTACCCGCAGCACCGGGGACGGCCCGCTGAAACGGGTCGTCATCCTGCGCCGCCGCCCGGAAAAGGGCGAACGCCAGCCTCAGGAAGAACGCACCGGCCGCCGGCGTCCCAGAGCGAACAGCGACATTGAAAGCCGCTGCCCTTCCCCTGAGGCTGTCGGGCCGGAAACGGCCGCCGTCGCCGGATGCGTAGAAGCTGCGGCTGAGAACGCCGTGCGGGAGGACGTCCGGGATGTCGCCGTACTGGGCACGGAAAGCCCTGCCGCGGCGAGCGTGGACGAGGCCCGCGCCCGGGACGAGGCATGACCACCATCGCGGCCATAGCCACCGCGCCGGGGGCGGGCGGCATAGGCATCGTCCGCCTTTCCGGGCCGCGCGCCAAGGAGATCCTGGCGCGGCTCTTCCTGCCGCTTTCGGCAGATTTCGTCAATTTCCGCCCCTGGCAGCTGCATCATGGCCGCGTGCTGGATTGCCACGGCGAAGCCCTTGACGATGTGCTCGCGGTCTTCATGCCCGGGCCCCGCACCTTCACCGGGGAAGACGTGGCCGAGATCCATTGCCACGGCGGCGTGTTCATGGTCCAGGCCGTGCTGGAGAGCGCGCTGCGCCTCGGTGCGCGGCAGGCCCAACGCGGAGAGTTCAGCCGCCGGGCCTTCTGCAACGGCCGCATGGACCTGAGTCAGGCCGAGGCCGTGGCGGAACTGGTGGCCGCCCCGTCGCGCGAAGCCGTACGCTTCGGGCTTTCCCGGCTGGACGGCCTGCTTGGACGCCGCGTGCGGGCCCTGCGGACGGAGCTGGACGGCCTGCGTGCCCAGATGTGCCTTGCCGTGGATTTTCCCGAAGAGGAGGTGGAGAGCCTCCCCCCGCCCGCCTTTGCCCAGCGCATCCGCCATGTGGTCCAGGCTCTGGACGAACTGCTGCGGGCACAACGTCGGGCGCGGGTCATGCAGCAGGGAGCGCAGGTGGTGCTTGCCGGAGCGGTCAATGCCGGCAAGTCCAGCCTGATGAACGCCCTGCTGGGACGGCAGCGCGCGCTGGTCACGGACATACCCGGCACGACGCGTGATTTCATTGAGGAATATTGTGACCTTGACGGACTCCCCATACGGCTGGTAGACACCGCCGGCCTGCGGGAGACCGCCGAGAGCGTGGAGCATCTGGGGATCGCCCTGAGCCGGGAAAAACTGGCGCAAGCCGACGCCATCCTGCTGGTGGTGGACGGCGGCGCCCTCGGCGAGGCGGGCGCGGCGGCGACGGCCTGTCCCGAACCGGCAGCCGCCGAAGTGCTGGAGACCGCCGGGGACATCCCCGTCCTGCTGGTCTGGAACAAGGCGGATCTCTGCGATCCGGAGGTCTTCCCTCCCCGCTGGGCCGGCCGGCATCCCGCATTGCGCCTCTGCGCCCGCAGCGGCGAGGGGCTCGACGAGCTGGCCGCGCGGCTTCGGGCCTGCATCCTGGCCGGAGCGACGGAAACGCCCCCCGAAGACGGTCTGGCCCCCAATGCCCGTCAGGCGCTCGCTCTGGAGCGGGCGCGCCGCGAACTGGAAGGCCTCCACGAGGATATCCTTGCCGGGACGCCGTACGACTGCTGCGCCGTTCGTCTCGATGCGGCAACGGCCTTTCTGGATGAGGTGACCGGCAGCAACAGCACTGAAGAGGTGCTCAACAGCATCTTTGAACAGTTCTGTATCGGAAAATAAACGGCGGAGGCGGGGCTTGTCCCCGCCGGGGAAAGCGTAGCATGGATCTGGAAGAGTTGCGCCGTCGCCTGAGCAGCGACGAAATCAATGCCCTGCCCCTGCGGCATTATGAAGGGCCCATCTATCTTGTCCGCACCCCGGCGGACTGGCGCAACGCCCTGCCCCAGCTCCTCGATGAACGCGTCATCGGCTTCGATACGGAAACGCGCCCCACGTTCCGCAAAGGCCGCATCAACCAGCCCTCGCTGGTGCAGCTCGCCACGGCCGACGCCGTTTACCTCGTACAGCTCGGCTGGCTGCCCTTTGGCGATTACCTGGCCGACCTGCTGGCCGACGGACGTTACCTCAAGGTCGGCGTGGGCATTGGCGACGACATGCGGGAACTGGGCAAGATCCACCCCTTCACCCCGGCCGGGCATGTGGACCTCGGCCAGATGGCGCGCCAAAACCGCATGTGCAGCCAGGGCCTGCGCTCCCTCACCGCCCATCTTTTCGGCTGGCGCATCTCCAAGGGCCCGCAATGCTCCAACTGGGGCCTGCCCGAACTGACGCAGCGCCAGATCCTCTACGCCGCCACCGACGCCTGGGTGGGACGGGCCATCTTCCTCAAAATGTGCGAGCTGGGGCTTGTGAGGCAACTGCCATGAAGGCAGTCTCCCCTCCGGCGCTTGGCCCGCGTCTGGTCTTCTTCACCGGCGGCACGGCCCTGCGCGAGGTCAGCCGCAGTCTTACCCGCCTGACGCACAACTCCGTCCATCTGGTCACCCCCTTCGATTCCGGCGGCAGCACGGCCAGCCTGCGCCGGGCCTTCGCCATGCCCGCCGTGGGCGATATCCGCAACCGGCTGGCGGCCCTGGCCGACAGGGACATCATCCCCGAAGCCGTTCTGGAGCTCTGGGAGCGCCGTCTGCCCGAGGACGGCGACCCGGAAGAGCTGCGCCGGCAACTGCTGCAGCTGGGCGAGAGCGTCCATCCCTGCTGGCGCGAGCTGCCGGATGTCTTTGCCGCGTCCATGCGCCTGTATCTCAACTTTTTCCTCCAGCGCATGCCGCCGCATTTCGATGCGCGCTACGCAAGTCTCGGCAACCTCATGCTGGCCGGGGGCTATCTGGAGCACCGCCGGGATCTCGGGCCGGTGCTGGCCTTTTTTTCCCGACTCCTGCAGGCGCGCGGCGTGGTCACGCCCATCGTGGAAGAGAGCCTGCACCTGGCGGCCCTGCTGGACGACGGCAGCCGGGTGGTGGGCCAGCATCAGTTCGGTCAGCTGGGGCAGCATATCCGCCGTCTCTTCCTCACCGTGCATGAGCCGGACAGGCCGTTCCACGACACCACCCCCTGCCGTCCGGCCATCACGCGCACGGCCGCGACCTATCTGCAGAGCGCCGGTCTCATCTGTTATCCCATGGGCAGCTTTTACACCAGCGTGCTGGCCAACCTGCTGCCGGCCGGGGTGGGCCGGGCCGTCAGATCGGCCGCCTGCCCCAAGGTCTTCCTGCCCAATTCGGGGCAGGACAGGGAAGTCTGCGGCCTGTCCATCCTGGGCCAGACCCGCATGATCCTGGACGCGCTGCGGGCGGACTGCCCGGATGCCCGGCCGGAGGAACTGCTGCAATGGGTGGTGGTGGACCGCCGCCACGGCGTGTACGAAGGGGGCTGCGACACCACCGCGCTGGCGGACCTCGGCCTGCGCGTGCTGGATGTGGACATGGTTCGCCCCGACATGCCGGAACGGCATGATCCGGACAAGGTGGCCCGCCTGCTCTGCGGGCTCAGCCGGGGAGAGACCCCATGAACGGCCCTGCCGGAGAGCGCGTGACCGTGACGACCGCGCAGCACGGCGAGCGGCTGGACCGCATCGTCATGGCCGTCTGCGGCCTGAGCCTGCGGGCCGCCCGCCGCCGCATCGAGGGCGGCATACGCGTGGACGGCAGGCCTGCCGCCGCGGCCCAGCGCCTGCGGGCGGGCCAGATCCTGGAATTCCCGCCTGCCGGCCCTTCGGATGACGGGCTGACGGCCTGCGTCCGCCTGCTGGGCCGTCAGGACGACTATGTGGCTTTCGTCAAACCCGCCGGCCTGCACAGCAGCCCGCTCGCCGGACAGGCCGCGCCGAATCTGGAAGATACCGCGCAGGCACTTTGGCGAAAGGAGGGACATTCCCCCCCGCTGCATTTCCTCCAGCGCCTGGATCAGGCCACCTCCGGCATCGTCTGCGCGGCCCTTTCCCCTGACGCCGCGCAGCGTTTCCGCACGGACGAGAGCCGCGGCCGCTACGCCAAGGCCTATCTGGCCCTGCTGCACGGCGAGCTGAGCACGCCGGTCACGGCGGACAGGGCCCTCGATGTGGACGGCCGCAGCGTCAGTCGCGTTCTGGACAAAGCCGCTCCGCCCCTGCGCCAGACCCGCTTTTTCCCCCTGCAAGTCCTGCGAGACGACGAGGCAAAGGACGTGCTCGCGGCCAACGGCCTGCCCGCCCCCCCTGCCGCGACGGTCACGCTTGCCGCCTGCCTCATCCGTTGCGGGGCCCGCCATCAGATACGAGCCCATGCGGCGAGCCTCGGCCTGCCGCTCTGCGGCGACGGCCGCTATGCGCCGCAAGGGGATGGCCCGGCGGCCGGCCCGGAGCGCTTCCTGCTGCATCACGCCTGCCTGAGCGGCCCCGCCGGGCGCTGGCTGTGCCCGCCGCCCTGGGAGCGGCTGCCCTTTCTGGAAAATCATTTCCGAAAATGGCTTGAAACCCTCAGCCGTTACGATAGTATATTTCTCACGGAAAAGGACGCTGCGGCTCCCGCACCTGCGCGGGGACGCGGCTGATCCTTCATGCTTTTTTTCCGCCACCTTTTTTCAGGAGACGGCATGTTCGCATCCCTGCTGCCCAAGTCGGCCCCCTTTTTTGAAATGCTCCTGGAGCAGAACACCCTGCTCCGCCACATGGCTCATCATCTCGTGGGCATGATGGAAAACCTGGACGCCGTGGATGATGCCCACAAGCAGATCTCGCTGCTCGAAGAACAGGGCGACGTGCTGCACGTCAAGATCATCCGCGACCTCTCGCAGACCTTCATCACCCCCATCGACCGGGAAGACATCCTCCGCATCAACCAGATGCAGGAGGAGACCATGGACTGCATCCATACGCTCACCACCCGCCTGCACATCTTTGAATTCTCCAAGATGCGTTTCCCCATGGTGCAGATGGCGCGCACCATCAGCGCCATGCTGGACCTCACCCAGCTCATGCTGGACGGCCTTACCCATCGCAAGGACTGCCACAAGACCCACGCCTTCCGCACCCTGCGTGACGAATGCGACATGCTGCTTGCCGTGGGGCTGGCGGAACTCATGGATCCGCAGGGAGAGATCACGCCCGCGGCCATCATGGACATGCTCAAGTGGAGCCAGGCTTACGACCGCATCAGCATGCTGCTGGAAAACGTCAACAGCCTTGCCGAAACCCTGGAAGAAGCGGTATTGAAAAATGTTTGAGATCCCCCTTCTTCTTGCGCTCATCGTGCTGGTCGCCCTGGTGTTCGACTTTACCAACGGCGCGCACGACTGCGCCAATGCCATCGCCACGGTCGTTTCCACCAAGGTGGTCACCCCCCGGCTTGCCGTGGGCTGCGCGGCGGCGCTCAACCTCATCGGCGCCCTGCTGGGGACGGAGGTCGCCAAGACGCTGGGCAGCGGCATCGTGCTGCCCGAAGTGGTGGAGGGCAGTCATGTGCTGGTGCTGGCCGCGCTGGTCGGGGCCATCGGCTGGAACTGCATCACCTGGTATTTCGGTATCCCCTCTTCATCCTCGCATGCCCTCATCGGCGGCCTCATCGGGGCGGCCGTGGCCCACAGCGGCATGGCCGGGCTCAACCTGGGCGGCATCGTCAGCAAGGTGCTGCTGCCGCTGATCATCTCGCCCCTGTCGGGCTATGCCGTGGGCTTTCTGCTCATGTGGATCATCTACTGGATATGCGCGCCCATACAACGCAGCAAGGTCAACCGGGCCTTCCGCAAGCTGCAGCTGCTGTCCGCCGGCTTCATGGCGACGAGCCACGGCCTCAATGACGCCCAGAAGACCATGGGCATCATCACGCTGGCCCTGATGATCTTCGGTTATGCCGACACCACGGAACATGTGCCGCTCTGGGTCAAGCTGAGCTGCGCGGGCGCCATGGCGCTCGGCACGGCCATCGGCGGCTGGAAGATCGTCAAGACCATGGGCCACCGCATCTTCAAGCTGGAGCCCGTGCACGGCTTCGCCGCCGAGACCTCGGCCTCCATCGTCATTGCCGGCGCGTCTCTGGTCGGCGCACCGGTCAGCACCACGCACACCATTTCCGCCTGCATCTTCGGCGTCGGTTCCACCAAGCGCCTCAGCGCCGTCCGCTGGACCGTGGCCGGACAGCTCGTCATCGCCTGGGTGCTGACGCTGCCCGCCGCCTCGGTCATCGGCTGCCTGTCGTATCTGATCCTGCACCTCATCTGGGCCTGAGGCCGTCCCCGTTCAGGAGGGACATTTTCCGGTGGGGAGGGAGCATCGCACGACGCGCTCCCTCCCCGTATATTTTTTTGTTGCAGACCTGCCCGTCGCGACGAGACGTCCCGCAGACCGACGATCTCTTGCGCCACGGGCGAACGCTTACCACAGGATGCATCATATGGACGCACGGGACATCCGCGCCGCGTTGCCGCGCTGGCGGCAGCAACTGCATGCCCATGCCGAGGAAGGCTGGACGGAATTCTGGACCACGGCGCATGTTGCCGGCATTTTGCAGGATCTTGGTCTTTCGCCGCGCGTCGGGGCGGAAGCGCTCGACCGCACGGCCCGCATGGGCCTGCCCAGCCCGCAGCGCCTTGCGGCCGCCCGCCGCCGGGCCAGCGGCGAAGGGGCCGACGAGGCCCTGTTGCACCGCATGGGCGACTGCACCGGCGCTGTCGTGGATCTGGGCCCGCAGGCCGCGCCGGTCGCCCTGGCGCTGCGTTTCGATCTGGACGCCCTGCCGCTGACGGAAAGCCATGCCCCGGAGCATGCCCCCGCCGCGGGCGGGTATGCCTCGCGCCATGCGGGGCAGTGCCATGCCTGCGGGCACGACGCGCATGCGGCGCTCGGCCTTGGGCTCGCCGCGCTGCTCCAGTCGGGGCCGCCGTTGCGGCAGCGCGTCCGCCTGCTCTTCCAGCCCGCGGAAGAGGGCGTGCGCGGCGCGGCCGCCATGCTGGAACAGGTACGCGGCGTCCCCCGCTTCCTGGCCGTGCACATCGGGCTGGGCCTCCCCACGGGCACGCTGGCCACCGGGGCAACGGGCCTCATGGCCAGCACCAAATTCGACGCCGTTTTCAGCGGACGGGCCGCTCATGCCGCCAAAGCCCCGCAACAGGGCCGCGATGCCCTCAAGGGCGCGGCGACGGCTCTGCTCGGCCTGCATGATCTGCCCCGCTACGGGGACGGGGAGAACCGGATACATGTCGGGGAACTGCGCGGCGGCGGCGCGCGCAACGTGGTGGCCGACAGGGCCGTGCTGCGCGGCGAGACCCGCGCCGTCACCTGCGAGATGGCCGACGATCTTTTTGCCCGCGCCCGCGACGTGCTGGAAGGCGCGGCCGCCATGTACGGCCTGGGCTGCCGGATCTCCGTGGCGGGACAGGCCCCGGCGGCCGCCAGCGATGCGGACTTCGCCGCGTTTCTGGCCGGTCTGGCCCGCTCTCTGCGGACGGAACAGGGCAGGCCGCTTTTTACGCAGGTACGGGAACAGACCGCTATGGGCGCCAGCGACGATGCCGCCGTCTTCATGCGCGCCGTGCAGGCGGCGGGCGGCAAGGCCGCCTACGCCATCCTCGGCAGCGATCTGGAGGCCGGCCACCATGCGCCGAATTTCGATATTGATGAAGCCAGCCTCTGGCCGGGCCTGCTCTGGCTGGAAGCGGTCTGCCGTGCCGTCAGCTCGGAAGGCGGCGGGGAAGGCTGAGGCGTGCGCGCCCGACGGGAGCCGGCAGCGGCGACAGTCCGCACGCCTGCCCGCTCCCGTCACAGGCTGCCTCAGTAAAGCTTGTCGAGCACGTCCTCATTCATGCTGAAGCAGTGCTCCGCAGCGGGGAATCTGCCGTCCTGCACGGCCTGCACATAGGCGGCGAAGGCCGTGCGCATGTCCGTGCCGCATTCGGCGAAATGGCGGACGAAACGCGGGGACATGCCGTCCACCATGCCCAGCATGTCCTGCCAGACCAGCACCTGCCCGTCACAATCCGGCCCGGCCCCGATGCCGATGGTGGGGATGGTCACCGCCTCGCTGATCCGCCGGGCCAGCGGCGCGGGCACGCACTCCAGCACCAGGGCAAAGGCCCCCGCCACTTCCAGCGCGCGGGCGTCGTCCAGCAGCTTCTGGGCCGCTTCGGGCGCTTTGCCCTGCACCTTGAAGCCGCCGAGCGCGTGCACGGACTGCGGCGTCAGGCCGATATGCCCCATGACCGGGATGGAAGCCCGCACGATGGCCCGCACATGCTCCGCAAATTCCGCGCCGCCTTCCAGCTTGACGGCCTGTGCGCGCCCCTCCTTGACCAGACGGCCGGCATTGGCGCAGGCCTGTTCCGGCGAGAGCTGATAGCTCATGAACGGCATGTCGCAGACCAGCAGGGGACGCTCGCTGCCGCGCGCCACGGCGGCGCAGTGCCGGATCATGTCCTCCATGGTCACGGAAAGCGTATCGGCGTGGCCGAGCACCACCATGCCCAGCGAATCCCCCACCAGCAGGGCATCCACCCCGCTTTGTTCCATGAGCCGGGCCGTGGTATAGTCGTAGGCCGTCAGCATGGACAGTTTGCGCTGCCCCTTGGCGGCGCGAAAGGTCACGGCGGTTTCCTTCATGTCACTCTCCTTGTTGCGAGGCGGAAAAGCGCCCCTTGTCCCAAAAGGCGTACAACTTCCGGACATCGGCGGAACACAGCAGCGGCATGGCCTCCCGGATGCGTTCCAGCGGCCAGTCCCACCACTGCATCTCCTCCAGCAACGCACACTGCGCGTCATCAAAGCGCCTGCGCACGGCGCGGGCAGGCTGGCCCGCCACCACCGTATAGGCGGGGACGGACCGGGTGACCACCGCGCGGGCGGCGATGACCGCGCCGTCGCCCACCCGCACGCCGGGCATGATCATGGCTTCCGCGCCGATCCAGACGTCGTTTCCGATAACGGTGTCGCCTGCCCGGCGAAAACCGTCCGTCGCCGCCGCAAAGGCCTGCTCGTCCTGCATGTAGTAAAAGGGGAAGGTCGCTATCCAGTCGGTGCGGTGGCCCTGATTGCCGGCCATGATGAAGCTTGCCCCGCTGCCGATGGAGCAGAAGCTCCCGATGATGAGCTTGTCCACATCGTCGCGGTCGGCGGCAAGATAGCGCGCGCAGTCATCGAAATCATGCCCGTGATAATAGCCCGAATAATAGCTGTAGCGCCCCACCCGGATATTGGGATTGCGTACCCGGCCGGCCAGCGTCTTGCCTTCAAAGGGGGAGTCGAACACGGGCACGCCGCTTATCTCCCGGCCCGCTGGGCAAAGCCCATGAGGGCGTGCACGAGCTTGGCGGCGGTGAAGTCCGCGTGATGCAGACCGGGGATGGGGGCCAGCTCCACCACATCCAGCCCCGCCACCGTGCGTCCGCGCAGGCAGGCTTCCAGGATCAGCAGGGCCTGATGCCAGAACAGGCCGCCGGGAGAGGGCGTCCCCGTGGCGGGCATGAGCGAGGCGTCGAACCCGTCCACATCGAAAGAGATATAGAGCCGTCGCGGGAAATCATGCGGCAGCGGGTTGTCCGGCAGTCCCTGACGGGCGAGCGCCTCGGCATCGTGGCAGATGACGCCGTACCGCTGCCGGACGTCGGCTTCCTCGCGGCTCATGTCCCGCACGGCAAACTGCGCGAGCGGCAGGCCCAGGTCGGCCACGGCGCGGTGCATGACGCAGGCATGCGAGTAGATGGACCCCTCGTAGCTGGGCCGCAGGTCGGCATGCGCATCGAACTGCACGATGCCGAAGGGTTCGCCCGTGGCGGCCAGCGCCCGCAGCGCCCCCAGCGTCACCGTATGCTCGCCGCCCAAAAGCACCGGACAGGCACGGCAGGCAAGCGCCTCGCGCACGGCGGCCTCAATGCGTTCCAGCACCGTTTCCACCGGGCCGGAACAGGGGATGGCCGGGGCGGTGTACAGGCCCGCCTCACCGGGGGCGCTGTGGCCGTCCCAGGCCTCGAGCTGCTGGGAAGCTTCCAGGATGGCCTGCGGGCCGCGGGCCGTGCCGCCGCCATAGGAAACGCTCTGCTCCAACGGCGCGGGGATGATGTGGAAGGCGGCCTCATGCGGCGCGACCGGCGCGTATTCGGATGCAAGAAAGGCTGTCTGGGACATGGGGAAGATCCTCCGAAAAAAGTCAGGCGGCAGGCCGGGACGGCTTCAGCGGGCACGAAAGGCCGCAAGCGGCCCCGGATCCGCCGCCATACCGCACAGGCAGTATCACAGGCCACGGGAAAAGGCAAAAACGGCGGCCGGGAGATGCTTTCCCGACGGGTATGGGAGGCACTCAGCGTCCTCCGGTCGAGTCCTCATGCGCCGCTCCGCCGCTCGCGGCCTTGTGCCGCCAGCGCGCCAGAGGCGATTCCTCATGCAGGGCGAACAGCGGGACGATGGCCCCGATGACCAGCGCCCCCATGACGCAGCAGGTGGTCAGCGCGTTGTAGGCGATGTCCACGAGCAGGGCTTCGCGAGCGGCCGACTCCCCGGCGGAAAGGAAATGCATGGTGGCCAGGATGGCCTTGTAGGCGTACATGCCGGGGATCATGGGCAGCAGGGCCGGGAAGGCGTAGAATTCCGCCGGCGTATGCCAGCGGCGCGCGCAGAACATGCTGCAGAAGGAGATCAGCGTGGCCGCGCAGAGCGAGGCCGAGATGATGCCCATCCCTTCGTGCAGCAGCACAAAGCGTGTGGCGTGCCCCAGCCCGGCCAGCAGCCCCGCCGCCAGACAGACCGGACGCGAGGCGTTGGAGATGAGCGCGAAGCCGATGCAGGCCACCACGGCAAACAGGCCATCCGCCAGCACTTCGCCGGCCAGGGACAAAAGACTCATAGGCCTCCTCCGTCCACCAGCAGCATGGTCAGCGACAGGCCGAGCGCGATGGCCGCGATGAGCATGCCCGCCTGTACCGCACGGACGATGCCCATGAGGACATGCCCGTCGAGGATATCCTGTACCGCATTGATCAGCGGGATTCCGGGGATGAGGAAGAGCACGCTGACCGCGAGCGCGGTCTGCGGCGTCGTGCCCAGATGCAGGATGACCCCGCAGGAGGCCGTCAGCGAAGCGCAGAAGGCGGCGCACAGATAGACGATCTTGGGGTTCATGCCCAGACGGCTCAGGGCCTGCCGTACGCTGAAGCCCACGAGCGTCGCCACGAAGACCAGCAGCATGGCCGCGGCGTCCCCCTCGAACAGGCGGCAGAAGGCGGCATTGGCGCAGGCGACGAGAAGGCAGAGACGCAGCGGCGGCACGGAGGGCAGCGCCAGGATATGTTCCACCTCCTGCCAGGCTTCCTCGAGCGGAAGATGTTCATTGACCATGCGCCAGCCCAGCGCATTGAGCGCCTGCACGCGCGTGAAGTTCGGCCCGCCCCCCGGCAGGGAACGGACAGCCGTACAACTTGCGCCGCTCACGTCATCGCTCACCGTCAGCATGATGTGCCGCGAGAACATGGCCAGCTCCACCGCCATGCCGTAGGCCCGGCCTATCCGGCGGGCATTGCGCTCCACGCGCAGGGTCTGCGCGCCGCATGCCAGCATGACGACACAGAAGGTCTGCAAGAACTCGTTCACCCGCCGCACGTCCGGCGACGCTTCCCGCTCCGTTGTCACGCTGCCTCCGCTTGCCCGCAGGCTTGCCCCACCAAAAGGAAAACGGCCTGCTGGGGCGGCAGGCCGGTTGGAGAACTGTCAGTTTAAGAAAGGAAGGTACTTTAAGTATAGCAAATGCCGTGCCATTCCATTTCCATAACAATAACACACACAATATATTGATATTACTTTCTTTTTATTTTTCACACATTGTTTTTGAAGTACAAAATTTTAAACATTTTTCTAGAGAAGCCCGCCTTCGTGCAAATCTCTAAAAAAATTTTTGAACCAGCCAGCTTTTAGAGCATTTTCCCTGTGAAACGCTTTGCGTTGCAAACCATACGGCCCGTCGTTTCGCGGAAAAACGCGGTTTTCCCGTCTGGTTTGGGCCGGGCGGCGCTATCCCGCCGCCTCGCGTTTTGCCTTGTTCAACGGCAGGATGCCCTAGGTGTTGTGTTCCGATAGGTTGTTCACCCTTTCCTCATTCGGTAAGTTGGAAGTTACCAGACAAACCAACA
>NZ_CALUWS010000011.1 GCF_944324525.1 uncultured Desulfovibrio sp.
TCCCCTTCCCTCCACCTACGTTCCCCCCCACCCTCCCTCACTTCCCCCTCACAAAAGAGTAATGAGTCCTGAGCCTAACACAAATTTTACTCATTATTTCAATATATACATGAAATAAGATATACATACTCCGCCTGCCCTGACGGGCGATACGCCCCTTGTCCCAGCTTTTTTCCCTGATAAAAGCGCGCTGGGGAAGGGATGGGGGCTTGGGGGGAAGGATGACAAGAACGCCTTTTCTCGCTTCGTTGCGAAAAGGCTGGGCCCTCCCGCGCTGGCGGCGACCGAAAGGCGGCCCGGAGGGCCGTGTCCGTTAGGCGACGCAGGAGCCTTACGGACATCGACAGCAGAGCGCGATCCAACGGGCGGCCCGCAGGGCCGTGCCTGTTAGGCCGTAAGGCCTTACAGGCATCGACAGCAGAGCGAGGGGTTCCCCTTCCCCCCAAACAAGTAACGAATAGTGTTAACAGGCCCTAGTTGTGGGAGTTGCGTTCCATGTCGCCCACCCAGCGGGAGAGGCGGTTGCGGGAGATGTCCCTGTCCGCCGTGTCCATCTTGCGGAAGTCCTTCTTGAGGCGTTCCTGTTCGGCCTTGTCGGGGAAGGCCACGAGACAGGCCTTGCGGCCCCGGTCGCGGAGGGCGTTGAGGCGGGCCTCGTCATGGGCGGCGTCCCGGGCGACATCGCTGTCCACGGGTTCATAGTATTCCACGATGACCTGCATCTGGCGGAAATCGAGCAGAAACTTGGCCCGGTAGACAAGGCAGGGATCGGTCATGCCCACGCCGTAAAAAGGATTGTCTTCCGCCTCCATGACGTAGAGGCTCTCAAAGAGCTGCTGCCCCTTGTGTTCGTACTGCAGGCGGCGCAGGACGGGGAAGGGAGCGTGGCGGCCATCTTCCCAGAGCCACGGATCCTCGGCTTCGGCGAGGGCGGTGACCAGCTTGGCCGGGCCGTTTTCGGTCATCTTTTCGTAGACCACGAACCAGACGCGGGCCGAGCCGAGCAGGGAGTCCTGCGTCTTCGGGGACAGACTGCGCCAGCCCGCGCTTTCCAGGGGCATGTCGGCGGCGGGAGCGAATAGGACCGAAGGGCGTGCCCGCGAGAGCAGGACGGGGTGTTCCTCGTCACCGGTCAGGCCGCGCAGCGGGAGGCGGTCACAGGCAAGGAGCAGGCCCGCAAGACAGGCGAGCAGCAGGAAAAGGGCGATTTTCATGAAAGGCCTCTTGTGACGTTGGGAAAAAGGATCTGGCGGGGAAAAAGGGCAAAAACACCCTTGAAGTCTCCTTCAAGGGTGTCGGCACGAAAGCTTGCTGGCGGAGGCGCATAGGAGTCGAACCTACCGTGGACGATCAGGCCCACCACCGGTTTTGAAGACCGGGCGCCACACCGGTGACGAAACGCCTCCACCCAGCATGTTAGGGGAAATGCCGTCGGGAAGCAAGAGGACTCTTGCCAAGGCGGGGAATGGACTTATCATACCTGTGCAGTATATGCGCACAGGGGGTTTGACACCTTCTGCGCCGCAGGATACGGTGCTAAAGTTCATTTTTCAGATGATTTCTGCCGGTCGGGAGCGGCAGGGCCGCCGTTGGCCCGCGAGCCTGTTCCCGAGGATTTCCGGCATGCTCCGCACGGCTGCCCGCCAGTCCGTGCATAATGGAAGATCGAGTCGTGCATCGCCCGACGGGGCGTTTACTCTGGAGGTCGCAAGTTGAATCAAGTCAGCCGCAACCTGTTGCTGTGGGTCGCCATAGGCCTTGCCATGGTGATGCTCTTCAACATGTTTCAGCAGCCGCAATCAACGGCCACGCGCATAAGTTATTCTGATTTCATGAGCCGGGTGGACGCCGGGCAGATCCTGTCCGTCACCATCCAGGGCAATGTCCTGACAGGCCGCGGCGCCGAAAAGGGGTCGGAGGTGCAGGCCTATGCTCCCGACGACGCCAATCTTGTCTCGCAGCTCATGGGCAAGAAAGTGGAAGTGCAGGCCGAGCCGCCGGAAGAGCCCTCCTGGTACATGAGCCTGCTGCTGAACTGGCTGCCGCTGCTGCTGCTCATCGGCGTGTGGATCTTCGTCATCCGCCAGATGCAGGGCGGCGGGCCCGGCAAGGCCATGAGCTTCGGCCGTTCGCGGGCGCGCATGCTCAATGAGGAGAGCGTGCGCGTGACCTTCGACGATGTGGCCGGGGTGGACGAAGCCAAGGAGGAGCTCTCCGAAGTAGTGGAATTCCTTTCCAATCCCAAGAAGTTCACCCGCCTTGGCGGCCGCATCCCCAAGGGGGTGCTGCTGGTGGGGCCTCCCGGGACGGGCAAGACCCTGCTGGCCCGCGCTGTTGCGGGGGAGGCGGGCGTGCCCTTCTTCTCCATCTCCGGCTCGGACTTCGTGGAAATGTTCGTGGGCGTGGGCGCTTCCCGCGTGCGCGATCTGTTCGTGCAGGGCAAGAAGAACGCGCCCTGTCTGATCTTCATTGACGAGATAGATGCCGTGGGCCGCAAGCGCGGCGCCGGCCTTGGCGGCGGGCATGACGAACGTGAGCAGACGCTCAACCAGCTGCTGGTGGAGATGGACGGTTTTGAGAGCAACGAGGGCGTCATTCTCATCGCCGCGACCAACCGTCCCGACGTGCTCGACCCGGCCCTGCTGCGTCCCGGGCGCTTTGACCGTCAGGTGGTGGTGCCCACCCCCGACCTGCGCGGCCGCCGGCGCATCCTGGAAGTGCATACCAAGCGGACGCCTCTGGCCGATGACGTGGATCTGGACGTGCTGGCACGCGGGACGCCGGGCTTCTCCGGGGCGGATCTGGAGAATCTGGTCAACGAAGCCGCCCTGCAGGCCGCCAAGCTCAATGAAGAGCGGCTGGACATGCACGATTTCGAGTTCGCCAAGGACAAAGTGCTCATGGGACGCGAGCGGCGCAGCCTCATTCTTTCCGATGAGGAGAAGCGCATCACGGCCTACCATGAAGGCGGGCATGCTCTGGCGGCGAAGCTGCTGCCGGGGGCCGATCCCGTGCACAAGGTGACCATCATCCCGCGCGGCCGGGCCCTGGGCGTGACCATGCAGCTGCCGGAGGAAGACCGCCACGGCTATTCCCGTACCTACCTGCGCAACAATCTGGTGGTGCTGCTGGGCGGACGGGTCGCCGAGGAGATCATCTTCGACGACATCACCACCGGCGCGTCCAACGATATCGAGCGCGTGACCCGCATGGCCCGCAAGATGGTCTGCGAATGGGGCATGAGCGAAGCCATCGGCACGCTGGCCATCGGCGAGACCGGCGAAGAGGTCTTCATCGGCCGGGAATGGGTGCAGAACAAGAATTACAGCGAAGATACGGCGCGCCTTGTGGATGCGGAGGTGAAACGCATCGTCGAGGAGGCGCATTCCCGCTGCCAGACGCTGCTGCGGGACAACCTGGAGACCCTGCACCGCATCGCCCGCGCTCTGCTGGAGCGGGAGACCATCAGCGGCGAAGAGCTGGATCTTCTCATGGAGGACAAGCCCCTGCAGCCGCTTGACGCCAACGGCAAGCCCGTAAAGACGGCCAAGGCGGCCCCCGCCGCCCCGGAAGAGTCGGAATTCTCTCTTGAGCCGGCGGAAGATGGGCAGACAGCGGACGCTCCCTCGCCGTCCCTGGAAAAGGAGAAGGCGGGAGAGAGCGCGGAGAACGAGGGAGACAGCAGGAAGCACGATGCGTCCCGATAGTCTTGGACCAAACTCCGGCAGCATGAAAGCGGGAGCATGGAACGTTGCGGGGGGGCGTACGCTGTGTGCGTCCGCCCCTTTCGGCGTCATGGGCATCGTCAACCTGACGCCGGATTCCTTCTATGACGGCGGCCGTCATGCGGACGCCGTTTCCGGCCTTGCCCATGCCCTGCGGCTGCGGGATGACGGGGCCGACGTGCTGGATCTGGGGGCGGAGTCCTCCCGGCCCGGCGCGGCCCCCCTGTCTCCGGACGAGGAGCTGCGCCGCCTTTTGCCGGTGCTGGCCGGTCTGCAGCGCGAAGCGCCGGGGGCCTGCCTGTCGGTGGATACCTACCATGCGGCCACGGCGGCCGCCGTGCTGGCGCAGGGGGTGCAGATCGTCAACGACATCTCCGCCTGTCGCTTCGACCCGGAGCTGCTGGACGTGCTGGTGGAGTACAAGCCCGGCTATGTGCTCATGCACAGCCAGGGCCGCCCGGAGGTCATGCAGCGCTCGCCGCGATATGACGATGTGCGCCGCGAGGTGCGGGAGTTCTTCGAGCGGGAGATGGCGCGTCTTGTTCGGGCAGGCCTGCCGGAAGACCGCATCGTGCTGGATCCGGGCATCGGCTTCGGCAAGACGCTCGAACACAATCTGACGCTGCTGGCCCATCCCGAGGACTGGCTGTCGCTGGGGCGGCCTGTGCTGATGGGCCTTTCCATGAAATCGCTTTTCGGGGGGCTGTTCGGACTGGCGGCCGCCGAACGGGGGACCGCTACTCAGGTGGCCACGGCGCGCCTGTGGGAGCGGGGCATTTTTTGGCACAGGGTGCATGACGTGGCGGCAACGCGGCGGACGCTCCAGCTGCTGGCGGCCCTGGATGCACGCTAGGTATCCGCACGACAGTGACGTTGTGATG
Organism: uncultured Desulfovibrio sp.; assembly: GCF_944324525.1. Classification (GTDB taxonomy): domain Bacteria; phylum Desulfobacterota; class Desulfovibrionia; order Desulfovibrionales; family Desulfovibrionaceae; genus Desulfovibrio. Next base: position 4,607 of record NZ_CALUWS010000011.1, read on the forward strand.
CCCTTTTCTTTTCCGCAGTTCTGAGCCGTGAGGCGTGCCGTGTACTCTTCCCGGAAATATTCGCTGTCTTTCTGGGCTGCCTTGCTGGTGTGCCTGCTGCTTTCCACCGTGGCGACGCTGACGCTCGGCTATCGGGCGAACCGCGTGGAGCGCACCGAGGCGGCAAGCCAGCTGGCCTACAGGGCCAACGCCTTCAAGCAGGCCATCTGGCTGCGGCTCTACAAGATGGAAACGCTGGCCATGACCCTGCAGCTGCACAATGGCAAGCCGGCGCACTTCTTTGAAGCCGCGCGCACGCTCGTACGGGACGGTTCGATCTACGGCATGCTGCTGGCGCCGGACGGCATCGTCCGCAAGGTCTGGCCATTGGAGCAGCGTGAACAGTACATGGGGTTGAATCTGCTCAAGGATCCCACGCTGCAGCGTTTGATCAGCGCCGGGAAGGACATCGGCCTGAGCGGGCCGTTTCCGGTCGCGGAGGGGCATTCCGTGCTGTACGGCTACAAACTGGTCTACCTTTCGGAGCCGGACGGGCAAAGCAGGTTCTGGGGGATCCTGGTGTTCTGCATCAGTTTCGAAGACGTGCTGCGCGAAGCCGGCCTTGACGTGCCCGAACTGCAGGGCAGGACGCCGCAGCTCGTGCGGGATGACGGCAGCGCCGCCCTGCAGGCCTATCCGCCGGATCGCCGCCCGGCGCTGCCGCTGACGCGCTTCAGGCAGGATGCGGGCAAGCGGGAGGCGGTCTCCGCCTCGACGGATGGCGTCCTCGAATATACTTTCGACACCGCCGGCGCCTGGTGGGTGCTGCGCGTGCAGCCCGTGGGGCTCTGGTGGCAGAATGCCGCGGTCTGGCCCTTCGGGCTGGGCTGTCTCGTCTGCAGCCTCCTGGTGGCCCTGCTGGTGCGCCAGGTCTGCGTCCTGCACAGGACGCGGCAGGCGCTGGAGCTGTTGCTGAACCATGATCAGCTCACCGGGGCGCTCAACCGGCACGGGCTTTTCCGGGCCCTGGCCAGACGTCTGCGCGGCCTTGCCGGGCGGAGCTTCCTGGCCTATATGGATTTGAACAAGTTCAAGCTCGTCAATGATACCTACGGACACGAGGCCGGAGACAAGGTGCTGTGCGCCTTTGTGGCCGCGGTGACGCGCTATGTGGACGGGCGGCATCTTTTTGCCCGCATGGGCGGGGATGAGTTCGTGCTCATCTTTCCGCCGGATATGGAGCGGCAGGACGTGGAAAAGACCCTTGGCGGCATCCGGGAGGCGTGCGCTGTGCCGCTGGAGGTCCGCCCGGGCGAGCAAGTCCGTATCGAATTCGCCTGTGGCCTGACCTTCTGGCCCGCGGGAGAGAACAGCTTTCAGGCTGTGCTCCGGCAGGCCGACACCGCCATGTACCGCGACAAGAAACGCTGAGTGAAGGAACGCCGTGATTCTTGAGCATATCGTCTTTGACTGGCGCGATGCGCTGGACATCACCCTGGTGGGCGTGCTGCTTTATCAGGTCATTCAGCTTTTGCGCGGCACGCGCGCGCTGGCGGTGCTCTCCGGCCTGGGGGTCCTGACGGCGCTGTACTTCATGTCGCGCAGCATGGGTCTGTACACGCTCTCCTGGCTGCTGCAGCATATTTTCGGCTCGCTCTTCATCCTCATCGTCGTCATCTTTCAGAACGACATCCGGCAGGCGCTGGGCGAGGTGGGCAGCCGCCACATCTTCCGCAAGAGGCGCGTGCAGGCCGGGCTGGTGGACGAGGTGGTGTCCGCCTGCGTGGAGATGGCCCGCCTGCGGGTGGGGGCGCTCATCGTGTTCGAGCGCAGCATGCAGCTGGGGGACATGGTCAAGCGGGAGAGCGTGACCGTGGATGCCCGGCTCTCGCGTCAGCTGCTCATGAACATCTTTTATCCCAAGGCCCCTCTGCATGACGGGGCGGTGGTGGTGAGCCGCGGCCGCATCCTGGCGGCGGCCTGCATCCTGCCGCTGGCCGAGGCCCGGGGCCAGTCCTTCGGCACGCGCCACCGCGCGGCGCTGGGCGCCACGGCCGAGAGCGATGCCGTGGTGGTGGTCGTTTCCGAGGAACGCGGCGAGATCTCCGTCGCCATCAAGGGGGAGCTCATCCGCAACCTCGATGCCGCCCGATTGAAGCAGGTGCTCCATGATGTCCTTTAATCCCAAGAAGATGCCGCATCTGCTCTCGCTGATCGTCGCCATCATCACGGCGGTGGGCATGTGGTATGTGGTCAGCGTGCGCGACAGGCTGGAGGCCCAGCTCGAGGTGAGCATCGACTACAACGGCGTGCCCCCCAATCTGGTGATCACGGACGGGCTCATCAGCAAGGTGCATGTGCGCATGCGCGGGCCCGAGCTGTTGCTGCGGGCCATCTCGCAACAGACCCTCACCCAGGCCATCAACCTGTCCGGCATCAAGAAGGGCACGACGGTGGTCCCCCTGTCCGGAGAGCACATGGGGCCGCAGCTGCGGGCCTTCGAGCTCATCGACGTGCAGCCGCCGCGCATCGTCGTCAAGGCGGACAACCTCATCGAACGCAGCGTGCCCGTGCGCGCGGAGATCGAGTCCCCCCTGCGCAGCGGCGTGCTGACGGTGGAGAACGTCATCGTCTCGCCGGCGTCGGTGACCCTGCGCGGGCCGGAGAGCGTCCTTTCCGACATGTCGCATGTGCCGCTCATCATCACCCTGGATCCCAATGCCGCGGGGACCACGGTCCGGCAGAACCTGCCGCTGGATACGCCCAGCCTGGTCAACGCCATGCCCGGCAGCGTGGAAGTGCAGTACTCCATCACCAGCGGGCGGACCGTGGTGACGCGTCAGGTGCGGGTGGAGGTGGAAGCGCAGAATGCCCACAACTACGCGGTGGAGCCGGAAACGCTGGAGCTGCTCGTGGAAGTGCCCGAAGCGCTGGCCAAGAATTCCAGTTACCTGCGCAAGCTCGGGGTCATCGTGGTGCCGCCGCCCATGGAAGTGGGCCAGAGCCGGCAGGTGGATCCCCGGATCCGTCTGCCCGAAGGCATGACCCTGCTCAATCCCTCGCTCAATCCCGTGACCATTTCCCGCAAAAAGTGACCGCCGCGCGCCGGCGCGGCGACAAGGAGCCTCCCTATGGCTGAACGTCTTTTCGGCACCGACGGCATGCGTGGCCCGGTGAACATCTCGCCCATGACCGTGGATGTGGCCCTGCGGCTCGGGCTTGCGGCGGGGGTGCGCTTCCGCAAGGGGCCGCATGCGCACCGGGTCGTCATCGGCAAGGATACCCGCCTGTCCGGCTACATGTTTGAATCCGCCCTGACGGCCGGGCTCTGCGCGGCGGGCATGCACGTGATCATGACCGGCCCCCTGCCGACGCCCGCCATCTCCTTCCTTACCCGCAACATGCGGGCGGATCTGGGGGTGGTCATTTCCGCTTCGCACAATCCCTATTCGGACAACGGCATCAAATTCTTCGATGCCGACGGCTTCAAGCTGCCGGACGAAGTGGAGAACGAGATCTCGGCCATGGTGCTGGACCCCGATTTCCGCTGGCCCTATCCGGCCTCGGACAAGGTGGGGCGCGCCAGCAAGATCGAGGACGCCGGCGGGCGCTACATCGTTTACACCAAGAGCTGCTTCCCGCCGCATCTGACGCTGGCCGGGCTGCGCATCGTCATCGACTGCGCCAACGGCGCGGCCTACAAGGTGGCGCCGCTGGCCCTGGAAGAACTGGGCGCGGAGGTCTTCCGGCTGGGGACGGCTCCCAACGGCACCAACATCAATGATCATTGCGGTTCGCTCCACCCCGACAACGTGGCGGCCAAGGTGCGCGAGGTGCGCGCCGATGTGGGGCTGGCCCTGGACGGCGACGCGGACCGCCTCATCGTGGTGGACGAGCAGGGCGCGGTGCTGGACGGGGACCAGATCATGGCGCTTTGCGCCCAGGCCATGATGGAGCGCGGCGAACTGCCGGGCAATCTGCTGGTGGCCACGGCCATGAGCAATCTGGCGCTGGAGATCTTCATGAAGGAGCGCGCCGGGCGGCTGCTGCGCACCAAGGTGGGGGACCGCTACGTGGTGGAGGCCATGCGCCGGGAAGGCGCCATGCTGGGCGGCGAGCAGTCCGGCCACCTCATCTTCCGGCAGTACAGCACCACCGGCGACGGCCTGCTGGCCGCGCTGCAGATCCTGCGCATCATGCGCGAAAAGGAGAAGCCCCTCTCCGAACTGGCACGGCAGTTGCAACTTTTCCCGCAAAAACTTATAAATGTACGTGTGGAGAAGAAGCTTCCCTTTGAGGAGCGCCCCGCCATCGGCAAGGCTGTCGCCGAGGTGGAACGGGCCCTGGCCGGACGCGGCCGGGTGCTGCTGCGCTACTCCGGCACGGAGGCCCTGTGCCGCGTCATGGTGGAAGCCGAAGACGAGGAAAAGGTCGTCCGCTACGCCACCGAGCTGGCGGAGATCGTCAACCGGGAATTGCGCTAGACGCACAAGGCGGGAGAAAGGCATGCAGGAGATTCGGAAAGTCATCATTCCCGTGGCCGGATGGGGTACGCGTTCTTTGCCCGCGACCAAGAACATCCCCAAGGAAATGCTGCCCATCTACAATAAGCCCGTCATCCAGTATGTGGTGGAAGAGGCCCAGCGGGCCAATATCCAGGACGTGATCTTCGTGACCAACCGGGACAAGAACGTCATCGAGGATCATTTCGACTACAATCTGCAACTGGAAAGCGTGCTGGAGCGCGCCGGCAAGCTGGACAAGCTGGCCGAAGTGCGCAAGGTGGCGGAGATGGTCAACATCATGTCCGTGCGCCAGAAGAAACAGCTGGGGCTGGGGCATGCCGTCATGTGCGCGCGGGAGCTGGTGCGCGGCGAGCCCTTTGCCGTCATGGTGGGGGATGACCTCATGTTCAGCGGGGTCCCCGGCATCCGGCAGCTCATCGATGTGGCCATGGCCGAAAAGATGCCGGTCATCGGCGTCATGGAAGTCCCGTGGGAAAAGGTGAGCCGCTACGGCATCATCCAGGGCGAGGAAGTGAGCCCCGGCGTCTATCGCGTGCAGGATATGGTGGAAAAGCCCGCCCGCGAGGATGCCCCCTCCCGTCTGGCCATCGTGGGCCGCTATGTGCTGACGCCGGATATCTTCGATCATCTGGACAAGGTGCAGCCCGGCCACGGGGGAGAGATCCAGCTCACCGATGCCCTGCGCACGCTGGCCCAGGAGCGCGGCATGATGGCCGTGCGCATGGCGGGCATGCGCTTCGATGCGGGCGACTGGTCGGAATTCCTCTCCGCCAATATTTATTTCGCCCTGCAGGATGAAGACCTGCGCTACGAGCTGCTGGCCCAGCTCAGGAAATTCGTCCAGTTCCAGTGATGTCCCCTGCGGGGGGATCGTGGCGGATACCGTCGTCAGCAGTGACGGTGTCCGCCTTTTTCATCGTGTGGAGCGGGGATGCGTCCATATGTATGGCGCGTCCATGAAGCCGTTCCCCCGTCAGCCATTGGCGGGGACGTTCGCAGCCCTTGCCGTCGGGAACGTCCGCCGCGTCCAGGAATGATGTTCGCCCATATTGCCCTGTTCAGTCCTCCCTACACGACGCTGACCTATGAACTGCCGCCATGCTTTCCCGCCGCCTTCTGGCAGCCGGGCCTGCGCGTGGCCGTGCCGCTGGGTCGGGGAGCCTTGCGGGCGGGCGTGCTGCTGGGGACGGAAACGGCTGTCGCGCTGCCGCCGGGCGTGACCTGCAAGCGGCTGGCCTGGCCGCTGGAAACGACGCCCCTGCTGTCCGGAGATCTGCTGGCCCTGGCGCGGGATCTGGCTTCGCGGCAGGGGCTTGGCGTCGGCAGCGTGCTGGGTCACGTGCTGCCGCAGGGCCTGCGCCTGACGCGCATCCGTCTGCGTGAACTCGGCGGTGAGGCGGCGGTCCTCCGGGAGGGCCGTACCTGGAGCCTGCACGACATCTGCGCCGCGCCGGAAGCGGAACAGGCACGACTGGCCGAAGCCCTGCTCAACGGCCGGGCCCGCCTGCTGCCGCCGGGAACGGACGCGGCCGAAGAAGAGCGCTGCCGCCTGCTGACGGATCCCCCGTGGCCGGTACGCCCCTCGGCGGCCCGACAGATCGCGATACTTGACCTCCTGCATGAGCGGGGCAGCGTCAGCCGGCGTCAACTGGCCCGCGACCTGCCCGGTTCCGCCGCCGCGCTGCGCGCGTTGCTGACCGCCGGGCTGGTGGAGCTCGTGCAGGCGGCGGATGAAGACCGCGAGGGGGAAGAGCTCTTGCCGCCGCCCCCGGCCCCCTTTGCGCTCAATGCCGCCCAGCAGGCCGCCCTGTCGGACATGACCGGCGCGCTGGATGCGGCGCAGCCCGCCACCCGCCTGCTCTACGGCGTGACCGGCAGCGGCAAGACGGCCGTCTATCTGGAACTGGCGCGCCATTGCCTTGCGCACGGGCGCAGCGTCCTTCTGCTGGCTCCGGAAGTGGCGCTGGCCCACAAGCTGCGCCGCGACGCCGCTCAGGTGCTGCCCCATGTGCCGGTCTACCTTTACCACGGCTATCAGACGCCCCGGCGGCGGGAGGAACTGTTTCGGGCCTTGGCCCGGCATGACGGCCCCTGTCTCGTGGTGGGCACGCGTTCCGCCCTCTTCCTGCCGCTGCCCGATCTGGGCTGCGTGATCCTGGATGAGGAGCACGACACCTCCTTCAAGCAGGATGAGGGCCTGCCCTATCAGGCCAAGGAAGTGGCCTGGTTCCGGGTGGGGCTGCGCAAGGGCCTGCTGGTGCTGGGATCGGCCACGCCGGACATCAAGACATTCTATGCCGTGGAGCAGGGGAAGCTTGCCATGCTGTCCCTGCCGCAGCGCGTGGGAGGACGGCCGCTGCCGCCGGTGGAACTGGTGGACATCGGGCCGCTCTCCTGCCGTCCGCAGGACAGCGGCCTGCTGGCCCCGCAGAGCGAAGCCGCCCTGCGCGAGGTCGTTGCGCGCGGGGAGCAGGCCGTCGTGCTGCTCAACCGGCGGGGCTATGCGCCGCTCATGTTCTGTCAGGACTGCAAGAGCACGCTCAAGTGTCCGCATTGCCAGATCGGTCTGGCCTACCATAAGGGGCGGGAAAAGCTCGTCTGCCATTACTGCGGTTTCAGCCTGCCCTTTCCTTCCCCCTGTCCGTCCTGCAAGAGCATGAGTTTCCTGCCGCTGGGCGAAGGGACGGAAAAGCTGGCGGAAAGCCTGTCGGTGCTGGCCGGAGGGCCGGTGCTGCGGTTGGACAGGGACAGCACGCGCCGTCCCGGCCATATGGAGGAGATCCTTGCCGCCTTCGCCCGCCGGGAGTCGCCGTTGCTCGTGGGCACGCAGATGCTGTCCAAGGGGCATCACTTCCCCGGGGTGACGCTGGTGGTGGTGGCCGACGGCGATCTGGGGCTGAACCTGCCGGATTACCGGGCCGCGGAGCGCACCTTCCAGCTGTTGGTGCAGTCGGCTGGGCGCGCCGGCCGCGGTGAGATGCCGGGCAGGGTGCTCATCCAGACGCGCGATGCCGCCCATTACTGCTGGCAGTATGTGCGAGAGGGGGATTACGAGGGTTTTTATGCAGAAGAGCTTGCCCGACGCCGCAAGTACGCCTATCCGCCCTTCGTGCGGCTGGCGCTGGTGCGGCTCTCCTTTGCCGTGGACGATGGCCGGGGCCAGGAACGACTGGGGGCCGCGGGCAAGCTGCTGCGCGAGGCGGCAGGCAGGGAGGGCGTTCGCCTGCTGGGGCCCGCGCCCGCGCCGCTGGCCGTCCTGCGCGGCCGTCGCCGCTTCCACTGCCTGCTCAAGGGGGCGGATTGGCGCGACATTCGGCAGGTCTTCGCGGCGCTGGTGCGGGACAAGGAGGCCGTGCATCTGCGGCCCTTCCTGGATCTCGATCCGGTCAACATGTTGTAACGGCGTGCGGGCCGGACAGCGGAAAGTTCTGGATAACACGCTGTATCTCCAGTAAAAAAACATCATGGCCAAGGGGGCTGTCCACGCGTCCGGCAGGGCAGGCCGCCCGCGCCGTTATTTCCGTTGACAAGATGACAACTTTAAGTAAGACTTTAACTTTCGGTGCACCAGAAAACCTTTTTGGAGGAAAGAACATGAAACGCACCCTTGTTGCCCTGTTTCTGCTTGCCGTGCTGGCCATGCCCGCCCTGGTCAAGGCGGAAGGCATGTACCTTGCTCCCAAGTTCCTGATGAGCATCCAGAACACGGGGACGACTCAGCGTAGCGGCGGCCTTGCCGGTTCCGGCATCAGCGAGTACTCGCAGTTCACCCTGGGCGGCGCGCTGGCCGCGGGCTACGACTTCTGGCCCATGCATATGGTGCCGCTGCGTGCGGAACTGGAATTCGCCTTGCGCGGCAACAGCGAGACCTCGTGGGAAGGCAATCTCGGGGGCGTGAAGGGCACCTGGAACCAGTCCACCCTTTTTGCCAACCTGTACTGGGACATCCACAACGATTCCCCCTTCACCCCCTGGATCGGCGCCGGTCTGGGCCTTGCCTTCACCTATGCCGGCTATGACGTGCATTACGGCGGCACCAACATGTCCATGGATGACCGCTTCACCAACTTCGCCTGGAACGTGGGCGCCGGCGTGGCCTACAACGTCAATGAGAACTTCACCATCGACGCCGGCTACCGCTATGTGGACTTCGGCTATAACGAAGTGAGCGGCAGGGCCGACGGCCGCAAGTACGAAGTGGGCGTCCGTCCCTACAACCACGAATTCATGGTCGGCCTGCGCTTCGGCTTCTAAAGCGGATTCGCAGGGAAATTGTGTCCAATTTCCCTGCTGACGCTGCTCTCCCACTACGGAAAAGCGTGGTTTTTCCGTGTGCTTGGTTGAGGGGAGTCGCCCTCGCGACTACCAGAGCAATCCACATTTTCAATGGGAAATTGCTCTAGCCGGCAGACCAGGCTATTCTTTACAGGGGCCTGTCCCGTTCGTCGGGGCAGGCCCCTGTCGTTTGGAGAAGAGAGAGCTTTCCCGGCCGGGAGCATGGCAGGGCGGCAGCCGCAGCCCGTCGAGCAGGAAAAAAGGCGGCCACGCCGTCGTGACCGCCTGTCTTTCTGGTACCGGGAGCGAGACGTGAACTCGCAAGGTGTTGCCACCGGCGGATTTTGAGTCCGCTGCGTTTACCAATTCCACCTCCCGGCAGGGGGGCGCCTCTGGAGCATTTTCCGTGTGAAACGCGGGGCGTTCCAAATCATACGGTTTATCGTTTCACGGAAAAAATGCGGTTTTTCCACTTTTTTATAATGATAATGATCTTTAATACAAGAAAAAATATGCAGCCAATCACCATAAATAATAATGCCATGTCAGCGACATCACTTATCATATTTACTATATTAAGATGCTCGTATACAGCGGGAGGAAATATCATGTTGAAATTTTCTATATTGTATCCATATAAAGTTCCATTGATAACAATATAGCAAATAAATATATTAACGAACATTATATATAGAAAATATATATTTTGGCGGAAGGAAAAAAATAATGAAACTATAAAATAAATTATTATGGCTGTATCGCGCATATTGCTATAAAAAAGAAAAGATGTATATAGATTTATGAGGGCTAGTATATAAATAAATGTATTATAACGGGTTGTTTTTTTATGAAAAGGAAGTGTCAAGTTTGCCATTATGAAAAAAAATAGCGTGATATATTCATTTCTTAACATGTTGTTTTTTTATTGAAATGTTTATTATTTTGTCCAAAGTTTTTTATTGTAAGCTCTCTGTATATGATATCCGTATTCCAAAATGTATTTTGCTTTGTGAGAATTATACAAGCTACTCACTGCAAGAATTGTCTTTGGTTCAGCTCTGATAAAAACTCTATGTAACATGAAACAGCCTTCCCTGACATTTATATCCTTGTTTTTTAAAGAGTCGCGTGTGATTCCCTTTGCGGAAAATAATTTCTTCCAATACTCAAAGTTGACATTCATAGGTCTAATAGATTTTGCTTCGATGTTTAATGCTTCTGGAAACCTGTCATACCATCCATGTGTTGTTTCAATATAGCATATGGCATTTACAAGGTTAGTATTAAGATTGAATTCTTTTGCATATTTATGTATATATTCTTGAACATCATCATTTTCTGCAAAAAATGGAAATTCGATCCAAGATGTTTCTGGATCTGAAGCGCTGCCATTTTCCACCAAGAAAGTCATCATTATATTATGTTCTATAGACTCTTTCCGAGTCACAATAATAGGTAAATAGTGTTCATCGCCACTTAAGGTAATGTTACGACGAAACTTAGGATTGTTGATATAGGGGACTGGCCCTAAGTTTTCTCCGGAAGGAGGCGTTGGCTCTATAATCAAAGTATAAGTTCCAGGGGGAAAATGACCAGCATACGCCTTTTCTCCGCTCAAAGGCTTCTGATAAATCATTGGGTAAACACTGACCTTGAATGGAAGGTATTCATTAAGGCGGCTATCCTCATTCTTTAAGTCAACATAGAACGCTGTTTTTACAGTCTTTGTCACGTCTTCAGCTTGCTTTTGTCTTTCTGCCTGAAACTGTGAAGAAGATGATCCCTCAGAATGACTAAATACTCCCCTAAGACTATTAGGTATGACATCCGATTTAAACTGGTTTATCTTTTCGCAGATATCGTGGATTGAAGGATCTGAAAAGACGCTATCAATTCTTCCATCTTCACGTCGAATCAAGCCTAATCTTTGTCTAGAAACTAATGTTGCACCACATGATGTACGTTGTCCCTCTATAGCATAAGATGAGCGATTGTCTGACTGATTTAATACATCTTCTTCGATTTTGTAAATGCCACCACATTGCGGGCAAAAAACAGAGTCACCAGAACGAGCACATCTTTCAAGGCTATATTGCATTTCACTGCTTGCAGTTATAACTATTCCGCCGTGTGTCGTTGTATCTCCAAGAATGATGGGCTTGTTGAAATTATGCATAAACATTTTGCTATCCTCATAAGTTCAGAATTTGATAATTGCCATTAAAGCTAGCAATCATGCAAGTCTCTCTAGGAGTTCTTAATGTATTATAATTTCAATTGCTTGCTCTATTTTATATTTGTTAATGGTAAGAGAGTCCGGTCAGCACTCAAAGAGGTTTTCGTCAAGTATTTTAATTAGTATATCTCGATCTGGAAAACAATTCAAGAGCGCCAAAATGACATCTGGCAAAGCTCTCCATACTCCAGCCAAAACCATACACGATTGTCCTGCAATATTCCAGCGTAGGGGTAGTTTCGGAGTATTTTTATCAATGATTCTCTGCTAAATAGCGTTGAAACTCTACACCGAACCGTAGCCCGCGAAACGTTCTCGTTGCCGAGCCTCCGAGGCTTACGGAAATCGAGAGCAGAGACAAAAAACGGAAAAAAAGTTTCGCGGAGCGAAGCCAAACGAAGCGCAGCTCTCACGAAGGCACAAAGCGCTTCGGCGGGCGTGCCGTCGGAGCGCGGCGTCCTGCTGCTGACGGTTCTCCCCTTTGCCATCGTGGCCGACACCACATGGCCGCTTTTTCATTGGGAGTCCTCCGTGTTGTCGCTGCAGAGCCTGCATGTTTCCCATAGGCTGCTGGCGGTGTGGACGCTGACCCTGCTCTGTCTGTTGACGGCCCGGCAGGAGCGCAGAGGCAGCCGTTGACCCTTCCCGGCTGGCCCCGGCCGGGAGCATGGCAGGGCGGCAGCCGCAGCCCGTCGAGCATGAAAAAAGGCGGCCACGCCGTCGTGACCGCCTGTCTTTCTGGTACCGGGAGCGAGACTTGAACTCGCAAGGTGTTGCCACCGGCGGATTTTGAGTCCGCTGCGTTTACCAATTCCACCATCCCGGCAGGGAGTGCGCCTCCGGAGCATTTTCCGTGTGAAACGCGAAGCGTTCCAAGGCATACGGCGTATCGTTTCACGGAAAAAATACGGTTTTCCGCTCACGTTGGGCAGGGCGGCACTGTACCGCCGCCTCGCCTTTTGCCAAGGCAAAATGCTTTAACAGGGCGAACTTGTCCATATTTTCCGAAAAGAGGATAAAAGTCAAGCACTGCCTGCGGCCGGCGCGGGCCGCGTCAGTCCTTCGCCTTGTCCAGCGACAGCAGCAGGACGGCCCCCAGCACAAGGATGCTGCCCAACCAGCCCATGAGCGTAAAGCTTTCCTGCCAGAACAGCCAGACCCAGAACGTGCTGAGGACGGGCTCGAGATAACAGGTCACCGCCGCCCGCACAAGGCCGATGCGCTTGAGGGCCAGCCCGTAGCACAGATAGGCGAAGTAGCTCGTGCAGGCCCCCAGCAGGGCGAGGCAGAGCCAGACATGCGGCGAATGGCTGAAATGGACGGGAGACACCAGATACAGGGCCACGAGGCCCCCACAAGCGAATAAAAGTAGATGGTGGCCGTGCTGTAGCGGTCCTGCCACCAGCGGTAGAAGGGGTAGTGGGAGGCATAGCTCATGCCGATGATGATGCCGCAGGCGATGCCTACCCAGGAGTGCTGCCCCGGCAGGCTGCCGCCGGAAAAGCAGACCAGCGCCGTGCCGCACAGGGCCACGCCGATGGCGCCCAGCTTGCGTCCGGAGATGGTCTCGCCAAAGAGGAAGCGCGATATGACGGCCACCCAGATGGGCGCGGTGTACATGAGGACGACGGCCATGGCCGCGCCGCTGAGCTTGATGGCGTACTGGGTGACGGAATAGAACACGCCGATGCCCCAGACGCCGAAAAGGATGAAGTTCGCCGCCACACGCGGGGGGACGGCTATCTGGCGGGTGAAGAGGGTGTGTCCCAGAAAGAAGAGCAGACCGAAGGCCGCCCGCCAGAAGGCGGTCTCCAGCGGCGTGACGCCCTCGGCCATGCAGACCTTGGAGAGCACGCCCACCAGCGACCAGAAGAAGGCCGTAAGGATGATCCAGAAATAGCCGCTTGCCGAGGAAGAGGAGGGTGAGAGGTCGTTTATGATGCAGCAAGGGAGACGGAGCGTCCCGGCTGGGGGCAGGGCCTACCAGTCGCCGGGGCCGTCAGGACGAGGAGGAAAGGAGAGGCTGTCCGCCTCGGCCCGGAGGCCGGCGGCCGTGCAGCCCTGAACCGTGAACGTATCCCGCAGCCAGCGGAAAAAGGCGAACATGCGTTCGCGAAAGGCGCGCGCCGCCCGCTCATCGGGCATGTGCGGCGAGCCGCCGGGCAGCATTTCCGAAGAATGCCAGAACAGGCTCAGCACGCGTCCGCCACGGGCCTGATGCAGGCGGACGGCCCAGCGCATGGCCTGCGGGCCGTGCCAGAAGGGATTGGCGCTGAGGGCCCCCCAGAAGTGGAAGCTGTCCAGACGGCGTTGCGGCGACAGACCGTGCCAGAGGCGGGGCAGGGGACGCAGCAGCGGGATCTGGGTGATGGGCGCTTCCAGCAGACGGGTGTCCTCGTGGCCTTCCACCCAGTAGGGATCCGCCGGAGCCAGGAAATGATCCGCGCCATCGGCAAAGCGGCGCAGGGGGCAGACGGAACTGTCCAACGTGATGCCCGCCTCGGCCAGCAGGGGCCGTACGCTCTTCTTGAGATCCCAGCGCCCCATGCGGAAGCTCGTCAGCGGCGCGCCGTTGAAGCGCGCGCCTTCGTCGAGCAGCGTCCGCAGGCGGCGGCGCAAAAGCTCCCGCGGCAGCCTGTCCGTACGCGGCGGCGGCCCTGCGGCGGGCGGCGCGTCATCCAGGGGCGGCGTGCTCCAGTGGTGCAGGTGGGCGGCGATCTCCGCCCCATGACGGTCGCGCATGGTCTCCAGCACACGGCAACAGGCGGCATCGGCAAAGACCGTATGGGCGCAGAACAGCGTGAGCGGGAAGCCCAGCTCATCGGAGATGGGCGCAAGCAGCGGCAGCAGCGCCACATTGCGCACGCCGCAGTTGGTGGCGGCGTACTGCCCGGAAAACAGCCCCTCTTCTTCCACGTCAAGGCTGACGATGACGCGCAGGGGCGCTTTGTCGCCGGCGTTTGGCGCGGCGTCCGGCGAAGAGGAGGCGGGGGATGGTTCGATCATGTCCTGCTTGTAGTTCTTTTCCGGACGGCTGGCAATGCCGGCCTGACCCTTGCCAAAGCGGGCCGAATACGGGAATATGCGGCATGGCTCACGTCATGCGAATCCTTTTTCTTCTGGAAGACCTCTGCTACGGCGGTACGCAGCGGCAGATGCTCGAACTTGCCGCGCGGCTGGACCGCAGCCGCTTTGCGCCCCTCATGCTGACCCTCACCGGCCCGACGGATCTGGACGGTCTGGCCCGGCAGGCGGGCATCGACGTGCATAACCTGGGGCGGGACCGCCGCCTTGCGCCGTTTTTTTTCGCACGTCTCGGAGGGGCGCTGCGCCGCCTGCGGCCTGACGTCCTCGTGCCCTGCACGGCCCTGCCCAATATCTGGGGCCGCCTCTGGGGCCGGGCGCTGGGCCTGCCCGTGCTGGGCACGGTGCGCGGCGGCGGCGGGCCCAAGCGGCAGCATGAGCGCTTCCTCTGGCGTCTGGCGCGGCATATCGTCTGCAATTCCGAGGCGCTGCGGGATGTCCTGGGCGGGCTTGGCGTGCCGTCCGCACGTCTGAGCTATGTGCCCAACGGGGTCGATACGGACGTCTTTCGCGCGCCTGACGCGCCGGTATCCGCGCGGCCGCCGCGGCTGCTCTGCGTGGCGCGGCTGGCCGGGGACAAGGATCATCCGACCCTGCTGCGGGCCTTTGCGCGCGTGCTGGAGCGGCATCCCGAAGCCCTGCTGCGGCTGGTGGGCGACGGGCCGGAGGAACAGCGACTGCGCCAGTGGGCCGCCGCGCATCCTGCCGGAAAGCGCGTGGAATTCGTGCCCGGACGTCCGGACGTGCGGGAGGAGTACGCGCAGGCGCGCCTTTTTGTCCTGTCGTCCATTCGCGAGGGGCAGCCCAACGTGCTGCTGGAGGCCATGTCCTGCGGTCTGCCGCTCTGCGCCACGGCCGTAGGCGGCATCCCCCGGCTGATCACGGACGGGGAGAATGGTTTTTTGTGCGAGCCGGGCGACGATGCGGCGCTGGCGCGGCATATCTGCCGCCTGCTGGAGGATCCGCCGCTGGGCGACCGGCTGGGACAGGCCGGACGGGAGCGTGTGCTGCGGGACTTCTCCTTCGCGCGCATGGTCGCCGCGCATGAGGCCTTGTTTGAACGGCTGACGGAGGGGATCGCATGCTGAGGCGTGCCGGCGTTTCGGGCAAGGGGCTGGCGGCCCTTCTTCTGCTGGGGGTATTCTGGTCGCCGCGTCCGCTCTGGGCGGGCCAGGGCACGACCGGACAGCGGGCCGTGCCTCCCGTGCCCGGCGAGGTGACGGAGCTTTGGGAAGGCTCGGTGCTGTCTTCCGACTTTCGGGCCACCGTCTGCATCAATGCGCGCGGCAGGCTGCGTGGCGCGGCCCTGCTGCGGACGCGCGGCGGCCAGGTGGACGTGTACCATCTGGAAGGCTCCGTGCGAAAGGGACGGGTGGAGGCCCGGCATCCTTCCTCCGGGCATCATTTTACGGGCAGGCTCATGGATGACGGTCAGGCAAGCGGCACCCTGCGGCTGAAAAGCGGCCTTTCATTTGCCATCGAGGCACGGCGCACCCCTGACGTGCCCGTGACGGAAGACTGCGCCCCTGTCCCCGCGGACGGCTGGCGTGTGCGCAAGGAGTAGATATGTGGGAGATCTTTCTGCTGCTGGCCGTCCTGCAGTGCGGCCTTTTGATCTGGCTGGGACAGGTGGGCGAACGGCTGGCCCGCGAGGAAAAGGCGGCCATCTTCGGCCTTGCCCATGAGGATGACTGGCCGTCCGCCGCGCTCATCATCCCCGCCGCCGGGGAGGATCCCCGCATGGAAGAGGCGCTGGAGACCCTGCTGGAGCAGGACTATCCGCGCCTGCTGCCCGTGGTGGTGACCGCCTCGGAGACGGATCCCGCTGTGCGGCTGATCAAGAGCCTGCAGGCCCGCTATCCCGCCCTGCGGCATGTGGTGGCCGGGGAGGCCCACGGCTGCGGACAGAAGAACCACAACAGTCTTGCCGGGGTGGCGGCCGTGGGGACGGCGGCGGAGGTCTACGTCTTCTGCGACAGTACCCATGTGGCCGGGCCGGACTTCGTGCGGCGGCTGGTGGCGCCGGTGGCTCGCGGCGAGGCGGAGTTCAGCACCGGTTATCATCAGGTGCTCCCCCGCGACAATGGCCCGGTGACGATGGCCTATGCGCTCTGCGTGCAGCTCATGCGCTATTTGCAGGGGCTGGCGCGGCAGTTCACCCAGCCCTGGGGCGGGGCCATGTGCATCAGCCGCCAGGCTTTCGAGCGGCATCAGGTGGGCGCGCTCTGGGCCGGCAATGTGGTGGACGACTGCTCGCTGGCCGGCGTGCTGCCCGCGCGGGGCGTGACGGTGAAACTCTGCCCCGGCGCGCTCCTGCGCACGGAGGCCGCCGCCCACCGGCTGGACGTCTGGCGGGCCTGGATGGACCGGCAAGTGCTTTTCCTCAAGTTCTGCGTGCCGTCGCAGTGGCGGCTGCTGGGCGTGCTCTGCGCGGTGATGGCCCTGCCGCCGCTCATGGCCGTGCTGTCCCTGCTGGGAGGGCTTACGGGGCTGGCCTCCACGGGCTGCGTGGCCGTGGCCTTCCTCTATCTGATCGGGCTGACGGCGGCCATGGGCCACTGGCGGGGCCTTGCCGGGAGCGCGCAGCCCCTCTGGCGCTGGCTGCTGTCCTTCGCGCTCAGCGCGGGCATGTTCGCCTGGGTCTATGCGCGCACGCTCCGGGCGCAGGGCATCCTCTGGCACGGCATCTGGTATGAAGTCGGGGAGGGCGGCCGCGTGCGCGCCATGCGGCGTTGAACGGGCATGGCGGAGCAAACAGGCCTGCATCAGGGGATAGGGGGGATAGGGTGGATGCCGTCCTGCCCCGCATCCTTGGCCTGCCCATCGACTGGCCGTTCCCGGCTTGCAGGCCGTGCTGCCGCGTTGTCCCCTGTGGGCCGGGCGCGTTCTTGCGGCGGCCGTCGGCCGGCAGCGCGAACACTCTGGAGGTTTCCCGATAACACGGACCGGGGAAGAGCCTTCCGGCGCGGCTGACCTGTCGCCTCCTCTTGCGCGGGCGGCGGTCTGCCTGCTGGCCCTGCTGGCGGAGAGCATGCACTCCCGCCTGTCGATCATCCCGGTGGGGATAGCCATTTTTTACAGTCGGCTGGGCCTGGGGCAGGGGCTCAGCCTGCTGCTCATCCTCCTTAGCCTGTATGCGGCCGACGGGGCATGTCTGTTTCCCTTGCTGCGCTGGGTGCGGGGCGGTTTTCCGCTGCTGGCGGGCGTGGTCATCCTGACGGGCCTGTTCAGGGGGACGGGTCTTTACCTGCTCATCCCGAGCATATGGAGGGAATATCCGTCAGGCGTGCACGATGCTTTTCTTCTTTTTCTTCTGCCGGAGACCCTTCTCTGGATGGAGCTGGGCCTGTTCGCGGCCTGGCGGCTGTCGCGGCGTGCGCGATGCGCGTGAGCAAGTGCCCCGCCGGACGGCCGGATGAACGGCAGGATGACGGGGGCATCCGGTCGCCGCGGCTGGCCGCGCCATGCCCTTTGACAGTTTTTTCCCCGCAAGCTAATATACATACTGGGACGTTATCCCGGGAGGTCCAGATACATCCATGATCACCATGTCCGATCTTTGCCGCGTCAGCGTGCGGCAGGTGGTGCGCCAGCGCGGTTTCGGCGTCATCCTGTCCATCGCGCTGGGCATCACGGCCTTTATCGCCCTTTCGGTGCTGGGGCAGGAAATCCGGTACAAGGTTGGGCAGGATATGGTGCTCATGGGCGGGGTGAACATCATCCGCGTCTACATGGACGATGAACAATATCCCGGCCAGCCGCGGCGCGAATTCTATCCCGATACCGTCGAGGCCATCCGCAACATCCCCGGCGTGGGCATGGTCAGCCAGAACCTGCGGATGAACGTGGTCTTCCCTCTGCTCGGCAAGGATGAGCGCAACCTTCGTTTTTCCTTCATCGGCGTGGATGAGTTCTTTGCGCCGACCTATTCCCTGGAACTCGTGGCCGGGCGACTCCTTACCGAGGAGGATGTCCGGCAGCGCAAGCGCGTCTGCATGCTGGGCCGCGAAGGGGCGCAGGATCTGTACGGCGATCCCCGGCAGGCCGTGGGCAAGCTGCTCGTGCTGGGGCAGGATGTGTTTGAAGTCGTCGGCGTGGTGACCGGGGTCATGCTGGGCTCCTGGGGCGAGGGGGGCTTCCTGCCCTATACCACCATGAGCGACCGCGGCTGGGGCCACGGCAATGTGGGGCGTCTCTTCGTGCGCGCCATAGGCTGGGAAGACGTGGCCCCCGTGGTGCGCCAGCTGCCCAAGGTGGTGCGCGAGCATCAGGATGCGCCGTATCTGGTCTGCGCCACGCAGGACGATCAGCTCGAACGCATCCAGGTGACGTTCATGTGGGTGGAGGCGCTGCTCTGGCTGGGCATCGTGGCCTCGCTCATGCTGGGCGGTTTCGGCATCTGGTACGGCACCTTCGCCGCCGTGCGCGCCCGCACGCGCGAAGTGGGCCTGAAGAAGGCCATGGGCGGCTCGGACACGGACATCCTGGCCCAGTTCCTTGCCGAGGCGCTGGTCAAGTCCGTGGCGGGCGGCGTTCTGGGGATCGTCGTGGGGACGCTGGCCGTGGAGATCGGCGCGCTGGCGCTGCAAACCAGCATTTCCTATACGCTGCTGCTGGCCAGCAGTCTCGGCAGCATCATCTTTTCCGCCATCATCGGTGTGGCGGGTGGTTTGTATCCCGCCATTCAGGCCAGCCGCATGGATGTGGTCTCGGCGTTGCGTTTCGAGTAGGTGCGTATGCCTCCTGTCATTATCGCCAAGGACCTGTACAAGTGCTATGCGGGCTTCTCGCCCGTGCTGCGGGGCGTCAACATCGAGGTGGAGGCCGGGGAACTGGTGGCCATCATGGGCCCTTCCGGCTGCGGCAAGTCCACCATGCTGCATGTGCTCGGCATGCTGCACGCGCCCGATGCCGGGACGCTGGAGATCCTCGGCCGGAACGTGCTGGAGTTCGACCGCGAACAGACGGCGGCTTTCCGGCGGGGCAATATGGGCTTCGTCATGCAGGCCAGCAACCTTTTCGAGCACTCCACCGTGTTCGAGAACGTCGAGTTCCCCCTGATCTATGAAAAAGTCCCGCCGTCGGAACGCTGGGGACGCGTCATCCGGGCGCTGGATCTCGTGCGGCTCTCGGCGCGGGTCCATTACCGCAGCAATCGTCTTTCCGGCGGCGAACAGCAGCGCGTGGCCATCGCCCGCGCCATGGTCAACAATCCCAAGATTCTGCTGGCCGACGAACCTACCGGCGCGCTGGACGCCAGGACCAGCCGGGTGGTGATGGACAATTTCCGCACGCTCTGCCATTCCGGCGGCGTGGCCATGATCATGGTGACCCATGACCCCAAGATGGCGGATTTCTGCGACAGCGTGTACACGCTGGATGAAGGCATCCTCAATTGCCGCCGCCGGGACTTTTCCCCCGCATCCGTGACGCTGGGCGTCAATCTGCTCGAAGGCGTCAAGCCTGTGGTGCGCGGCGCGCTGCTGGCCGAGACCTTTCCCGAGCCGTCCGGGCGCTGCCTCATGGAAGAGGCGCACCGCATGCACGCGGCGGGCCTCTTGTCGCGCATCTACGGCATCCGCGGCGGCAGCCTGCTGGGGGATGCCCAGGGCTATGCCCTGCCGTTGCCGGTGCGGCGGGTGGGCAAGTGGCGTCTGCCTGCCGTGGTACGGGCCGTGCACTCTTTCCGGCGGCGCAACTCGCCGCCCTGGGAGCCGCTGCGCAAATCCCTTCCCGTGACGCCGGGGCGTCGCTGGGCCCATCTCTGGGCGATGGACTGCGGGGCCATGATGGCCCGCTGGGGCGAGGAGGACGGACTCGATTTCCTTTACGCGGCAGGAGCGCACGGGCCGGCCACGGCCGCCTGGATCGCTTCCCGCCTGCTGGGTCTGCCCTTTGCCTTTGCGGTGCGTACGGCGGACATGGTGCAGCCCGGCAGGGACTGGGCGGTCAAGGCGCGGGACGCGGCCTTCGTGACCTGCGACACCGAGGAGACGCGGCGGCGTCTGCACGAACTCCTGCCGGAAGTGCCGCCGGAGCGGCTGGTGCTGCTGCGCGATCCGCTGACGCTGACGCCGCCCGACGAGGATATCTCCCTGCCGCCCACAGGGGGCAAGGAGCCGTTGCGCCTGCTGGCCGTGGGGACCCTCTGCGCCCGCAAGGGCTTTGACGTCCTCTTGCGGGCCTGCGTGCAGCTGCGGCGGCAGGGCATAGACTTCGAGCTGCGCATCGTGGGGACGGGGCCGCTGCGCCGCCGTCTCAAGTGGCAGGCCTGGCGGCTGGGGCTGCGCAAGTGCGTGCTCTTCCCGGGGCAGGTGCCGCATGAGAACATGCCCGACCTCTACCGGCGGGCCGATATTTTCGTGGCCCCCGCGCGGGTGACGCGCACCGGGGATCAGGACGGTCTGCCGTCCGCCCTGACCGAGGCCATGGCCTTTGGCTGCGCCGTGGTGGCGGCGGACCTGCCGGGCATCCGGGAGGCCGTGCGGGACGGGGAGAGCGGCGTGCTGGTGCCGTCCGAAGATGCGGAGGCCCTGGGCAAGGCGCTGCTGGCGCTGGCGGCCCGTCCGGAAGAACGCAAACGCCTCGGCGGCGAGGCCTTCCGCCGTATCCCCATCCTGCTGGATGCGGAAGGCTCGGAAGCGCGCCTCAAGGAGCTGGTGTTGTCGGCCGTGCGAAAGCATGGGGCGTCAAAGGGCGGCAGGGCCTGAGGCGTGGCGACGATCAGTCCTTTCCCTTTCTTGAAAAAAAACAGCCCGTCCCCGAGGACGGGCTGTCGTTTTTTGCCGTATGTTTTTGCCGCATCCGCTATCCGGGCTTCAGCGAGCTGCGCCAGCGTCCCCCAGCAGGCGGGCAGCCAGTATGGCCGGTGCGGCCGCCCGCAGGCTGGCCCCGCTCAGACGCAGGCTGCCTCGCTCGTTCATGGGTTCGCTGGCGCGTGCCGCAGCCAGTGCGGTTTCGTACGCTTCGCGCAACGCCTCGAAGGAGGCTTCCACTTCCGGGTAACGGTTGTCCGCCCGCCAGGGCAGGCGCAGGGATGTGCTGCCGAAGCGTCCCTTGTGCGGAGGTATCTCCAGCGGATAGCAGCCCGTCGGCGGTTCGTCGCCGCGTTCCAGCTCGCCGGGGTAGCAGTGGTCTTGCCAGGAGCGTACCGGTTCGGGGATGCTGGAGGCGATGCGCAGCGCCGGGGTGGCCAGCTCGCGTTCCCAGTCGTCCAGCTCCACGCGATAGGTCAGGACAGGGCGAAAATTACCGCGCTTCTTTTCGATATGCCAGAGCAGTTTCATGCGATCTTCTCCAGTGACGGGGCAGGAGGGGTGAGGCTGGCGCGCTGTCCGAACGGCGGTTGTCGGTCGTTGTCGCCCCAGACCAGCCAGAGGGTCGGGCAGGGCGGCTCCGGGGGAAAGAGGTCGCACTCCATATCCGTGAACCAAAGCAGGCAGGCCGGGCGCACTCCCTGCTCTTCCAGCCAGCGGCCCACCGGGCGGTAGTCTGTCCCTCCGCCGCCCCGGAGCTGTATCCGGCGCAGGACGTCCCGCCCCTGTCCGCGAACGACGGACTGGATGCGGCAGTCGTGACAGAGGACGACGGCTTCCGCATCATAGGGCAGGAGAGCCTGTTCCAGTTCGCGCATGAAGGCCGAAAGGGTCTCAGCGTCCACGGAGCCGGAGCAGTCCAGCGCCACGACCAGACAGGGAATACGTACATCCCGGCGGCCCGGCAGGTAGCAGCCCGTGTGCAGGAAGCGGCGGTTGGGCATGCACCAGCTGAAGTCGTTTTCCGCGCACTGGGCCACGAAACGCCGCAAGAGTGCTGCCCAGTCCGTTTGTCCTGCGCCTTCCCGATGCCAGAGCCGCGCGAAACCCGCTGGGATGCGTCCGGCATGGCGGGCACGCCGCAGGGCTTCCCGCACGTCTCGTTCCACCTGACGCCGCAGATCCGCCTCCGCATCTGCTTCCGGGGAATCGCGCAGGGCGGGCGCATCGCGGACTTCACCGCTGAAGACCGGTACCGGTTCCCGTTCGCACCGCCTGCGCTTCCTGGCGGGACGGCCCTTGCCGCTTATCGGGCCATCTTCCATCCGCTGTTTTTGCGGAGACTGCCCTTCACGAGGGCGAGCGCTACCGGATTCGGCCGTGCGTTCCCGCTGTTCTTGCCGCGAGGCATCGGCGCTCCCCGCTCGATCCTGCCCCGCAAGACCGGTTCCGGGGGTGCCCCGCTCCTGCCGCAGGACGGCATAAACGGCATCGGCGGACTGCCCGGCGAGGGCCGGACGCTGCACGAAGCCCTCCGGCAGGCGAAAGCCTGCCTCCAGCAGAAGCGCATTGACCACCACGTCGCAAGCTTCATTCCAGAGCGCGACATCCCGTCCGCCGCGTCGGACATGGTGCCCGCAGGCCAGGTGCAGCACTTCGTGGGCCAGCGCGCCGAGCAGTTTGTCCGGGGGCAGGGTGGCGGCAAAGGCCGGGTGGAAGCCGATGGTCTTTCCGTCTGTCCAGAGCTGGGCGCAGGATTCGTCAGCCTGGAGGCGCAGGCGCATGGCCAGCCAGCCGAAAAACGGCTCGCGCAGGAGCAGTGCGCTGCGGGCGCGGCTCATGGCCGTTTCGGCTTCCCGGCGTAGGGCCTCCCGCTGCGGAACTGTCCCGGCATCAGGGGTGGCGGGAGGATTCACAGCAGCGCCTCGGCATGATGCTGCGCCCAGCGGGCAAAGGGCGCGCCCTCAACTATGCGCGGATCGCGCCGGGCGGCATCCCGCATGAGCAGGATGCCGTATTCGGCGGGCAGGCGTTCGGCATAGCCTGCCACGGCTTCCATGTCTTCCGGCCGGACGTATTCCGCCAGCATATCGCACACGGCGCAAAGATCCGCGGGATCGTCCGGTACGGGGGCACTGTGCGGGGCGGCAAGGATGCCTTCCGGGCTGGGCAGCTGGTGGCGGCGTTCCAGATAGCCCAGCAGCTCGGCACTGACGCCTTCCCCCAGCGTGCCGCGCAGCAGATCGGCGGCAAGTTCCTGTTCCGGTGCGGCTTCGAGGATGCGTGAGGCAAAGGCCCAGGAGCGGGGTGAGGCAAAGGCCGCCTCGTCGCTCTGCGGGGCGGCGGTGTGCAGCAGCCGGGGCCTGAAGCGCAAAAAGGCGCGTATCTCCGGGCGGATGCCGTTGTTTTCCGCCCAGGCGAGCCAGTCGCCGGTATGCGCCTCCACCTCAAGATGCACCATACGATTGGCCAGTGCCGTCGGCAGACGGTAGACGACGGCACGATCGCTTTCCCGGTTGCCCGCGGCGACAACGCGCCAGCCGTCCGGCAGGCGGTATTCGCCGATGCGGCGGTCAAGAATGAGCTGGTAGCAGGCCGTCTGCACCAGGGGAGGCGCGGCATTGAGTTCGTCCAGAAAAAGGACGCCCTCGGCTTCGTCCTGCGGGCCGGGCAGAAAGGCGGGGGCACACCAGCAGGTTCTGCCGTCGCCGTCGATGCGGGGCAGGCCCCGCAGATCCACCGGATCGAGCAGCACGGCGCGGATATCCCGCAGCGCCATGCCCTTGCGTTCGGCGGCCTGCGCCACGAGCTGACTTTTGCCCACGCCGGGCGGCCCCCAGAGGAAGACGGGTTGGCGGATGGCAAGCAGGGTATCCAATGCTGCAAGCACTCGGCTTGGTGTCATGCGATCTCCTTTTATGGAAATGAAAATCTTTTTCATTTATCTCTCATAAAAAGAGTTCCGTCAAGTCCCGGCGCTTCCTTCCGGGAGAGCGGCATCCCCTGTTTTCCGGGAAGGAAGACGGCGCCGGTACGCAGGCAGGGGAAAGCCGCTCCCCACCAGGGATGCCCCGCCGGGTCAGGGGGCAGTTGGTTCGACCCGCATTTCGTGAGTGGACAGGCGCGAGCGGCCCTGCGGCCGAAGCGGCGCAAGGCAAGCCGGCAGGCTCTGAACTTCAAATGCGCGCAAGCAGGGCGCGCTTGCGCTCCTCGAAGTCTTCCTGACTGATGAGCTCCTGCTCCCGCAGCTGATGGAGCAGGCGCAGGCGTTCGGTCAGATCGTCCGCCGCCGCGGGGGAGGCGGCGGGCGCAAGGAGCCGTGCGGCCAGGTCCAGCCCGGTTCCGAGTTGCAGCCCTGCGCCGGCCAGCCCGTTTTCCGAGCGGGCGGCATCCCGCATGGCTTCGAGCTGCTGCAGGCGCTCATAGCTCAGGTGGACTTCCTCGGCGGCCTGCTGCCGGGCGCGCATGGCAAAGACCGTCTCCAGCCGTTCCCGGCTCTCCCGGTCAAGGATGCTGCCGTTGACGGCGAATTCCGGCACGGCAAGGCCGTACTCCCCGGCAAGCCTGGCAAGGCGTTCGTGGATGCGCGCGCCGAGCTCGTCAAGGCGACTGTCGATATCGGTGCAGGAATATGCCGCTCCCGCCAGCGTCGCGGCGATGGACTGGGGGAGCTGCGCGTCGAGCACGGTCTTGATGCGGCTGATGGTGACGCGGCGTTCTCCGGCGCACAGACGGAGGAAGGCCGTCCGGGCGTCCGCCAGCCGCAGGCTGTAGGTTCCGTTCATACCGACTCCCAGCGGCAGCCGGTAGACGGGATCAAGGTAGCGCACAGGCTGGGCCGTGCCCCAGCGCAGGCCCGGAAAAAGCGTGGTGCGGTAAAAATAGAGCTGCACCTTGTGCGGACTTTCAAAAAGGGTCGGCAGACTGGCGAGCGTGGTCAGAAAGGGGTGATTGTCCGTTTTGAGGGACAGGGTGGTCTGCTCGGTGATGGCGTCCACGATCCTGCCCTCATAAACGAGCAGACAGCCCTGCGCCGGGCCGACGATGAGCCGGGAGGCATGTTTTATTTCATCGCCCGGCGTGGGCAGGAGCTGGAAAAGGGTGTCCGGGTCGTCGTCCTGCCACTGGAGGACGGAACGCATCTGCCGTTTGAGCATGTCCCTGAGTCCCATAGATGTCTCTGCTGTGTTGGTTGGCGTATGCTGCGTCGGTGTTGCCGGGCGGCGGGCGCATGTGTCGCTGTCCGCATCCACCGGGAGCGGATCAGAAAAGACGCTGCGGTTCGGCAAGGGGCCGCCGTCCCTCGCTTATCCGGAAAAGCTTCGCGCCCTGCAGGAGATAGAACCCGTCCGCCGTCTTGACGAGCTCGCCGTCAAAGTTGCCCTGCAGGGTCCAGCGTATTGCGCCGTCCTCAGGATCAAGGCTTTGGAGCAGGGAGGGCGCATCGGGATGCGGCGTGGGATGAAAGCGGATGAGCAGGTCCTCCTTGTCCGCCCAGGCCACGGAAGCCCGATAGTACACGCGGTCCGGCGTGAAGAAGTCCGTCGCTTCCAGATGGGCCTGCCGGAAGATGTGGGCATGACGCTTGACGTGCCGCGCCTGTCCCTCGCCGTCCCACTCCAGATAGCCGCCGAAGAGCCGGGGGCCGGTCTTGTTGTCCAGAAAGGCATAACGGATGAGCTGCTGCGGGCCGGAAGTCCCGGCCCCTTTGCGGGCAAAGGTGAAGCCGTGCCGCCGCTCGGCCTGAGGATGCCGGTAATCGGCCACCATCCGCCTCAGTTCGTCGTAAGTGGGGGCCAGATCGACGGCGGGATAGAAGTAGCGCCGCGTGCCGTCGGCGGTCATGACGCGCAGGGCGTCGCCTTCATTGGCATAGCCGGTCTCGATCTGCACGACGCCTCCCGCCAGCCGGGGCTGACGCTCCAGCAGAGGGCGGGCGTCCACCCACTGCCGCGCGGCAAAGTCAAAGGAGAAAAGGCGGCTTTTGTCCAGCACAAGGAAGAGGCTGCCGTCGGACATGGCCTGAAAGCGGATCTCCCGGGCATTTTTCCCCACAGCGTCCTGAAGGCGCTGCGTTTCCTCCGACCAGGCTTGCGTACGGGGATCATAGCAGTCGGCCACATAGCCCGCCGGGCCTTTTTGGCCGAGGTCGCCCCGCACGCGCAGCACAAGCGGCGCGCCGTCGCGGGTCGGATCGGCCGCCAGCGCGAGCTGCTGGAGCTCATAGGTGACGGCGGGCGTCGCCGCCCTCTGCCGGGCAGGCTGGGACGCCGGCTGCGGGGCGGGCGCGGGAGCCAGCGCATAGAGCAGGCCGGCAAGGAGCAGGAGCAGGAAGCAGAGGGCCGCCAGACGACGCGGCCCCGCTCCGCCGGAAGGCCGTGCCGGGGACGGGTTGGGCGTCTCGTCCAGCAAAAATTCCGACCGGCAGGCGAGGCAGCGGCAGCGCCCCTTGTCCGGGAAGGAAAATTCCTTGCCGCCGCAGTGCGGGCAGGAAAGCGGGCGTACCGTCGTCAAGCCTGTCCTCCTGAACATTTTCCGTTTGAAAGGCTTCGCGTTGCAAACCTACGGCCTGTGGTTTCGCGGAAAACGCGCGAACGCGGCATAATTATGCCGGATATGCGGGAAAAAATCGAGCAAAAGCCGGATGCCCCCGCGCGTCCCGCCGGGCAGCCGCCGTCCGTCCTCGTCGCTTGCCTCGCAGGCGGGAAACGGATAGCGTCGAGCCGCATGATCTCTACAGAAAAGGCAGGCAAGATGGATTTCAGTTCAGTGCGGATTCTGGTCGTGGGCGATGTCATGCTGGATCGTTACGTCAGCGCCACGGTGGAGCGTATCTCGCCGGAGGCCCCCATCCCGGTGGCCCGCGTCGAAAGCCGCTGGGAGGTCCCCGGCGGCGCGGCCAACGTGGCGCGCAACCTGGCCCGTCTGGGCGTGCGCACGCGGCTGGCCGGCCTTTGCGGCACGGACGCGGCCGCCGATTCCCTGCGGCGGCTGCTGGATGCCGAAGGCGTGGAGCATGCCCTCTGCGCGCTGCCGCGGCGTCCTACCACCTGCAAGACGCGCATCATGGCGCAAGGACAGCAGCTCTTGCGGCTGGATGAGGAAGTGCGCGATGCGCCGGACGCCGCCGTCGTGGAGGACTTCCGGCAGCGTATCGAACCGCTGCTGGAGGGCTGCTCGGTGCTGGTGCTCTCCGATTACGGCAAGGGCGCGCTGCTGGACGGCGCGGGCCACCGGGGCATGGACGGCCTGTGCCGCCGTCTCGTCCGCACGGCGCGGGAGCGGGGCATGCGGGTGCTGGTGGACCCCAAGGGGCGGGACTGGAGCCGTTACGAGGGCGCGCACTGCCTGACGCCCAATGCGGCCGAGCTGGCGGACGTGGCCGGGGCGCTGCCCGCCGGGCGCGAGGAACTCGCCGAGACGGCGCTTGCCCAGTGCCGCCGCTGGGGGCTGGAGCATCTGTTGCTGACGCGCGGGGCCAAGGGCATGGCGCTCTTTGGCGAGGGGCAGGAGCCCTGCTTCATCCGGGCGCATACGCGCGAGGTGGCGGACGTTTCCGGCGCGGGGGACACGGCGCTGGCCGTGCTGGCCGCCGGGGTGGCCTCGGGCATGGGCTGGGAGGAGGCCGCGCGCCTGGCCAATACCGCCGCCGGGGTGGCCGTGGGCAAACTGGGCACGGCTCCCATAAGCCTTGAGGAGCTGCGCATGGCCCTGCGCCAGTATGACGCCAACCCGCGCCTCTACAGCCTGTCCACCCTGCGGGAGAAGGTGGAGGACTGGCGGCGCAAGGGGGAGCGCATCGTCTTCACCAACGGCTGTTTCGACCTCATCCATCCCGGGCATATCTCCCTTATCCAGCAGTGCGCCGATCTGGGCAACCGGCTGGTGGTGGCCCTCAACAGCGACGCCTCGGTACGGCGGCTCAAGGGGCCGTCGCGGCCCGTGCAGGACGAGCAGAGCCGGGCGCTGGTCATGGCCCAGCTCAAGGGCGTGGATGCTGTCATCCTTTTTGACGAGGACACGCCGCTGGAGCTCATCCGCGCTCTGCGGCCCGATGTGCTGGTCAAGGGCAGCGACTACAACTTGCAGACCGTGGTGGGCGCGGACGAGGTGCTGGCCTACGGCGGCACGGTGCATCTGGCCAGCCTCGTGGACGGATGCAGCACCTCCGGCCTGGTGCGGCGCATGGGTGGGCCGGAAAAGACGCAGGGGCCGCATGATCCTGCGTAACCGGGCCGATTGACAGGAGGGGAAGAAAATGTCGAAAAATATCCTTTTGCTCTGTCTGCTCTGTCTGCTGCTTCTGCCGCTCAGCTCCTGCTCTTTGCCGCTGGGCAAGGAACGCGGCCTGTTCGGCCGCTTTCCGGAAAACTACGAGGATCCCGAGGACGGCTTCACCCTCTGGATGCCCGCAAATATGCGCTCCCAGTTCGGCATAAACCACGCGAACGTGCAAAAGCGGATAGATGCCTGCGTCAGCGGCAGATACCGGGGGGCGCCCTACACTTGGCCGAACGACGACTACAAGCAGCTGGACGAAAACACGCGCCTCTACGCCTACTACGAATATTATGACGAGAAGGTGTCCGCCAATGTCGATAAGCTGCCCTTTGACCGTACGCTGTCGGACAGCAGGGTGCGCTACATCACGGTGTTCAACACAACCGTCGACAAGGAGGGCCTCATCATGGGCTGCAAGTACTGGCGATTCCGGCGTTGATGCCGCTTCCCGGCCCCGGCAGCCGGAGGGGGCAACTCCCCCCGACCACGCCCGGCACCCCGCCGGGCTCTGCCGCACACGATCTTTCCCGGCCCTGCCGGCCCTTCTGAAGCAGGCGGCAAGAACGCACGCTTTTTGAAAAAAATGTGACGACTTCCCGGCAGAGGGAAAATGGTCATCCGGCAAGTCCAGATGGGCTGTAGGCGCGAAAAGGGGCCTTTCTCGTTCGCCATGAGCGCAAAAAGGGCGGCGGCGAAGGTCAAAATGGCAGACCCGACGCGCATGAGGAGGACCCATATTGTGCGGCCGCCGTCTTGCGCCAGCGGTGGCAGGGTGATAGGATTGGTTCGCAGTATGGCGAATTCCCAGCCCCGGATCTGCCGGGGCGGTCGCCATGCGCCTACGAGGAGTCATCCATGAAGAGAAGATCGTTTCTCAAGCTTTCCTGCGGGCTTGGCGCCGGGATCATGCTTTCCGGGCTGGGCCTGAGCCTCATGCCCGTGGAAGGCATGGCGCAGGAACTGAAGAAGATCGACAAGGTGAAGAGCGCCGCGCAGACCACCAGTATCTGCTGCTACTGCGCCGTGGGCTGCGGCCTTATCTGCAGCACGGACAAGAGCACCGGCAAGATCATCAATATCGAAGGCGACCCGGAACATCCGGTCAATGAAGGTTCCCTCTGCGCCAAGGGCGCGGGCATCTATCAGACCACGGAGGCCAACCCCCACCGTCTGACCAAGGTGCTGTACCGCGCGCCCCATGCCGACAAGTGGGAAGAAAAGGACTGGGATTTCGCCATCAGCCGCATCGCCGCCCACATCAAGAAGGAGCGCGACGCCTCCTTCATGGTGAAGAACAAGGACGGCGCGGTGGTCAACCGTCTGGAAACCGTCGCCCATATGGGCAGCTCCAACATCGACAGCGAGGAGTGCTGGAACATCGCCGCCTTCGCCCGTTCGCTCGGCCTGGTCTATCTTGAGCACCAGGCCCGGGTCTGACACGGCCCCACGGTACCGGCTCTGGCAGAGTCGTTCGGACGCGGCGCGATGACGAATCACTGGATTGATATTCAGCACAGTGATTGTATTCTTATTCAGGGCAGCAACGCTGCCGAAAACCATCCCATTTCCTTCAAGTGGGTCATGCGTGCCAAGGACAAGGGCGCGACGGTCATCCATGTGGACCCGCGCTTCACCCGCACGTCGGCCCGCTGCTCGCTGTACGCGCCCCTGCGTTCGGGCACGGACATCGCGTTCCTGGGCGGGATGATCAACTACATCATTGAAAACGACAAGTTCTTCAAGGACTATGTGGTCAACTACACCAATGCCCCGCTCCTCGTGGACGAGGGCTTCGGCTTCAAGGACGGCCTGTTCTCCGGCTTCGATCCCAAGAAGCGCAAGTATGACAAGAAGACATGGGCCTACCAAAAGAACGCGGACGGCACCTTCAAGCGCGACAAGAGCCTGAAGGACAAGCATTGCGTCTTCCAGCTGCTGAAGAAGCACTACAGCCGCTACGACATGAAGACCGTCTCCGCCGTGACGGGCACCCCCGTGGAAGATCTGAAGAAGGTCTATGAAGCCTTCTCCGCCACGGGCCGCCCGGACAAGGCGGGCACCATCATGTACGCCCTGGGGCAGACGCACCACACCGTGGCCGTGCAGAACATCCGCTGCTTCGGCATCATCCAGCTTTTGCTGGGCAACATCGGCGTGTGCGGCGGCGGCATCAACGCCCTGCGCGGCGAACCCAACGTGCAGGGCTCCACGGACCATGCCCTGCTGTCCTACAACCTGCCGGGCTATCTGCCCGCCCCGCGCGTGGGGCACGGTTCCTTCGAGAACTATCTCAAGACCGTGGCCCGCACCACCGGCGAGCCGGATTCGCTCAACTGGCAGAGCAACTACAACAAGTATGCCGTGAGTCTCATGCGGGCCTTCTTCCCCGATGCGCCCAAGGAGACCGGCTACGGCTTCGACTGGCTGCCCAAGCTGGACGACGGTCAGGACGCCTCGGTGCTGCCCCTCTTCGACGCGATGTACAAGGGCACCATCAAGGGCTTCTCCTGCTTCGGCCAGAACCCGGCCTGCAGCATCCCCAATTCCAACAAGGTGCGTGCCGCGCTCCAGAAGCTGGAATGGATGGTGCACTTCAACATCTTCGACAACGAGACGGCCTCCTTCTGGAAGCAGCCCGGCGTGGACCCCAAGAAGGTCGGTACCGAGGTCTTCCTCCTGCCGGCGTCCGCCTCGGTGGAGAAGGAAGGCAGCCAGGCCAACTCCGGCCGCTGGATGCAGTGGAAGTATGCCGCCGCCAAGGCCCCGGGCGACTGCCTGTCCGCCGGCGACGTCATCTACCGCATCCAGATGAAGCTGAAGGAGCTCTACAAGAAGGAGGGCGGCGTCTTCCCCGAGCCGGTGCTCGGCGTCTTCACCGACATGGTGGACGGCAAGGGCCGCTATGACGCCGAAAAGGTGGCGCGCCTCATCAACGGCGTGTTCACCCGCGACGTCACCATCAACAACGTGGCCTACAAGAAGGGCGAATGCGTGCCCGGCTTCGCGCTGCTCCAGGCCGACGGTTCCACCGCCTGCGGCAACTGGATCTGCTCCGGCAGCTTCACCCGCGACGGCCAGAACCTCATGAAGCGCCGCGGCAAGAAGGACCCCACGGGCCTCGGGCTCTATCCCGAATGGTCGTATTCCTGGCCGGCCAACCGCCGCGTCATCTACAACCGCGCCTCGGTGGACCCCCACGGCAAGCCCTGGAACCCCAAGCGCGCCCTTGTGGAATGGAAGGACGGCAAGTGGGTAGGGGACGTGGTGGACGGCGCGCCGCCGCCGCTGGCCGAGAAGGGCGGCAAGCTGCCCTTCATCATGCGGCCGGAAGGCGTGGGCTGTCTCTTCGGGCCGGGGCTGGCCGACGGGCCTTTCCCGGAACATTACGAACCCGTGGAAAGCCCCTTCGAGAAGCATCCCTTCTCCAAGCAGCGCAATACGCCGCTCCTGCGCCTCTACGAGAGCGACAAGGACGTGTATGCTTCGGCCTCGGCCAAGTTCCCGCTGGTGATGACCACCTACTCCTGTACCGAACACTGGTGCACGGGGGCCCTCACCCGCTGGCAGTCCTGGCTGGTGGAAGCCCAGCCCGGCGCGTACGTGGAGCTGAGCGAGGAGCTTGCCAAGGAGCGCGGCCTCAAGAACGGCGACAAGATCCGCGTGGTCTCCGCCCGTGGTTCCGTGGAAGCGGTGGCCATGGTCACCCCGCGCATCACGCCCTTCCAGTGCGGCGACAAGAAGGTCCACCTTGTGGGCATGACCTTCAACTACGGCTGGATGACCCCGGGCGGCGACTCGGCCAACCTGCTGACGCCCACCTGCGGCGACTCCAACAGCATGACGCCCGAGTATAAGGCCTTCATGGTCAACATCGAAAAGATAGCCTAAGGAGCGATGACGATGAGCAACGGAAAGTCCATCATTGTTGATACGTCTCGCTGCACGGGCTGCCGTGGTTGCCAGGTGGCCTGCAAGCAGTGGAACGGGCTGCCCGCCAGCCCCACCACCCAGACCGGGACCTACCAGAACCCGCCGGACTTCAACGGCTGCACCTACAAGGTGGTGCGCTTCGCCGACGGGCGCGGCGCGGACGGCAAGCCCTACTGGTACTTTACCAGCGACATGTGCCGTCATTGCGTGGAACCGCCCTGTCTGGCCGGTTCCAGCGTGGAAGGCGGCATGATCCACGATGAAGCCACCGGAGCCGTGGTCTATACCGCCAAGAGCAAGGACGACGACTTCGAGACCGCGCAGAGCGTCTGTCCCTACAACGTGCCGCGCAAGAACGAAGAGACCGGCGCTATGGTCAAGTGCACCATGTGCATCGACCGCATCAGCAACGGCATGGTGCCGGCCTGCGTGCAGGCCTGTCCCACCGGGGCTATGGTCTTCGGCGACCGGGACGAGATCCTGGCCGAAGTGCAGCGCCGCGTGACCGAACTGAAAAAGACCCATCCCAAGGCTCAGGCCGTGGATGCGGACAGCGTACGGGTCATCTTCATCGTGACCGATGATCCCGCCCGCTATCACAGCCATCTCAAGGCCTGATCCCGCCTGACCACCGGCCGCCCTCCGCCCGTCCCTTCCCCCCCGGCGGCGGAGGGCGGCCCCTGCAACAAGGATACACGATGACTTCCCGCCCCACGGCAACTCCCGAAACGGCCGCGCCCGCCGCTGCCGCCGCATCTGAAGGAACGGGCAAGACCGCCCGCCTTATCGCCATCCTGCGTGACGCCTGCCCGGAACAGCAGGCCCTGCTGGATGCCTTTGCCCCTGTCCTCTGCCTGCGCGAGACCGCCCTTGCCGAGGAGGCCGCCCGCCGCGCCGCCGCTCCCGCTCCCGCAACGCCGGAAACGGGAACGCCGGCCGCCGCATCCGCCGGAAAAGGCGGCATGGATGTGGAATGCGCCGCTCGCTGGGCCGAACCCCTCCTGGACGCCCTCAAGCAGGGCTTTCCCGCGGTGGCGGACGCCTGGGAGCAGCTGCGCGAGGCCATCCGCGCCGATGCCGCACTGCCCGCCTATCTCTGCCTTGCCCGGCGGGGACGCAAGCGGCCCGCTCTGTCCACCTGGTGCAAGGAACGCCATCTGTCCGCCGATGCCGTGAACCTCTTTGCCGAACAGCTCGCCCGGCTGGCCGGTGCTGCGGCCCAGCTCGGCCGGCCCGAACGGGAAAGCGGCGACGCCACCTGCCCCTACTGCGGCGGACGGGCCGAGATCAGCCTCATCCACGGCACGGAGGGCCGCCGCTACCTGCAATGCGGCCACTGCTCCCGTCTCTGGCGCTTCAAGCGCACCCTCTGCCCCCACTGCGGCGCGGAAGGCAACGGCATCCTGCGCCATATTTTTGTGGACGGACAGCCCGATCTGCGCGCCGTCGTCTGCGAGACCTGCCGCCATTACATTTTAGAGGCCGACCTGCGCCCCCGCGACATGCCGCTGGAGATCGGCCACGTCCTCTCCCTCGTCATGGGCCACCTCGACGCCCTGGCTCAGGAAGACGGCGCATCCCCCCTCAGCCTCTCCCGCCCGGCCGCCGCACGCGCCGTGAGCGCCGCCGAAGAAACTGTGCATTAAAGCCTACACATTACCGTTTAGTGGGGGGAAGGGGAACCCCTCCGCCGGCGCGGGAGGGGTTCCCCTTCCCCCCAGGCCCCCCATCCCTTCCCCAGCGCGCTTTTGTCAGGCGATGCCGGGGTATGCGGAAAGCATGTTGAGATGGTGGGTAAAGTTATGTGAACAAGCCGTGGGGGCAGGGGCCGTGCCGTTCGCCGTATCGCGCAAGCCGTCGCACGGCTTTTACGTCCCCCGGCAGCATGAAGAAAAAAACAGGGATCAGTATGATTGGTTCATGGACGCATGACGAATTCGTGGAAGAAGTCAGGAAATTTCACTGCCATGTGGCCCCCGGCGTCATCATCGGCGGCTATATGGTGGAAATGGCCCGCCGGGCCCTGCCGCAGGGGATCCTCTTTGACGCCGTGGCAGAGACCGTGCAATGTCTGCCCGACGCCGTGCAGCTGCTCACGCCCTGCACCGTGGGCAATGGCTGGCTGCGGGTCTATCATTTCGGCATCTATGCCCTGACCCTCTACGACAAGACCAACGGCGAAGGCGTACGCGTGCGTCTCGACGCCGGCAACCTCGACCGCTGGCCCAATGTGCGCGCCTGGTTTTTCAAGGAAAAACCCAAGCGTGAACAGGATTCCGACGCCCTGCACCGCGAGATCCGCGAAGCCGGCTTCGCTCTTCTTCAGGCCGCCCCTGTGCGCATCCACGCTGATTCCCTGCGCCACAAGGGCAAGGGACAGGTCATCCGCTGCCCCCGCTGCGGCGAATGGTATCCCGCCGAACTCGGCCCCACCTGCCGCCCCTGCCAGGGCGCCGGCCCCTATGAAAACTGGGCCGGGCTGCATGGCGTGAGGTAGGTTGTTTTTTGTGTGGGGGGGAAGGGGAACCCCTTTCGCTAGCGCGCAAAGGGGTTCCCCTTCCCCCCACGCCCCCCAACCCCTCCCCAAACGCGCTTTACCGCCTCCTTGTTGCGGCGTCGTGCCACACGGGCTTTCCTTTATTGCTGACTGCCGGGCCACGCGGAAAGGAGAGAGTAGTCTTGTCCCACACCCATCGGCCATTGCTGTGATTCCATAGCGCATTTTCGGTTTGGCGTTTCGCGGAAAAAATGCGTTTTTTTCGCCAGGGTTTGGCCGGGCGGCGTTCTGCCCTTTTCAAGGGTAAAACGCTCTCCACGCAGGGCCTTGTCCTATCAGTGGCGAGTCTGTCTCCTCATGACTCGAAATATGAGCCTGATATGCGGGAAAACGGCTCTTGCGCTTCTCTCTTTTTCCTGAAAACATGCCAGTACGCCGGAGGTCTTTTTTCATGCCGCCGGGGGACTGGCGTTCGTGGGGAGGCTGAGGCGGTACATATCCCTTTCATCTTCCTGGGCAAGAGTTTTTGCGGGAGGAAAGGGGGGCGCGGGGGGAAAGGAGGGGGCTTTTTGCAAAAAGCTCCCTCCTTTCCCCCCGCAAAAAAATAACCTAACCACCACCAAAAAGGACAAACAGAGCATGCGGCAGCAACTGGAACGGATCTTTCGGGCGGGGCTGGCGGCGGTTGCGCCGGACGCGGCCTTGCGGCGGCATGTGCGGCGCGAGGGCGACGCGCTTTGTGTGGACGGGGAAATATGGCCGCTGCCGGAGCGGGGCCGGGTGCTGGTCATCGGGGCGGGCAAGGGGGCCGCGCCGCTGGCGCGGGCTATGGAAGGCCTTCTGGGCGAACGTATCGACGAGGGGGCCATCATCGTCAAGTACGGGCACGGCATGCCGCTGGAGAGGATCCAGGTGTATGAGGCGGCGCATCCGGTGCCGGACACGGCCGGTCAGGCGGCGACGCGGCATATCCTGCGGCTGGCGGAAGAGGCGGGGCCGGATGATCTGGTCATCTGCCTGTTCACCGGCGGGGCGAGCGCCCTGACGCCCGCGCCCGTGCCGGGGGTGACGCTGGAGGACACGCAGCGCCTGACGGCAAGCCTGCTGGCCTGCGGGGCGACCATCCAGGAGATGAACGCCCTGCGCAAGCATCTGTCGGCGTTTGGGGGCGGGCAGCTGGCGCGGGCGGCTGCGCCGGCGCGCGTGCTGAGTTTTCTGGTCTCGGACGTCATCGGGGACGACATGGGGGTCATCGCATCCGGCCCTACGTCGCCGGATGCCTCGACCTTTGCGGATTGCCTGGAGCTGCTGGCCCGCTACGGACTGGAGGAGAAGCTGCCGCCGACGCTCGTGCAAAGCCTGCGCGACGGCGCGGCCGGACGGCGGCCGGAGACGCCCAAGGCGGATGATCCCTTGTTCCGGCAGGTCTGCACGCGCATCGTGGCCGGGAACGGTCAGGCGCTGGCGGCGGCGGCGCAGGCGGCGCGGGAGCTGGGTATGGCGGTCCATGTGCGGGAGCGGCCGTATACCGGCGAAGCGCGCGAGTGTGCCGTCCGGCTGATGTATGAGGCCCGGGAAGAGGCGCGGCGTTTCGGCAAGGCGGGGCAAACTTTCTGTTATCTTGCCGGCGGGGAATGCACGGTCACGCTGTGCGGCACGGGCAGGGGCGGGCGCAATCAGGAAATGGCGCTGGCGGCGTCCCTGCATCTGCGGGAAGCGGGAGAGAGCAGGATAACGGCGCTTTTTGCGGGCACGGACGGGACGGACGGCCCTACGGACGCCGCGGGCGGTTTTGCCGACGGGCAGGCGCTGGCGGGGCGTGAGGCGGAAGCCCGGGAACAGCTGGCGCAGAACGACAGCTATACGGTTCTGGAGCAGGCGGGCCTGCTGCTGCGGACAGGGCCGACGCTGACCAACGTGATGGATATGGCGATTTTGTGCGTGGAATCACAGACAGACGGAAACGCAGCTTGACATATTTCTCTCCTATCAGTAATAGTTATTGAAACTGGAGGAAATGATGGCTCATATACAGACGCGGATGACCCGCCAGCGAGCGGTCATCCTGGAAGAGCTGCGCAAAACGAAGACGCATCCCACCGCGGATGAGTTGTACGGGATGGTGCGGCAGCGCCTGCCGCGCATCAGCCTGGGGACGGTGTACCGCAATCTGGATTTCCTGGCGGACAACGGAACGATCCGTCGGCTGGAGGCTTCCGGAAGCACCAAGCGCTTTGACGGCGATATTTCCGCGCATCAGCACGTGCGTTGCGTCTCCTGCGGACGTATCGGCGACGTCATGCCGCCCGTGCCGGAGCCCTCTGTGGAAGGGATCGAGGTTCCGGGCTTCCATTGTCTCCATGCCGCGCGGGTGGAGTTTGACGGCCTGTGCGAAGAATGCGCGGCGCTGGCTGCGACAGGCAGACAATAGGCTTTGCTTTTGCGGGGGGGACGGTGTAGTTTGATGACTGTCCCTGTACATCCCGCCATATCGTGGATGACGGGTCCTCCGGCGGGGGATCCGTCATCCGCATGCAGGGAGCGGCGGCTCCAGGGGCGGCGATAGAGCGTTTCACCTTTGAAAAAGGTGAAACGCGAGGCGGCGGCATAGCGCCGCCCGGCCCAAGGTGAGCGGAAAAACCGCGTTTTTTCCGCGAAACGCCAGGCCGTATGGTTTGAAACGCGCAGCGTTTCAAACTGAAAATGCTCTAGTGACCGGGAGCAATTCCACAAAACCACGAACCGGGAGAATGAAGGAATGAGCAAGGATCGCAAGGAACGCAAGGCCAATGTGGTTGAGGTGCTGAACAAGGCGCGCAGCATGGAGCTTTATGCCGTGCACCAGTACATGAACCAGCATTACAGCCTCGACGGTCTGGACTATGGCGAACTGGCCGCCAACATGAAGCTCATCGCCATCGATGAAATGAAGCACGCCGAGGCCTTTGCCGAACGCATCAAGGAACTTGGCGGCGAGCCCACCAGCGAAAAGGACGGCAAGGTCAAGACCGGCGAAGAAGTGCTCGCCATCTA
The DNA here is from genome assembly GCF_944324525.1 of uncultured Desulfovibrio sp. Classification (GTDB taxonomy): domain Bacteria; phylum Desulfobacterota; class Desulfovibrionia; order Desulfovibrionales; family Desulfovibrionaceae; genus Desulfovibrio. The sequence continues at coordinate 42,203 of NZ_CALUWS010000011.1, forward strand.
TGAAGGCGACGCCGCCCGCGAAGACGCTACCATCGACGCCTATAATTCCTTCATCAAGGTCTGCAACGAAAACGGCGATATCGTCACGGCCCGCCTCTTTGAGCGCATCATCGACGAAGAGCAGGCCCATATGAACTACTATGAAAACATTGCCGAGCACATCAAATCGCTCGGCGCCGTCTATCTGGCCAAGATCGCCGGAACGCCTTCCAGCACCGGCCCCTCCAAGGGCTTCGTGCAGAACGGCGGCAATCAGGGCTAGCGCGTTTTGCCTTTGAAAAAGCGGAACGCGAGGCGGCGGCACAGCGCCGCCCGGCCAAAAGTGGGCGGAAAAACCGCGTTTTTTCCGCGAAATGCCAGGTCGTATGGTTTGGAACACGAAGTGTTTCAAATGGAAAATGCTCTAGGGCGACGGTCTGAGCTTTGCCGGTTCAAGGGAACATCGTGTTCCGCGGGATGCGAAACAGTCGAGACAACAGCAAAGGAGCGTTCAGCATGGCTGATGCCAAGGATATGTGGCGGTGCCCCGTGGCCAATTGCGGCTATGTCTATGATCCCGATCGTGGCGACCGCCGGCACAAGATCCCGGCGGGCACCAAATTCGAGGACCTGCCCGATGACTGGTGCTGTCCGGTGTGCGGCGCCAGCAAGAAGAATTTTCGCCGCTTGAGCGACGAAGCCTAGAGCGTTTTGCCCTTGAAAAAGGCGAAACGTGAGGGCGGCTCAGCGCCGCCCGGCCCGAACCGAGCGGAAAAAATGCGTTTTTCCGCGAAATGACAGGCTATAAAGTTTGGAACGCACCGCGTTTCGGACGGAAAATGCCCAGGAGGGGACGCCGCAAGGCGTCTGTCCACAAAGATCGGAAACGGCGAGACAAGGGAAACCATGTCTCGCCGTTTTTTGCGTCATGTGTGCTGGGGCGGGTTTCAGCTTTGCGGCCGGCAAAGAGGGGCAAGCTCCGCATGAGCCGCCTGCAAAAGGCTGGCCGGGGCCAGGCGCAGCTGGACGCCACGCTGGCCTGCGCTCACATAAATGCGCGCGTGCTGTACGGCGCTGCTGTCCACAAAGACGGGGTAGGCCTTTTTGGCGGCCAGAGGGGAACAGCCGCCGCGAATATACCCGGTGAGCGGGAAGACTTCCTTGAGATGGACCATCTCCACATGCTTGTTGCCGGAAGCCGCGGCCAGGGCCTTGAGGTCCAGCTCCGCCGCGGCGGGGATGCAGGCCATGAGTATGCCGGTGCGGTCCCCCCGGGCGACAAGCGTCTTGAAGACGCAGGCAGGGTCGGCCCCCAGCCGCTGCGCCATCGTTACGGCCGAAAGGTCGTTTTCGTCCACAGGGGCCGTCAGCAGCTCGTAGGGCACGTCCAGCCGGTCCAGCAGGCGCGCGGCATTGGTCTTGACGGGGCGGGCGGTCTTGCTCATGCGTCCGCCGGACTGATCCACTGGAGGATCTTGTGAAAGAGCAGCGAGGGATCGATGGGCTTGAAGAGGACATCCGCCATGCCGGCCGCTTGCAGCTTGGTCAGCAGGGGCTCCGTATGGTCAGCCGTCAGGCCGATAATGGGCGGTACGGTCTGCCGGAGCTCGTCGGCCCGGCGGAGGATCTCGGCGGTGGCGGCGATGCCGTCCATCTCCGGCATGACCACATCCATGAGGATGAGATCATAGGTCCCGTTCAGGGCCAGATCGATGGCCTGCCGCCCGTTATGGGCAATGGTGCAGTGAGCGCCCATGCGGCCGAGCAGAGTACAGGCGATCTCCTGATTGATGGTATTGTCTTCCACCAGCAGGATCTTCACTCCTTCCGGCAGCCCGGCGGGCATCTCCGCAACGGGGGCCTCGGTTGCCGGCTCATCCTCAAAAGCGGCTTCCACACAGGGGATGCGGAGGTGGAAGGTGGAGCCCTTCCCCGGCGTGCTGTCGCACCAGATGCTGCCGCCCATGAGGTCGGCAATATGCTTGCAGATGGCAAGCCCCAGCCCCGTCCCGCCGAAGCGGCGGGAAATGCTGGCGTCTTCCTGCGAATAGGGCTCGAAGATATGCTCCAGGAATTCCTTGCTGATTCCCTTGCCCGTATCGGAAACGGCAAAGTGCAGCCAGTCCTGATTGTTTTCCCGCTGGCGGGCCACACTGACGGAAACGGATCCGCTGGTGGTGAATTTGACGCCATTGCTCAGCAGGTTGAGCAGGATTTGCCGCAGCCGCTGATTGTCGCCATGCAGACGGCGCGGCACGTTCTTGTCGATGCGGCAATGCCAGTCGAGCCCCTTCTGCTGCATCTGATACTGTACGGCCACATGGGCAAAATCCAGCACGTCCTGCAGGATGAAGTCGCTGTGCTCCAGCACCATCTTGCGGGCCTCGATCTTGGAGAGGTCCAGCAAGTCGTTGACCAGCGTCAGCAGACTGGTGGCCGAATGCCGTATCTTGCTCAGATAGCTGCGCGGATCTTCCTGGCTTTCCTGCATGGCCAGATGGGTCAGACCGATGATGCCGTTGAGCGGCGTGCGGATCTCATGGCTTATCTGGGCAAGGAATTCGCTCTTCGCCTCCGAGGCCATGACGGCCTTGCGTTTTTCTTCCTGGGCGCGGATGGAATCCGTGATGTCCAGCGCGATGGAAAGCCGGACAAGCCGTTCGTCTTCCCAGCGCACCTTGCGGTCGATGACCGTGTAGATGCGGTGGGTAAGGGGGTTCTCATGCGTCCAGCGATACGGCGTGCCGTCATCGGCCAGAACATCGTTGGTGCAGAAATGACAGGGGTTGGAATAACCCTGCAGGCGCTTGTAACAAAGATTCTCGTCCTGATCGCCAAGCGGGAAGGCTTTGTTGATGCACTTGTTGGCAAAAAGGATCTCGTGCGTATGCAGGTCGGAAACATAGACCGGCGCGGTAAAGGAATCGAACAGGTCGTAGAGGCGGGCATTGTGCCGCTGAAGGCGCTCACAGAGGGCAAGATGCGAAAGAGAAAGCGCCAGAGGATCTTCCAGGCCGTACAGGCGGCCGGGGACGGAAGCGGCTTCGGGGCCCTCGCGGCAGGCAAGGCAGAGGTAGCCGATGAGCTCATCCTTGTGGTGCAGAGGAAGGCTGTGCAGAGCCTCGATGCCGCATTGTTCCAGCTGGGAGCGGAGTTCGGCATCCCGGCAGGCCGCGATGTGATCGAAGTCCTCGGCAAGACCCATTTCGCGCAAGGCCACAAAGGCCGTGAGCGCCATCCGTATGGCGGCCTCAGTCTCGGACGGAACGGCTTCGGCAAGCCAGAGCTCCGACTGATCGGCCCGCCCCGGCGCAAAGAGGACGCCATAGGCGCAGTAGCAGGAAAGGGCGTTGCCGACAGCCTCCAAGGCCCCTCGCCAGAACGTGGAAATGTCTTCACAGGAAAGCGCTATACGGGAGAGCGCGGCAACGAGTTGCAAGTTATCCTGAGATGATGGGCATGCTTGTGTCATCCGTACTCCGACGGGGGGGAGGAGGTCTCCCTGTTGTGGCGACTGCCGGGAGCTTTGTCAAGCCGGGAGGGCTATGTACACTGTCTGTAATCTGTCGTCAAACATCAAAAATCTTGATCTTATATGTGTAAGCAGACGTTTTCTCCTTCCTCAGGACGGCAAGACCCTCCCGGAGAGAGGAAAACCGGCCTTACGACACTCGCAGGCCGTCGAGCAGGCGTTGCCAGCTCTCCCGCAGCAGGCGGCGTCCTTCTTTCCCGTCGTGCACGATCTCCCGCAAAAGATCCGTCAGCCGTGCATCAAGGTCCTCGGCTCCTTCCGTATTGACGAACACAAAGTCGCTTTCGGCGCTCTTCTTTTCCTCGGGCCACTGCCAGGACTCAAGCTCGTCAAAATGTTCGGCGCTCCAGCCGCGTCCGGCCATGACGCGCCGGCGTCGCAGGTCGGTCGGGCAGCTGACGCACAGGCTCAAGGGGCGAGGCGTAAAGGCGCTTTTCTGCCAGCCGCATTCAAAGTACAGGGGGATCTCGGCGGCAGCCACGGCGTCGCCGCGCTTTTCCGCCTGTTCCCAGAAGCTCAGGATGCGCCGGCGCACCAGCTCATGCACCTGCGCTTCCACATCCTGCCGCAACAGCGGGTCCTGCCGCATGGCGGGCCGCAGAGCCGCCCGGTCGATGCCGCCGTCCGGCGCCAGCAGATCGGGCCGACGCTCGCCCAGCCAGCCGGCCATGAGTCCGTGCGGCGCGTACAGTTCATGCACCACGGCATCCGCGCTGATGACCGGCACGCCGAGGCGTTCCAGCGCGGCGCAGACCGTGGACTTGCCGCAACCCGGATTGCCCGTGACGACAAGGCGACGGGTGCAGGCATCGGCCGCGGCCGCGCAGGCGATCATGTCTTCCGGCAGCGCGGACGTGAACGAGAGGGCTTCGCCGCTCCACGGATGGCGGAATTCCAGCCGCCAGGCATGCAGCATCTGGCGCGGCGCGCGCGCCCGTACCGGCGGCGGCGCATAGAGGGCGTCACCCAGCAGCGGATGGCCCAGATGCGCCATATGCACGCGGATTTGATGCGTGCGCCCGGTATGGATGCGCACGAGCAGCAGGGAACAGCTCCTGTCCGCCGCCGTCCAGAGCACCCGCCAGTCCGTATGGGCGCTGCGCCCGCCCCGGGACTCCGGCACCACGGCCATCTTGACCTTGACGGTGGGATGACGTCCCACCGGCTCGCGGCAGGTCCCCTCTCGCGGCGGCGTCCCCTGCACCAGCGCCAGGTAACTCTTGGCCACCGTACGCTCGGCAAAGGCCTCGGCAAGGCGCAGGCGCGTCGCCTCATCCAGCGCCACCAGCAGCAGGCCGCTGGTGTCCTTGTCCAAACGGTGCACGATGCCGGGCCGCAGGCCGTCCATCTGCCGCAATTGCGGGAAGTGATGCAACAGGCGATGCACCAGCGTGCCTTCCAGGCAGGACGGGCAGGGATGTACCGTCAGCCCGGCGGGCTTGTTGCACACCACAAGGCGCTCATCCTGAAAAAGCACTTCCAGCTCCGCCGCCTCGGCCTGCAGGGGACTGTCGGCCTGCGGCAGGCGCAACTCCACCCGCTGCCCCCGGCGCAGCTTGCAGGAGGCCGAAACGACCGGTAGGCCGTCGATGCGGCAGTGCCCGGCCGTGATGGCCTTCTGTACCGCCGCCCGCGACATGCCCTCCAGCCGGGCATGCAGCGCCCGGTCAAGGCGCTCCCCCGCCTCGTCGTCCACGTGAAAGCTGAGTTCTTCCGTCATGTGTGTCTCTACATGGTTGCGTAGTCGGGTGAGGCGGGGGGAAGGAAGGGGACTTTTTTGCAAAAAAGTCCCCTTCCTTCCCCCCGTGCCCCCCATCCATCCTTCAAAAAACTCTGCCGGGGAGGATGACGGCACAGGTGACCGTCCCGGCGATCCCTTCGACGGGAAGTCCCCCGGCGGCATGGAGAAACGGCCATGTTATCTTGCCTGCATCAGAGGAAAACTTGCGGATCGTGCCTTCGTCGTATCTTCCCGATAAAGCGCGCTGGGGGAGGGGTGGGGGGTACGGGGGGAGGGGAACCCCCTCCCGCGCGAGGCGAGGGGGTTCCCCGCCCCCCGTAAGGAAAAACTCTCCTTCATCTAAGAAAGCCCATCCTTCAAAAAACTCTGCCGGGGAGGATGGCGGCACAGCGTGACCGCTCCGGCGATCCCTTCGATGGGAAGTCCCTCGGCGGCATGGTGAAAAAACAGTCGTCTTGCCTGCGGCGATGGGGATTCCGTATGTTACAACGCCGTCGTATCTCCCTGACAAAGCGCGTTTGGGGAGGAAGGGGGGAGTCTGAGGGGGGAAGGGGCCCCTTTGGGCGCTAGCAAAGGGGCCCCTTCCCCCCTCAGGAAAACCTTGCCGCCAGCCGCCTACCGCTTGCCGGGGGGGAGGGTGGTCAGGCTGCGCAGGCGGTCGGCGAAGGTGGTTTTGCGGTAGAGGTTGCGCAGTTCGGCGCCGGGGGTGATGGAGGTCACCACGGCGCGACCGATGACGAAGCGGTCGTTGTCGTCATCGCCGTTGATGACGCGCACGCCCCAGACGTTGTGGAAGATGGCGGGGCGTCCTTTCCATTCGCCCACGTAGAGCATGATATGGCCGCGCATCCAGAGCAGGCTCAGGAAGGGTACGCCTTGTTGCAGGATGACTTTTTCCTTTTCCGCCGTGCTGAGGCCTTCCAGCGGTTGGACGAGGCCGGAGCGTCCCTGGCCGGTGGAGTTGCGGCCCAGCCAGATGCCGAAGGGGGTGAAGAGTTCGCGGGTGAGGGCCGAGCAGTCCCGGTCGCCGAACATGCCGCCCCAGCCGTAGCGCTGGCCCATCATGACGTTACCGATCTGGGCCACGGCGTCGGGGGTGAGGGGCAGGGGCTTGCGCACGGCGTCGGCAATGGGCACGGTGGTGGTGACGGTGGTGGCGTAGCGGCCCTTTTTGACCGGCACGAGCAGGTTGATCATGCCCGGCTGGCCCGTCGGGGCATCGGCCAGCGGCAGGATGGTGCCGATGTTGACCTGCCCGCACTGGCTGCCGGGCAGCATGACCTTGTCCCGCACGATGGCGGCGTAGCTGCCGGTCTTGTAACGGCGGATGAAGTCCTCGTCCACCAGGGCCACGTCCGAGGCGTCCACCCAGCCGGCGGCCACGGGGCACTCGATGAAATACCACTGGCCGTCACGACTCGTGTGGGTGATGAAGAGCGGCGTGCCCACGGGCAGCAGAGAATACTGGAAATAATCGAAGGGATTGGCGCGCTGGTCCGGGGTGGGCTCGCTGAAGCGCGGCGTGTGGGTAGGCATCTCGCGCAGATCGGTATTGCGGATGGTGATGGCCTGCGCTTTGGTATTGGGATAGGTGCTCATGCGGGCATTGCGGGCGATGCCGTCCCATTCGGCCTGCGTCCAGCGGACGTCGTCATGCTTGTAGCCGCGGGCCTTGCGGAAGATGGCCGAGGCGCTGCGGCGCTTGACCGTGGCTTTTTTCATCTGCCAGGGGCCGAAGAAGATGCGGTTGAACCGGGCGTCCTGTTCGGCCTGCTCGGCGGCGGAGAGCAGGGGCGTATTGCCGCCGGCCTGACGGGCAAAGGGCATCAGGTCCTGCGGTATGGCGCGCAGATCGCGGATGGTGCCCATCCACTGCGGGCTTTCGCCTTCGCGCGTGGGCACGGGCTTGGCGGCGCAGGCCGCCAGCTGGGCCAGGATGAACAGCAGAGCGAGCGTGAGACAGCAACGCGCGCCGGAGCGGAAGCAGGGGGGGAGGGTCTTCATGGTGTCTCCTTGCACTTAGGACCTGTTGACGCAAATTTTACAAATAATTTCCCTAAATAAGGCAAATGCGCTGTACACGCTTCGCTTGCCTTTGGGGACGGGGGCGTCTCGCCTTCCGTATCTTCCCTGAAAAAAGCGCGCTGGGGAAGGGATGGGGCTTGGGGGAAGGGGAACCCCGCCGCCAGCGCTGGAAGGGGCTCCTTCCCCCCAAACAAACAACGAATAGCGTCAACAAGCTCTAGCGGATGCGGATACGGCTCTTGCGGACGAAGTCTGCGGGGAGATAGGTCATCTTTGCCTGCCGTAAGCCTTCCTCGTCGAGGTCCTGCGCCCGGTTGAGGTAGCGGAAGCCCTCGCCCGCATGGCGGGAGAAGAGGCAGTTGATGGTCTGGTAGACGCCGCGGTAGCCGTTGAGGCCTTTTTCAAAATGGACGCCCAGGGTCGTGTCGTCCAGCTTTTCCCCCACGCTGAAGGCCACCATGCGGCCGTCCACATAGAGGGAGCCGCCCTGCAGGCCCTCGAAGTTGTCCCAGTGGGAGAGCACCCGGTTGATGGCTTCGTTCTCGGCGCGCAGGGAGGGGGAGCTCTCGCACTCGTGCCACTGACACCAGTCATCCTGCAGGCCGAGCACATCCTCCACCATTTCGTCGTTCAGCGGCCGGTAGTCCGGTTCGCCGTAGGCCTTGATGAAGCTGTTCACATGATTCTTTTTCTTGTGATAGCGGTTGCCGGGCAGGGTCGCCAGGGCGTCGCGGTCGTAGAGGTATTCCCACTGGCCGCGATCCTCGATGATGTCCACCTGTTCGGGCAGGCATTCCTTCCAGCGGGCGGCCAGCATGTCCGGTACGCGGATGATGGGGGCGTCCGTCAGGCCGGGCAGCAGAGCGGCCCAGTCCGTCGCGGCCCAGTCGCCCACGGGGGCCCAGTACTGCAGGGCGGGGCGCGTCTGGCGGATCCAGCACAGATCATGGGCAAAACACCATTCCAGTCCGTAATGTTCCTGCCAGCCCCAGAGGTTGGCAAGGCTGTAGTCCAGGGAGCGGCAGGGCGTCAGACGCCAGAGAGCGGCGTAATCCGCCCGCTGGTCGAGGTGTATGGGGTGATAGGCGGCATCCTTCATGGGCTTATCCTTTTGTTTCAGCGGAAGCGGCGGGGCGGCTCTCCCCCGCGGAGAATTTATGGGCGTGCATGGCAAAGCGCGTCCAGTTGCGGTGCAGGACCACATGGAGCATGCAGACGGCCTGCACGATCTGGGAGACCAGCATGGCGGCGAAGATGCCGGAGGCCGTGCCCCAGAGCTGGTGCCCCAGCAGCCAGCCCAGCGGCAGGCGGACGATCCAGAGGCCGCCGCCGAAGATCATGAGGTTATAGCGGGTGGCTCCCGCGCCGTTCATGACGCCGCCCATGACCGTGCTGGCGATGGAAAAGGGCGTGGAAAGCAGGTTGAACTCCAGATACGAGACGATCTGGGCCTGTGTGGCCGCATCCTGCGTCATGAGGGCCGCGATGTCCTGCCGGAAGGGCCAGAGACAGAGGGCCACAAGGCTCATGGCCACGGCCGCGATGGCCGTGAGGTTGCAGGCGATGCGTTTGGCCCGCTGCGGATCGCCCGCGCCGAGGCAGTTGCCTACGAGCACCCCGGCGGTCATGTTGAAGGCCATGCCCGGCATGAAGAGGATGGCCTCCACCCGCAGCCCGGCCGTGAGCCCGGCCAGGGCGGCGATGCTCTCCACGGGCACCGAGGCCACCAGCACGAAAAGCATGAGATAGCCGGACTGCCAGACGATCTGCGCGGCTCCGGCGGGCAGGGCCACCCGCAGCAGGTAGGGCAGGCCCACCCGCAGCCAGCGGCGATCCGGCACGGCGTGGCGGTGCAGATAGTTGGAACGGCGCAGCAGCAGGCAATTGCAGAGCGCGCCCGCGAGCTGGGCGGCAAAATTCGTCCAGAGGATGCCGTGCGCCCCGTATGCCGGCAGGCCGAACCAGCCCAGTCCGAAGCCCAGACTGCCCGCCAGCGTCAGCGCGCAGAGCAGGGCCGCCACCTGCAGCGGCGGGATGACCTGCCGCGTGGCGCGGAACATGACGCCCGTGGCCGCGTAGACGTATTGGGCGGGCAGGGTGAGCATGACCACATCCCAGAAATCCCGGGCCAGCGGCAGGATGCGCTCCGGCACCCGCAGCAGGAGCAGGATGGGGTCGGCCAGCAGCCAGCCCGCCGCGGCCATGACGAAGCCGAGGCCGAAGCTGCCCAGCACGGTGATGCTGACGTAACGCTGCGCCCTGTCCAGGCGCTGCGCGCCCAGCGACTGGCTGACGGCGGCCAGCGCGCCGCTGCTCATGGCCATGACGATGACCATGAGCAGCAGGGTGCATTGCGTCACCATGCCCAGGGCCGCCTGTACGTCGGCGCTGATCTGCCCGGCGACCCAGACCGTGATGAGACCCATGATGAAGACCAGATACATCATGAGCATCTGCGGCCAGGCCAGCCGCCAGATGGCGCGGGGGGAGGTGCTGAGGTCGGGACGTGACATGGCGATGGACGGGGTTGACGTTCAAGGTGGGGAAGATGCGCCCCGCGGCGGGCGGGGCGTTTCCGGCCGCTTCAAAGATAGGCACGCTTCGGCAAAGGGGAAGGGTTTTTTTTCTTCCCCGGGGTCGTGGACGGCACGGTCCGCCGTTGTGAAAAAGCGCCCTGAGGAAAGGGGGAAGACGGGGGCTCCTGCCGCGGGAAGGCGTGGCCTCTCTACGACATCTTCCCGATAACGCCTTTTCCGTTTGAAACGCTTCACGTTTCGCACCAGACGGCTTGTCGCTTTGTGAAAAAAAATTATTTCCCCTCTCACAGGGGCCGGGCGGCGTTGTGCCGCCGCATCGCGTTTTGCCTTTGCAAAAGGCAAAACGCCTTGAAAGCGCGCTGGGGGAAGGGTGGGGGGCCTGGGGGGAGGGGAACCCCCTCCCGCGCGAGGGGAGGGGGTTCCCCTCCCCCCAGACAAACAGCGAATGGCATCAGCACCTAGTCCACAGCATAGCAGCGGGCGAGGTCCTCCGGCGTTTCGCGGCGGCGGATGAGGCGGGCCTTGCCTTCGGCGTCGATGAGCACCTCGGCGCAGCGGCAGCGCTGGGTATAGGAGGAGGACATGGAGAAGCCGTAGGCCCCGGCGTCGAGGATGCCGAGGATGTCCCCCTCGTGCAGGGCGGGCAGCAGGCGTTTTTTGGCGAGGATGTCCCCGCTTTCGCAGATGTTGCCCACGATGGTCTGTTCCTTTTCGGCGCGGTCGGCCGTGCCCGCCGGACCGGCATAGATCTCCAGATCGTGGAAGGAGTCGTACATGGCCGGACGGGCCAGCACGTTGAAGCCCACGTCCGTGCCCACATAGCAGGTCTCGCCGTTGTACTTCACGTTGTTGACGCCGGTGAGGATCATGCCGCATTCGGCGGCCACGTAACGGCCCGGCTCCACGAGGAAGCGGCCGGCATAGCCCGTTTTGGCGCTCCAGCCGCTGATGAGGGCGTGGAGCTTCTCGGCCAGATCGGCCATGTCCAGACGGGGCTGTCCTTCATATTTATGGTAGGGGATGCCGAAGCCGCCGCCGAAGTCGATGATCTCCAGACCGCGCAGCACGTCGGCGGGCAGGCGTTCGGCCAGCTCCAGCAGGACGGAGGCCGCCGCGATGTAGCCGTCGGCTTCCATGAAGAGGGAGCCGATGTGGTGGTTGATGCCGGCCAGGCGCATGTCGTGGCGCTTGAGGATGGCCAGCACCTCGTCGAGCAGGTCGGGAGTGACGCCGAACTTGGTCTCCTTGCCGGCGGTGACCACCTTTTGGTGGTGGCCCGCGCCGATGCCGGGATTGAAGCGCACCATCACCCGTCCGCCCCGGTTGAGGCGGCCGAGGGTCTCCAGCTGGGAGAGGGAGTCCACGCTGACGAGCACGCCCTGTTCCAGCGCGTGGCGCATCTCGTCGGGGGAGATGTTGTTGGCGATGTAGAGGATCTGATCCGGCGTGAACCCGGCCAGCTTGTCAAGGTAGAGCTCGCCGGGGCTCATGGCGTCCACCACGAGGCCTTCCTCACGGATGATGCGCAGCAGCACGGGATTGGCATTGGCCTTGACCGAATAGTTGACGCCGAAACCGGCGTGGGCGGACAGGGCCATCAGTTCGCGGCAGCGGCGGCGCAGCACGTTTTCGTTGTAGACATAGAGGGGGGAGCCCCATTTTTCCAGCAGCTGGGCGGGCGTGTTGTCGCCGAAGAAGGAGATTTCGTCGCTGTAGCGGGAACGGATGTCGGACATGGCATACCTCGATGACGGCTGCGGACGCGCGCGGCGTCCTGAATTTCAAAAGCAAAAAAATATGCGTCCGGCGGGGGAGCCTTGTCAAGCAAGAATGTCTCGCAATAAGTCGCTGGAGCGCGGGCGGCGCGGGCGTCGGGGCGATTGACAGGCAGGGGCAATCATGCTTTTCTGACCGGTCAGGGAACGTGCTGACCGCAGGCGTGAGCCGGGGCGGCCGGTCCTGTTTTTCCGCAACCTACAAGGCATCGGGAGAAGGATTTTCTATGCCCATCACAAAAGGCGATACCGTGCGCGTCCATTATACGGGCACGCTGGCCGACGGAACGGTCTTTGACTCCTCGCGCGAGCGCGAGCCCCTTGAATTCGTGCTGGGCGGGGGCATGATCATCCCCGGCTTCGAGCAGGCCGTACAGGGACGCGAAGCCGGCGACACCGTCACGGTCACCATCGCGCCGGCCGACGCTTACGGCGAGGCGGACCCGGACCTCGTGTTCACCGTGGATCGCGCCCAGATGCCGGACAGCATCCCGTTGAAGGTGGGCACGCCCCTCCAGCTTTCCAGCGAGCAGGGGCAGATGGATGTGGTCATCAGCGAGGTGACGGAGACGGAAGTCACCCTGGACGCCAACCATCCGCTGGCGGGCAAGGAACTGACCTTTGAGATAGAGATCGTCAGCGTGGCCTAGACCTGTTGACGCATGAGCAAAGAGCACTCCAAACAGGTAAAGCATATGATCTGCGCATGAGTTTATGCCCTTTGATGCTCGCCAGCCGCATGTCCCGCAGTTTCCCCAGGTAAAAGCGCGCTGGGGAAGGGATGGGGGGCGTGGGGGGAGGGAAAACTCTCCCGCGCCGGCGGAGGGGTTTCCCTTCCCCCACCCAAAAAGCTGTGCAGAGCGTCAACAGGTCCTAAACGCTCCCGCGCGCAGGCCCCGACAGGGAGGATATATGAGCAACTCCGCACGACAGAACGCCATCCAGGCCATCACGTCCTACAAGGACGAGGCCAATATCGACTACGCCAAGAACCGGCCCGTGGATTTCTACGGCTGCAACGTCTTTGACGACAAGGCCATGCGCGCCCGCCTGCCCAAGGACGTGTACAAGTCCCTGCACAAGGCCATCACCCTCGGCGAGCGCATGGACCCTTCCATCGCCGATACCGTGGCCGCGGTCATGAAGGACTGGGCCATCGAAAAGGGCGCCACGCATTTCGCCCACATCTTCTATCCGCTTACCGGCCAGACGGCGGAAAAGCACGACAGCTTCCTCATGCCTGACGGCTACGGCGGCGTCATCGCCGAATTTTCCGGCAATATGCTCATTCGCGGCGAGCCGGACGCTTCCTCCTTCCCGTCCGGCGGCCTGCGCTCCACCTTCGAGGCGCGCGGCTATACCGCCTGGGACGTGACGAGCCCCGCTTACATCATGGAGAACCCCAACGGGACCTTCCTCTGCATCCCGACCATGTTCCTCTCGTGGACGGGCGTTGCGCTGGACAAGAAGACCCCGCTGCTGCGCTCCGGTCAGGCGCTCAACCGGGCGGCCCGGCGCGTGCTCAAGATCTTCGGCATCGAGCCGGAACTGCCCATCGTCTCCTTTGCCGGGCTGGAGCAGGAATATTTCTGCATCGACCACAATTACAATTTTGCCCGTCCCGACCTGCAGGTGGCGGGGCGCTCGCTCTTCGGCGCGCGTCCGGCCAAGGGACAGGAGTTCAGCGACCAGTATTTCGGCGTCATCCCGCAGCGCGTGCTCTCCTACATGATGGAAGTGGAGTACGAGCTCTACAAGCTCGGCGTGCCCGTGCGCACCCGGCACAACGAGGCCGCGCCCAGCCAGTACGAGATCGCCCCGCTCTATGAGGTGAGCAATCTGGCGGTGGACCACAACCACATCATCATGTCCACCCTGCGCAACGTGGCCAAACGCTACGGCCTCAAGTGCCTGCTGCACGAAAAGCCCTTCCACGGGGTCAACGGCTCGGGCAAGCATGTGAACTACTCCATCGGCAACCGCGAGCTGGGCAGCCTTTTCGATCCCGGCGCGACCCCGCACGCCAACGCCAAGTTCCTCGTCTTCTGCTCGGCCATGATCCGTGCCGTCCACAAGTACGGCGGCCTGCTGCGGGCCACGGTGGCCAGCGCCAGCAACGACCATCGCCTGGGCGCGCATGAGGCCCCGCCGGCCATCATGTCCATCTTCCTGGGCGACCAGCTGACGGAAGTCTTTGAAGCCTTCCGCGCCGGCCGGGTGGAGAACGCCGCCAACGGCAAGCCCGCCCGCATGATGAACGTGGGCGTGGACACCCTGCCGCCTCTGCCCACCGATCCCGGCGACCGCAACCGCACGAGCCCGGTGGCCTTCACGGGCAACCGCTTCGAGTTCCGCGCGCTGGGCTCCAGCCAGTCCGCCGCCGGTTCCATCACGGCCCTCAACGCCATGATGAGCGATTCCCTCAATGATGCGGCCGATTATCTGGAAAAGGAGATCGCCGCCGGCAAGGACCTCAACGCCGCCATCCAGTCCTATGTGGAACACGTCATCGAGGAGCACAGCGCCATCATCTTCAACGGCGACGGCTACTCGGAGATCTGGCACAAGGAGGCCGTGCGGCGCGGCCTGCCCAATCTGCGCAACACGCCCGAAGCCCTGCCGGAACTCATCCGGCCGGAAGTGGTGGCCCTGTACGAGAGCAACGGCATCCTGAACCGCGCCGAGCTCAAGGCCCGTCACGACATTTATCTGGAACAGTACTGCAAGACCCTGCGGACCGAGGCGACCCTCGTCATCCGCATGGCCCGCACCATCATCTTCCCGGCGGGCATGCGCTATCAGGGCGAGCTGGCCGAGACGGCCGCCCGCATGAAGGCCGTGGGCATGGACATCCGCGTGGACATGCTGCGCGACGTGACCGAACAGCTCCGCGGCATGCAGGATGCCGTGGTGCGGCTGGAGACCGCGTTGGGCGGCGTGGACGGGCAGAGCGATCTGCTGACCCGCGCCCGGCTGTACTGCGAGGAAGTGCTGCCCCTTATGGACGAAGTGCGCCGCTATGCCGACCTGCTGGAGACCCGTGTGGCCGACGACCTCTGGGATCTGCCCAGCTATCAGGAGATCCTCTTCGGCAAGTAGGCGAGGGCGGCCAATGCCGTCGTACGGACCGCCGGGGAAGTCTCCTCTTTCCCGCATGAAAAGACGGGCCGGTACCGCGAAGGTGCCGGCCCGTCCTGTTAGAGCATTTTCCGCTTGAAACGCTTTCTGTCGTTTCGCGTTTGCCTTCTTCAAGGGCAAAACGTGCTACAGGCAGAGGATCTCCCCGTCCAGCGGGATCAGGAGGCGTTGCCCCAGCCCCTCGGCTGCGGCAAAGGCGTGCAGGTCCGCACGGCTGAGGCGGGCATGGTTGACCGCGTCCATGTGGGTGGCGATGAGGACGGCGTCGGGCGCGGCCTGCGCCACTTCCCGCACGCCGTCGACGCCCATGAGGATGGGCGTGCCGTCGTACATCTGGGCATTGGCCGCATTGAGGGCGATGACCTGCGGCTGGTGGCTCTTGATGGCCCGCTGCACGCCGTCGAACCAGAGCGTATCGCCGGCGGCGTAAAAGACCTTCTCGCCCGGCGCGCGCAGCACGAAGCCGCAGGCTTCGGCGGGCAGGGCGAATTTTCGGTAATAATAGGCGGCGGTCACGCCGTCGCCATGCAGGGCCTCGGTCCTGTACAGCTCCACCTCTCCGAAGCGGACGCCTTCCGCGGCAAGCGGCGTGACATGGCAAAAGCCCAGTGCCCGCATGTCCTCGGCCTCCTTCTCGGACTGCACGAAGACCGGTATGGTCTTGGGCAGGGCCTGCGCCGCAAGGGCGTCGAAATGATCGAAATGGTGCATGTGGGTGACGATGACCGCATCCACGGCAACGATGGTTTCCACAGGGAGCGGCAGCCCCACCAGCGGATTGGCCAGATCGTTGTAGGGAGAGGGGACGGGCGGGCAGGAGCCGCACGGGGCGAAAAAGGGATCGACAAGGAAGCGCGAGCCGCCGAAGGTGACGATGCTCGTTGCGCCGCGGATCTGCTGGAACTGCATGAAGCACCTCTTCTGAAGGACGTTGCGGCATCCGCGCACGCGCAAGATGAAATGGGGACGTTGGCCGCCCGTGCGGCGGGGGTGGCGGAGGCCGTTTCCTTCATGATAGCATGGGCGGAGCAGAGGACAAGAACGCACTTTTTCCATAGCCAGTACCCCGGAGGATACCACGATGCCCAAACAGGCCGATCTCCCTGACGATCATGGACGGCCGGCCGTCCCCGCGCTGGAGACGCATTTCCCCGTAGCGGCCACGCTCCAGCTCATCGGCGGCAAGTACAAGGGGCTGATCCTCTGGAGCCTCCTGGACGGCGCGCTCCGTTTTTCCGGGCTGCGGCGGGCCGTCCCCTGCGCCACGCCCAAGATGCTCACCCAGCAGCTGCGCGAACTGGAGGCCGACGGCCTGATCAGCCGCACGGTCTATCCCGTGGTGCCGCCCAAGGTGGAATACGCCCTTACCGATCTTGGAAAGAGCCTTTATCCCGTGCTGGAAGCCATGCAATCCTGGGGAGCGGCCTATCTGGCGCGGCAAGACCCGCGCGGCTGAGGCGGCATACCGCTCTGTATCTTCCTTTGCGGGGCGTTCCGTCCGTCTACCATGCATCCCGCTGTCCGGCGGCGAAAAAGCGTCATGTCCCATCGGCTCATGCTTGACAATGGCGGGCGGACGGCCTATCTTTCCCAAAAATCACAACAACAGGTAAAAACTATGTTCCTTTCCTTCCGCACTCAGTTCAGCTTTGCCGCGTGGTGGTGGCGTTCTGACGTATGCAGGGGGGACGTGCGGGTCTGGCCCGCCGCATAGCGTTATCTGTTTTGCTACTGGCTGATAAGACGCCGTCCCCTGGGACGGCGTCTTTTTTTGTTTCATGGCCCGGCCATCTCCGAATGGATACGCCGCGGCGGAAGACGGACAACACGAGGAAAGAACATGCACGACCCCATCAGCACCTCACACGCGGAAAAGGCAGCGGAACCGGCGGCGCAGGCGGCATGCCACCTGCGGCAGCAGGCGCGCTGGCTCCCGGCGGACATGGACACGCCCATCAGCCTTTTTCTGGGCATGGCGGGCCAGGGCGACGGCATCCTGCTGGAAAGCGCCGAGGTGGACGGCCGCTGGGGCCGTTACAGCGTGCTGGCCTGCGACATGGCCCTTGTGCTGACCTGCCGGGAGGGACGCCTGTCCGTGGATATCCGGGACGAGCGTCTTGCCCCGCTGGCCGCGCACGACGGACAGCCCTATGTGGAAGGATTGCGCGCCCTCATGCGGCGGCTGCGGATAACGGCTCCGGAAGGCATGGACGTGCCGCCCATCACGCGGGCGCTGTACGGCTGGCTGGGCTTCGGTATGGCCCGCCTGTTCCATC
Source organism: uncultured Desulfovibrio sp. (assembly GCF_944324525.1). GTDB lineage: Bacteria > Desulfobacterota > Desulfovibrionia > Desulfovibrionales > Desulfovibrionaceae > Desulfovibrio. Next base: position 59,206 of record NZ_CALUWS010000011.1, read on the forward strand.
CCACGCTGGCCGGGATCATGCCGGAAAACGAGGCCGAGGCCGTGTTGGCGCTGCCGGGCACGGTGCTGCTCTTTGACCATCTCTACAATCGTCTTTGCCAGATCAGCCTTGGCGAACATCGGGAGGTCCAGAGCGGCAGACAGGCGGCCGAAGCGCCGTTGCCGGACGTGGGCGAAGTGACCGCCAGCCCGGATGAAGCGGGCTACAAGGCCGTGGTGGAGCGCATCCGCGCCATGCTGCACGCGGGCGAGGCCATACAGGTGGTGCCGTCGGTGCGCTTCTCCACGCCGTTTGTCGGGGACGCCTTCACCCTCTACCGGCGCATGCGCCGCTACAACGCCTCGCCCTACATGTTCTATATGAAGATCGGGGAAATGACGCTCTTCGGCTCCTCCCCGGAAGTCATGGTGCGCTGCACGCGCGGCAAGCTGCAGCTTTCGCCCATTGCCGGGACGCGGCGGCGCGGCCGCGACGACGCGGAAGACGCCCGACTGGCGCAGGAACTGCGGGACGATCCCAAGGAGCGCGCCGAACACGTCATGCTGGTGGACCTGGGCCGCAACGATCTGGGCCGCGTGGCCCGGCCCGGCAGCGTCACCCTGGAACGCTGCATGGAGGTGGAACGCTTCTCCCATGTCATGCACCTGACCAGCCGCGTCACGGCCCAGCTGGACGAGGGCAAGGACGCGCTGGACGTGCTGGCCGCCACCTTCCCGGCGGGCACGGTGAGCGGCGCGCCCAAGGTGCGGGCCATGCAGATCATCCGGGAGATGGAAGGCCGGAGCCGCGGCCCCTACGCGGGTTGCGTCGGCTGGCTGGGGCTGGACAAGGACGCCGTGCATCTGGATACCGGCATAACCATCCGCAGCATGTGGCTCAGGGACGGGGAACTGTGCTGGCAGGCCGGGGGCGGCATCGTCCACGATTCGGACCCGGAACTGGAATGGAAAGAAGTCTGCAACAAGTCGGCCATCATGCGCCTTGCCCTGCGCAACGAGGAAGAATGCCATGTTTCTGCTCATAGATAATTACGATTCCTTCACCTACAATCTGGTACAGGCCTTTTATGCGCTGGGGCAGGAGCCGCTGGTGCTGACCAACGACGATCCGCGCATCCTCGATCTGGCCCGCGACCCCGACCTGCGGCAGGTCTGCATCTCGCCCGGCCCGGGACGGCCGGAGAATGCCGGGCTTTGCCCGCGCTTCCTGGAGCTGCTGCCTCCCCACATCCCGGTACTCGGCGTCTGCCTCGGGCATCAGCTGCTCGGCCTGCACGCCGGGGCGCGGGTGGAGGTCGGCCCCTGCATCATGCACGGCAAACAGTCCGAGATCGTACACGACGGCAGCGGCCTCTTCGACGGTCTGCCCAATCCCCTGCGGGTGGCGCGCTACCATTCGCTGGTGGTGCGGGACGACGGCCCCGTCTCCATCCCCTTCACCGTGACGGCCCGCGCTCCGGAAGGCGAAGTGATGGCCCTGCGCTACGATGACCGGCCGTGGGTGGGCGTGCAGTTCCATCCCGAATCCATCCTGACGCCGGAAGGGCTGCGCCTGCTGGGCAACTTCCCGCAGGCCGTCCTGCCCGCCGAGGCCAACGACCTGCACATGGACCGCATCCTCGAACGTCTGGCCCGGCGCGAAGACCTCACCCCGGACATGGCGGCCGCCGCCTTCGCCGCGCTCATGGACGGCAAGCTCACCGCCGCGCAGGCCGGGGCCTTCCTGCTGGCCCTGCGTATGAAGGGGGAAAGCGCGCTGGAGCTGGCCCATGCCACCCGCGCCGCGCTGGCCCGCGCCGTGCGCGTGGACGGCGTGGGGAGCGCCATCGACGTGGTGGGCACCGGCGGCGACGGACGCCATTCCTTCAATTGCTCCACCGCCACCTCACTGGTGCTGGCCGGCATGGGGCATAAGGTGGTCAAGCACGGCAACCGGGCGGTATCCTCCTCCTGCGGCAGCGCCGACGCCGTGGAAGCGCTGGGCATGGATCTCCATACCGATGCCGCCGCCGTGGCCGACAGAGTTCGGGAACGCAACTTCGCCTTCCTCTATGCGCCGCACTTCCACCCGGCCTTCAAGAATATCGGCCCGCTGCGCAAGGAGCTGGGCGTGCGCACGCTCTTCAATCTCCTCGGCCCCATGATCAATCCCGCCCGCCCCAGTCATCTGCTCATGGGCGTGGCCCGTCCCGAACTGCTGCGCCTCGTGGCCGAGACGCTGGCCCAGTCCCCGCTGGAACGCGCGGCCGTGGTCTGCGGCGCCGGCGGTTATGACGAGCTGACCCCCATCGGCCCGGCGGAGGTGCTCCTCCTGCAACAAGGAAAGATTTCGCCCCTGCCCCTTGATCCCGCTGACTTCGGCATCCTCCCCTGCACCCCGGAGGACCTTGCCGTCAGCAGCAAGGACGAGGCCGTGGCCGTGCTGCGCGACCTGCTGGCCGGAGGCGGCAGCCGCGCCATGCGCGACATGGTGACGCTCAATGTGGGCCTGGCCCTCTATCTGCTGGAAGACGCGCCCACGCTGGCCCTCTGCATGGCCCGCGCCCGTGAGGCCGTGGAATCCGGCCTGGGAAGGAGAGTTCTCCATGCGGCTTGAGCGTTTCCTCTGGGCCAAGGCGGGCGAAGTGGCGGCCCTGCGCCGTCAGGAGCGGGAAGGGGGCCTGCCCGCGCCCTTCAGCGGGCCTCGTGGCGACTTCCTCGCGGCCCTGCGCCGTCCCTCCGGTCAGGCCCCGCTGTCCGTCATCGCCGAATACAAGCGGGCCTCCCCGTCCCGTGGCGTCATCTGTCGCGCTCTGACGGCCGCCGAGGTCGCCCGGCAGTACGCGCAGGCCGAAGCCGGAGCCATTTCCGTCCTTACGGAAGAACGCTTCTTCCAGGGGCGGCTGGACTACCTCGCCGAAGCCCACGCCGCCCTCCACGCCGACGGTCGCCCCGTGCCCCTGCTGCGGAAGGATTTCCTTTTCGATCCGCTCCAGATAACGGCCACGGCCGCCACGCCGGCGGCGGCCCTGCTGCTCATCGTGGGCCTGACGCCCGACGCGGCCCTGCTGCGCCGATTACGCGAACAGGCCGAGTCCTACGGCATGCAGGCCGTGGTCGAAATTTTCGACGCGGACGAACTGGCCCTCGCCCGCGCCAGCGGCGCCCGCATCATCCAGGTCAATGCCCGCGATCTGGCGACCCTGCGCGTGGACCGCGCCGCCTGCCTCGACATCGCCCGGCGCTTCCCCCCGCAAAACGGCGAATGCTGGATAGCCGCCAGCGGCATGGAAGCCCCGGATCACCTCCGCGCCGCCGCCGAGGCAGGATATGACGCCGCCCTCGTGGGCACCGCTCTCATGAAGGACGGCCAACCCGGTGCGGCCCTGCGCAGCCTGCTGGCCGGGAGGTGATGCTAGGGATGTTTTTTGAGGGGGGAAGGGCCCCTTTGCTCACGCCCAAAGGGGCCCTTCCCCCCTCAAACTCCCCCCATCCCCCCAAACGCGTTTTACCGGGAGGATGTAAGGGCGTCGTTTCCCGCAGATGGTCGCGTATCTGTTCCGTCCCCCGGCGGCATGGAGGAAAATCTGTGGGCACGGTCGGTCTCTGCCGGCATGCGGAAAGATACTGTCCGCTAAAAAGAACCATCTCTCCCATGCCGCCGGGGGACGGAGCAGTCAGGAGACGGCTTGCGGGATACGACGGCGGGAAGCAGACCGGAATAAACGTTTCGGGGGGAGGGGGTACGGGGGAGGGGGACCTTTTCAAAGGTCACCTTCCCCCGCAAAACCCGGTCTCTCCCATGCCGCCGGGGGACGTGCCAGTCAGGGAGGCGGCTTGCGG
>NZ_CALUWS010000012.1 GCF_944324525.1 uncultured Desulfovibrio sp.
AAAAATAAGTATTTATTTTACAACAAGTTATAAAAATATCTCAGTCAGAACATATTGCCTGATAATGAGTCCTGACCCTAGAGCATTTTGCCTTTGAAAAGGCAAAATGCGAGGCGGCGGCACAGCGCCGCCCGGCCCAAAGTGAGCGGAAAAACCGCGCTTTTTCCGCGAAACGCCAGGCCGTATGGTTTGAAACGCCAAGCGTTTCAAACCAAAAATGCTCTATGATAATTCGCGTACGTATAAAACCAACAAAAAAGTCCAGTCAAGGTTCCTCGTGCGACGTCAGCCCTTTTCGCCCTTGAGCCGCGCGACGAGGCATGCGGCTTTCCTCTCCACGCCGCATCCATGACAGGGAACACCGCATCTTGCCGCAGGGCGTGTCCGTCAGGGGCCGTTGCCGCCATTCGCCGTGTGTCCGGGGGAAAGGGCGCGGGCTAGCCTACAATTCGATGCGCTCCGGGAATGCGTTCCCGCGCAATATTCCCCACATCTTGTCGATATAGGCCAATGTGTAAAAATTTTCATAATAATGGTAGAAGAACGCTCCTTTCAGGGTCAGGGCGTACGTTCCGCCGGCTTCCGTCACAAAGCCCAGCAGTTTTGCCAGCCGGAGTTCGCCGCCATACATCTTTTTCAGCGGCACGCCGAAAAAGCGTTCAAAGTCCGCTGCCCGCACGCGGGTGCCGTATGCCGTCCAGAACAGCCAGTACAGCATCCGCTGCCGCCGCGTGAAGCGAAGGGTGAGGGACGTGGGGAGCTTTCCGTCGGCAATACGCGCGCAATAGGCCTCCACATCAAAGGTGTTGATCTTGAACTGTTCGTTAAGCAGAGTCGTTGCGGAACAGCCGAAACCGAGGAAGTTGTCCCGCGTCATGGAGGAGTACGCGACGTCCGGCGAGCAGGAGAACGTCCAGATGGAATTGCGGCGCCAGCCCTTGCCCAGACAATAGCGGGTGATGGCGTCCAGCAGCTCGCGCTTCTCCCGTTTGGGCATGGCGGGGACAGGGCTCGACGTACAGGTGAAATCGATGAAGGGGTATATGGCCACATGATTTGCCCCGCACGCGACGGCTTCGTCGATATCCGCGCGCAAGTCCTCGTACCGCTGGCCGGGAAGCGCGAAGATGAGGTCCACGGATACGGTCGCAAAGGGCACCGCATCCAGCGCCTGCCGCAACATCTTTTTGTCCACGGGCTTCCGGCCCAGAAGCTTCTGGTACGTAGCCTGGAAGGACTGGATGCCGATGCTGATCCTGGTGACGCCCGCTTCCTTCAGCCTGCGCAGGACGTCCGGCGTCACATCGTCGGGATGCAGTTCCAGCCCCACGCCATCGGTGATGAGAAAATGCCTTTCCAGCGCTTCCCTGATCTCCCCGATGCGGTCAACGGCCAGAGCGGGCGTGCCGCCGCCGAAATACAGGCTCGTCACACGCTTTCTTCCCGGCTGCCGGCCGCCCACCATCTCTATCTCTTTGAGCAGGGAATCGATATACCTTTCGCAAAGCTCCCTGACATATGGCCGTTTGCAATACGGGCAAAAATTGCAGACGCTTCTGCAGAACGGGATATGGACATACAGGCCAAGGTCGGCGCATTCGGCATAGGGAAGCGTCTGGTCGTATTCCTTTGTGAAGGTGAACGGGCGTGTCGATCGTGTAAGCCACATCCGCGTCAGATCCGTAATGATGCTCATACTGCCCCCTGTCGCCGCCGGTCATGTGCGAGTTGCCTTCCCGCCCATGCCGCACGGCATGTAAGATGGAGCTTTCCCGCCTCTGGCCTGCGCCTGCTTTGCCGACGCCGGGGCGTTCAGGGAGAAGCCTTTGCAACAATAAAACTAGTTAAATAGTTTTGTAAAGTTTTTTTCGGCGGACGGACCGCTTTTCCCGCGCCTTGAGCCGCGGAACGAGGCATGCTAATTTCTTTCCCCACGGCGTATCCGCGCCGCCTTTCCCCTTCATCCCCAGCCGCCGGGAAAATCCGGCCGAGGAACGCCGCATGTCCGATTTCGTGCATCTGCACTGCCATACCGAATACAGCCTGCTGGACGGGGCCATCCGCCTCAAGGATCTGTGCAACCGCGCCAAGGATTTCGGCATGCCCGCCTGCGCCATCACCGATCACGGCAACATGTACGGCGCGGCCTACTTCGCCAAGCAGTGCGCCGACGTCGGCATCAAGCCCATCTTCGGCTGCGAGGTCTACGTCTGCCATGACCATTTCGACAAGACGTCCGAACTGGCCCGCAAGCGGAACCATCTCATCCTGCTGGCCCAGAACGAGACGGGCTATCACAACCTCGTCAAGCTGGTGACCAAGGGCTTTCTGGAGGGCTTCCATTACAAGCCGCGCGTGGACAAGCCGCTGCTGCGCCAGTATGCCGAGGGGCTCATCTGCCTTTCGGCCTGCATCGCGGGCGAAGTGCCGCGCGCCATCCAGGCCGGCGACATGGACAAGGCCCTCGCGCTGGCCCGGGAATACGCGGACATCTACCCCGGCCGCTTCTATCTGGAACTGCAGTCCAACGGCCTGCAGGAACAGGTGACGGTCAACAACGGCCTCATGGAGATCGCCGAACAGCTCCATCTGCCGCTGGTGGCCACCAACGACTGTCACTACCTCGATGCCGGCGACGTGGAGGCCCACGAGGTGCTGCTCTGCATCCAGACGCAGACCACCATGGACGATCCCAAGCACATGCGCTTCGAGACCACGGAACTCTATTACAAGAGCGCCGAGGAGATGGAAGCCGCCTTCGGCCATGTGCCGGAAGCGCTGGCCAATACCATGCGCATCGCCGAACAGTGCAACGTGGAGCTGGATTTCGGCCACCACTATTTCCCGGTCTATCCCCTGCCCGAAGGGGCCACGCTGGAGTCGGAATTCCGCCGGCTGGCCGAAGAAGGCCTGGAACTGCGCCTGCAAAAGCATCCCGACCCGGCCTCCGTGGATGCGGATGCCTACCGCGAGCGCCTGCGCTACGAGCTGGACGTCATCTGCAACATGGGCTTCCCGGGCTATTTCCTCATCGTGCAGGAATTCATCAACTGGGCCAAGGACCACGGCATCCCCGTGGGGCCGGGGCGCGGTTCGGCGGCGGGCAGCCTCGTGGCCTGGGCTTTGCGCATCACCAACCTCGACCCCATCCCCTACAATCTGCTGTTCGAGCGCTTCCTCAATGCCGAACGCGTGAGCCTGCCCGATATCGACGTGGACTTCTGCGAACGCCGCCGCGTGGAAGTCATCCAGCACATGGTCGATACCTACGGCAAGGACAGCGTGGCCCAGATCACCACCTTCGGCACCATGAAGGCCAAGGGCGTGGTGCGCGACGTGGGCCGGGCCCTGGGCATGAGCTTTGCCGAGACCGACCGCATCGCCAAGATGGTGCCCGACGACCTCAAGATGACCATCAACAAAGCGATGGAGGCCGAGCCGGAGCTGCAAAAGCTCTACGACAGCGACCCGCAGGTCAAAAAGCTGCTGGATACGGCCCGGCGGCTGGAGGGCCTTGCGCGGCACGCCTCCACCCATGCGGCGGGCCTTGTGGTGTCGGACAAGCCCATGGACGAATATCTGCCGCTCTACACGGGCAAGCGCGGCGAACTCGTCACCCAGTTCGACGGCCCCATGACCGAGCAGACCGGCCTTGTGAAGTTCGACTTCCTCGGCCTCAAGACCATGACCCTCATCCAGGACACGCTGGACAACATCAGCCTGCAGGGGCAAACGCCGCCGGACCTCGACAACCTGCCGCTGACCGACGCCGCCACCTACGAACTTTATTCGCGCGGGGACACGGACGGCGTCTTCCAGGTGGAAAGTTCGGGCATGCGGCAGTACCTGCGCATGCTCAAGCCCTCCTGCTTCGAGGACGTCATCGCCATGCTGGCCCTCTACCGGCCCGGCCCGCTGGGCTCGGGCATGGTGGACGAGTTCATCAAGCGCAAGCACGGGCAGGTGCCGGTCGTCTATCCGCACGACTCCCTGAGCGACTGCCTGCGGGACACCTACGGCGTCATCGTCTATCAGGAACAGGTCATGCAGATCGCGCAGATCATCGCCAGCTACACCCTCGGCGGCGCCGACCTGCTGCGGCGGGCCATGGGCAAGAAAAAGGCCGAGGCCATGGCCAAGGAGCGCGTCAAGTTCGTGGAGGGGGCCAAGGCCAACGGCATCGGCCGGGAAAAGGCCGACGAGATCTTCGACCTCATGGAAAAATTCGCGGCCTACGGCTTCAACAAGTCCCATTCGGCCGCCTATGCGCTGGTGTCCTACTTCACGGCCTACCTCAAGGTGCACCACAAGGTGGAATTCATGGCCGCGCTCATGACCTCGGAAATGGGCAATCAGGACAAGCTGCTCAAGTACGTCTCCTGCTGCAAGGACATGGGCATCGACGTGGTGCAGCCGTCCATCAACGACAGCCAGCGGGCCTTCTCGGCCAAGGACGGCAAGGTGGTCTTCGGCCTTGGCGGCATCAAGAACGTGGGGGACGAAGCCATCCGCGAGATCATGGAGGCCCGCGCCGAGGGCGGCGCGTACGCCTCCCTGCTGGATCTCTGCTGCCGGGTCAACCTGCGCAAGGTCACCAAGCGCGTGCTGGAATCGCTCATCAAGGGCGGGGCCTGCGACTGCCTCGGCGTGAGCCGCGCCGCCATGATCGCCACCCTGGACGGCGTGGTGGCCCGGGCCCAGAAAAAGGCCAGGGAAAAGGAATCCAATCAGGTCTCCCTGCTGGCGCTGGCCCCCCGCACCGAAGCCGCCCCCCTGCCCGGCATCGGCATGGACTGCCCGGAGGCCGCCATGCCCGAATGGGACAATGACGAGAAGCTGCGCTTTGAGAAGGAGGCCCTGGGCTTCTTCCTCACGAGCCACCCCTTGCAGCCCTTCAGCCGCGAGATCCGCCGCATCGGCCTGAGCACGCTGGAAGACGCGCGCGACCTCTTCCCCGGCGCGGAGATTTCCTGCCCGGCGCTGGTCACCGGCATCAAGGAGGTCATCACCAAATCCAAGGGCGAGCGCATGGCCTTCGTGAGCATCGAGGACCTTACCGGGCATGCCGAGGTGACCTTCTTCCCCAAGCCCTATGCCGAGGCGCGCGAACTGCTGAAAAGCGAGCAACCCCTTTGCCTGCGGGCCCGCCTGGACAAGCAGGAGGACAGCGCGCGCGACAGCGACGAGGACGGCGAGGAGGCCCCCCGCGACGTCAAGCTGCTTGGCCAGAGCGTGCGGCTTTTGCGCGAGGCCTGCGGCCAGAGCGATCAGCCCATTTGCGTGCAGATCCCGGCCCAGCGGCTGGGACGCGAGCATATCCTGAGCCTGAAGAACATCCTGGCCGCCCATCCCGGCGAGGTGGAAGCGCAGGCCGTCGTCCTGCTGGACGGCTACCGCTGCCTCCTGCAGCTCGGGCCGCAATTCCGGGTGGCCCCCGGCCCGGAACTGGACAGGGCCCTGGCGGCCTGGGCGTCATGAGTCGCAAAGGGGTACGGTTTTTGAATGCAGTCCCCGCAGGACGACTTTTTGACGATTTCCCCCCTTTAGCCGAAGGAGCCTGCCATGTCCCTGTTTTCCTGGTTGCAGAACCTTGTCTCCCCGCCGCTGGACGACGATCCCGACAGCGACGCCAGTTATGAATGGGATCAGAACGCGCGCATCATCCTGGCCATCATCGTCATGATCATGGCGGCCATCGTCATGTACTGGATCCTCCAATGAACAGAAAAAAATGCTGGCGTCTCACCGTACGGGACGAATTCTGCTCCGCCCATGCCCTGCGGCACTACGAGGGCAAGTGCGAACATCTGCACGGACACAACTTCGGCGTGGAACTCACCGTTCAGGGCGAAGAACTGCTGCCGGACACGGAACTGCTGCTGGACTTCAAGGTGCTGCGGCAGGTGCTCAAGGAAACGCTGGACACGCTGGATCACAGCGTGCTCAACGAAACGCCGCCCTTCGACGCCGTCAATCCCTCGTCGGAGAACCTGGCCCGCCACATCTGGCGGAGCGTGGCCGAGCGGCTGCGGCGGCACCCCGACCCGCAGGCCCGCAAGGTCGCCGTGGCCGGCGTGTCCGTTTCCGAAAAGGGCCGGCAGACGGCCACCTATCTTGAGTGGGACGAATAGTCCCGTCCGCAGCCATGCCGCGCGCACTCTGCCTCCTGCACGCCAATTGCCAGGGCGAGGCCCTGCGTCCCCTGCTGGAAGCCACTCCGGCCTTTGCCCGGCGGTTTCGCGTGCTGCATGTGCTCAACTACACGCGTGCCGCCCTGCCGGAAGATCTGCTGGATGGCTGCGCCCTCTATCTGCATCAGGAGCTCGGCGCCAAATGGGGCGAACTCTCCAGCGCCGAGATCCTGCAGCGCCTGCCGCCTTCCTGTCAGGCGCTGCGGCTGCCCAATCTCTTCTTTCAGGGATACTGGCCCACCTGGACGCGCCTGCCGGGCGTGGACTTTGCCGACACCCTGCTGGAAGGCCTGCTGCAGCGCGGTCTTTCCCCGCTGGAAGCCAGCCTGGTCTATGAACGCTCCCGGCCGTCCTTCTTCGGCGCGACGGCCGACATCGCCGAGGCATCCCTGCGGCGGGAAGAGGCGAAGGAGCGGAACGCGCCCATTCGCTGCGCGCCGCTGCTGCGCGAGCACTGGCGCACGGAACAGCTCTTCATCACGGTCAACCATCCGGCCCGGCGGCTCGTGCTGCATGTGGCCGACAGCGTGCTGCGCCTGCTGGGCCTTGGAGGCCTGCCGGACAGCGTGGCCCGCGACTATGCGCATCCGCAGGAAGATTTCTGGCTGCCCCTGCCGCCCGCCCTGGGCCTGCCGGAAAGCGAAGGCGGCCTTGCCCTGCCCTTTGCCGGCCGGCAGCGCCGCTACCGGGTCTTCGCCCGCCAGATGACCGCCGCCGATTACGCCCGCTGCTATCTGAGCTGCCGCGCCGCGGGCGAAGGCAACCTGCTGGCCTTCCTGGCCCATCTGCCGCCCGAGGCCTGATCCCCGGCCCGGCTCGCCGGGGGCGCTCTCCTCCTGTGCCGGCGGCCGCCGTCATCCCTTGACTTTGCGCGCGTCTTTGCGGAAAATCATCGCCTTATAGAGCAGGCCCAGTTTGAAACACTTGGCGTTTCAAACCATACGGCCTGGCGTTTCGCGGAAAAAGCGCGGTTTTTCCGCTCACTTTCGGCCGGGCGGCGCTGTGCCGCCGCCTCGCATTTTGCCTTTTTCAAAGGCACAATGCTCTAAAACAGGCAGGGTCAGCCTTTGCGGCGGCCCGACGCCAACGTCATGACAGCCGCCCCCGACGGAATGGCCGGTCGCGCCCTGTGCGCGGCCTTGTCGGCCATACGCGGGAGGCGACATAACAAGGGAACCGCACGGAGCACCCCATCCGCTTCGGGAGCCAGCATGAGCGACTACAAGAAGACCCTGAATCTGCCCCAGACCGCCTTCCCCATGAAGGCCAATCTTGCCCAGCGCGAACCGCAGATGCTCAAGCACTGGGAAGACATCGACGCCTGCCGCGCCATGATCGAGCGGGATACCCACATGGGTCCCTTCGTGCTGCATGACGGCCCGCCCTACGCCAACGGCCACATCCACATGGGCACGGCCCTCAACAAGATCCTCAAGGACATCATCATCAAGGCCCGCAACATGCAGGGCCATGAAGCCCGCTATGTGCCCGGCTGGGACTGCCACGGCCTGCCCATCGAACTCAAGGTCGAGCAGGAACTCAAGGAAAAGAAGAAGGAACTGCCCGCCCATGTGGTGCGCAAGCTCTGCCGGGAATACGCCGGCAAGTGGATCGACACTCAGCGCAAGGAATTCAAGCGCCTCGGCGTGCTGGGCGACTGGGAACATCCCTACATGAGCATGGCCCCCGCCTACGAGGCGGCCACCGCGCGCGAACTCGCCAACTTCGTGGATGCGGGCAACGTCATCCGCGCCAAGAAACCCATCTACTGGTGCTGTTCCTGCCACACGGCGCTGGCCGAGGCGGAGGTGGAGTACGCCGACCACACCTCCCCTTCCGTCTTCGTACGCTTCCCCCTGACGGACGCCCGGCTGGCCGAGGTGCTGCCCGGGGCCGATCCGGCGCGGGCCTTCGTGGTCATCTGGACGACCACGCCCTGGACCCTGCCGGACAATATGGCCGTCTGCCTGCATCCCGAATTTGAATACGTGCTGGTGGAGGCCGCGGGCGCGCAGTATCTGCTGGCCGCCGAACTGCTGGAAGGCTGCGCCCGCCGCTTCGGCTGGGAAGATGTCCGCGAGATCGCCCGCACCACCGGCGAGAAGCTGGAACGCCTCACGGCCCGCCATCCCTTCTATGACCGCCCCTCGCCGCTGGTGCTGGGCCGCCACGTCACCCTGGACGCCGGTACGGGCTGCGTGCATACCGCGCCGGGCCACGGTCGGGAGGACTACGAGGTGGGCCTGGCCTACGGGCTGGACATCTATTCGCCGCTGGACGACGCGGGCCGCTTTTTGCCCAGCGTGGAATTCTTCGCGGGGCTCAACGTCTTTGAGGCCAATGCCCCGGTCATCGACAAACTGAAGGAAGTGGGCAACCTGCTGGATGCGGGGACCATCTCCCACTCCTACCCGCATTGCTGGCGCTGCAAGAAGCCGGTCATCTTCCGGGCCACCACGCAGTGGTTCATCAGCATGGAAAAGAACGACCTGCGCCGCCGCGCCCTGACGGCCATCGACGAGAAGGTGCGCTGGATCCCCGCCTGGGGCCGGGACCGCATCTACAACATGATCGAATCCCGCCCGGACTGGTGCATCTCGCGTCAGCGCCAATGGGGCGTGCCCATCATGGCCCTGCTCTGCGAGGACTGCGGCGAGGCCTGGAACGACGCCGCCTGGATGCGCGACATGAGCGAACGCTTCGCCAAGCATCCCACGGGCTGCGACTACTGGTACGAAGCCCCGCTGGAGGACATCGTGCCCGCCGGGCTGACCTGCCCCAAATGCGGCGGCAACCACTGGAAGCGGGAGACCGACATCCTCGACGTCTGGTTCGATTCGGGGACGAGCTGGGCCGCCGTGCTGGAGGCCCGTCCCGAACTGTCCTTCCCGGCCGATCTCTACCTTGAAGGCTCGGACCAGCATCGCGGCTGGTTCCACAGCTCGCTGCTGGCGGCCGAGGGCACCCGCCGCACGCCGCCCTACCGGGCCGTGCTCACCCACGGCTATGTGGTGGACGGCAACGGCCGCAAGATGTCCAAGTCCGTGGGCAACGTCATCGCGCCGCAGGAACTCATCGACAAGTTCGGGGCCGAGATCATCCGTCTGTGGGTCAGCTCCGTGGAATACCGGGAAGACGTCCGCATCTCCGACGAGATCCTCGGCCGGCTGGTGGACGCCTACCGCCGCATCCGCAATACGGCCCGCTTCATGCTCGGCAACCTGTCCGACCTGCACCGCAAGGATCTGCTGCCCGCCGCCGACCTGCTGCCGCTGGACCGCTACGCCCTCGACGTGGCGGCCCGCCTGCATCAGCGCATCCAGCAGGCCTATACGGACTACGAGTTCCACAAGGTCTACCACTCCCTGCACAATTACTGCACCACCGACCTGTCCGGCGTCTATCTGGACGGCCTCAAAGACCGGCTCTACGCCTCGGCGCCCCACAGCCGGGAACGCCGCTCGGCGCAGACGGCACTCTACCACCTGACCTGCCTGCTCATGCGGGACATGGCCCCGGTGCTCTCCTTCACCGCGGAGGAGATCTACCTTGCCCTGCCCAATGACCTGCGCGACGAAGCGCCCACCGTCTTCGCTCTCTCCGAGCCGGACATCAGCCCCTTCCTGCTGGAAGACGGCGTGCGCGACGACTGGAACGTGCTCATGGCCGTGCGCGGCGCCATGACCCGCGCCATCGAGCCGCTGCGCCGGGACGGCGTGGTCGGGCATTCGCTGGATACGAGCGTCACGCTCTATGTGAGCGACGAACTGCGTGAACGGGTGGAGAGCCTGCACGCGGACCTGCGGGAATTCTGCATCGTCTCGCAGATCCGGCTGGCCCCGCTGGCCGAAGCGCCCGCCACGGCCCCGCAGGACGGCGACGTGCCCGGGCTGGCCGTGGGCGTGGCCAAGGCGGAAGGCGAGAAGTGTGAACGCTGCTGGATCTACAGCACGGAACTGGGACAGGATGCCGCCCATCCGACCCTTTGCCCCCGCTGCACGGCGGTCATGAAGGAACTGTCCTAGTGCGAACCCGCTACCGACTGCTTGGCGGCTACGCCCTGCTGGCGCTGCTGCTCGATCAGCTCACCAAGTTCTGGGTGCTGGCCGCCATTCCTGAACACAAGAGCATCACCGTCATCCCCGGTCTGCTGGATCTCGTGAACATCCGCAACCGGGGGGCGGCCTTCGGCTTCCTCAACCGCTCGGACATCGAATGGCAGTTCTGGCTCTTCCTGCTGGCCACGCTGGTGGCGGCGGTCGCCATCATCCTGCTTGTCCGCACCGCGCAGGAACAGCCCTGGCTCTTCCGGGCGCTGGGGCTCGTCATGGGGGGAGCGCTGGGGAACCTCGTCGACCGTATACGCTTCCGGGCCGTGGTGGACTTTCTGGACATCTATGTGGGGGACTGGCACTGGCCCGCCTTCAACGTGGCGGACATGGCCATCTGCATAGGGGCGGGCCTGGCCTGCCTGCTGCTCTGGCGGTCTCCCCGCCCCGACCCGGGAAAAGAGGATCGCCCATGACCTTCGCCTGGTGGCATATCCCGCTGGCCCTGCTGCCCATGTTGCCGACCTTCTGGAGCATCATGCACATCTGGCGGCATCAGTTTTCCAGTCCGCTGCAGCGGTCCCTCTGGCTGGTTTTCGTGGTATTCGTGCCCGTGATTGGCGGGCTGGCGTACATTTTTACCGGTCGCCGCAAGGCCGGCGACCCCTTTCCGTAAATTCGAGGTGCTTCATGAAACACAGTCGACTCCTTACCGCCCTTGGCTTCCTGTGCAGCGCATCGCTCATCAGCGGCTGCGTGGCGGGCAGCTCGTCCTCCTCGTCCTCGCTGGATCTGGAACAGCGCGTGCAGCAGCAGGATTCCCAGCTGCGCCAGCTCCAGCCCGCGCAGGCGGAGATGTGGAATCAGGTGCAGGCCCTGCGTCAGGAAGTCCAGGCCCTCAAAGGGCAGGTCTACGACCTGCAGCAAGTGGGCGGCGCCCGTGCCGTGGTGGAACGCCTGAACAAGCATGACGCCGCCCTGCGTCAGGTGGAAACCAGCATGGCCCTCAATCTGAACCTGGGCGACCCGCTGCCCGCCCTGCCGGCGGCTTCGGCCGCGCCCGCGCCGGCCCCGGCGTCCGCTCCCGCCCTGTCGGACGGCTGGGGGCAGACCTCCGCCACCGCGCCGCAGTCCGCCGCGGCTGCCGGCACCGGCGAGACCTGGGGCCAGCCCAGCACCGCCCTCACCGCCACGGCGACCACCGGCGCGGCCGCCGCGGGAACCGCCGCCGCCGTGGATCAGGGCTCTACCTGGGGCCAGCCCACGCCGCAGCCCCAGCAGGCCCCGGTAGCGAAGAAGGACGTTTCCACGGCCCTGTATGACGCCGGGATCAACGCCTTCACCAACCGCAAATACGAGGAAGCTCAGCGGTCCTTCTCGGACTTCGTCAAGAACTACCCCAATCACACCATGACCGCCGAGGCGCAGTACCATCTGGCGGAATGCTACTTCCAGCGCAATCAGTTCGCCGATGCCGCCCTGGCCTACGATACGGTCATCACCAAATACGGCAAGTCCTCGCGCGCGCCGGGCGCCTACCTCAAGCAGGGCATCTGCTTCAGCAAGATCAAGCAGACGGCGGCCGCCAAGGCCCGCATGCAGGAACTGATCAAGAAGTATCCCAATTCGCCGGAAGCGGCCCGCGCCAAGACCTTCCTCAAGACCAACAAGTAGCGGAGGCATGCCATGAGCGGAGCAGAGCATCAGAGCGTCTACCGTCAGCTCAACGACGATATGCGCGAAGGACTCAAGCGCATCTATCAGCAGATTTCCGAAGCCACCAGCGGCCAGCTGCTGGGCTGTGACGAGGCGGACCATCTTTTCAACGAAGCCTCGGATCAGCTGCGGGAAGTCATGGAGGCCACGGAAAAGGCGACCATGAGCATCCTGGAAGTGGTGGAAAAACAGCTGGAACGGCAGATGGAGTCCGCCGAACTCATCGAGGCGCTTCTGAACGGCAGCGCCAGCGCCGAGCAGAAAGAACGCCTCAAGGCCATCAATACCGATCTGGGCGACGACCTGACCAACGTGATCACCACCCTGAGCTTTCAGGACATCACCGGCCAGCGCATCAAGAAGGTCGTGGAGGCCCTCAACCGCATCGAGGGCACGGTGGTGGAACTCTACGTCTCCTCAGGCCTCTTCCTCGACGGCGCGGAAAAGAACCCGACCAAGGACGCGCAGGAACTGCGTGAGGAGGTCAACAAGGCCGTGGAGGACTTCCGCAACTCCCGCCAGACCAACAGCCATCTCAAGGGCCCCAGCGCCGACGGCTGCTCTCAGGGCGCCATCGACGACATGCTGGCCCAGCTTGGCCTGTAAGCCCGAAAAGGCACTACGGCGGCAGCCGCTGCTGGCCGGCTGCCGCCTGTAACGTCGTCAGGCCCCGCATCCTTGCCCGCCATAGCGTGATGCCTGACACTGCGGAAAAGCCGCCGGTCACCCCGGCGGCTTTTCTGCATATGGCGTGCTGCCTCTGTGTGCAGTTTTTTTTGGGGGGAAGGGGAACCCCTCCGCCGGCGCGGGAGGGGTTCCCCTTCCCCCCAAGCCCCCCATCCCTTCCCCAGCGCGCTTTTACCAGGGGGCGAACCATGCAAAAAACATTTCTCCACAAAATACAGAACGTTTTATGAGTAAACTCCAACGGGCACGGCCTCCGGCCGCCCGTTGGGTCGCCGCTGGCGCGGGAGGGCCTTGGGCATTTCCTGTTTGAAACGCTTGGCGTTTCAAACCATACGACTTAGCGTTTCGCGGAAAAAACGCGGTTTTTCCGCTCACTTTTGGCCGGACGGCGCTGTGCCGCCGCCTCGCGTTTTATCTTTTTCAAAGATAAAACGCCCTAAAAGCGCAGCACATGACCGGCCCAGCGTTCGGCCTGATGCAGGATGTCCCAGAAACGCGGCCCCAGAAAGAGCACGAAACAGCCCAGCATGGCCGCCAGAAAGACATACTCCCCGACGCTGCCCGTAGAGCAGAGCCGCAAGGAAAAACGATTCTTGCGGCTGAAGGGATGCAGCGGCACCCCGGTGGGATTGAGCATGTCCAGCACGATATGGCTCAAGGCCCCAAACCCTACTCCCAGCACCAGCGCACGCCCGTGCGGCGGCAGCGGCAGCAGGCTCGCCACCAGAAAAAGCCCCAGCCACCAGCCGAACCAGTGCGTCACCCCTCGATGGATGCGGTTGAATGTCCGCTGCGGATTACGCGTGAACCGGGCGGCACGCTGATCCAGCATGTCCGGCAGCACGGCCCCAAAACAGGAGGCAAGCACCCCCTCCACCGGCAAATGCAGCACCAGGGCCATACCGACCGCCGCCGCCTGATGTGTCATCCATTTCATGCGTTTTCCTTTATAATATTCTTAGTTTGAAACGTTTTGCGTTCCAAGCCATACGGCCTGTCGTTTCGCGGAAATGCGCGGCTTTCCGCTTGCTTTTGGCCCAATGGAACTGTGCGCCGCCTCGCGTTTTGCCTTTTTCAAAGGCAAAACGCTCTAGAGCGGATTCGCATTGGCATTGTATCCAATTTCCCTGCTGACGCTGCCCTCACACTGCGGAAAAAGCGTGATTTTTCCGTGTGTTCGGTTGCGGGTAGTCGCTCTCGCGACTACCAGAGCAATCCACATTTTCAATGTGGATTGCTCTAAAGCGCGCCGGGGAGGGGTTGGGGGTGCAGGGGGAAGGGGGACTCCACCCGCGCGAGGCGGGGGGTCCCCCTTCCCCCTGCGGAAAACGCACAGTATCACACCAGGCCCTAGCCGCAACGGGAAAAGCCGCAGGTGGGGCAGATGAGGCAGCCTTCCTGAAAGACCAGCACGGCGTTGCATTCCGGGCAGTGCTGTTGTTCGATGTCCGTCACGCCGATACCGAGCTGTTCGTCCTTGAGGTAACGCCGTTCCAGAACCCAGGCGATGGCGTCGGGGATGGAGAGCAGGAGGCCCTTGCCGCGGAAGACGGGATGCTCGCCGCCGATGCCCTTGATCTGGGCCACGATGTCGCGCACTTCCACGCCGGAGCGCAGCGCAAGGGAGACCAGACGGCCGATGGCTTCGGCCTTGGCGGTGATGGAACGACCGGATTTGCCGATGGTGGCAAAGACTTCAAAGGGTTTGCCGTCCACCTCATTGACGGTCAGGTACATGGCGCCCAGACCGGTCTGTACCTTCTGGGTGAAGCCCTGCACCACGTCGGGGCGCTTGCGCACAGCGGAGACCGGCGACTTTGCCGGTTCGCCGTCCATTTTGCGCTGGCCTTCGCCGGTGGCCAGGACCTGTACGGCCTTGCAGCCGTCCCGGTAGACCGTCACGCCCTTGCAGCCTTCCTTGTAGGCCAGCCAGTAGATGTCGTGGATATCCTGCTCAGTGGCGGAATGGGGCAGGTTGACGGTCTTGGAGACGGCGTTGTCCGTATGCCGCTGGAAGGCGGCCTGCATGCGCAGGTGCCAGACGGGCTCTATGTCCATAGCGGTCACGAACACGCGGCGCATGGCCGCGGGCAGACTGCCCATGCCGCGGATGGAGCCCTTTTCCAGCACCTGCTCCATGAGTTCGTCCGAATCGAGCCCCGCCTCACGCACTGCCGCCTCGAAGTGGGGATTCACTTCCAGCAGGCGTTCCCCATCGAGGATATTGCGGGTGAAGCAGAGGGCAAAGAGCGGTTCCACCCCGGAAGAACAGCCCGCGATGAGCGACAGCGTGCCCGTGGGGGCAATGGTCGTCACCGTGGCGTTGCGGTACGGCCCTTCGCCACGGGCGGCGTAGGTGGAGTGCGCATAGGCCGGGAAGGGCCCGCGCAGACGCGCCAGCTCCGCCGAAGCCTTGTGGCCCTCGTCGTTGATGAAGGCCATGATGCGCTCGGCAAGCGCCGTTCCCTCTTCGGAATCGTACGCGATGCCCAGCTGATAGAGCAGATCGGCAAAGCCCATGACCCCAAGGCCGATCTTGCGGTTACGCCGCACCGTCTCGGCGATGCGCTCCAGCGGGAAGCGGGAAGCGTCCACCACATTGTCCAGGAAATGCACGGCCAGATGCACCACCTCGCGCAGCGCATCCCAGTCTATGCCGCCGTCGGCGGGCACGGCATCCTCATTGTGGCCGGGCCGGTAGAAACAGGCCAGGTTGATGGAGCCGAGGTTGCAGGCCTCATACGGCAGCAGGGGCTGCTCGCCGCAGGGATTGGTGGACTCGATCTCTCCCTGCTCCGGGGTCGGGTTGTCACGATTGATGCGGTCCAGAAAAATTATGCCCGGATCGCCGGATTCCCAGGCCTTGCGTACGAGCAGGTCGAAGATCTCTCGCGCGCGCAGGCGCTTGAACACCTCGCCGTTTTGCGGGGAGCGCAATTCGTATTCCCCGTCCGCCTCCACCGCCTGCATGAAGGTTTCGGTCAGGCCCACGGACAGATTGAAGTTGTTGAATTCCCCGTCTTTTTCCTTGGCGCGGATGAATTCCACGATGTCGGGATGATCCACGCGCAGGATGCCCATGTTGGCGCCGCGCCGCGTGCCGCCCTGCTTGACCTGCTCCGTGGCCGTATTGAAGATGCGCAGGAAGGACACCGGCCCGGACGCCACGCCGCCCGTGGAGCCCACCCGGCTGGCCTTGGGCCGCAGGCGCGAGAAAGAAAACCCGGTGCCCCCGCCGGACTTGTGGATCATGGCCGCGTACTTGACGGCATCGAAGATCTCCTCGATGGAGTCGCCCACCGGCAACACGAAGCAGGCGGAAAGCTGCCCCAGCTCCGTGCCCGCGTTCATGAGCGTGGGCGAATTGGGCAAAAAGCGCCAGGAAGTCATGAGGTCATAAAAGCGACGGGCCAGAGCGGACTGCTCTTCCAGCGTGGCCTTGTAGTCTCCGTCCACGGCGGCGATGGCTGCGGCGACCCGCCAGAAGAGATCGCGGGGTTCCTCGATGGACAGCCCGTCAGGGCTTTTGCGCAAGTAACGCTTTTTCAGAACAACCTCGATATTGGGCGTAAGCTGCGGATGCGGCAGCTGTTCAGGCATGGGAATCATGGACATCCCTTCTTTGTTCGTAAGGTGGTGGAAGCAGCCTTGCCCCTGCCGATAAACCGCACGACGCCTGCCGACGCATTTCCCGGCAGAGGCCGCGCAGGCCGGTCACGGCAGCGGAAGGCTGCGGCATTATGCAAAAAAAAACCCTCCTCCCAGGCGGATGACCCAAGAGGAAGCTCCCCTCTGTATACTCTCCTGCGGGCAGGTTGAAAAGCACTGCCCGCAGGAGAAGTGTGACAGACATATATGTCAATACTCAGAGTATTTTCAGTTTGCAACGCTTTGCGTGCCAAACCATCCGGCCTGATGTTTCGCGGAAAAACGCGGTTTTTCCGCCTGGTTTCGGCCGGGCGGCGCTGTGCCGCCGCCTCGCATTTTGCCGTTGTCAAAGGCAAAATGCTCTACCAGGACGACAGCTTGCCCCTCCCCTGCCGCAAAAGCCAGCCGCAGCGAAGCAGCAAGGGCAGCAGGGCCGCCCCCCAGAGCATGCCCAACTGCGCGGCAGGCGCGGCAGCGGGCCACTGCAGACGGGCCGCCAGCAGCAGGAGGGCCGCCAGCGCCATGCCCGTGGCATAGACCTGCTCTTCCATGATGCGGGGACTGTCCGCATTGAGCGTATCACGCAGCAGCACGGTCAGGCCGGCCGCCAGCCAGGCCAGCAGGGCCAGCCCCACATCCTGCGGCGCGTACAGACCGGAAGCCAGTCCGGCATGAACCATGAGCGCGGAAAACAGGAACACGCCCAGCGAGTCCGTGAGCATGAGCAACGGAGCCGCACGCCGCCCCCGCGAGGCCGCATAGCCCAGCAGGCCGCCGGCCAGCATGCAGGCCAGCACTTCCCGAGGGTGCACGAGGAAGAGGTACTGACCGCTGCGCAACAGAAGATGCCGCAGCACTTCCGCGGCCAGCGGCGTCATGACGGCCGTCAGCAAGGCCGCGCCGCGCCGCGAGCCGCCCATACCGGCCCGGCAGGCGGCGGCAAAGGCCAGCAGGAAAACGGCGGGCAGCTCGGAGCCCAGCAGGAACAGCAGCCAGACGGCGTTCACAGCCGCCCTACTTGGCAAAGCCGGAGGCCCGGCGCTCACGGATGACCGTCACCCGGATCTGTCCGGGATAGGTCAGGTTCTTTTCGATCTTCTCCGCGATGTCCTTGCACAGCAGGTAGGTCGTGTCGTCATCCACGCTCTCGGGATTGACCATCACGCGGATCTCGCGGCCGGCCTGGATGGCGTAGGCCTTGGAGACGCCGTCAAAGGAGGTGGCGATATTCTCCAGATCCTCAAGCCGCTTGACGTAATTTTCCAGCAGCTCCTTGCGTGCGCCGGGCCTGGCTCCGGAAATGGAGTCCGCCGCCTGCACGAGCACGGCCAGCGCCGTGGACGGCCGCTGATCCTCGTGGTGGGCCGCAATGGCGTGGACGATATCCTTGGCTTCGTTGTATTTCTTGGCGATATCCGCGCCAATGAGCGCATGGGGGCCTTCCACCTCGTGGTCCACGGCCTTGCCGATGTCGTGCAGCAGCCCGGCGCGCTTGGCCTTCTTGACGTCCATCCCCAGTTCGGCGGCCATCATGCCGCAGAGGGCCGACACTTCCAGCGAGTGCTGCAGCACGTTCTGGGTGAAGGAGGTACGGTAGCGCAACTGCCCCAGCAGACGGACGATCTCGGGATGGATGCCGTGCACGCCGGCATCAAAGGTGGCCTGCTCGCCCACTTCCCGCACCTGCGCGTCGAGCTCCTGCTCGCACTTCTGCACGATGTCTTCGATGCGGGCGGGATGGATGCGGCCGTCCTGGATGAGGCGTTCCAGCGCCATCTTGGCCACCTGACGGCGCAGGGGGCTGTAGGCGGAGAGGATGACCGTCTCGGGCGTGTCGTCGATGATGAGGTCCACGCCGGTCGCCGCTTCCAGCGCGCGGATATTGCGGCCCTCGCGGCCGATGATGCGCCCTTTCATGTCTTCGCTGGGCAGGCTGACCGCCGTCACCGTCTGTTCGTTGACGTAGTCGCCGGCATAGCGCTGGATGACGCTGCAGAGGATTTCCTTGGCCTTGCGGTCGGCCGTCTCGCGGGCTTCGGTCTCGATCTGGCGGATCATGCGCGCGGACTCATGCCGCGTGCGGGCCTCGATGTCGGCAAGCAGGCGCTCGCGGGCCTCGTCCGCCGTCAGGCCGGCGATCTCCGACAGGCGCTGTTCCTGCTCCTCGATGCGGCCCTGGAGGTATTCCTCATTTTCGGCAAGCTGGCGTTCCTTGCGGGCAAGCTCCTTCTCGGTGGCGAGCAGCTCGTGCTCTTTTTCCGTGGCCTTGCCCAGACGCTCTTCCAGCCTGTCGCCCATTTCCTCAAGCTTGCGCTCGCGGTTCTTGACTTCCCGCTCGCGTTCCTTGAACTCGTTTTCCAGCTCGCGCTTCTGGTTATAGAGATCATCCTGCCCCTGCAGGAGAATTTCCTTTTTCTGCGCCTGAGCTTCCTTGCGCGCCTCCTCGACGATGCGCTTGGCCAGCTCGTCGGCATCCCCGATACGCTTGGTCGTCGCCCGGCTCTGCAGCACATAGCCGAACGCCGCGCCCACAAGCAGCGCCAGCACCGCCGACACGATGGTCAGTATGTCCATAGATTCCCCCCGAAATGGCGGCAAAGCCGCCCAACGCCGCACCACAAGGCGCAGCGGTCAGCGTGTAACCACGGCGGGGGCAGGTAGAGACGCGCCCGAACGGCGCAGGACAGGCACACCCGGAGGTGTCCGGGGCAAATGCCCCAGGGTGCCGTGTCATGACTTCGGTGCAGAACCTGGTTTCCCAGGTGGGCGCCGAGGCGCTCCCTTCAGGCTTCCCTTGCGGGCATGCTCACCGGTAGCGGGTACGGCTCCCTTTTGTATGCTTGTAAGGTCAGCACCGAGACATAAATCACGCACACCCCAGGGATTTAAAGAGGTTGCGACTCTTCTATTTGCGTAAGCAGGTTCTGGATGCGATCCTGCACATCCGCCTGCTTTTTCTGCGCTTGCAGTAAATCGTCCGCCAGCCCAAGGGCCAAGTACGTCAGCAGAATATCTTTGGTCTGCGCGCCGTGGGACCTCAGTTTCAAATCGGCGAACCGTTCTTCCACCAGAGCGATGGTTGCCCGGAACTTTTCCAGATCCGCGCCGGGACGAAAAAAGATATCGGTCCCGAGGACGGTCAGCCTGCTCGCGTTTTCCGAGCTCATGGGCGTCTACTCCGCGCTGTCATGCTCTTCAACAGCCTGTATCAGGGCATCCAGTCGGGCCAGTGCCTCGGCCCGCCATGCCCGCTCCTGAGCTAAAGCCTGCTGCAACGCATCGTTTTGGGCCACAAGAGCCTCGTTTTCCCTGGCAGCCGCCGCCATTTCGGCCTGTTGCCGCTCACTGTCGGCCTGCATGGCCTCCAGCTTGCGCAAAAGCTCCGAAACGCGGACTTCAAGCTGCTCAAGAACATCCATGAACCTGTTTATAGCATTGCCGGGCCGGTTACGCAAGATGCCCGAAAGCAAAAAGCCTGCCCGCGCAACGGGATAGCCGCCCATAGAGGACGCTCCCGTGCCGCGGGCAGGCTGCGGAGACTACTGGACGTAGTTGGGGATATTGATGAAGACCTCGCGGGTGAAGGAGACCACACGCTCCATGATCCACGGCAGGGCCAGCAGGAGCGCGATGAACATGCTGATGATCTTGGGGATGAAGCTCAGGGTGGTCTCCTGGATCTGGGTGGCCGCCTGGATGATGCTCACCACCACCCCGACGCCGAGTCCCACGGCCAGCATGGGCAGCGCCATCATGAGGCAGAGCTCGATGGCCTGCCGCCCGAAACCGATGACAAAATCCGTCGTCATGCCTGCCCTCCCGTCACAAGAGATAACTGTTGACCAGCGAACCGACCAGCAGGTTCCAGCCGTCCACCATCACGAAGAGCAACAGCTTGAACGGCATGGAGACCATCATGGGCGGCAGCATCATCATCCCCATGGCCAGCAGCACGCTGGAAATGACCATATCCAGCACGAGGAAGGGGATGTAGATGAGGAAGCCGATGGTGAAGGCCGTCTTGAGTTCGCTGATGACGAAGGCGGCGGCCAGCATCACGGTCGGGACTTCATTTTTGTTCTTGGGCGCTTCCATGCCCGAAATGGCGTAAAAGACCGAGATGTCCTTTTCGCGGGTGTGCTTGAACATGAAGACGCGCAGCGGTTCCTGGGCCCTGTCCAGCGCGACCTTGTAGTCGATCTGCTCCTGCAGGTAGGGCTGCAGGGCTTCGTCGTTGATGCGCTTGCCCACAGGGAACATGATGACCACCGTCATGAAGATGGCAAGACTGGCCAGCACCTGCGTGGGCGGCAGCTGCTGCACGCCCATGGCCTGCCGCAGAAAGCTGAAGACGATGATGATGCGCGTGAAGCTGGTGACCGTGAGCATGATGGACGGCGCCACCGACAGGACGGTCAGGAGGAAAAGGATCTCCAGCAGGACGGAGACCTTGCTCGGTTCGGTCGCTCCGCCGGAGAGGGTGAGCTGCATGCTGGGCAGGGTAAGATCCTGCGCGGCTCCCACCTGCTCAGGGACGAGAACCGTCAGCGCCAGCGCCGTGAGCAGAAGCGGCAACGCTCTGCTCCAGGATGTGCTGAAAATCCTGACAAGGCGTTTCATGATCTAGGCTTTCCTCCGTCAGCAGGCTGATCTGCTGTTCGGTCACGGCGAGCAGCAGTCTGCGATTCATGAAGCGGACCACCATAAGGCCCTTGCGGGGCCCCAGGGGCATCTGCGCTTCCATCAGCAGCGCGTCACGCGGCAGATTGCCGGGGCGCGGAATAAAGTTGAAGCGTCCGTAGCGGCGCAGAAGCCACACCCCGACCCAGAGGAGGCCCAGCAACAGACACAAAACAGCCAGCGCCTGCGCATAGCTGCCCCAGGAAAACATGGGCTGCCCGAGCGCGCCCGCCGCCGGAGCCGCTTCCTCAGCGGCCAAGGCGACCGGGGTCAGTCCCCCGGTCGCCCAGATTCCCGCACAAGCTGCCGTCAGTATGGCGCGGCAGCGTACAGACAGGCTAGCCAAGCTGCTTCACCCGCTCGATGGGACTGATGATGTCCGTCAGACGGACGCCGAACTTTTCGTTGATGACCACGGCTTCGCCGCGGGCCACCAGTTTGCCGTTCACGAAGACTTCCAGCGGTTCGCCGGCCAGCTTGTTCAGCTCCACCACCGAGCCCTGGCCCAGCTGCAGCAGCTCATTGATGAGCAGCCGGGTACGTCCCAGCTCGGCGGACACATCCAGCGGGATGTCCAGGATGAAATCCAGCTCGCGCTTGAGCTTCTGATCATGCGGCTGGCGGGCCGCCTCCGTCATGTTCTTGAACTGGGCATCCGTGGCCTGCTCGGCAAAGCTGGTCAGCTTGTCCGTACCGCCGTTCTTTTCGTCATTGGCAAGGGACTCGGCCCACTCCGAAGCCAGCGCCTCGTCTTCGCCGCCCGCGGACGCGGAAGCATCCCCCCCGAGGTCAACGTCGGCGAGCAGGTCGTCCGCTCCTCCACTACCATCCAGCTGAGCCGCCCACTGTGCGGCCATATCGTCCTGTTCGTCCTGCGACATGCTCACATCCTCGTTTCAGACGTGGGGAAGCTATTCCACCACAAAGTTGGTAAAGTAGACTCGAATGACCCGCGGCGCGCCCAGGATCTGGTTGAGCCGCGCGGCGATCTCATGCTTGAGCGACACCTTGCCCTCCGGCGTGGAGATCTCGCCGTAGGTCTTCCCGGCCAGCAGCATGATGATGGTGTCGTTGATGCGGGCGCTCTGCGCCTTGAGCTCCTTCGACACGTCGCTGTTGACCTCGATCTCCATGCCGACGGTGAGATAACGCCGTCCGCTGGGATCGGTCAGGTTGACCCGAACGGGCGGCAGCGGCAGGACGATGCCTGTGCTGCGCAGCGCTTCCGGCTGCGCCTCGATGCGGGCCGAATCCTTGCCGGAAGCCGTCGCGGCAGGCGTCTGCCCGGACTTGCCGCCGGCCTGTGCGGCGGGCTGCGCCGCTGCCGGCGCCGCCGTGGCCTCTGCCGGCGCGGGGGCCGCCGGGCTTTCCTGCGCCACACCCTCAGCCGTCCGCAGGTACAGCCACCAGTAGGCCGCGCCTCCCGCGGCGCTCAAGGTAATGAGCAGGATCGCCAAAAATATGACGATCCGTTTGGCACGGGACTTCTTCTTGGGGGTGTCTCCCGCAGCGCCCGGGGGAAGGGCCTGCGATTCCTTGCTGCCGTCTTTGGCTGCCATAGCTGCTCCTTGCCGTTAGCGGTGTCCCGAAAAGCGTCCTCAACGATGCGCCGCCGGTCTGCCGCGCCGCCGTCGTGTTCCGGACCCGCGTAACTTATTGCAATAACCGCGCCACGCTAGACTTTTGGCGGTCGCGGACCAAAAATATCCGTCCCGATGCGGACGATGGTCGAACCTTCGGCCACGGCCGCCGGGAAATCGCCGGACATGCCCATGGACAGATGCGGCAATGCCAGCCCGGTGCGCGTCCGCAGATCCTCGCACAGGCAGCGCAGGCGCGCGAAATACGGGCGCGCGGCGTCCCCGGCGTCAAAGACCGGCGGCAGACACATAAGCCCCTGCACATCCAGATGCGGGCAGTGCTCCAGAACATAATCGGCAAGTTCCGGCAAATCTTCAGCCATGATGCCGGATTTTTGCGGCTCGGCCCCCACATTGATCTCGAAGAGCACGGGCTGACGGGCATCCAGCGCGACCAGGCGCTTTTCCAGACCGTCGGCCAGCTTGCGGGAATCCAGCGTATGCAGCAGGGTGAAGGCCCCGGCCACCAGCGGCGCCTTGCGGCTCTGCACGTGGCCGATCATATGCCAGCGGATATGGGCGCAGGCCGGATCGGCAGCCAGATCCTGCCGTTTCTGCAGGGCCTCCTGCACATAGTTCTCGCCAAAATCCACCTGCCCGGCCGCGGCCACCTGGGCCACGTCTTCCGCCGCATGCAGCTTGGAGACGGCCACGAGGGTCACTTCCTCCCGCTTGCGGCCGGCGGCGGAGACGGCCTTGTCCAGCCGTTCCAGCACGGACGCGTAACGCGCGCGAATATCCATCACAGCACCTCCCCGACCCGGGTCATCTCCTGCACGAAGGCCGGGTCCTCGGTCCAGTTTTCCCGCACCTTGACCCAGAGCTCCAGATGCACCTTGCCGCCCAGAAGCTCCTGGATGTCCTTGCGGGCTTCCATGCCCACCTGCTTGAGCACCTTGCCGCCCTTGCCGATGACCATCCCCTTGTGCATGGAGCGGGCCACATAGATGACCGCATGGATGACGGTCTGCCCTCTTTCCGCGTCTTCCTCCCAGTGCTCCACCTCCACGGCGATGCAGTAGGGAACCTCCTGCCGCAGCTGCAGGAAGAGCTTCTCGCGGATGATCTCCGCCGCCATGAAGCGCACCGGGGCCGTGGAGATCTGGTCTTCGGGGAACTGGGCCTCGCCTTCGGGCAGGCGCGAGCGGATGAGCTCCATGAGGGCGGGCAGGCCGTCCTTCATGAGGGCCGATACCGGAAAGATCTCCGCCGAGGGCCACATCTCGCTCAGGCGGGTCAGGAGGGGCAGCATGCGGCTCTTGTCCGCAAAAAGATCCACCTTGTTGACCACCACGATCATGGGGCGCGTCTCGCTGGCCAGCGCTTCGGCCACCGGCGCAAGGTCGCGCTCCAGATAGTCGGGATGACGGATATAAAGATGGCTGTCCAGCACGGGCATGATGACGTCGGCCTGATTGAGGCTCTGCCATACGGCCTGGAGCATGGCCTTGCTCAACCTTCCCCGCACCTGCGAAAGCCCCGGCGTGTCCATGAAGACGGTCTGCGCCGCCTCGTCGGTATGGATGCCCACGATCTGGTTCCGCGTGGTTTGCGGCTTGGGCGTCACGATGGTGACTTTCTGCCCCAGCAGCGCGTTGAGCAGGGTGGACTTGCCCGCATTGGGCGGCCCCATGAGCGCCACCCAGCCGCAGCGATAGCTTTGCGCGGTCATTTGATGCCTCGTCTTTCGTTATCGGGAATGATGGTCTAGAGCGGATTCGCAGGGAAATCGTGTCCACTCTCCCTGCTGACGCTGCCCTCACACGACGGAAAAAGCGTGGTTTTTCCGTGTGTTCGGTTGCGGGCAGTCGCTCGCGCGACTACCGGAGCAATCCACATTTTTCAATGGGGAATTGCTCTATGTCTTCCACAACACGGCCGCGCGGTCAAGCCCGCCCGTCGGGAGGCCGCCGGATGCGGACCGCCCGCGGGCCGGAGTCCCGCCGTCAGCCCCGGCAACGGCAAGGGGCGTTTGCCTCCAACGGCAGACGCCCCCTTCCTTCCGTCATCCGGCCGCCCGCAGGCGGACAGCCCGGCCGACGTCGCTACTTGTGGGCCGGCAGCACCGCGCCCGCGTACTTCTTCTTCATGAACTCGGCCAGTTCGGGGCTGGTCAGCACCTTGTAGAGCGCCTGCAGCTCGGGACGGCTCTCGTCGCCGGCCCGCACGGCCAGGATGTTGGCATAGGTGGCGGCGGCCACGGAATCGGCGGCTTCCACAGCCAGGGCGTCGGCCACCTTCAGGCCGCCCAGGATGGCGTAGTTGCCGTTGATGATGGCCACGTCCACGTCGGGCAGGGCGCGCACGAGCTGGGCGGCCTCGATCTCTTCGATCTTGAGCTTCTTGGGATTCTCGGCGATGTCGCGGCGGGTGGCGGCGAGACCGGCATCCTTCTTCAGCTTGATGAGCCCCTCGGCTTCCATGAGCAGCAGGGCGCGGCCTTCGTTGGTGGCGTCATTGGGCACGGCCACCATGGCACCGTCCTTCAGGTCCTTGAGGCTCTTGCACTTGCCCGCGTAGATGCCGAACGGCTCATAGTGCACGCCGCCCATGCTGGCGAGCTTGGTGCCCTTCTGGGCATTGAAATCGTCCAGATAGGGCTTGTGCTGGAAGTAGTTGGCGTCCAGTTCCTTGCTGTCCAGCGCCACATTGGGCTGCACATAGTCGGAATACTCCACCACCTTCAGGGTGTAGCCGTCCTTCTTGAGGATCTTGGCGGCCTCGGCCAGGATCTCGGCATGCGGCGTGGGCGAGGCCCCCACCACGATGGTATTGCCCGCATGGGCGGAAAGGGGCAGCAGCAGCAGCGCCGCCAGCGTCAAAAGCAGTTTTTTCATGGCTGTGTCTCCCACAGGCTAAAGGGTGTCACGCGGCCCGTCAGGAGCCGCGCTTGTCGCTGCGTCGGGTGGCCCAGTTGCCGAAGCTCTGGAAGGCCTGGACGATGATGATGAGCAGCACCACGGTCATGACCATGATGTCCGTCTGATAGCGGTTGTACCCATACATGATGGCCAGCTTGCCCAGACCGCCGCCGCCCACCGCGCCGGACATGGCCGAATATCCCAGGATGGTGATGGCCGACACGGCGCTGCCGTTGATGAGCGAAGGCAGGGCCTCGGGCAGCAGCACCTTGCTGATGATCTGCCAGGTGGACGCGCCCATGCTCTGGGCGGCCTCCACCACGCCGCCGTCCACCTCCAGCAGGGAGGACTCCACCAGACGGGCCACGAAGGGCGCGGCCGCCAGCACCAGGGGCACCACGGTGGCGTTGTTGCCGATGGTGGTCCCCACCAGGAAGCGGGTGAAGGGGATGACCGCGATCATGAGGATGAGGAACGGAAAGGAGCGGGTGAGATTGACCACCACGTCCAGCACCCCGTACACGAGGGCATTGGGCCGGATGCCGTCCTTGCGGCAGATGACCAGCACCACCCCCATGACCAGACCGAAGACGTAGGAAAAGAAGGTCGCCACCAGCGTCATGTAGAGGGTGTCCCACACGCCCACGAGCAGCATCTCGACGGTTTGCTGGTCAATCATTGCGCATCTCCTCCAGCAGGATGTTGTGGGCGCGGGCATAGGCCATGATGCGGGTGCGCGAGGCCTCGCGATCAGGCAGCTGCAGCACCATCTGGCCGAAGGCCACGCCGTTGATGTCGCGCGTATCGGCGTACATGATGTTCACCGGGCAGCCGCATTCCAGCACCATATTGGCGATGACCGGCTCAAAGGAGGAACGTCCGTTGAAGATGAGCCGGTACATGTGCTCGCCCGGCGCTTTCTGCAGGGCCTCGGGCAGGACGAGCCGCCGGGCGGCCTCCGTCTTCGGATGGAAGAAGACGTCCTCCACCAGGCCCTGTTCCTCGATGACGCCCCGGCTGATGATGGCCACATGGCTGCATATCTTTTCGATGACGCTCATCTCGTGGGTGATGACCACGGCGGTGATGCCCAGCTGGGCGTTGATGTCCTTGATGAGGGCCAGGATGGAGTCCGTGGTGGCGGGGTCGAGGGCCGAGGTGGCCTCGTCGCAGAGCAGCACGCGCGGATTGGTGGCCAGGGCGCGGGCGATGGCCACGCGCTGCTTCTGCCCCCCGGAAAGCTGCGAGGGATAGGAGCCCATGCGGTTGGCAAGGCCCACCAGTTCCAGCAGTTCCTGCGCGCGCCGGCGGGCCTCCGCGCGGGGCGTGCCCACGAGTTCCAGCGGGAAGCAGACGTTTTGCAGGGCCGTACGCTGCATGAGCAGGTTGAACTGCTGGAAGATCATGCCCATGGAGCGGCGCGCCGCGCGCAGTTCCGCTTCCGGCAGGCGGCAAAGATCCTTGCCGTCAAAAAGCACGCTGCCGCCCGTGGGGCGCTCCAGCATGTTGATGCAGCGTACCAGCGTGGACTTGCCCGCCCCGCTCTGCCCGATGATGCCGAAAATATCGCCCTTGCCGATATCAAGATTGATGCCGCGCAGGGCATAGACTTCCGCATTCTTGCCGGAAAAACGCTTTTCCAGCCCGACTATCCGAATAATTGGCTCATCGGCCATAGCACCTCCCCGCGCGCGGCACTTCCCGTGCGTCGGCGCAGCCCGCACGCCGGGCGGCTGCACGCGGACGCCATGCCGCGTCCCGCCCTGCAGAGACGGGATGCGGACGGCCGCGCCTGCGGCCATCCGGTACGCTTCCTTCAAAGTGGAACCGCTCTAGCATATTTTCCGCCGGGCGCAAAGAGGGCACGTCCCCGTTCCCCGGCGGCTCCCCGAGACGGCAAACGGGAGGGCCGCCCCGCAGGGCCTCCCTCCCGCCATATGGTGTGAAACGCAACGCGTTTCACACGGAAAATGCTCTACTGGCCGGCGCCGCAGCAGCGCTTGTATTTCTTGCCGCTGCCGCAGGGGCAAAGGTCGTTGCGGCCCACCTGCTGCCGCGCGCGTGCGGGACGGGCCTTGGGCGGCTCCACCTCGCTGCCGCCGGAATAGGAAAGGTTCCGCTCCTCTTCCTTGTGATGCAGGGGCGGCTCCTCTTCGCGGCTCTCCGGCTGCACATGGACCCGCGTCAGGGTGCGGAACACCGCTTCGCGGATCTGGAACAACATGTTCTGGAAGATCTCGAAGCCCTCGCGCTTGTACTCCAGCTTGGGGTCCTTCTGTCCGTAGCCGCGCAGGCCGATGCCGTCGCGCAGGGCGTCCATGTTGCGCAGGTGTTCCTTCCAGCAGCGGTCGAGCTCTTCCAGCAGGAAATACCGCAGGATGGGCTGATACATGGACTGCGCCTCTTCCCGCAGCTGGGCGAAGATCTCCCCGATCTTCTCCTCGCAGACCTCGCGTTCCGGCAGGGGCGAGCCCGGCTCCATGACCCGGCCGAGGTTGAAGACGTCCGCCAGACGGGCCATGACCGTCTGGCGCGCCTCGTCCATCTGATCGGCGGGCACCCGGTCGAGCTGACCATAGGCGTCGTCCAGCACGTCGCCGCGGAATTCGGCCACCACGGGCTCCATGTCCGCCTCGGTCATGATGTCGCGCCGCAGGCTGTAAATGACCTCGCGCTGCTGGTTCATGACGTTGTCGTAGTCCAGCAGGGTCTTGCGGATCTCGAAGTGATGCGCTTCCACACGCTTCTGCGCGCCTTCCACCGCACGGGTGACCATGCGGTTCTCGATGGCTTCGCCGTCCTTGAGGCCCAGCTTTTCCATGAGCCCGGCGATGCGGTCCGAGCCGAAAAGCCGCATGAGGTCGTCTTCCAGCGAGAGGTAGAAACGGGACGAACCCGGGTCGCCCTGACGCCCGGAGCGGCCGCGCAGCTGATTGTCGATGCGGCGGCTCTCGTGCCGTTCGGTGCCCAGGATGTGCAGACCGCCCAGTTCGCGCACGCCCTCGCCGAGGATGATGTCCGTACCGCGGCCGGCCATGTTGGTGGCGATGGTCACCTTGCCCTTCTGCCCGGCCTGAGCCACGATCTCGGCCTCGCGCTCATGCTGCTTGGCGTTGAGCACGTTGTGCGGGATGCCCATGCGCTTGAGGTGGGCGGAGAGCATCTCCGAGGTCTCGATGGAGATGGTGCCCACCAGCACGGGCTGGCCCGTCTTGTGCAGCTCGCGGATGGACTCGAGGATGGCCTCGTACTTCTCCTTGCGGCTGCGGTAGATAAGGTCGGGGTAGTCCTTGCGGATCATGGGCCGGTTGGGCGGGATGGAGACCACCTCCAGACCGTAGATCTGCTGGAATTCCACGGCTTCGGTGTCCGCCGTGCCGGTCATGCCCGACAGCTTGTCGTACAGACGGAAATAGTTCTGGAAGGTGATGGCGGCCAGGGTCTGGTTCTCGGCGGCCACGGTGACGCCTTCCTTGGCTTCCAGCGCCTGATGCAGACCGTCGGAATAGCGGCGGCCTTCCATGGGACGGCCGGTGAATTCGTCCACGATGACCACCTGGCCGTCCACGACCATATAGTCCTTGTCGCGCTTGAAGATGTGATGCGCCTTGAGGGACTGGAGGATGCCGTGCTGGGCCGTGACGTTGACCGGATCGAAGAGGTTGTCCAATTTAAGGAGCTCTTCGCAGCGGATGACGCCCTCTTCGGTGAGCATGGCGGTGCGGGCCTTTTCGTCCACGGTGTAGTGCTCCGGCCCGAGCTGGCGCACCACCCCGTCCATGACGCGATAGGCGCTCACGTCCTCGTCCGAGGGGCCGGAGATGATGAGCGGCGTGCGCGCCTCGTCGATGAGGATGGAGTCCACCTCGTCCACGATGGCGAAGCTGTGCCCGCGCTGCACGAGCTGCTCGGCATAAAACTTCATGTTGTCGCGCAGATAGTCGAAGCCGAATTCGTTGTTGGTGCCGTAGGTGATGTCCGCGGCGTAAGCGGCCTTGCGTTCCTCGTCGTCCAGACCGTGCACGATGATGCCGGTGCTCAGGCCGAGGAAACCGTAGAGCTTGCCCATCCACTCGGCGTCGCGGCGGGCCAGATAGTCGTTGACCGTCACCACATGCACGCCCTTGCCGGACAACGCATTGAGCGCCACGGCCAGCGTGGCCACAAGGGTCTTGCCCTCGCCGGTCTTCATTTCGGCGATCTTGCCCTTGTGCAGGACCATGCCGCCGATGAGCTGCACGTCATAGTGGCGCATGCCCAGCACGCGGCGCGAGGCCTCCCGCACCAGAGCAAAAACCTCGGGCAGCAGATCGTCCAGCGTCTTTTCCCCGGCCTGCACGGCCTGCCGGCACTCGCCCATGCGCCGGGCAAAGTCCTCGTCGGCCAGGGCCTGCATATCGGGTTCAAGCGCATTGATGCGCGCCACCAGCGGGCGCAGCCGCCGCAGATAGCGCTCGTTCTTGCTGCCGAAGATTTTTTTGAAGATATATCCGAACATCGGGACTCCTGGGATGCGCGGCCGCATGCGTGCGGCCGAAAGGGAATGGGTTCACGGAGAGGGGCGCGCCCCGGCCTGTCCCCATAGTATAGGCAGGCTTTGCCGTTTGGCAATGCCGTAAATCTTTGCAGAAAAAGGAAAGCGGCGCTAATGTCCCTTCCCGCCGTGCCGATAAGAGGAAAGGAACTGACGGGTTGCGGCGATCCGCTCTAGGCAGGCGGCAGCTCTTCCTTGATGACGGCCTCGGCCTTGATGCGGTCCAGCAATTCCGCGAAAACGGCTTTCACGTTCTCGCGGATGTCGCCGGCCACCACGAGGAAAAGCAGATCGTCCCCGGGGCGGAGCTCGCCCTCGGCGGCTTCCGCCAGGATGGCGAAGATGCCGGGACGGCCTTCCATCTCGCGGCGGATGGCTTCCATCCGTTCGCGGTCGGGACGGACGATGACCCGCCCGACGGCCGCATGTTCCTTGCGGGACCAGCCCCGCACGACGCCGTTGTGCACCAGCATCATGCCTACATGATCGCTGAAGCCGGGGCGCTGTTTCAGTTCCTGGAGCGTTTTGGTGATGTCCATAAGTCGAGCTCTCCTGTTGTGCGCGGGACGGATGTCCTGACGCAGCAGTCTACATGTATCGCCGCCCGGCATAAAGGATTTTTTCATGGCCAATCTGTCGCAGCTTCTCAATCGTCTGCCCGATATCCCTGTGGTCCGCATGAGCACCATGGGGCATGCCGTCTGGGTGTGCTGGCAAAAGACCCCGCCCGCGGCCGTCAATCAGACGCTGCTCAACTACGGCGGCATGCTGCTGACCGAAGAGGGCGACCAGGCGCTGTGGTTCTTCTTTACCGATGACGCCTTCCTTGCGCTGGCGCGCCTTTCCGTCTGGGGCAACTTCAACGAATTGTCCGTCGCCATCGAGATCTTCCCCGGCCGCCTGCAGTTCGGCGCGCGCCGGGAGATGAACCTCTGGGTGGACGGCAAGCTGGCCGCCCAGTCGATGATGGTGCGCGAGAATCTGGAAGTCTGGGTGCACCCCAAGAGCCGCGAGGGCAAGAACACCCTGCCCGGCATCGACTTTGAAAAGGCCGCGCCCCGTCAGGGCGTCGCCCAGCTGGATTGGGCGCTGCTCAAGGCGGACGTGCGCATGCCCTATACGTCCACCCAGTCGTGGTTCGCCATCCTGCACCCGCTGGGCAGCCCGCTGGACAAGGAATACCAGACCGGCTGGCCCGCCATGTTCGAGCGGCTGGAGAGCCTCTTCCAGGAACACAAGATGCGCTTCATCGTCCACGAGACCTTCGTCATGGTCGCCGTGGAGAACCTGCTCATGCTGCGCACCTTCCTGCGGGACTATCTGCAGACCTTCGACCGCGAAAGCGACCAGAAGGCCCCCTGCTGGCCCTGCGTCTGCGTGGTGACGGACCGCAAGAACTTCAACTTCAATAACGATCTGCCCAAGAAAGTCGGCTTGAAGTGGGACAGCCTCATGCCCGACTTTCCTTACCTGAGCTACCGCAACGCCTATCTGCTGGGCGAGGGCTTCACCATCCGCGACATCGCCTTTTCCGGCGATCAGTCGAGCATCGACAGCTGGTGCAACATCATCCTTGACGAGAACAGCGTCAGCCATCGTTCCATACCGCTGCTCATGGCCGGCCATCTGGCTGCCAGCGGGACTTCCGACGCCGGCTGCTTCTACTGCGGCATTCGCACCCACACCGCGGCCCAGTGCCCCACCCGCACCTACGCCCCCAGCCGTCCCCAGATCTGGGACGAGCTGGCCGCGCTGGACCTGGACACCATCAACGAGGGCTTCCGCCAGATAGAACATGTGCTGGTCGCCAAGGGCCTGAACGGCTACAGCGAACTGCTGGCGACTCCCGGGCCCACCGCCACCCTCCTGCAGGCGGTGCTCGATCTCAACGGGGCCGGCCAGCTGCGCAACGTGCCCCGGCAGTGGCTCTACCGCATGCGCGACGTGGACGAGGACGAGACCGTCCAGCGCGACGACAGCCCGGCCTGGGATTTCCTCGACAAGCTGACCCAGACGCCGCCGGAAGGCCTCCTTTCGCTGGAAAAGGCCATCAACGACTCCATCACGCGGCATTCGCGCGATCCCCGGCTGCGGACGGTGCTGGGCTTTTTGCAGGTGGAACGCGGCGACTACGCCCATGCGCCCCAGTCCTTCCGGGAGGCCGCCAGTCTCACCCCCTCGCCCGCTCTGCAGGCCTGGAACGAATATCTGCAGGGCCGCCTGCACGAGGAGCTCGGCCACTACGCCCAGGCCCTCGAACAGTACGCGCAGGTGCTGCGCCTCATGCCGCAGTGGCATGATCTGCGCTATCGGGAGATCGTCTGCAAGGTGAAGATGGGCTTCGGCGAGCAGGTGCTCGACCAGATCGCCAGGCTGGTCAAGGAAGAGCCGGCCTTCTTCAACCGCATCCTCATCGACCCGGCCCTGGAGCGCGGCCGCCTGCTCATCCTGTCCTCGCTCTATGATCTCTGGGACGCCGCCCACAGCCGCGCCCTGGATGAGACCGGACGCATCAACGAAATGGAGGAACGCCTCGGCCAGTGGTTCGAGGAAGACCACCCCGTCCATATCAAACTCGGCAAGCGCATCACCCAGCTCAAGCACATGAGCGAGGTCAAGAACTACACGGCCTTCCTGCGCGTGGTCGAGGAAACGCCGCCCCTGGAAAAGGAACTCGACGAGTGCATACAGCACGAAGTGGACGACTTGCGCGAACGCTACAAGGGCTATCTGGAACGCCTGCAGGAAGTGCGCGACGAGGCCTCGTGGTTCCCCTTCCCCTCGGCGCTCAAGGAATTCAGTCAGGAATTCAACGAGTGCGCGGGCATCATCAACTGGGCCTTCGCCTGCAACTTCAATGACGCCGCCACCTTCAAGCGCGCCCAGAGCACGACGCCGCGCCTCAACCAGCTGCTGCGCGACCTGCGCAAGCGCCTCAAGTTCCTGCGCATGGTGCGTGACGTCACCCTCTTCGTCATGACCATGGGCAAGACCTTCCTCTGGGTCGAGCTGGTGGGCCTGCTGCTCTGCTTCCTCGGCGTGCCCGCGGTGGTGCTCTGGGGCCAGCATTTCTACATGGGCTGGCTGCGCGACCTCATCGGCGAGAACCAGTGGGGCATCCAGAAGGTGCTGGTCTTCATCATCTCGGTCATCGCCCTCGGCGTCGCCGCGCTGCGCTCCACCCTGGTCTTTGACTCCAAGCGGGAAAAGCTGCTCAACGAGGCCCGCGAACAACGCGAAAAGGCCCAGCAGATGCGCCTTGACCGCATCCGCCGCCAGCGCCAGATGGAAGCGGAGAACGCCCGCCGCATGCAGGAGGCCGAAGCCGAACGCCAGCGGCAGGAAGAACTTCGCCGCCGCATGGAAGACAACTAGGGCTGTTCACACTCTTCGCTGCCTGTTTTTTGGGGGGAAGGGA
The DNA here is from genome assembly GCF_944324525.1 of uncultured Desulfovibrio sp. GTDB lineage: Bacteria > Desulfobacterota > Desulfovibrionia > Desulfovibrionales > Desulfovibrionaceae > Desulfovibrio. The sequence goes on from NZ_CALUWS010000012.1 coordinate 33,425, forward strand.
AACCCCTCCGCCAGCGCGGGAGAGGGTTTCCCTTCCCCCCAAGCCCCCCATCCTTTCCCCAGCGCGCTTTCACCGGGAAAGGGTCAGGAACACGAGGCGACCCAGCTCCAAAGGCAAGCGAAGCGTACAGAGTTTATTGACTTTATCTATTGAAATTGTTTTTAAAATTTGTGTTAGCACGTCCTAGGCCCCGCCCCAACGATCCCGACCGCCTGCCACCCGGCAGGCGGTTTTCTTTTGGACCGGGCGGCGCTATGCCGCCGTCCCGGGTGTTGCTTTTTTTCATGCCCCCCTCATTCGCCGTCCGTGTCTTTTCCCAGTTTTTCACTCGGAAAAGTCTTGACTTTCTTCTTAGGAATAGTTACTAATGAATCAACAAGGAGGCACACCATGTCGAGCCTGAAGGATTTTGCCTTGTACGATATATCGTGGAACCTGTCGCCGGAACATGCCGTGACCATGTATCTGGAATGGGGCAACAACGACTGGCATGCGGAATATCCGCCGGTGCGTTCCAAGGAAGACGTGTCCTACTACTTCGTGGTGGACAACTGGGGTGAAAAACCCGTGGTACGCCTTGTGCGCCGCAACTCCGAAAATGCGGAAGATTTGATCTCCGTACCGCTGCCCGACGCCCTTCTGGAAGATTTTCAGGCTGTGCACGGCACCTGCCGGGGCATCAGCGAACCGACGCCCGCCATCAAGAACTGGCTGCGTCACGAAATGGGCCAATAACCTCCCGGCGGATCCCCCCTTTTTCCGTCGGAGATAGCATACCCTCCCACTCCTCGCGGCATGACGCATGCCGTTGCATCACACCATCTGCCTCGCGAAAAGGGCTCGTCGACGGACGAGCCCTTTTCCTTACCGCTCCGCACCGTCTGTCATCCGCCATGCGGATCAGGCTGGACATCATGCCAACTTTCGGAAAGAATGAAATTTTTTTAGCCTTGTTTACGGCCGGCACTTCTGTTAGGCTCCGCCCCCCCATGCGCGCTCTCCGCAAGCGGCAGCGGCTTTCCGCAGGACACGGCCATGGAACAGATCCGACACGCGGCCCATGCCGCAAGGGCAGTGCCTGCGATGACGCCAGCCCAAATGACGGCCCCGCCACAGGCAAGCGATGCGTACAGCCCAAGGCTGCCGCGTGCCGCAGCGGATACGCACCAGACGTACAGGAGGTCCACCATGCTCTCGAAGGAAGCCCGCGCCGGTCTGCGGCGCTGGAAAAACATCACGCTTGCCGCGCTTTTCGCCGGACTGCTTGGCAGCGCCATACCGCTTCTCCCCTTGCAGACCGCCACAGTAGAGGCCAGTGAACTGCGCATCGTCCCCCGTCCAGACGGATCGCCGCTTTTTGCACTGCACTTCTTCGATGCGGGTGAACGGTACGGGAACTATGAGGATCCGGACATGCCGGGGTACTCCCCCTGGCAGCTCAGCAAGGCGCAGAAAGATGCCGTGACCCGGGCCGCCGCCCTCTGGGCGGAGGTACTCGGCCCCGGCAGCCGCAACACCGCCCCCATCCCCATCACTGTGGGCACCTATCTTTTTGAGAACGCCGATGCCTCAAGCGAACCCAACGGCAACCCCGGTTCCGGCGATCACTTTTTCCCCACCGGCGTGCAGGATGCCATCATCAACGGCAACGCTCCCGATTCGCCGGGGATCATCCGTATCGGCAAGCTCGATTTTGCCATCCAGGAAAACCTTTCGCCTCTGCCCACCGTCAACGGCTTCAATCTCGTCGCGACGCTCTATCACGAGATCGGCCATGCCCTCGGAGTGTCGTCTCTGGCTTCGGTCATGGACAGCAAATATCTGAGCACATGGGATGCGCACCTCAGGGATCAGTACGGCACCTGGCTCAGGCCGGGCATGAGCATCGTCAAGCCGGGCCAGGGTACGCCGGGTACGGACTTCATCGTGGGGGACGAAGCCCAGAGCGGCGTCACCTTCCAGGGGGAGCATGTGGCCGAAGTCATGGGAGCCGGTGCGGGCCTGCCCATCAACGGCTACGAGGGCGATGATCCCGAGCTCTCGCACATCGAGCTCGAGCACAGCCTCATGAGCCACCAGAACTACCGCAATTACACCACCTTCATGGAGGCCGAGCTGGCCGCCCTGCAGGATATGGGCTATGCCATCGATCGCCGGAACTTCTTCGGCTTTTCCGTCTACGGCGATGGCGGGACCATCATCAACCACAACGGCTACTTTGCCCGCAATGCCGCCGGGGATGCCTATCTGACGGGACAGGCCAATACGGCCACCCTGGGCGTCGGCCTGCACATCTACGGCAAGGACAACGACGTGACCCAGGCCGCCGACCTGCTGGCCGACGGCGTCGCGGGGACCGGCATACGCGTGGACGGCAGCGGCAATACCCTGCGCATAGCCTCCGGGGTGCGCGTGAGCGCCAACGGTCTGGGCGGCACCGGCCTGCTGGTGGCCTACGGCAAGGAACAGAACATCATCAGCGGCGGGAACATCGAGGCCAACGGCGCAGGCGGCGTGGCCGTCCGTTTTGACTTCGGACACAACCTGCTCGGTGATGCCACGGAATACCGCGGCTCCTGGATCTGGACGGCGGATGGACGGCAGCAGTCCATCGCCCACGGCAACCTCGATCACAGCGGTCTGCCCCTCAATCTCGACGGGGCGCTGGTCTCGACCTTCGACGTGAGCGGCAGCCTGAGCGGCAGCGCGGCCGCCATCTACATTTCGGAAAACGCCCTCGTCGAACGCATCAACATCCTTTCCGGGGCCTCCATCACCGGCGACATCATTTCCGACTGGGACCCTCAGAATCCCGATATCCAGTACACCGGCTCTCGTGACGACCTGCACACCGCACTGACCTTCGGTCTTGCGCCGCAGGCTGACGGCAGCGCCGGCGTCAACCCGGATGCCGCCTTCACCATGACCCTCAACGGCGGCGTTTACGGGCCGGACAGCATCGACATGACCCTCAGCGCGGGCCGCCTTTCCGTCACCGGGCCGCTGAGCGTCTACAGTCTTGCCAACTCCGGCTATCTGGCCCTTGGCGGCATGACGCCCGACGGCACGGCCGCCGACGTCGCCACCACCTTCGTCAACGGCCCCGACGCCACACTGGAGACCGCCGTCATGGCTGACGGCAGCGTGGCCGGCATCGAGGCCGAAACGGCCACTCTGGCCGGCAACTGGACGTTGCGTCCCCTGCGGGACTTCTACGCCGGCAATGCCGTCATCACCCCGCAAGCGCCGGTGGAAGCCGACACCATCAACGGCGGCTTCTCGTCGGTCAGCCTCGTCGCCGGCCAGTCGCCCACGCTGGACTTCAGCCTGCGCGACCCCGACCCCTCCCGTCCGCAGCTGTACGTCTCCCGCCCCGGCGATGCCTACAGCCGCTATGCCGACACCACCGGCACGGCCTCGCTGGGGCACGCGCTGCACGGCATCGCCAATGTGGCGCAAGGCGACATGCGGCAGCTGCTCGCCGCCATCGACTGGACGCCCCGCGACGGCAGCGGCGTGCGCCGGGCCCTGCATCAGCTCGGCCCGGAAGCCTACGATGCTTCCGCCCGCGCCTCACTGGGGCAGCAGAGCGAGTTCACCGTCCTGCTCCTGCGGCGCATGCTGGCAGGCGAACAGGCCCGGCAGGCGGCGCGTGCCGCCGGCAGCGTGCAGGACTCCCCGGAGGCGGGCCTCTGGCAGGCCTGGGCAACGCCCTACGGCGCTGCCTCCTGGCAGGGCGATCACGGCGGCGCTTCCGGCTGGAACAGCGCCGGCGTGGGCCTGCTGGCCGGGATGGACCGCCATTTCGACTCCGGCCTGAGCCTTGGTTTCCATCTGGCGCTGGCTGCCCGCCGCACCACCATCAACGGCGCGCACGACGCCAGCGCCGACACCCAGTCCGCCCTTGCGGGCCTGCAGGGCCTGCTGGCCCCCGAACAGTGGGACGGCTTCTATCTCACGGCGCAAGCCCGCCTCGGCATGGAACAGGGCGAAATGGACCGTAACGTCAACATCGGCGATGCCTACCTTCGCCACAACGAAAGCCGCTGGACGGGCCTCACCGGCAGCGCCATGCTGGGCGGCGGCAAGGACTGGAGCCGGCAGTTTGAAAGCGGCTCCCTCAGTGCCGGGCCGCTGGGCTGGCTGGAATACGCCTTCCTGCGCCGCCCCGGCTTCACGGAAGAGGACGGGCAGGCCAGCCGCTTGCGTGTGGACGACAGTCTGTACGATTCCCTGCTGCTCTCCCTGGGCGCGCATGCCGGCTGGAACGTCGCGCTGGAAAACGGTTCGACCCTGGGGCTGGATATGCTTGCCGCCTGGCGGCATGAGCTGCTGGACGGCACCTTCCGCACCACGGCGGCCTTTCAGGGCTATGGCCCCTACCGTTTCGATTCCGCCACCGAACTGGTGGGACGTGACGCCCTGCTCCTGCAGGGCAGTCTGCGCCTGCGGCATGCCAACAGCTTCTTCACGCAGGTCGATGTGGGTGGGGAGTTTTTCCGTCCGGAAGCCACGGCCGTCAATGCCGGTCTCAGCTTCGGCTGGGAATTCTGATCTCTGTTGCCGTCACGGCGTTTTCTTGGGGGGAGCGATCCCCCCTTTTTTTGTTTTGCCGCTGGGCAGAGGCTTCAGCCCGGCGGATGGAGAAGGGGTCTCTTCCTTTTTTTGTTTTTGCCCCGCTGGATGGCGGCTTCAGCCCGGTATCCGGGCGGGGTCGCCTGCGCGGCGGGCGGCAGGGGATAAGGGGCCTGGGCGGCCCCTTACCCCCTACGACCCCCAACCCCGCCTTGGGACAGCCAACCCTGACGAACATCCGGCAAGCGACAGGCTTCTCCTGCTCTCCTCCCTGCCGCGCGCCATAAGGCATCGCCCTCCCGCTGTCCCGCGCTCACACGGGACGAGCGTCCGGGCGGCGTCGGAGCTTCCGCGCCTCCGGCGCGGCGATCTCCTCCGCGCCATGACGCGCTTACGACGGCAAACAGGATGATGGAATACGCATGCGCTGGAGGACGTCGCTCCGATAAGGAGTTGGGACAAAAAGCTGCCCCCTTCCGAGTCGTCGCAAAGACTTACAGCCAGCGAGAACAGTAAGAGAAAAACTTCTCGCAGGTGTTCTCAAATGCGGCTCAACTGAAAGAAAAGTGGCTTTTTTGTTTTTGCCCCGCTGGATGGCGGCTTCTGCCCGGTGTCCGGGCGGGGTCGCCTCCCGGCGGGGGGCAGGGGATAAGGGGCCTGGGCGGCCCCTTACCCCCTACGACCCCCAACCCCGCCTTGGGACAGCCAGCCCTGACGAACATCCGACAGGCGACAGCCTTCCCCTGCTCTCCTCTCTGCCGCGCGCCATAAGGCGTCGCCCTCCCGCTGTCCCGCGCTCACGCGGGACGAGCGTCCGGGCGGCGTCGGAGCTTCCGCGCCTCCGGCGCGGCGATCTCCTCCGCGCCATGACGCGCTTACGACGGCAAACAGGATGATGGAATACGCATGCTGTGGAGGACATCGCTCCGGTAAGGGGTTGAGACAAAAAGCAGCCCTCTTCCGAGTCGCCACAAAGGCTGACGGACAGCGAAAACAGTCAGGAAAAACCGCGTTTTTCCGCGAAACGCCGGGCCGTGTGGTTTGAAACGCAACGCGTTTCAAACGGAAAATGTCCTAAAGATATGGCGGGAAAACAGCACGGAACACTTAATTTCCCGGTTTTTTATCACACTGCCGGGGGACCATCGGTCTGGGAACGGTCTATGCGGGCCAGCGATCTGTCATCCTCCCGAACAAAGTTTTTTGCGGGATGGATGGGGGGTACGGGGGGAAGGAAGGGGGCTTTTTTACAAAAAAGCCCCCTTCCTTCCCCCCGTCTCAAAACCATTCCCCGTCACACGCCGGGGCGGGACAGGTCGCGCAGGGGGCGACCCAGCACCAGCGGCAGCAGTTCCGGCTCCAGAGCGCCGCGCTCGATGCAGAGCTGGCGAAAGGCCTCGTCGTAGCGTTCCAGCTCGGCAAGTTCCCGGCGGACGGCCGCCACGTTCGGCGTTGCCGCCAAGTCCTGCCAGAGGCGGAAATAACCGCCTGCCGGACAGGCTTCCTCATGGGCTTCGGCCAGTTCCCGCCAGAGGGAGGCGCGGGGCTCCACGGGGGCCAGCCGGGCAAAGAGTTCCGCCCGAGAAAGGAAATCCCCGCCCGCCAGCAAGTCTTCTACCGCCTGCGGGGCCTCGCAGAAGAGCGCGCGGCATTGCAGGGGGCGGCTCTCGTGGATGGCGCAGGCGGCTTGTCCGGCGGTCTCCCGCAGGTATGGGCATTGCCAGGGATGAGGGCCGGCGCCCGCTCCGGCGAGCTTGAGCATCTCGCGGGCCAGCGGAGCCAGATTGTCGCCACGCGGAGCGGCGTCAGCCGTCGTGCCCCGGCTGCCGTCATGACGGGCCCATTCGCCGCGCCGCAGACAGACAAGAGCGGACAGGGGCAGGCTCCCGTCGAGCAGCCTGTCCGCATCCCCGCGCATGAGGGTGGGGCCGCCGAGACGGCAGCACTGCCCGCAACGGCGGCACTCAGGCATGGGGGACCTCTTCGGGCTGCTGATGGAAACGGCCGCCGTAGCGGCGTCCCAGCCACTGCGAGAACTTTTCCATATAATAATAGTAGACGGGCGTGATGTAGAGCGTCACCAGCTGGGAGAAGCAGAGCCCGCCCACCACGGCCAGACCGAGGGGACGGCGGGCGTCCGCGCCCATGCCCATGCCGACGGCCAGCGGCACCGCGCCCATGAGGGCGGCCATGGTCGTCATCATGATGGGACGGAAGCGCACATGGCAGCCCTGCGTGATGGCCTGCAGGGGGGTGCAGTTCGGGTCATGGCGCTGGGCCTCCAGCGCGAAGTCCAGCATCATGATGGCGTTCTTCTTGACGATGCCCAGGAGCATGATGACGCCCACAAAGCCGTAGAGGTCCAGCGGCTGCCCGAAGATCCAGAGCGTGAGCAGCGCCCCGAAGCCCGCCGAGGGCAGACCGGAGAGGATGGTCAGCGGATGGATGAAGCTTTCATAGAGGATGCCCAGCACAAGGTAGATGACCACGATGGCCAGCAGGAGCAGCCAGCCCATGCCGGAGAGCGAATCCTGAAAGGCCTGGGCCGTGCCCTGGGACTCGGCGCTGACCGAATCGGGCAGGAGCGGCAGACTCGCGCGCTCCACGGCGGCCACGCCTTCGCTGAGGGCCACGCCGGGACGCAGGTTGTAGGAGATGGTCACGGCCGGGAACTGGCCGGAATGGCTGACGGAGATGGGGCCCACGCCGGGCTTCACGCTCGCCACGGTGGAGAGCGGCACGAGGTCCCCCTGACTGGAACGCACATAGAGGCGGGAGAGCGCATCCGACGACTGCTGGAAGGACTTGAGCAACTCCACGAAGACCGTGTAGTCGTTGCTCGGCGCGTAGATGGTGGAGATCTCCCGCGAGCCGAAGGCCGACTGCAGGGCCAGCTCGATCTGCCCGGCGCTCACGCCGAGGGCGGCGGCCCGGTTGCGGTCGATCTGCACGCGCAGCTCGGGATTGCGCAGCTGCAGGTCGCTGTTGACGTCCTGGATCTCGGGCACGCGCCGCAGGGCCTGCTCGACCTTTTGCGCGCAGTCGAAGAGCTCTTCCATGTTGGGGCCGGAGAGCGTGTACTGATACAGCGCCTTGGAGGAACGGCCGCCGATGTTGATGGACGGCGGCACCCGCAGGAAGACCCGCAGGGCGGGCGAGGTATTGAGCGTACGGCGCAGGCGTTCGGCCACCTCGTTGATGCCTTCGCGCTCGTTGTAGGGCTTGAGGCGGATCATGAGGTTACCGTTGCTCATGCTCTGGCTGCTGCCCACGATGCCCACCACGGAGTTGAAGCTCTCCACTTCCGGGTCATTGCGCAGGAGCTCATCGAGCGAATGCTGCGCCTCCACCATGCCCTGGAAGGAAATGCCCTGCTCGGCCTCGGTGGTGGCGCTCATGAAGCCCATGTCCTCGGTGGGCAGGAAGCCCTTGGGGATGACCGCCCCCAGCCAGGCCGTGGCCAGCAGGAGCAGCAGGGAGCCCAGCAGGGTCAGCCGCCGGTGCCGCAGCACCACGTCCAGCGAGGCGGCGTACTTGTTCGCCAGCCAGTCGAAGGCCCGTTCCATGCGGCCGTACATGCCCTCGTAGCCTGCGCGGTGCTGGGGCTGGGCCCGCAGGAAGTAGGCGCAGAGCATGGGCGTAAGCGACAGCGAGACCACGCCGGAAAAGAGGATGGCCGTGATGATGACCACCGCGAACTCGTAGAAGAGCCGCCCCACCACGCCGCCCATGAAGAGCACGGGGATGAAGACCGCGGCCAGAGAGATGGTCATGGAGATGATGGTGAAGCCGATCTCCCGCGAGCCGTCATGGGCCGCGGTGAGCGGATCCTTGCCCATCTCCTGATGGCGGACGATGTTCTCCAGCATGACGATGGCGTCGTCCACCACGAAGCCCACGGCCAGCGTCAGCGCCATGAGCGAAAGGTTGTCCAGGCTGAAGCCCATGCCGTACATGACGGCGAAGGTGGAGATGACCGACATGGGCAGGGCCAGGCTGGGGATGACGGTGGCCGGCAGGTTGCGCAGGAAGAGGAAGATGACCAGCACCACCAGAAAGACCGTCAGCACAAGGGTGAACTTCACCTCGGCCACGGATTCGCGGATGGTCTCGGAGCGGTCATAAAAGATGTCCACGCCCACCGAGGGCGGCACCTGCCGCCGCAGTTCGGGCAAAAGCGCGCGGATGGCGTCCACCACTTCCACGGTGTTGGCCCCGGGCTGGCGCTCCACGGCCAGGGTGATGCAGGGCGCGCCGTCATTGCTCCAGGAGAGCTGCTTGTCCTGCTCCACGCTGTCGATGACCCGGCCGATGTCGCGCAGGCGCACCGGCGCGCCGTCCCGATAGGCCACGACGACGTCCCGGAAGGCCCGCGCGTCCTCCAGCTGACCGGAAGCCTTGATGGACTGCGAACGCCGCGCCCCGTCCAGCGATCCCGTGGGCAACTTGCTGTTGGCGGCCATGATGGCTTCGGACACCTCGTCGATGCCGAGGCCGCGCGTGGCCAGGGCGTCCGGGTCGAGCTGCACGCGCACGGCGTACTTCTTCTGTCCGTAGATGACCACCTGCGCCACGCCCTTGACCATGGAAAGCCGCTGGCCGATGAGCGTATCGGCGTATTCGTTGAGCTGGTAGAGCGGCAGGGTCGGCGAACTGACGCGCAGGTAGAGAATGGGCAGGTCGGCGGGATTGACCTTGCGGAAGCTGGGGTCATTGGTCATGTTGGTGGGCAGCCGCCGCCGGGCAAGGCCGATGGCCGCCTGCACGTCCAGGGCCGCGGCGTCGATGTCCCGGTCCAGCGCGAACTGGATGGTGATGCGCGTGCGCCCCGTGGCATTGACCGAGGTGATGGAGTCGATGCCCGCGATGGTGAAGAATTCCTTTTCCAGCGGCGTGGCCACCGAGGCGGCCATGGTCTCAGGGTCCGCGCCGGACAGGTCGGCGGATACCTGGATGGTGGGAAAGTCCACGTTGGGCAGCTGGTTCACCGGCAGGTTGACGTAGCCCGCGGCGCCGAAAAAGAGCAGGCCCAGCATGACGAGCACCGTGGCCACCGGGCGGCGGATGAAGAGGGAGGCGATATTCATCTAAAACTCCAGGATCTGACGCAGCAACAAAAATACCCCCAGTCCCGTGCAGAGCACGCCGATGGCCTTGCGGGCCAGCTCGGAAGAGATGCGCTTGGCCACCTGAAGGCCCACGAGACAGCCTGCCAGTTCCATGATCATGACCCACGGCAGGATATTCCAGTCGATGAAGCCGGAGCAGGCATTGCCCCAGCTGCCGGAGAGGATGGTGCCCAGCTGCATGAACATGGAGGAACCCACGGCATAGAAGGGCGTATAGCCCACAGCCACCATCCAGGGGATGGAGAGCACCGGCCCCCCCGCCCCGGTCAGGCCGGCCGTCAGGCCCGTGGCCAGCCCGATGCAGAACAGCCCCCGGGCCGACAGCCAGAAGGCGTTCCCCTGTCCCTGCCGGTGGGGACGCAGTGCCGCCAGTCCCGCAAAGATGATGATGCCGGCCAGCAGACAGACCAGCGGCGGCCCCGGCACATAGGCATTGAGCAATCCGCCGATGATGCCCCCGATGATGCCCCCGACAAGGAAAACCACCGCGGTGCGGGGCTGATACCAGCCCCGGCGGGCATAGATGACCGCGCCCAGCAGGCTCAGGGGAAAGAGGGAGGCCAGCGCCGTGCCCATGGCCACATGGGTCTCCTGCCCTCCCGCGAACATGAGCACCACCGGGATGAGCACGCCGCCCACGCCCGTGACGGCTCCCAGGAAGCCCACCAGAAAACAGACCGCCGCAATAGCCAGCATCGCCGCCTCCCCACTTCGTGAAAGATCTTCCCGAGCCCAGGCTCCGGGACCCTTTACGTTTTTTTGCGGAAGAAAGCCCTTCGCTCCGCTGTCCGCAAGGTTCCTGCGACCAGACGGACACGGCCCGCGGCCGCCCGCCGGGTCGCCGCTCGCGACAAAAGGAATTTCTTCCCCCCGTGAACGCCCCTATCTTCCCTCACTCCCGCCGCCCGTGCGCGGGGCGTGAGGGACGAAACACCCTTTCACGGGAAATAGTGTTCTATTTTACAGAAAGTTATGAAAAATACCCTCTCGGGACGGGCGGTCCGATGCTGCGTCCAAGCCCTCAGCACCAGCCCGGCGCATCCAGCTCGCCGCAGGAGGCCAGCGCGGCATAAAGCACGATGCCCGCGGCCGTGGACATGTTGATGCTGCGCACGCCGCCGGGCTTCATGGGGATACGCACCGCCTCCCCCTTCGCCAGCAGGGCGGCGGGCAGGCCGCGCGTCTCCGGCCCCATGACCAGACAGTCATCCGGCGCAAAGGCGAAATGATGCAGCGGGGTCCCGCCCCGGGCCGAGGTCATGATGCAGCGGGGCGCACGTCCTCCGCGGGCCTCGCGCGCCGCCGCCAGCCAGCTTTCCCAGTCCGGCCAGACCTTCAGGCGCACATTGGGCCAGTAGTCCAGCCCGGCCCGACGCAGGTAGCGGTCCTCCAGACGAAAGCCCAGCGGTTCGATGAGATGCAGGGGGGTGTCCGTCGCCGCGCACAGGCGGGCCACATTGCCGGTATTGGGCGGTATCTCCGGCTCGTACAAAACTAGTTCCACGCGCTCTCCCCCGCCGCGCCCCGCAGACGGCCGGCGATGCCCGGCACCACCTGACAGCTCACCCGCATGTCCCGCGCGCCGTAGCCGCCGTCATCCAGCGTGGCGAAGGAATCGGCCTCCAGCACTTCCAGCCGGGCCGTCCCGTCCACGGCCTCGTCCGCGCCGTTGGCCGCCAGATGGCCGCGCAGCAGCTCCAGCGCCCGCGCTTCCACCTGCGGCAGACGGGCAGAAGCGGCAAGCCGCTCTTCATGTTCAAGGGAGGGCGCCCGCAGCAGGCCGCGCCCGGTATCGGCATAAATCTCAAGCGTGGCCGTGGGCAGGGTCAGGGCCGCGCCTACGGCATTGGCCACGTCCGCATGGGGCGGACAATCCACCGGCAGCTCCAGGAAGCGCGCCAGCCGCGGCCGCAGACGATCCGCCGGGCCGCCCACCAGCCAGACGCGGCCGGGGCGCAGCGTCCGCATGCCCTTGAGCGCCGCCAGCGTGTAGACCGGGCGCTCATTGCAGCCGCGCAAGAGCCTGTCCGCGGCCTCGCCGATCTGCCGCAGGGCGTCCGCCACGGCCTGTTGCGCCAGCGTCGCGCAGGAACGCCCGCTTGCCGCCGCCAGCGCCTCAAGCGCCCGGCGCGAAGCCGCCGCGTCGCCGGAAAGCGGACAGCCCGGCGTGTCGGCATCCAGCACATTGAGCGCGTCCAGCAGGGTCGGCCGCGTGCCGCCGAAGGCGCAGGCCGGGCCTTCGCGCAACGGCCCCACCCGTACGCCGTCCTCCACGGGGCTGAGGAGCGAATCCCCGCCCACGCCGATGGACAGCGAGGCCAGCGCCCGCACCAGCGTACGCCGCCCGCCGAGCAACATGCCGTCCCTGTCCACCACCGGCGATCCGTCCACGAAGACGGCCAGGTCGGTGGTGGTGCCGCCCATGTCCATGAGCAGGGAACACGCGTCCTCCTCCACGGGCGCAAGGGCCATGACGCCCATGACGCTGGCCGCCGGGCCGGAAAGGATGGACTGCACCGGCTCCCGGCGCGACAGCGCCGCCGGGACGGCCCCGCCGTCGGCCTTGAGCAGGCGCACGGGGGCGTTGATGCCCGCCCGGGCAAGCTCGCCCTCCACGGCATCCAGGAAGGCGGCGTGCAGACGGGCCACGGCCGCATTGTAATAGGCGGTGGCGACGCGACGCGGGAAATTGAGCTGCCCGGAAAGGGCATGGCCGCAGGTCACGGGCAGGCCGCAGGCACGGGCGGCCACCTCCCGCATGGCGTTCTCGTGCGCGGGATTGCGGGGCGAGAACTTGCCCACGCAGGCCACGGCCCGCACGCCCTCCTCCTTCCAGCGGGCGGCGGCCCGGGCAAGGGCCTCCGGCGCAAGGGGCGTCACTTCCGTCCCCCGATGATCCAGCCCGCCGGGGACCACGCAGACATGCTCCCCGAGGGCGAAGCGTTCCGGCGCGAGCCCCGGCCCGGCGGAAAGGGCGAGCCCCACCCTGTCGGCCTTGTTCTGCACGATGGCGTTGACGGCCAGCGTGGCCCCCAGCGTCACCCGGCGGATCTTCTCCGGAGCGAAGGCCCGCCCCGCCGCCTCTCGCAGCCGCCGCAGCACCTCGGCCACGGACGACGGCAGATCCTCATGACAGGTCGCCGTCTTGGCCGCCGCCACCAGACCTTCCGGCCCGCACAGGACGGCATCGGTATGCGTACCCCCGGCATCTATGCCCAATACATATTCGGTCATGCCTGTTCTCCCCAGGACCTGTTAACACTATTCGCTGTTTGTTTGGGGGGAAGGGAAACCCCTCGCTCTGCTGTCGATGCCTGTAAGGCCTTACGGCCTAACAGGCACGGCCTTCGGCCGCCTTTCGGTCGCGCTCTGCTGTCGATGCCTGTAAGGCCTTACGGCCTAACAGGCACGGCCTTCGGCCGCCTTTCGGTCGCGCTCTGCTGTCGATGCCCGTAAGGCTCCGCGGAAAAACCGCGTTTTTTTTCGCGAAACGCCAAGCCGTATGGCTTGGGACGCAACGCGTCTCAAACGGAAAATGCTTTCTTGAAGGCGGCCCCGCGGCCGCGCCCTCTTTTTGTAGCTTCCGGCGGCGGCTCTGGCAAGCGGCCGCCAGCATGGCCCTTGCCTTATGCCGCGCTTTTCAGTAATTTTTTCCCTCGCGCGGCCAGACCGCGACAACCCGTACCGGCACAGAAGGATACTCACATGGAGAAAACGAAATTTATCTGGTTTGACGGCAAGTTGGTCCCGTGGGAAGAGGCTCAGGTACATGTGCTGACCCACGCGCTGCATTACGGCAGCGCCGTTTTTGAAGGTATCCGCGCTTACGCCTGTGCGGACGGCACCTCCTCGGTCTTCCGTCTGGCCGAGCACAGCACCCGTCTCATCAACTCCGCCAAGATCCTTCGTCTGGAACTGCCGTACACGGCCAAGCAGATCTCCGAAGCCGTTGTCGAGACCCTCAAGGCCAACAAGCTGCGTGAAGGCTACATCCGTCCCCTCTCCTTCGTGGGCGAAGGGGAGATGGGCGTCTACCCCGGCAGCAATCCCGTGCATACCATCATCGCCGTCTGGCCCTGGGGCGCCTACCTCGGCCCCGAGGCGCTGGAAATGGGCATCCGCGCCAAGACCAGCTCCTTCGCCCGCATGCACGTCAACACGCTCATGAGCAAGGCCAAGGCCGCGGGCAACTATGTGAACTCCATCCTGGCCAAGGTGGAAGCCAAGGAAGAAGGCTATGACGAAGCCGTCATGCTGGACACCAACGGTTTCGTGTCCGAAGCCAGCGGGGAGAACATCTTCATCGTGCGGGACGGCCTCATCAAGACCACGCCGTGGACGTCCATCCTCGGCGGCATCACCCGTGACGCCGTGATGACCGTGGCCCGCGACCTCGGCTACCGCGTGGAAGAACAGCAGTTCACCCGCGACGAGCTTTACATCGCCGACGAGGCTTTCTTCACCGGCACGGCCGCCGAACTGACCCCCATCCGCGAGGTGGACCGCCGCGTCATCGGCGCGGGCAAGGCCGGCCCGGTGACCAAGCATCTGCAAAAGGAATTCTTTGCCGTCGTCAAGGGCGAAAACCCCAAGTATGCCGGCTGGAGCACCCACTACACCATCTAGTTTCGCCGTCCGCCGGGGCGCGCCCGCAGCGGCGCGCCCCCATCCTGCCGCATGAAGCATCTTTCTCTCGCCGCACGTTACCGCCCCCAGACCTTTGCCGAGGTCGCCGGTCAGGATACGGTCAAGGCCGTACTGTCCCGCGCCGCCGCCGAGGACAAGGTGGCGGCCGCCTATCTGCTCAGCGGCACCCGCGGCGTGGGCAAGACCACCATCGCCCGCATCTTCGCCAAGGCCCTCAACTGCGAGCACGCCCCCGGCCCCGAACCCTGCAATCAGTGCCCCCAGTGCCGCAAGATCACCCAGGGCAGCCATGTGGACGTGGCCGAGATCGACGGCGCGTCCAACAACAGCGTGGACGATGCCCGCGCCCTGCGCGAGACCATCGGCTATGCGCCCATGGAAGGCCGCTACAAGGTCTTCATCATCGACGAGGCGCACATGCTCTCGCGCAATGCCTTCAACGCCCTGCTCAAGACGCTGGAGGAGCCGCCGAGCCGGGTGGTCTTCATTTTCGCGACGACGGAAGTCCACAAGTTCCCCATCACCATCGTCAGCCGCTGTCAGCATTTCGTTTTCCGCCATCTGAGCGAGGATGCGCTGCACGCGCATCTGTGCGACGTGCTGGACAGGGAGGGCCTGACCTATGAGGAGGCCGCCGTGCGCCTCATCGCCCGCCGGGCGGCGGGCAGCGTGCGCGACAGCATGTCCCTGCTCGATCAGGCGCTGGCCCTCGGCGGGGACGGCCTCACGGCCGGCGTGACCCGCGAGGTGCTGGGCCTGGCCGGACAGGAGCTTTTCGTCAGCCTGTTCGAGGCCCTTGCCGGGCGGGACTGCGCCGGCGTGGCGGAGCTTTCCCGCCGCATCGCCGCTCAAGGCGTGGACATCGGCTTTTTCGTACGCGAGCTGGCCGGGCATCTGCGTACGCTCTTCCTCTTGCGGCAGGCCGGGACGGCCATGCTGCCCCATCTGGGCCTCACCCGCGACGAGGCCGCCTGCTGGCAGGGCCTCGCCCCGCGCTTCTCGGCCACGCACCTGCATGCCGCCTGGCAAATGACGCTGGACGCCCAGCGCGGCATCGTGCAGAATCCCGAACCGGCCGCGGCGCTGGAGCTGCTGTTGCTCAATCTGGCCCTGCTGCCGCAGCTGCTGCCGCTGGAACATCTGCCCGGGGCCGCCGCGCTCCCCGTGACGGACAACGGCGCAAGCCCGCCGCCCGTCCAGCCCGCGGGCATGATCCCGGCACAACAGACCGCCGGCGTGCCGCCGGCGCAGGCCGCCCGCAGGGAAGGCGGCAGCCCCCTCCGTCAGACAGGGACGGGAGCCCCGCGCGCCGGACGGACGGATGCCGCCGCGCCCGCCGATGACGAGGATGCGGAAAGCGACGACCCCGCCCCGGCCGGAGACCTGCCCGCGCCGCCTGAGGCGCTGACGGCACGTCCCGCTGTTGTCGCGCGCCCCGCCGCCGAAACGGCGTCCGCCGCCACGGGGACGACCGTCCGCCGGCAGGAAGAAGCGCCCTCCGCCGAAGCGGCAACAGCGGTCCCCGCCGCCGGAGAAGGGGGGGCGGCCAGGCCCGAGACGCCGCCCGACTGGGCGGCCTTCTGCGAATACTGCCGGACGGAACA
Source organism: uncultured Desulfovibrio sp. (assembly GCF_944324525.1). GTDB lineage: Bacteria > Desulfobacterota > Desulfovibrionia > Desulfovibrionales > Desulfovibrionaceae > Desulfovibrio. The sequence goes on from NZ_CALUWS010000012.1 coordinate 49,380, forward strand.
GGCCGAGGGACGCCCCTCCCCGCCGCCCTACCTGCTGCGGCAGATGCGGGCCGAGTGGACGCCCGGCTGCCTGCGCCTCTATCCCAGTGCGGGCCAGATCCTCGCCCAGGCGGAAAAACACCGGGCGGACATCCTGGCGGCGCTGGCCCGCTACGGCGCGGGGACGCCGGCGCTGGAGCTCGTCCCGCCCCGCCCGCCCCGCAGCGAGGCCGATCTCATCGAGGAATTTCGGCAGCGGCCGGAGATGCAGGACTGTCTCTCGCTGCTCAACGCAACCATAAAACACTGTACCGAAGCATAAGGAGAACTCCATGCGCAACATGAACGACATTCTGCGCCAGGCGCAGGTCATGCAGAACAAGCTCGCCAAGCTCCAGCAGGAAGCGGCCGAACGCAGCTATGAAGCCAGCAGCGGCGGCGGCATGGTCAAGGCCGTGGTCAGCGGCAAGCAGGAGCTGCGCAGCATCGCCATCGATCCCAAAGCCCTGGAAGGCGGCGACGTGGAGATGCTCCAGGATCTCATCCTGGCCGCGGTCAACGAGGCCGGCCGCATCGCCCGCGAAACGCTGGAACGCGAAATGAGCGCCATTTCCGGCGGCATCAAGCTGCCGGGCATCTTCTAGCCCATGTCCGCACGCATACCGGAACCGCTGCGTGAGCTGGTGGAACAGCTCTCGCGCCTGCCGGGACTTGGCCCCAAATCCGCCATGCGCGTGGCCATGACCCTGCTCAAGTGGCCGGAAGCCGAGACCCGCCGCCTCGGGCGCAATGTGCATGACCTGCGCGACAGGCTGCATCTCTGCTCCCGTTGCGGCGGTCTTTCGGGCACGGATCCCTGCGCCATCTGCGGCGACCCCGCCCGCCAGCGGGACACCCTCTGCCTCGTCGCGGAGTGGGACAGCATGCTGGCCCTTGACGAGGGCGGCTTCTACCACGGGCAGTACATGATCCTCGGCGGCCTGCTGGCCCCGCTGGAAAAGGTTGACTCGGAAAGCCTCGATCTGGAACGGCTCGTCCGCCGTCTGGAGGAAGGGGAGATCGCCGAACTCATCCTGGCCCTGGGCGCAACCCTGGAGGCCGAAAATACGGCCTCCTTCATCAAGGGGCTGGTGCGGCAACGCTTTCCCGGCGTCAAGGTATCCCGTCTGGCGCAGGGCATCCCGCTTGGCGCGGAAGTCAAGTACATGGACAAAGAGACCCTCCGCCAGTCCCTGCAGTACCGCCAGAACCTTTGAGCCGCAGGCCCTGCATCCGGTACGGGAGGCACGGAGTGCCCCTTCCGGCATTCCGCCTTCCGCCCCGGACAAGGCCCTTTCTCCGACAACAGCTTTCCCTTCGCGCGCAAAAACGCTGGAAGGGGGCGGCACCTCCTCTAAATAATGCGCACAACCTGCCGATAAGTCTTACCGTCCCGTATCCCCCGTGCTTTCCGGAGGCGTAGCATGCAAGCCCTGAGTATCAAGCTGACCGCCCTGCTTTTCATCGCCCTTGCCCTGACGGCGGGAGTATCGCTGGCCGCGGCCTCGCCTCTGGCGGGTCTGGCCACGGCACTTGTCCTGCTTCTTGCGGGCGCGTTCCTCATCCACCGCCTGCTGGCGCCGGTCAGTGCGGCCTGGGAGCTTATCCGGCAGGCCAATGAGGCCCCCGAAGATCTGGATCTGAGCCCGCGCGAGGAGGACTCCCTGTCCGCCGCCATTCGCGAGTACGTCCGCAAGCGTGAAGAACGGGCCTACTGGTACGAGAGCATCCTCAATACGGTCCCCTACGGCATTTCCGTAACGGATATGGACATGCGCTGGACCTTCTGCAATACCGCCGCGCTGCGTTCCATGCAGAAAACGGACATGCAGCAGGTGCTGGGCCAGCACTGCTCGGCCAAGAACGGCTCCACCTGCAATACGCCCAACTGCGGCATCGAACGCCTGCGCCGGGGCGAGCACGAGTGTCTCAATGTCCTGAGCAACGGCCATGCCATGCGCGTCCATCTTGAATTCCTCAAGAACCGCGCCGGGGAGAACATCGGCCATGTGGAACTGAGCCAGGACGTGACCGAAGAACTCAGCCTCAAGCGGGAAGCGGGCATCTCCTCCCGCAAGGCGCGCATGGATACCGTCGAACAGCTCAAGGATGTGGTGGATAAGCTCAATGCCATGACCAGCACGCTTTCCAATGAGGTCAACAAGGTACGGCAGGATGCGGAGCACGCCTCGGCACGCCTTGCGGAAACGTCCGCCGCCATGGAGGAAATGAACTCCACCGTGCTGGAAGTGGCCAAGAATGCCGAAGATGCGGCCCAGGCCTCGGATTCCGTGCAGAAGGAAGCCAACCACGGCATGGAGATCATGAACAATACCGTCAACGGCATGAAGAACGTCCAGCAGCGCTCCATGAGCATCAAGGACGATATGGAACACCTTGACGGGCAGGCCCGGGCCATCGGCGCCGTGCTGACCATCATCCGCGACATCGCGGATCAGACCAACCTGCTGGCCCTCAACGCCGCCATCGAGGCGGCCCGCGCCGGGGAAGCCGGCCGCGGCTTCGCCGTAGTGGCTGACGAGGTGCGCAAGCTGGCAGAAAAGACCATGAGCGCCACCAAGGAAGTGGAAGATTCCATCGGCGCCGTGCAGGCCGGGACCCGCCGCAATACCGATACGGTGGAGGCCGCCGTGGGCGACATCGAAAAGGTGGCGGAGATGGCGCAGACCTCCGGGCAGGCCCTGGCGCAGATCCAGTCGCTGGCTGGCGACTCCAGCCGTCAGGTGCAGGCCATCGCCGCCGCGGCCACGCAGCAGTCCGCCGCCTCGGAAGAGATCGCCCGCGCCATTTCCGAAGTCAATGTCCTTGGCGGCACCATCTCGGAGAGCATGATCACCGCCAGCGGCACCGTGGAAATGCTGGCCGAGCAGGCCCATACCATCCAGAGCGTGCTGGAAGGCATCCGCGTTCATGTGGCCCGCGAAGCGGAACAGGCCGCTTCCGAGCTCACCAGCCTGCGCCGTTGAGGCCGCAAGCTGTCCTTTCCGCAACACGACCGCCCTTCGGGGCGGTTTTTTTCTTGGGAAAAGGGCACGCGGCAAGCCGCGCCCAAAGCCGACGCCGAAAAACCATCGCAAGGAAACAGTCGCGCATTTTCCGTTTGGAACGCTTCCCGTTGCGAACCATACGGCTGGCGTTTCGCGGAAAGATCGCGGTCTTCCCGTTTGGTTTGGACGAGGCGGCGCAATGTCGCCGCCTTGCGTTTTACTTTTTCACAGGCAAAATACTCAAACGGCGGCATCCTTCACGGATGTCGCCGTTTTCTTCAGCTCCCGATACGGGGCGGCTCGCGCCCTCCCGCTTACGGATGATCCTTGAACTTGTCGGCCAGGGCCTTGCTGCCGTTGTGGCAGGGGGTGCAGTCCATGACGCCCTTGGCCCAGTTGGCTTCGTTGCCCTTGGTCTGGTGACAGGAACCGCAGGTCTCCACGGCGTCCTGCTTGGCGAAGGTCCCCTTGAAGTTCTTGCCCTGATCGATCTTGGCGTTGAAGATCTCGGCGGCCTTGCCGGCCACGTCGGCCGTGAGACGTCCGCAACGTTCGTTGCGCTTCTTGCTGGTGGCCTCGATCTTGTTGGCATAACACCACTTGGAGACGGAGATGTGGCAAAGCACGGACTGGGAGGCGCTTTGCGGCAGCTCGCCCTTCACGCCCTTGGCCGCGTCGCCGGGCTGGTAAATGGGCAGCTTGGTGGTCTCGTACCAGCGATAAAGCTCATTGACCATCGGGGTGCGTTCGTCACGTCCCCAGAACAGGGCAAAGGCCGCCGCCGCGCCGTACAGCGCGCCGCAGATGGTGCCCCAGTCGGAGATGCCGCCCTTGTTGGCCTCCAGCATGGAGAAGGGGAACTGGCTGTACGGCGCGCCGTATTTTTCGGCCAGCAGCCCCACGATGCTGTAGAACGAACCATACCCACAGGCGTACCCCTTGTGCCAGTAGCCGTCATAGGCCACGGCGGCGCATTCTTTCGGGTCCAGCTTGTGCGGCGTCCAGCTGAAGTCGCCGCCGGCTTGCGCAAAGCGCTTCATCTTTTCCGACGCCGCCACGGCCGTTGCCGCCATGCCCGAAAACGCCGTCCCGGCCGCCAGGCCGCCAAGCCCCATCATGAGTTGCCTTCTGCTGAAATCCATAGCTCCTCCCTTGGATGAAAACAGGTGCAACATCCCCGTACCCTACGGGGGCTTTGTTCAATATTTCACTACGCCCATCCTTCGGCAAGGTCAACGCACGAACAGAATTTTCAAAAAAAATCTTTCCGACCTCTGGACGACGGTCAGGAAAGACTTACCTTTGCCTCACGACCGGATGCGGCATCGCCCCCGGTCCCGCTATGAGTTATTTCCGCTGGGAGGATTCAGATATGTCCAAGATTATCGGTATCGACCTTGGGACCACCAATTCCTGCATCTACGTCATGGAAGGCAAGGATCCCAAGTGCATCACCAATCCGGAAGGCGGCCGCACCACGCCCTCCGTCGTTGCCTTCACCGACAAGGAACGGCTGGTGGGCGAGATCGCCAAGCGCCAGTCCGTCACCAACCCCAAGCGCACCATCTTTGCCATCAAGCGCCTCATGGGCCGCAAATACGCCTCTCCCGAAGTGGATCGCTGGAAGGAGCATTCGCCCTACACCATCACCAAGGCCGCCAATGACGACGCCGGCGTGGAAGTGGACGGCCGCACCTACACGGCCCCCGAAATCTCGGCCATGATCCTGGCCAAGCTCAAGGCCGATGCGGAAGCCTACCTCGGCGAAAAGGTGAGCGAAGCCGTCATCACGGTTCCGGCCTACTTCAACGACGCCCAGCGTCAGGCCACCAAGGACGCCGGCCGCATCGCCGGTCTGGAAGTGAAGCGCATCATCAACGAACCCACGGCCGCTTCCCTTGCCTACGGCTTCGATAAAAAGGCCAACGAAAAGATCGCGGTCTTCGACCTTGGCGGCGGCACCTTCGATATCTCCATCCTGGAAGTGGGCGACAATGTGGTGGAAGTGCGCGCCACCAACGGCGACACCTTCCTTGGCGGCGAAGACTTCGACCAGCGCATCATCAACTTCCTCGTGGAAGAGTTCAAGAAGGAGAACGGCATCGACCTCTCCAAGGACAGCATGGCCCTGCAGCGCCTGAAGGAATCCGCCGAAAAGGCCAAGAAGGAGCTTTCCACGTCCATGGAAGCGGAAGTGAACCTGCCCTTCATCACCGCCGACCAGAACGGCCCCAAGCATCTGCTGGTCAAGCTCTCCCGCGCCAAGCTGGAAGCCATGGTCAGCGACCTTGTGGATCGCACCATCGAGCCCTGCAAGAAGGCGCTGGCCGACGCCGGCCTGTCCGCCAGCCAGATCGATGAGGTCATCCTCGTGGGCGGCATGACCCGTATGCCGCTGGTGCAGAAGGTGGTGGGCGAGTTCTTCGGCAAGGACCCCAACCGCTCCGTGAACCCGGACGAAGTGGTGGCCATGGGCGCCGCCATCCAGGGCGGCATCCTGACCGGCGACGTGAAGGACGTGCTGCTGCTCGACGTGACCCCGCTCTCCCTCGGCATCGAGACCATGGGCGGCGTGTTCACCAAGCTCATCGACCGCAACACGACCATCCCGACCCGCAAGAGCAACGTCTTCACCACGGCGGCGGACAACCAGCCCTCGGTGTCCATCCACGTGCTGCAGGGCGAGCGGCCCATGGCCGCCGACAACATGACCCTGGCCCGCTTCGACCTGACGGGCATCCCGCCGGCGCCGCGCGGCGTGCCGCAGATCGAGGTCAGCTTCGACATCGACGCCAACGGCATCGTCAACGTGTCGGCCAAGGACATGGGCACCGGCAAGGAGCAGTCCATCAAGATCCAGTCCTCCTCCGGCCTCTCGGAAGAAGACATCCAGCGCCTGGTGCGCGAGGCCGAGGCCCACGCCAGCGAGGACAAGAAGAAGCAGGAAGTCATCGAGGCCCGCAACCATGCCGATACGCTGATCTACAGCACGGAAAAGAGCCTCAACGACCTTGGCGACAAGGCGGATGCCTCCCTCAAGGCCGATCTGGAAGGCAAGATCGCCAGCCTGCGCAAGCTCATGGAAGGCGATGACGCCGCGGCCATCAAGGCGGCCACCGAAGAGCTGGCCAAGACCTCGCACAAGCTGGCCGAACAGCTCTATCAGCAGCAGGGCGGTCAGCCCGGGGACGGCGGCTGCGCCGGCGGTTCCTGCGGCGGCAATGCCGGCGGCTCGGCCAATGGCGGCGACGATGTCGTCGATGCCGACTACACGGAAGTGAAAAAGTAAACCTCCCGACGCATGAGCGTCAGCGTCTGTGCCAAAGGCGGGCTTCGGCCCGCCTTTTTGCGTCTGTCCAGCCGCCTCCCTTCCCGCCCTGCCCGCGCCGTCCGCGCGTCCGGCAAGGCTTGCCTCATGCTGCGCCCTGTATTATTCTGAACGGGAACAACTGTTCCGCGGGAGGGAACATGAAAAGAATCCTGCTTTTTTCGCTGCTCATGTCGGCTGTTCTGCTGGCAAACGGCTGCGTGAACGGTTCTTACCACGATTACGATTCGCGGCACCGCCCACCGCCCCCTCCGGGGCATCGCCCGCCGCCGGACCACAGGCCTGATCTCCGCCCGGACCACAGACCGGGCCCGCCGCCGGCCGCACATCCCGATTCGCGCCCTGATCCACGCCCTGACAGACCGGCCCACCGGCCGTAACCACATGATAGGAACGACGGCGGGCGGCATCCTTTGCTGATGATCGCCCGTCGCATGACCGGCGAACCCGCCGCGAATGGCGGTCGTTCGCCCTTCTTCTAACGCTGGGATTGGTGTTACATGACTTTGCCGCGCCCCTTCTCCTCTGCCGGATTTCTCCTCCTCCTCTGTCTTGCCCTGAGCGGGTGCAAATTCTCCTCCACGAGCAGCAAGGAAGAGCCCAAGCCTGCCGTCAAGCAAGGCCCCTGCATCGTGCTGGCCCTGCCCTCGAGCGGCCCTTATGCGGGCATCTCCAACAAGATCCGCCGCGGCGCGACCGTTGCTGCGCAGGAAATGAAGACCAACGGTATCGACGCCCGCCTGGAACAGCTCAATACCAGCGCCGCCGACTGGCTGGTCAAGCTGGATGCCCTGCCTGAAAGCTGCGCCGTGGTGGGCGGCCCCCTGCAGGCCCCGGTCTATGCCAAGGCCAGAGAGGCGGGCGCTCTGCAAAAGCGCGCCTTCTTCACCTTCATGCCCGCCCTGGATGACGGGGAGGAAGGCGTGCAGGCCTGGCGCTTCTTTCCCAGTCCGCAGGACCAGATCGATGCCCTGCTGACCTTTGCCACCGACGGCATGGGCATCTCCACCTTCGGGGCCTTCCACCCCAGCGACGCCTTCGCCCTGCGCATGACCGGGCTCATGGAACAGACGCTTGCCAAGCGCGGCCTCAGCCTGCAAAAGGCCTCCTATGACGCCGCCAATCCCAACTCCTGGGTCAATGCCGTCGCGCCGCTCATCAACCCCACCCAGAGCCAGGACGGCAGCAGCGCCACCCCCATCCCGCAGACGGCCTTTGAAGCCCTCTTCCTGCCGGACTCCTGGCGCAATATGCCCATGCTGACCACCGCCCTCGCCTACAACGGCGAGGACCGGCTCGTGCTCATGGGGACCACGCTCTGGGAGCAGGGCCTTTCCGGCAAAAGCGTTGTCAATACGGAGCGCTTCGCGCTTGCCGTCTTCCCCGGCGCCTGGAACCAGGCCCGGGCCCCCAAGGCCCTGCAGGGCGCGGGGCATGACTTCTGGACCGCGCTGGGCTATGACTTCGCCCGCTTCACCGTGCAGCTCGGCTTTGCCAAGCGTCCCCCCAGCCCGGACGTCACCGCCGCCTGCGCCCGGCTGCGCATGGTCTGGGGCATGGCCCCCATCAAGTGGGACGGCAACGGCATCGCCCATCAGCAGCTCTACCTCTTCCAGCCCGCCGCCAACGGCATGAAGCCGCTCTCGCTGGACGAATACAAGGCCGCCCGTCAGGCCATCCTCGAACGCGCCGCCCTGCGCATGCAGGGCCTGCCCAGTGTGGACGCTCAGGGCAACCCCCTTGTGCCCGGCACGCAGCCCGGTGTACAAGCCGGCATGCCCGGACAGCCGGTGCAGCTGGACGCCAACGGCCAGCCCGTCGCCCAGCCCGCCGTGCAACCCGCCGGACAGCCGGCCCGGCAGCCGGTCATCGGCACCACGCCGATCCCCTCTTACAAACTGCGGCTGCCCGGATCGGCCAACTAACTCCTGTCCTTCCGCCGGACGCGGCCCCGCCGCGTCCGGCCTTTTCAAGCTCAAAGGAAACCACATGTCCGAAAAAACCATCTCGCAGGCTGACGTGGCCCACATGGCCACGCTCTCGCGCCTGCATGTCTCCCCGGATGAGCAGGCCCTCTTTGCCCGTCAGTTCGGCGACATCCTGGCCTATATGGATGTGCTTGCCGAAGTGGATACCACCGGCATCGAGCCGCTTTACAGCCCGGTACAGCATGAAGGCGCTCTTCGCGAAGACGAGGCCCGCCACCTCCGCAGCCGTGAAGCCGTCCTTGCCAACGCCCCGCATGGCGACGGGGAATATTTTGTCGTGCCGCGCATCGTCTAGTCCGACGGAGACCCCCATGACCGATTTCCACACCCTCAGTCTGGGCGACGCCCTGGACGCCCTGCATTCCCGACGCATGACCGCCGAACAGGCCACCCAGGCCTGTCTTGACCGCATCGCCGCCACGGAGCCGGTGGTGGACGCCCTGCTCCATGTCGATGCCGAAAAAGCCCTGGCCCGCGCCCGCGCGTTGGATGCTCAGGGCCCGGATACGTCCAAGCCCCTCTGGGGCATCCCCGTTACCGTCAAGGACGCCCTCTCCACCGAAGGCATGCCCACCACCGCCGGTTCCCGTATCCTGGAAGGCTTCACCCCCATCTATGACGCCTTCGTGGTGGAACGCCTCAAGGAAGCCGGGGCCGTCATCCTCGGCAAGAACAATCTGGACGAGTTCGCCATGGGGTCCGGTACCGAGAACTCCGCCTACAAGGCCAGCCGCAACCCCTGGGATCCCCAGCGCGTGCCCGGCGGCTCCAGCGGCGGTTCCGCCGCCTCCGTGGCCGCGGGCCAGTGCTTCGCCTCCCTCGGTTCGGATACCGGCGGCTCCATCCGTCAGCCCGCCGCCCTCTGCGGCTGCGTGGGCCTCAAGCCCACCTACGGCCGCGTCTCCCGCTACGGCCTCATCGCCTACGGCTCTTCTCTGGATCAGGTAGGCCCCCTGGCCCGCAGTGTGGAAGACTGCGCCCGCGTCCTCTCCGTCATCGCCGGCTACGACGAACGAGACACCACCTGCGCGCCCGCGCCCCTCGACGACTACGTGGACGCCGCCCGTAACGGCAAAAGCTCCGCCAGCCTCGACGGCGTGCGCCTCGGCCTGCCCCGCGAATTCTACGGCGACGGCCTCGCGCCCGAAGTCCGTGAGGCCTGCAACAAGGCCATAGAGGCCGCCCGCGCCGCCGGGGCCGACATCGTGGACGTGAGCCTGCCCCACACCCACGCGGCCATCGCCACCTACTACATCATCGCCATGGCCGAAGCCTCGTCCAACCTCGCCCGCTTCGACGGCGTGCGCTACGGACGCCGCGCCGAGAACGTGGAAAATCTGGAAGAACTCTACTTCCGCTCCCGCAGCGAAGGCTTCGGGCAGGAAGTCAAGCGCCGCATCATGCTGGGCACCTACGTGCTCTCCTCCGGCTACTATGACGCCTACTACCGCAAGGCCGCGCAGGTCCGCCGCCTCATCCGCGACGAATACCACGCCGCCCTCGGCCAGTGCGACGCCCTCTTCTGCCCCGTCTCCCCGGTGACCGCCTGGAAGCTCGGGCACAAGAACGACGACCCGCTGCAGATGTACCTCATGGACGCCTATACCCTGTCCCTCAACCTCGCCGGCCTGCCGGGCCTCTCCCTGCCCGTGGGCCTCGGCTCGGACTCCGGCCTGCCCGTCGGCATGCAGCTCATGGGCCTCCCCTTCTCCGAAGCCGGCCTGCTCCGCACCGGCGCCGCCCTCGAAGCCGTCCTCCCCGCCATCGGCGCCCCCGCCGGGCTGTAGGCGCAGGCGAGCGATCATTTATGTGAGGGGGACAGGGGAACCGTTTTGAAAAACGGTTCCCCTCTCC